>JAVBUC010000003.1:0-67849 GCA_031555765.1 Bacteroides sp. | reverse complement strand
TTTTCCCTATCGGTTAACGTAGAAAGTGCTCTATCAATTTCCTTCGCAAGAGACTCGTTCACTAACAATCGGTCGGCCATGGGCGAATCATCGTTGATCAACACATCGAGCAGGCTATTGTCTTCTCCTTCCACGAAAGGTGCGTCCACCGAAATATGGCGGCCGGACACTTTCAGTGTGTCAGAAATCTTGTCGACCGGGATCTCCAGTTCTTCAGCCAGTTCTTCGGGCGATGGACGACGCTCGTTCTCTTGTTCGAACTTCGAGAAAGCTTTGCTGATCTTATTCAGCGAACCTACCTGATTCAACGGAAGTCGAACGATACGAGACTGCTCGGCCAATGCCTGGAGAATAGACTGACGGATCCACCAAACGGCGTAGCTGATGAATTTAAAACCACGTGTCTCATCGAACTTTTCGGCAGCCTTGATCAGTCCTAAATTGCCCTCGTTAATCAAGTCGGGCAAACTCAAACCTTGGTTCTGGTACTGCTTGGCTACAGATACAACGAAACGCAGATTGGCACGGGTCAATTTCTCCAATGCTACACGGTCACCTTTACGAATGCGTTGAGCGAGTTCTACCTCTTCTTCTACGGTAATCAAGTCTTCGCGGCCTATTTCCTGCAAATACTTGTCCAGAGAAGCACTCTCTCTGTTAGTGATACTTTTGGTAATCTTTAGTTGTCTCATTCTTACAAAACAATTTGGAGTGCAAAGTTACTACAAAAAAACTGTTCGCAAAGAACGTTTTCATGATTATTTTATTAATACTCAACAAAAAAGGGGTACCGACTGTTTCGCAGACGGTACCCCTTTTCATTCTTGTTAGTCTAAATTACAATCTTCTTACGCTTAAAAACTTATTTTATTCTTGAGAAAGATCGACTGCATAGCTGGCTCTCTTGCCTGACGGGAACATACCGCTGATGAACAGCACCTGGTCGGGCGACTTGGTGGCAGCTTTCAGGATTTCTTCCAGGTCGCTCACCTTACGCATCGGCTGGCCGTTGGCTTTCAGGATGATGAAACCTTTCACAATACCTGCATCGCTCATCTTGCCATCGGTCACGCCGGTCACTTGCAAGCCGTAGCCGAGGTTGAGCTGTTTCTTCGTATCGTCTGTCAGCGGCTTGAAAGCAGCTCCGAGGATATCCATTCCGGCATCTTTTACTACTTTCGTAGTGCCTTGTTCATTCTTCAGCGTCACTTCCACGGTCTTTTCTTTCTTGTCGCGGATCAGTTTCACGGAGACTTTATCGCCCGGACGGTGCATAGCCAACGCTTCCTGCAGGTCGGCAAAGGAGCGTACCTTCTTGCCGTCGATGCCCACGATCACGTCGTTCGCTTTGATGTCTGCTCCGGCAGCCGAACCGCCTTCTACGACTTCGCTCACGAATACACCATCGACCACACCGAGTTCTTCGGCTTTCTTCTTCAATTCTTTGCTGTTTTCTTCACCTCTGTATTGGTCTTCAGCAATGGAGCCTCCCTTGATGCCAAGCAGAGCACGCTGTACGGTGCCGTACTGTTTCAGGTCGCTCACCACTTTTGTCATGATGCTGGTAGGGATGGCAAATCCGTAACCGGCATACGCTCCCGAAGGTGAATAAAGAACCGAGTTGATACCTACCAGTTCGCCTTTGGCATTGACCAACGCTCCACCACTGTTGCCCTGGTTGATAGCCGCATCGGTCTGGATGAACGATTCGACGCCACCGTTGTACACGCCCAATGCGCGGGCTTTGGCACTCACGATACCGGCCGTAACAGTGGAAGTAAGGTTGAACGGGTTGCCTACGGCCAATACCCACTCACCGAGTTTCAGGTTGTCCGAGTTGCCGACGGGAATGGTCGGGAAGTCATCGCCTTCAATCTTCACCAAAGCCAAATCCGTGCTCGGGTCGGTACCGATGATACGGCCTTTGAATTCCCGGTTATCGTTCAGCTTGACGGAGATTTCGTCGGCACCCTCGATTACGTGGTTGTTGGTAACGACGTAACCGTCTTTAGAAATAATCACGCCTGAACCGAATCCCACACGGGGTTGTGTCTGTACCTGTTGCTGGCGACCGCCCCCTCTCCCATCTCCGAAGAAGAAGTCGAAAAAGTCGGGTGCACTCTGAACTGTTTTGGTTTTAGAAAGTTCGGTGGCTTTTATATGTACGACTGCATGTACTGAATTTTCTGCAGCCAGGGTAAGGTCTACCGGTTGGGCATCCATGGCGTTGAACGACGCCATCTTTACATTATGGTTCTGCTCGAACATCTCGTTGAAAGAAGTCTGAGAGTCCCTGTTAGACTGGGTTACCTCGTAGGCGGTATAGCCCGCCACACCTGCACTGAGAAGAACGATTGCTCCTATTCCAAGGATGTTTTTTGTTGTCTGTTTCATACCGTTTATATAATTAAACTGTTAATATCGCGGATTCATTTAACGTTCACGACGTTAAAATAACGACAAAAATCATTCACTTCTATCAGTTGACATACTTTTTTGTCCACTTTTAACAGAGGCTATTTTCGGCTTAACAGCGATTAACGAGGATGGCTGACAAATTTACATTCGTTTATACTGACATTGTCAGGTCTGTCAGAAACGGCAGTTGTATAAAAAAAGGAAGCGTACACTTAACATCACGCTAAATGTACGCCAAAAACTAAAAAAACATATTATTTCATTGAAACAAGGTGGAAGTCATGAAACCATTATTACAATTTAGACACACATAAAAGGCTTCCTCCCTTCATTTCAAATCATTAATCTCGCGCTTCACAGCGGGAAAGAAATATCGTGAGCGTCCGTTTCCGAACGCGTTTCTTCTTAATATTCGGGTGGCAGATCGTTCAGTTCTGCCTTGGTAAACACCGGCCCGTCTTTACAAACATAAAGCTTGCCGACATTACAGCGTCCACACTTGCCCACTCCGCACTTCATCCGGTTTTCCAGGGTAGTAAAGATGTTCTCGTCCTTGAAACCGAGTTTCTCCAATACGGGGAAGGTGAACTTGATCATCACCGGAGGGCCGCATACGATGGCAACTGTGTTCCCGCTGTCGGGTGCTACCTGTTCCAGTACCGAAGGTACAAAACCTACTTTGCCGCCCCAATCGGGCGTTTCGCCTCCCGGATCCACGGTCACTACCAGATTTATATCAGGACGTTCCGCCCATTCCTTCAATTCATGCTTGTACACCAGGTCGTCCACCGACTTGGCACCGTACACGATGGTGATATTCTCAAAGTTTTCGCGCGTGTCGAGCACGTTCCAGATGACGCAACGCATGGGAGGGAGTGCAATACCACCGGCTACGAACACCAGGTTCTTTCCTGTCCATTCGTCGATGGGGAACACATTACCAAACGGTCCGCGGAATCCTATTGTATCGCCCTCTTCCAGACGTGCCAGTCCGGAGGTAACCCGCCCGGCTTGCCGGAACGTGCATTCAATGTAATTCTTCCGTGTAGGCGAAGAAGCGATACAAAAAGTAGACTCACCTTCACCAAAAGCAGAGTATTCGCCAAATTGTCCGGCCCGGAACGCAAAGGTCTCTGCTGCCTTTTCATCCTTGAACCGTAAACGGAACGTACGTACTCCCGGTGCTTCTTGGGTGATTTTCTCAATCTCCATCAAATGAGGGAGGTATATATTCGATTCGTTATTCATGTTGTCCTTCTGCAATGGAGGTTATGTGTTCCAGAATATTCATATCTACGGGACAAGCACGTGAACACCGTCCGCAACCGGTGCATCCCATCACTCCGTTCCGCTGGGGCATGTATGAGAACTTATGCAGGATGCGTTGACGCCAGCGGGCACTCTGTGTGCTGCGCGGGTTGTGCCCCGAAGTATGCAGGGTGAAGAGGGAAAAACCGCAAGAATCCCAACAACGTATCCGTCGTCCACCGCTTCCTTTCGCATCTTCCTGAATGTCGAAGCAAGCGCAGGAAGGACATACGAAGGCGCATGCCCCACATCCAAGGCAGCGGGACGACTGTTTCTTCCAAACCGGACTGTCGAAGGCTGTTGCCAACTTTTCGTTCACCTGTTCCGGGTGGAAAAGGGAAGGTATCTTGGCCAGATAGGCTTCTTTATCGATCTCTCCTGCCGAAGTAAAACTCTCTTCGGATAAGTCTACCAGGTTCTGCCCCTTCGCAGTCATCACTTCTACCAACGCACCACCATCGTTCACGAAGGTAAGTAGGATATCGCTTCCGTCGGCATGCCCCGGACCACCTCCTACCGAGGTACAGAAGCAGCCGGCATCGCTCTGCACACAGCTAACGCCCACCAGAACTGTCCGGTTCAGACGTTTATGATAGGGTTTGTCCACGGTATCCCCGTTCAGGATGCTCGTCAGCCCTTTCAAGCCAGCCGCATCGCACGGGCGGATGCTCCAAAGTACCGTCATGGGAAGTTCGGCAGAAGCCTCCTGCAAGTAGATGTCGTGCCCTTGTTTTTTATATGAGAACAGTAATTCGGTCTTCGGAAAGAATGCATTTTTAGCAGACTGCGTGGTCTGCACATATCCCTGAGCAACTTCGCCATAAGAGGAAACGGTTTGGAAATCGCATTTGCCATTGACTTCCACAGGTGCCAGCACCCGCATTCCTTCGTTCAGTATCCGGGCAAACCAGCGTTCTATTCCCACCTTATTTATATATAGCCTTTCCATCATGCTCATTTATTGAATGAAGTTTTCTTTGTCCTCCGGTTTGAATGTAGAAAGTACATTCCCTTCGGCCGGTGCACCGGGCACCCACTGGAAGTCGTGATGTATATTCTCGGCAATCTTGCGTGTCAGCAGATGAATGGGGATATCCAGGGGACAAGCCTCACTGCAGGCACCGCATCCTGTACAACGCCCGGTCATGTGCATGGCCCGGTTGATCTGCCATTCCATATTCGATACCGGAGCCGACCACGGTTGTATCCACTGGGGTTTGTTCACTTCGACAATGCATTGGGTGCAATAGCACAGCGGACAAGCTGCCCGGCAAGCATAGCACTTGAAGCATTTGGAGAGCTCTTTCTGCCAGAATACCCAACGTTCGGCGGAAGTCATCCGGTCGAGTTTATTAATCAGCTCGGCATCTCGTCCCTGTGTTTCTAAACGTATTTTTGCTAAATAGGTATTCAGCTCGGCGAAGCCACTAAACCGGATTACCTCTCCTCCTACATCCACCGTCAGCACCAACAGGTTTTCTTCCTTCAATTGGCTTTCCACCACCAGACGGGCAATGCTTCTCAACGTAGGCAACGAGGCAATGACAGCCACTTTTCCTTCGCCCATCAGTTCCGACTTGGTAAGGTAAACAGCCAGGTTGTTCGTGCAACGGCTGTCGCAAATCAACCGGCCGGCTTCCTCGACCGTTTCACAGAAAAGCGGACGCGCCTTTCCGTTGCCCTCTTCGTAACCGATGATCTGGCTGACCGTCCCTTCCTGCAACAGAGCAATGGCTTTTTCCGTCAGCTTACTCATAGCACTCCGCCTCATAGCATTCCTCCTCCAGATAGGCGGCAGCCCGTTGGTATTGTACGTAGGGGCCTAACTCTCTGATCTGTTCCACGGTATTGTTCACCACGTCTGCCCACTTGGATCCTTCGGCAGCCGATACCCACGAATAGCGGATGCGGCGTACGTCGATACCCAGGAAGTCGAGCAACCCGCGGAAAACCATCCAGCGACGACGGGCATGGAAGTTGCCCGATGTGTAGTGGCAGTCGTTGGGATGACATCCGGATACGATGATCCCATCCGCTCCACCGGCAAAAGCCTTGAGCAAAAGCATGAAATCGATGCGCCCGGTACAAGGGAAACGCACGATGCGCACATTTGAGGCGTACCTCAGACGACTGGTTCCCGTCAGGTCGGCTCCGGCATACGTACACCAGTTGCATACGAAGGCTACGATGCGGGGTTCAAATACTGTCTTATTCTCGTTCATTGTTCTTGTTTTTACGGGTTCAACAATGCCATCAAACCGGCATACATTTGTTCATTGGAGAATCCTTGTATATCGATGGACTTCGACCGGCAAAAGGAAACGCATGTTCCACATCCCTGACAGAGTCCCGGATTTACTTGTGCTACGGTCTTGATGACCTTTCCGCTCCGGTCTTTGATATCTTCGCGGGTAATGGCCTGGTACGGACAAGCCGTCTGACACATAAAGCACCCCACACAGGTACTAAAGGTAGGAGGTGCCGTACGGTTTACCACCGCAATCACCGGTTCGCGTACCAGGTTCTCCTGTGACAACAGGCTGACGACCTTTACAGCTGCTCCGGAAGCCATTCCCACTGTTTCGGGGATATCTTTGGGTGCCTGGCAAGCCCCGGCCAGGTAGATACCGGCTGTATTGGTCTCCACCGGCTTCAACTTGGGATGAGCCTCAGCAAAGAACTTATACGGATCGTAGGAAACGTGCATTTTTTGCGCCAGTTCCTCGGCTCCGGCATTGGCTACGCCGGCGGTAGCCAATACCACCATGTCGGCTTCAATCTCCACAGGAGTAGCCCCCAACAGGGTATCCACTCCTTTCACGATGAGCTTGCCGTTCTTCTCGTACACCCTGGCCACACGACCGCGTACATAGTTCACTCCATCTTCCTCGATGGCGCGACGTACAAACTCTTCGTAGTTCTTTCCGGCAGCACGGATATCCATGTAGAACACCGTCGATTCGCCTCCGTGAACCTTGTGCTGGTACAGCATGGCATGCTTGGCCGTGTACATGCAGCAAATCTTCGAACAATAATGGATACCCTTGGCCGGATCGCGTGAACCGGCACAAGCGATGAAGACTATTTTCTGCGGAATTGCCCCATCGGAGGGGCGACGAATCTCACCTGCGGTAGGGCCGGAAGCCGAAGCCAATCGCTCGAACTGCAAACCGGTAATTACGTCTTTGTACTTGCCATACCCGTACTCCGGGAAGTAAGAAGCAGGAAGCACATTGAATCCGGTGGCAACCACCACTGCACCCACCTCTTCGGTAATGAGACGATCTTCCTGGTCGAAGCAGATAGCTCCCGTAGGACAGGTCTTTTCGCACAGGCGGCATTTGCCTTTCTTATAGTAAGTACAGTTTTCCTTGTCGATAACCGGCTTGTTGGGTACTGCTTGCGGGAACGGCACATAGATGGCTGTACGGGTATCCAGTCCGGCATTGAATTCTCCGCGAATCTTCTTTGTGGGGCACTTGGTGGTACAAAGTCCGCAACCGGTACATTTGCCTTCGTCCACACTCTTCGCCTTCAGGCGGATGGTAGCTTTGAAGTTGCCGATAAAGCCATCGAGATGCTCCAGCTCTGCGTAGGTGTACAGCGTGATATTGGGATGTTGCGCCACTTCCACCATGCGGGGAGTGAGGATACATTGCGAGCAGTCCAACGTAGGGAATGTCTCCGACAGTTGCGACATGTGTCCGCCGATGGAAGGATCTTTCTCCACCAGGATTACCTGATGACCGCAGTTGGCAATATCCAGACTGGCCTGTATTCCGGCAATACCTCCACCGATGACCAGTGCTTTCTTCACTACCGGTACCTTGATGGATGTCAATGGCTTATTTCTTTTTACTTTCTCGACTAAGCTCTTCACAAGATCGGCAGCTTTCTGTGTAGTGGCTTCGCCTCTCTCGTGTACCCACGAACAGTGTTCGCGGATGTTGGCTACTTCGCACAGGTAAGGATTCAGCCCTGCTTCCGAGCAAGCGCGTCGGAAAGTGGGTTCGTGCATACGCGGTGAACAGGCAGCTACTACCACTCCGTCCAGCCCACGTTCTTTGATGGCCTGTTTGATAAGGTTTTGTCCCGGATCGGAACACATGTATTTATAGTCAGTGGCATACGCCACGCCTTCCATTTGTCCTGCCGCCTCAGCTACTCTTTCGCAATCCACCGTAGCACTGATATTCTCGCCACAATGGCATATAAAAACTCCGACTTTCGACATCTGATTCTATTTTAAGGTGACGGGAACAAAATGACGATTCAAACCCAGTTCCATCGGACTCAGACCGATAGCCAGACCGATAGCCTGTGTGATATACAGCACCGGGATATCGATGGAGCGACGCAGGTAGCGGTTGGCATCCGGACGGCGCATATCCAGGTTGGAATGGCACATGGGACAAGCCACAATCACGGCTTTGGCACCGCGGTCATCGGCATCGCGCAGAATCTCACCCGACAGGCGGGCCACCAGCTCGGTACGCGAAACGGAGAGTCCGGCACCACAACATTCAGTCTTGTACGCCCAGTCGAGGGTAGTAGCTCCGATCCGGGTCATCAGCCGGTCCATACTTTGCGGATCTTCCAGGCGGTCGAACTGCAATACTTTGTGCGGGCGTACCAACAAACAACCGTAGTAACACACTACTTCCCGGTTGAACGGATTCACTATCTTTTCGGCCAACTTAGGTGCAATAAAACGATCGATCATCTGAATCACATTAAGCAACTTCAAACTGCCGAAATAAGGCATACCGATGGCTTCGGCCACTTGTTCGCGCAGTTTCGGATTGTGTTCCAGTTCGTACTGAGCCATGCTCAAACGGTTGTAACAAGAAGCACAGGGAATTACCAGCTCAACGAGACCTTGCTGTTCTGCCAAGGCAAGCACCCGTGCTGGCAACGACAGAGAGAGTATTTTATTCATGGAATGGGCGGCAGTCGCTCCGCAGCAGTTCCAATCCTTCGCTTCTGCCAGTTCCAGTCCAAAAGCCTTGGCCAATGTATGAACCGATTCGTTGTATTCACGGGAAGTGCCGTTCAATGAGCATCCCGGATAAAAGCCTATTCTCATTTACGATTCGTTTTTGTATTCTCAATGGTTTTGGAAAAGATAACACCCACGCGCTTTCGCCCTTTGATTACTTCGGGAAGTATATTCAGCTTTCCCTTCATGAACATGACGGGGGCTACTTTGAGATCCTGTGTCAACCGCATGGTACGCATTTTGAAGCCAGCTACCAGGCCTACTTCGTACAAACGTCCTGTCTGCTTTACGCTGTCCAGAAATGAACGATGAAAGGCTACTACCGAACGGGCTTTGGGGTGAATGCAACCGTTGAGCCGAGACTCTTCCCGCAAATAGTCCATCACTTGTGGAATATCTACTTCTTTGGGACAACGGGCTATGCAGTTTTCGCAACTCAGACAGAGCCAGATAGCCTCAGAAGAGAGCACCTTCCGGTAATTTTCTGAAGTTCCTGTTTGCAGCAGGCGCATAACATAACTGGGAGGATAGTCCATCTCAGAAGCGAGAACACACCCTGCCGTACATTTGCCACACTGGTAGCAATGAGAAACGTTCACGCCCGTCGCTTCAGTCAAAAGACCCGAACGACTTTGTTCGTGTTCCATAACAATAAAAAAAATAAGAAATAGTAAATTACGATAGCCAATACGAGCATACACCTCTCTCCTCCTTCATCGGGAAAGGGTTATGCAAAAAGGAAAAGAAAACGATTAAATAAGGATATGCCGCAACGTATAGAGGTAATAGTTGCACGCAAATTTATCGGAGTGGTAGGCAGTATCGGGTAGTTTGCAGAAGTCTTGTGCAAACATTTCCGACTGCATGCGTAATTGTCCGAGAGCCGGGTTTATTTTCAGGAACTTATGTAAGTAAACGCGTTCGCGACAATCGTTTCGGGTCTGAAGAATGGAATGGAAGTTGGATGAGTCCTGTGCATAGGCTTCATAAGCAGAATGCTCTGCACGTGTGGACGAAGAAACGCCTGCGGTGAAACAGGTGGTTTTCACAAGAGAAGACACTCTACTCTCTGCCCGAACGCTTTCGCATGTTTCCGCGGCAGAGTTTTTTTTCAGACCCTCTCCCTCCAGAACCATGCTGAAAAGGAAGAGAAACAAGAATCCTATGAGTGCTATACTTCTGTTCATACTTTATTAGTGTCGCAAACGTACTATAAAAAAACAAAACCCGCTATTCTTGTTAACCTCTTTTTGCTTTTATTTTTAGCAAAAGGTCAATTAGTCTAATTCAGGTACTCTATTTTCATCTGATAATCCCATTGTGGGAAATAGAGATTACCTCCCTCCCATTCCACTTCACCTCGCTGAAAATCAACCGTTTCACTGCGCGGATATTTCTTTTCGGGTACCAGCGGCATGGAATAGTCGCTGTTCACAATCATTCGCCACGAGTCGATACCGCCGCAGAAGAACATTCGCTCGTCCGCATCACGGGCAAAGGGAGGAATACCGAACGATGGATCGACAGGTACCCATCCGATGCCTTCGAAGTAAATCTCTGCCCAGTCATGCAAATTCCAGGCACCGGGGTGCATCATGAAGCCGCTCTGGAAGTGAGCGGGAATACCTGCGCAACGACACAGGGTAATGAAGAGCAGTGCCACCTGTCCGCAGTCTCCATGACGGGCATCGAGCACATATTCGGGGATGTTTTCGATGGTGGAATACTCACGGGCCGATGCCCAGGGAAACTTGTCGTTCACCCAGCGGAAGATGCGCTGTGCCTGTAACAAGGGGTTGGACTCGCCGGCGATGAGATTGGCAGTCAGTTGCCGGATGCGGGGTGCGAATCGGATGTGGGTGTCTCGTTCGGCGGTATATTCCTTATAAACTACACTGGTGGTATCGTACGGAATGATGCATTCGGGTTTCAGCTGATACCACTCGGCCGCAGAGGTGTATTCAAAGGTTTCAGAGAAGACTGTCGGCTCACCGGCTACGGCTTTCTTCTCCATGTAGATGGTGGAATGGGCGCAGGAGTCGGGCGACTGGGTGTAAGGCCACTCGCTGGTATCGATCAGCTTCACATCGGTCTGTCGTCTCTGGTCGGATTGCGGGAAGGGCAACCAGCAACGTACGGTCTTCCCGTCGGGCACGGCATTCCTATCGACTGTCAATGTATAAGTAACGCGCATGCGCTGGGGAAGTACGATGGCTTTACCCTCTTTCTTCACGGCTTCCATCACTTTAGGAAGATGTTCCTGGTTCACCACCTCGCTTTTGCTCAGTGCTTGCCCGTCTTTCCCCACTTTGATGTTGTAGCAGGCCGAATCTACGCGAAACAGGTTGGGTCCGGCATTCCGGAAGTATCGTTTTTCGCCGTCGATAATCATACACTCCAGGGCATTGCTTTCCTCCCATTGCCGCATCATGTCGTCGGTAACGTGGGGGATGTATTTGCGGATATACTCTTTCACTTGCGACTCGCTCAGGCAGAAGTCGGTGAGCAGCCGTTGATGCAGATCGGCTTCCCAACTATACGGTTTCACCTCCTGTTTGGAGTTGCAAGCCGAAGCGATGATGAACAATAGGCACGCGTAGACAAGTTTTCTCATGATGGTGGCTCCTTTGTTTAACTTCCGCTACGGGACTTTCTGAAAGCCGTAGCGGAACTTTTTATGTTCCGTAGCGCGACTTGAAAAGTTCCGTTACGGAACCTGGGAAAGTCCCGTAGCAGAACATGATATAGATGCTATTGAGACAGCAATGTTACTCCTATACCGGGCAGATCGTTCAGGGTGATAAGTCCTTTCTCTACCGTCATCCCCCGGAAACGATCGTTGGCAATGAGCAGGTTACCGTCCAGATCGGCAAAGTCGACAGCAGGCGAGAATTGGGCAGCTGCCGAGCAGGCGCACGAAGTCTCCGTCATGCATCCCACCATCACCTTCATGCCCAGCGCACGGGCCAGCGTCACCATCTTCCACGCTTCGCGCATCCCGGTGCACTTCATCAGCTTGATGTTGATGCCGTGGAAAGCACCGTAGAGCCCTTTCACGTCGGCCAGCCGTTGCAGGGACTCGTCGGCAAAGATGGGCAGCGGGCTGTGCTGCGTCACCCAAGCGATATCGTCGAGCTGTTCCTTAGGCATGGGTTGTTCTATCATCACGATGTTCTTCTCTTGGAGCCAGTGAACCATGTCCAGGGCGTACAGCTTATCCGTCCATCCCTGATTGGCATCGACAGCGATGGGCAAATCACTTACCGACCGGATAGTTTCGATCATCTCCTTGTCGTTGTCACGCCCCAGCTTCACTTTAAGGATATTGAACTGACCCACCACTTCGCGGGTCTTGGCGCGCACCACATCGGGTGTATCGATGCCGATAGTGAAGGTGGTGGAAGGTGCTTTGGCCTTGTCCAGTCCCCAGATGCGGTACCAGGGTGCGCCGAGCAACTTACCCACCAGGTCGTGCAAAGCAATGTCGACCGCTGCTTTGGCGGCTGTATCGCCCGGACTGAGACTATCCACGTATGCCAGTATATCTTCCAGCCGGAACGGATCGCTGAACTGTTCCAGGTCGACTTTCTTCAGGAAATTCATCACCGTCTCCACTGTCTGCCCCAGGTAAGGAGGCATGGAGGCCTCGCCGTACCCAGTAATGCCTTCGTACTCTATTTCCACTTGCACATCGGGCGTGGTGGTGCGCGAGTAGGTGGCTACGGTGAAGACGTGCTTCAGCCTCAACTCGTACGGGAAGAAACGAAGTTTCATCTTCCCACCCGCTCCCAAACGGTTGATGGAGAAAGCGGACGGTGCCGCCTCGGCAGCAAACAGTTGGTTGAGGGCCAGTCCGGAACCGACGGTAGCCAGGGCAGCTGTTTTCAGGAAATCTCTTCTATTTTGTGCCATAATAATAGGGATTGGTAGCGGTAGTATTCAGCGTTTTCTCCTTATCTATATAGGGTAGGATACGCACGGCATAAAGCAGGCGGTCGAGGTTGAACGCATCGAACTGCGCATGGGCCGGATCGAGGCTGCTGACATGCACATCGCCCTGCGAATGGATGAAACGTTTATCGCCCAGGTAGATGCCTACGTGCACCACACGCTCTTTCTTTTCCGGGGTAGCTTTCCGGCCGAAGAAGATTAAGTCGCCCGGCTGCACATTGCCGAAGTCGGGTGCGATGTCTATATGCTCGCCTACATACGCCTGTTGCGAGGCATCGCGCGGGATGATGATGTCATGCAAGAACAGGACGGTGCGTACGTAACCGCTGCAATCCATCCCTTTGGCCGAGGTTCCGGCCCAAAGGTAAGGTACGCCCATCAGAGTATAAGCGGTACGGATGATGCTGGCGGCATCTTGTTTCAGCGAAGCGCGCCAAACCTTCTCGGGTGAGGCGATGGAACGCTGTATATAGCCCTGGCGACCGTCGGGATAGCATACTTTGTAAAAGCCACCTTCGGTTCCCTCCCACATCAGGCGATCTCCGCTCACCACATCGGAAACGGTCTGCGAAGTCAGGTCGGGACGGGTGTATGCAAATCCGTAATGAGCCGTCACCACAATCTTTTCGGCCCGGTTCCAGGCATCGTATTCATCCTTGGTAATCGAGTGTACGCCGGTGGGATGCACCCAGGCTATGTAGTTGTCAGGGGTTTGTATGCGGTACCATCCGTTGCGTTGCAGCACACGCACGGGCATACCCATCAACGCTTGTGTGGTCATCTCCGATGAGAAATCGGGTTCTACACGCAAGTTGCACACCGACAGGTTGACAATGCCGTAGGTTTTGCCGTGCAAAGAAGCACTGTCCGGCAGGAGTTGCAGGCTGTCGATGCAGTGATAGCCGGCATCCTCCACTCCCTGCAACAAAGCAGCACGGGCTTCAGCCGATGTGGTAAGGCCTTTCACGAGGAGGTTGTTTCCTTCCAGCCGGTAGTCGACTTCGAGCAGAGCCACCCGCTTGTCGGGAGCAAAATGGGCACGTACCGTATCCGTCAACAGGGCTATGATAGGAGGAGTACCTGCTGCCTCCTGTTGTCCGGTACCGGTACAACCCATCCACAGACACATCCCCACCAAGAGGGAATAAACTATTTTCATCCGATATCGTTTTTATATGTAGAATGTTTGATAAGCAAAGGTAGAATTATTTTTCGCTTTTGATGGTTCTGTTTCATTATCTTAACAGACGCAGGCTGACTGGAAAACAACCTATTACAGCGTCATTCTTTGGCAAAACGAAATAAAAACCATACTTTTGCAGTCTAAAGCAGTAGACCGGTCTGTCGCTTGCGCTTCAGTGCAGGAGGAAAGTCCGGGCAACACAGAGCATCCTACTTCCTAACAGAAAGCTGTCCGCGAGGGTAGAGTAACGTAGAAGAAAACAACCGCCCCGCTCCTTCGGGAACGAGGTAAGGGTGAGAAGGTGGGGTAAGAGCCCACCAGCCGTATGGCGACATGCGGGCTGTGCGTCTTAGGAGTTGTAAGGTCATGTATACCGGCATTATGAGAGCTGCTCGCTCCACGCCGGAGGGTAGACCGCTAAAGCTGTCTGGTGACAGGCAGCGCAGATAAATGACAGGCACCTTGCTTCGGCAAGGAACAGAACCCGGCTTACAGGTCGACTGCTTTTTACTTTGACATCTTAATTCTGCTTCGATGAAGAAGATCTCAGAAATATGGAAATTCGTCACCTACGATATCTGGCGTATCACGGAGGACGAAGTGACGAAAACAGTGTTTTCGGTCTACACGATCATTAAAACGGTGTATCTCTGCATCGACCGTTTCATCACCCAGCGCATGGCCAACAAAGCATCTGCGCTGACGTACAGTACGCTGTTGGCTCTGGTTCCTATGCTCGCTATCCTTTTTGCCATCGCCCGCGGATTCGGTTTTGCCAATCTGGTGGAGAGCGAACTGCGCACCGCTCTGGCCGGGCATGAAGAGGTACTGGAATTCATCTTGCCGTTTATAGACTCGTACCTGGTACAAGCCAAAAGCGGGGTGTTCATCGGAGTAGGTCTGGTGATGTTGCTGTGGACGGTTATCAACCTGGTGGGCGGTATTGAGTTGACCTTCAACCGCATCTGGCAGGTGAAGAAAGGTCGCAGCATCTACCGCAAAATCACCGATTATTTCTCGATGTTCCTGCTGATGCCCATCCTCATCGTACTGTCGAGCGGTCTCTCTATCTTCACCAGCACCATGCTCAAGGAGATGGAAAGCTTCGTGATACTGGCTCCTGTCCTGAAATTTCTGATCCGCCTCATCCCGTTTGCCGTCACGTGGTTCATGTTCACGGGGCTGTATATCTTCATGCCCAACACAAAGGTGAAGTTCAAGCATGCTTTCGTAGCTGGTGTACTGGCGGGAACGGCCTACCAGGCTTTCCAGTTCTTGTACATCAGCGGACAGGTATGGGTATCGAAGTACAATGCTATTTATGGTAGCTTCGCAGCCCTTCCGCTGCTCTTGTTGTGGTTACAGGTATCGTGGACCATCTGTCTGTTTGGTGCCGAGCTGACCTATGCCGGGCAGAACATCCGCCACTTCAGTTTCGACAAGGACATGCGCAACATCAGCCAGCGTTACCGCGATTTTATCAGCATACTCATCATGTCGCTCATCGCCCGGCGGTTCGAGAAGAACGAGGTGCCGTACACAGCCGAACAGATCTCGGAAGCGCATCAGATACCGCTCCGGCTCACCAAGGATGTACTGTACCAACTACAAGAGATCAACCTGGTGCACGAAGTTGTGACCGATGAAAAGAGCGAGGATATTGCCTATCAGCCATCCATCGACATTCACCAGCTCAGCGTGGCTTTGCTACTCGATCGGCTGGACACATACGGCTCGGAGGATTTCAAGGTAGACCGGGAGAATGAGTTCCGCCCGCAATGGGAAGTACTGATGAAGCTCCGGGAGGATTATTACAAGAACGCCAGCCATGTGTTGCTGAAGGACTTGTAAATACCTACTTGTATTGCAACATGCGGCTGATGTACTTGCCGATGATATCGAACTCAATGTTCACCACCGATCCTGCCTGGAAGGTATGGAAGTTGGTATATTCATAGGTGTATGGAATGATAGCCACCTGGAAGGTGTCGTCCGTAGGGTTGCACACAGTGAGACTCACGCCGTTCACTGTTACCGAGCCTTTGTCCACAGTGATGTAGCCGCGTTGGGCCATCTCCTTGTCGAACGCATAGCGGAAGGTGAAGTACCAGCTTCCACCAGCTTCTTCCACAGCCATGCAAGTAGCAGTCTGATCCACATGCCCCTGAACAATATGCCCGTCGAGCCGACCGTTCATCTGCATGCTGCGCTCCACGTTCACCTTGTCTCCTACCTTCAGCAAACCCAGGTTGGACCGATCCAGTGTCTCCTTCATGGCCGTTACCGTATAGGTATCTTCAGTCAGATTTACTACAGTAAGGCATACCCCGTTGTGCGACACACTCTGGTCTACCTTCAACTCGTTGACAAACGAACACTTAAACGTAAAGTGTATATTCTCCTGGTCTTTCACCAGTGCTACCAGCGTAGCGTACTCTTCTACTATTCCAGAAAACATAATTCTATGATTTTGGGAGCGAAGATACAGAATATACGTCTAATAGTAGCTAAACAATCGCTAAAAAACTTTTATTGTCACCCTTCTTTGTTGAAAATTCTATCCAAAAGGGCATAAAAAAAATGAGGCTTTTCACAAGGCCTCATTTTTCAGTTTTCAATAGGTATTAGTTTTTTTTAAGGTAAAAAGATTGTTTTCAGGATAACGCTGCAAATATAGCCGTTTTTCTCAATACCCACCAAACAATAAAACATGTCATATAACATATTTTTGGATTTGACCTTTGTTTCATGTGGTTTTTGGTAAGTACAGCCTATCGGAAACGTTACTGAACACAAATATACGGCATTCTTTGAATTAATCGCGACATTCCGTTGAAATTTTCTGTCATTATGCCACAAACAAGGCAACATATAAACTTTGTTACTCTATTTTAACAAAAAGATGCTATTAAGTGCAGGGTGTTCGCTGCACTTGTCTGCTTATTTCCCCGGATAATGTTCTTCCGTTTTTCCACGGTGTTTCAGCACTTTAGCATCGATAAAGAAGACGATTTCTTCGGCGATGTTGGTGATATGGTCGCCCGAACGTTCGAGTTTCCGGAATACGCTGACCAGCTCCAGACAAGTACCGGCACTCTCGGGATGTTTCTTGATGTACTCGGTCAGTACATCGGCAGCGGCCAGGTTGATCTCGTCCACCAGAGAGTCCTTGGAGAAGACACTGGTGGCCAGGTCGATATTTTCGTCGAACAGGGCACGCTTCACCATTTCGAGCATGGAAAGCGTTTCGGCGTGCATCTCGGCCAGGCGCAGGTCTTTCAGCAGTTCGGGGTCGAGGGTGGGTTCTTCGCAACGTATCACGAAGCGGGCAATACCCTCGGCAAAGTCACCCAGACGCTCCAGGTTGGTGTTAATCTTGAGCATGGCCAGTACGAAACGCAGGTCGATAGCCACAGGACTGTACAGGGCAATAATGTCTTCCACATCGCTGTCTATCTTCAGCTCGAAAGCATTCACCCGTCGTTCACGGACAATGACGTGTTGCGCCAATTCTTTGTCCAGCGTCAGTACGGCATCGCCGGATTTCTGCAACTGGTCATATACCAGGGTCCACATCTCGTCTACTTCTTTTCTCAGCAGCGTCAGCTCTGATTCAATAAACTTTACCATAATTCTTTCTATTTATATGTCTATATTAGCCAAAACGGCCGGTTATGTAATTCTGGGTTTGCAACTGGCTGGGATTGGTAAAAATTCGTTTCGTATCGTCGAACTCCACCATGTTACCCATGTAGAAGAAAGCCGTCTTGTCGCTCACACGGGAAGCCTGTTGCATGTTATGCGTCACGATAACGATGGTGTACTCCTTCCTGAGTTCGCGTATCAGCTCTTCAATCTTGGCGGTCGAGATAGGATCGAGTGCCGAAGCGGGTTCGTCCATGAGCAAGATAGAGGGCGATACGGCCATGGCGCGGGCGATGCAGAGTCGTTGCTGTTGTCCACCCGAGAGCTCGTAGGCCGATGCTTTGAGCTTGTCCTTTACCTCGCCCCACAGGGCAGCTCCTTTCAGGGTCTCTTCCACCCGGTGGTTGATAAATTCTCTGTCCGTCACGCCGTTCACCCGGAGTCCGTAGGCCACGTTCTCGAAGATACTCTTTGGGAAGGGTGTGGGGCGTTGGAACACCATGCCTACGTTCTTGCGCAGTTCGTCCACCGCCACTCCTTTGTCGTAGATATTTTGTCCGTCAATACGGATCTCGCCTTCGAGGCGTGTCTGGGGGATGAGGTCGTTCATGCGGTTGAGCAAACGCAGGAAGGTGGACTTCCCGCAACCCGACGGGCCGATGAAAGCCACGACCGTCTGCTGTTCTATCTGCATCCGAATGTCTTTCAACGCCTGGAACTTATCATACCAGAAGTTGACATCCTGTACATCTATTTTTACCCTTTCATTCAACATATAATCAATTATTTTTTCGTTCAAAGCACCGTCGCAAGGCATTGGCTGTAAGGTTTACTATCAGTATGATGACCAGGCTTGTTACGAATCCGCTACAAGAGAGTAGTCCTTCTATGATTTTTCAATGACTCGTTTCATTCGAAACTTAATTCTTTTGCAAATTAAAAGGTTTCTTGTTAAGACCATGTGAAAGATATGTGAAGGAAGTGTTTCAAACAGATTTCAATCGTGTTACAGATGGATGCTTTAATTGATTTGTAAACAGTTTGTAATATAGGTTTGTTTACTTTGTTGTTGGCTGCGCGGTGCTTTTACTTTCTTCTTTGCCTTGGCGCAACTATTATTATGACACCGACAAAGAGGCCCTGGTGCGCCCGCTCATCGACTATATCCTCTCTCCCCAAGGCCAGGAACAGATAAAAAAGAGCGGATATATCCCCGTGAAGTAGGGAATAAGAAAAAAATATCCTACTTTTGTAGCCTCATTAAAAAAGTTAACACACATACTGTTATGACAGAAATCAAGAACGAAGAAGCAGGCGAAAAGAAAAGCCTCAACTTCATAGAACAAGCAGTGGACAACGACCTGAAAGAGGGTAAGAACGGCGGACGGATACAAACACGATTCCCGCCCGAGCCCAACGGCTACCTCCACATCGGACACGCCAAAGCTATCTGCCTCGATTTCGGCATCGCCAAAGAACGCGGAGGCGTATGCAACCTCCGTTTCGACGATACCAACCCCGTGAAGGAGGATGTAGAATACGTAGATTCCATCATGGAAGACATCCAATGGTTGGGCTTCCAGTGGGGCAACATCTACTATGCTTCGGATTACTTCCAACAGTTGTGGGACTTTGCCGTGGAGCTTATCAAGAAAGGAAAAGCTTACATCGACCAGCAGAGTGCCGAAGAGATTGCCCGTCAGAAGGGTACGCCCACGGTGCCCGGTACGGCCAGCCCTTACCGCGACCGCCCCATCGAGGAAAGCCTTGAGCTCTTCGCCAAGATGAACACCGGAGAGGTGGAAGAAGGTGCCATGGTGCTCCGTGCCAAGATAGACATGGCCAACTCCAACATGCACTTCCGCGACCCCATCATCTACCGCGTCATCAAGCATCCGCACCACCGTACCGGTGATGCGTGGAAAGCATACCCGATGTACGACTTCGCACACGGAGAGAGCGACTACTTCGAAGGTGTGACACACTCGCTGTGCACGCTGGAGTTCGAGGTGCACCGCCCGCTATACGACTACTTCATCGACGAGCTCATTCAGACCCCGCTGGTCACCGAACCGGGTTACCGCCCGCGCCAAACGGAGTTCAACCGCCTGAACCTCACCTACACCGTGATGAGCAAACGCAAACTGCTCACCCTGGTGAAAGAAGGGTTGGTGAACAACTGGGACGACCCCCGCATGCCGACCATCTGTGGATTCCGTCGTCGCGGTTACTCGCCCGAGTCCATCAAACGGTTCATCAACATGATCGGTTACACCAAGTACGAAGCCCTCAACGATGTGTCACTGCTCGAAGCCGCCGCCCGTGAGGACCTCAACACCCGTGCCACCCGCGTATCGGCTGTGCTCGACCCCGTGAAGCTCATCATCACCAACTACCCCGAAGGTCAGGTGGAAGCCATGGAAGCCATCAACAACCCCGAAGATCCCTCGGCAGGCGTGCATACCATCGAGTTCAGCCGCGAGCTGTGGATGGAGCGCGACGACTTCATGGAAGATGCCCCGAAGAAATATTTCCGCATGACGCCCGGACAGGAAGTGCGCCTGAAGAACGCTTACATCGTGAAATGCACCGGTTGCAAGAAGAACGATGCCGGCGAAGTAGTAGAGGTGTACTGCGAATACGATCCCGAGACCAAGAGCGGCATGTCCGAAGCCGGACGCAAGGTGAAAGGCACTCTCCACTGGGTGAGCTGCAAACATTGCCAGCAGGCCGAAGTACGTCTGTACGACCGTCTGTTCCGGGTGGAAAACCCCGGTGCAGAGCAAGATGCCGACTTCCGCACGCTGCTCAACCCCGACTCACTCACCGTGCTGCCCGTCTGCTATGTAGAGAAGTTTGCCGCTCAGATGCAGCCCCTCTCCTACCTGCAGTTCCAGCGCATCGGATACTTCAATGTCGATCCCGAATCTACCTCCGACCGTCTCATCTTCAACCGCACCGTCGGCCTGAAAGACAACTGGGGAAAGATCAATAAATAGTGATTAGCGACGAGCGATTAGTGATAAGCAGAAGCCAAACACTAATCGCTTGTTGTCTATAATACGCAGAAAGCTTATCACTAATCACTTAACATTAATCACTCTTCTGCAATGTCAAGAAAAGACCCCTCATACGATAAACCTTCAGAACTCAACGAACTCATAGCCCGTTACGAGGAACATCTGAAAAAAGGAGAAAACATCTACCTCGATGCCGACCAATTGGCCGATATCGCCGATAAATATGCTGCCGACCAACGCTTTGACGATGCCCAGCAGGTCATCGACTACGGTCTCCGTCTGCACCCCGATAACACCGACCTGCTCATCGAACAGTCGTTGCTTTATCTGGACACCGGGAAACTGGAAGAAGCCAAGAAGGTAGCATTCAGCATTCAGGAAGAGTCGTATGAGGTCACCCTCCTTCGTGGCGAACTATTCATCAATGAAGGCAATCTCGACGAAGCCGACGCCCTCTTCCAAGGCATCAAAGACAGCAAGAATTACGAACTGTTAGCCGACGTGGCCAGCCTGTACAAAGACACCGGGAACCCGGAAAAGGCTCTCGACTGGGCGGAATACGGATTGAAAGAATTCCCGCAGAGCGAAGAGCTCATGCTCATGAAAGCCGAATGCCTGGCCTCTATCCCCGAAACCGAGAAAGCCATTGAGGCGTACAACCAACTGATCGACCTCGATCCTTTCAATGCCGAATACTGGAACGAGCTGAGCAAATGCCACTTACTCGTCTCAGACTATCCACAGGCCCTCAATGCGGTCGATTTCGCCTTGGCTGCCAACGACCAGTCGGGTGAAGCTCACCTCATTCGCGGACATATCCTCTTCAACCTCGACCGCTCAGAAGAAGCCATCGATGCTTACCAACGGGCACTGAACGCCGACGGCATATCCCCCCTCTTCGGGAACATGTTCCTCGGCCTCACCTTCAACGCCATGGAGCAGTGGGCCAATGCCGCCGAAGCATTCCAGACAGCCATCGACTACATGGACGATGATTTTTCCGCCCTGCGCAGCGATCTGTACCTCAATCGCGCCATCTCCCTGGCACACTTGGAGGAGTACCCCGAAGCGACAGACCTTTGTTATCTTGCTTTGGCAGATCATCCCATCCCTTCCGAGGTACACCTCACCGAAGGCTACATCTATCTGCTGGCGGACGACCTCGAAATGGCCTGGACCATGTGGCACACAGCCCTCGACATATCTCCGGAATCGTCCACGTGGCTACACATTTCCGAGTACTTACTGGAGGTCAACCGCCTGCATGATGCCCGCCACTGCATGGAGCAAGCCGCCCACATCGACCCCGAGAGCTACGACATACAGCCTCGTCTGGCCATCATCAATCTATTGCTCGGCGATGAACAGAGATTTCATATACACAATTCCCTGTGCCCCTCACCGCTCGACATCAAGGAGTTGCTTCGGTTTATTGAAGACCTCGAAGAGCCCAAAGAGTACAAAGGATTCTGGAAACTTATTGACAAGTGGAGGAAAGGGATGTCATAACACGAATCGAGGCCGCCCCTTCATCAGGAACGGCCTCGATTATTTCATTATATAGTAGAATTACTTTCCAATAGCAGCCAAAGCCTTCTCATAATTAGGTTCCTGCGTGATTTCCGGTACCAGTTCCGTATAAGCCACCTTACCATCTTTCCCGATGATCACCACCGCCCGTGCCAACAGCCCGGCAAGCGGACCATCCGACATAAGCACCCCATAGCTCTCATCAAAATCCGACGTACGGAAATCCGACAACGTAATCACATTATCAATCCCCTCGGCAGCGCAGAAACGTCCGGCAGCAAACGGTAGATCCTTCGAGATAGCCAGTACCACCGTATCCTTCATCCCAGCCGCCAGCTTGTTGAACCGTCGCACCGAAGCCGCACACACCCCCGTATCAATACTCGGAAATATATTGAGTACCACATTCTTTCCGGACAAACTCTTCAGCGAGAACGAAGACAAATCACTCTTCACCAGTTCAAAGTCAGAAGCAACCTTCCCCACCTGAACAAACTCACCCACCAGCTTCACCGGTTGTCCTTTAAAATTCGTTGTTGACATAATGTTTTTTTTATTGTTGTTTTATTAATGTAGTTTAATAGTATAACAACAGAGCGGGCGATAAGTTCGGTGAAAACGGAAAAGGTCACTCATACGCCACCAGATACCGGTCTATATTCCGGTTCTCATGACTGAAGTCCACTCCTATTTTCACAAGTTTACGTCCATCTTTGGTATATGGAAGTAGATACCCTTTCTCATCAATCTGCTGCAATGCTTCCTCAGCACTACCTTGTAACTTGAATTCGAACACATAAATGTGTTCCTTAGTCTTCACCACAGCATCCGCCCTCCCATGGGCACTACGTACCTCAGCATCCACAAACTGTCCCATTAACTTAAACATCAAATAAAACACCACCTGGTAATGTCGTTCCGTCTTATCATTCAGTTCATAAGGAAAATCCGCAAAGAAAGCCTTTGCCCGTTCCATAAACGAGTCGATATCTCCCGCCCTCAATTCCCGTACGAACTGCCCGATGTGGAACTCCGTCCCATCGCTGCTGATTGTCGTATAATAAGGAACCAGAAAGTTCATGAATCCATACCGTACCTCGTCATTCGGGAATCCCAATGTATACAATTTCACCTCCTTGTCATACCCTTTGATTGTCAGATATCCACTCTGATAAATCATAGGCAACGGGTTGTTCATCTCAGCTCTATATTCAGCAAAGCCAAAGGAACCCACCTCTACGTTATCTATCAGCTGACGGATGTCATAATTACTCTGTTTCAGCAAATCCACCAGGTAAGTAGGCGTTCCCGTCTGAAACCAATAATAGTCAAACTTTCCCCCATCAAACACATTCAGCACGCTGAACGGATTGAACAAGCCCTCCGTAAACTCACAGAAGTGATACCCGTCATACATTGCCGCCATCTTCTTCAGGGTTTCCTCCCAGATAAGCCCATTCCCCTCGCCCAGCTTCTTAAGTTCAGGAGTAAAAGTCTGTACCAACTCCTCCTGAGTAATCCCACATACAGTAGCGTATGGAAGCTTCATGCTGATATCATTCAGCTGGTTCAGATCACTGAACACACTCACCTGCGCGAACTTAGTCACCCCAGTCAGAAAGACAAAACGCAGATACCGGTCCGCACTCTTCAGTACCCCATAGAAAGCTTTTAATGTTCGCCGGTATTCATCCATCAGCGGTTCGTTCAGAATGGCCTGTAGCATCGGTTTATCATATTCATCGATCAGCACCACCACCCCTTGTCCCGTCTTCTTGTACGCCTGCCGGATAATATACGCAAAACGCTCTTCCGGAGAGCGTGCTGCCATTTCACCGCCAAACCGGGCCTCCCACCTTTCCAGATGCAGGTTCAACATAGCATACAAATCCTCCAACGTATCATACTTCTTCGCATTCAGATCCAGATGCAACACCGGGTACACCGTCCAATCCGTTTCCAGGCGTTCGATGGCCAGCCCCTCGAACAGATCCTTCCGTCCCTGGAAATAAGCCTCAAAAGTAGAGAGCAGCATACTCTTCCCGAAACGTCTCGGACGGCTCAGGAAATACGGCTTCCCGGTATTTGCCATACGCCATACCATTTCCGTTTTATCCACATAAAGAAAATCACCTTTACGCAGTTCCTCAAACGATTGTATCCCTACCGGGAGTTTCCGTGCTATGTCCATAAACTATATATTATTTTTCACTAAAACACAATCACACACAAATATAGAGCTTTTCCGGTAAATATGACAGGATGGGTATGAAAAACTCCCATCGGCTTGTTATTCACAAAATAAATTACGTACTTTGTGTTACATAAAATGTGTAATACAAAACATGTAATTTATGAAACTCAATAATCCTTTCCTCGTATACGGTTATAACGGCCCCACTTACTTCTGCGACCGGGAACAAGAAACCAGTAAAATGACCTCCGCCCTGCACAATGAGCGGAACCTGACCCTCATCGCCCCCCGCCGTATGGGTAAGACCGGACTGATCAAGAACGTCTTTCACCACATCGGTGAAGAGCAAAAAGATATCCTTTGCTTCTACTTGGACATCTACTCCACGCGCGACCTGAAAGCCTTTGTGCAATTGTTAGCGCAGACAGTCCTCGGGCACCTTGACAGCCTATCACAAAGCACCTTGAAAGAGATATTCGACTACATCGCCCATTCCGGCAAGCGTTGTTACATCGCCATCGACGAGTTCCAGCAAATCACAGAGTATCCCGAACAAGGCGTGGAAGCCCTCTTACGTTCATATATACAGTTTGTGCCCAATGTTCACTTCGTCTTTGCAGGTAGCAAGATGCACCTCATGGAAGAAATGTTTACCTCCGCCAAGCGCCCCTTCTACCAGAGCACACAGCTCGTCCTGTTGAAAGAGATCCCGCAAGACACCTATTATGCCTTCGCCAATCATTTCTTTAAAGAAGTACAGCGCGAACTGCCGCAGGAAGCATTCCGATACTTGTATGCGCTGGTCAACGGACATACCTGGTACATGCAGGTAACACTCAACCGGCTGTACGAGATGGGTGGAAAGAATATTTCGAATGAGCAGGTAGACAACGCCATACGAGACATCCTGGAAGAACAGGAACCCATTTATCAGAACAGCCTCAATTTACTGACAGCCAATCAAGTGGGTATCCTGAAAGCCATTGCCATGGAGGGGTGCGTAAAGAGCGTCAACTCCAATGAGTTTATCCGGAAGTATCAGCTAAAGACTCCCAGTAGTGTCAATGTAGCAGTGAAGTCGTTGTTGAATAAGGAGTTGTTATATGTTACGCCCGATGGATATATCGTGTATGACCGTTTTATGAGCCGTTGGCTAAAAGAAGCCATCTTATAATAAAACTCCCGGAACCATTGCTGGAACCGGGAGCTATATTTATGTCTTTGAGGTTATCTATTCTCATATGGTTTTATTAGTCTTCATTTATCTAATTTGTTTATGCCAAACTCACACACACAAATATAGAGCTTTATGGCACTCATTGGCAACCATCAACCATTAACGATTTCTCTCAAAGTCTCACACGATGTGATTGTTTCTGTCAGGCAGGTGTCTACATAGCATTCTGGTATAATGGTAAGACCGTTCATTTAGCTAGAAATATTTCAGAGTTAAAAAACAAGTCCACACCAAACTGGTATACATGGTTAATTTCTTCCTCTGAAAGTCCTCTAACCGAAGTTTCCCCATTTTCAAAATCAACAAGATAGATAGCCAAATCCTCTCTCTTATTTTCCAGAAAATCATTCAACACATAAGGGCTGTGAGTGGTAATAAAGAACTGATTGGTTTCCGAGTAGATAATATCAGTTGTTATTTTAGATATATAGGGTGGATAAGAATGCGCTTCCGGTTCCTCAAATGTCAGGATAGCATTCTCATTACTGGCTATGGCTGTCTTATAAAACATTATTCTTTGCAGAGTATCAGCAATAGAATTGAACGGCACCAGGTAAATACTGCTCTCCGAGACCGACTTGAGCAGTTTTATTTGCTGGCTTGCCTTATCAAAAGAAAGCTTTAAGCCATACAAACCGAGAATTTCCGATACTTCATTCTTTGTATGTTCCAAGGAATCCAACACCGAAGAAAGATTACATCCCGTTGTAGGTTGCAAGATATTTACTTCCGTATTCTCGAACAGAAAAGGCGTTGGAAAGAAATAACTTCTCACATCCTCATTGGGCATCTCTGAGCCAGTCTGTCTTATTTTTAAACCGACCAATTCCACCACAGATTTACCATTGAGGAATCCGTTCAAACGAGACACCACAGTTTTGCTTGCTTGGAAAACGAACCTATCAGAATCAGTCAGTATCTCAATGTCAATCGCTCTATTTCCATTATAGAACAATTCAGACTCGTTCTCACACCGGATAAACTGTTGAAGGGACTTATTATTCGTATATCTGGCATAAGGCAAGCTGAAAACAGAAAGAGCTTCCAGAATATTACTCTTTCCCACATTAGGTTTCCCTATAAGCAGATTTATCCTTTTGCAATTCTCAAGGACCACGTGCTTAACCGACTTAAAATTCTTTATTTCAATTCTCGTAGTCATATCTCTTTATCTTTATTTTATTCTATTTTCTTATCACACACAAATATAGAGCTTTTCCGGGAAATATGGCAGGATGGGTATGAAAAACTCCCAGTGCACAAGGCATCTAAACACAAGAAAATGTTACAAAAACTAAAGAGAGCTTGCAAATGTTGTATATCTATATAACTTTCACTATTTTTGTGCCATGAAAAAGATTATTGCTTATAAAGGATATTATTCAGAGTTTATGTCTAAACTATCAGCACAAGAATGTAGAAAGAGACAGCGTGCATTGTTATTATTTGAAACAGAAGATAAGATACCGCATCATTATATCAAGTTCATCCGGGATGGAGTATACGAATTTCGCGTGAACTATGGGAATAATGAATTTCGCATTTTCTTCATCTACGATGGCGATACGATTGTTGTATTATTCAACTGTTTCAAGAAGAAAACACAGAAGACTCCGAATAGTGAAATAGAAAAAGCAATTAGATTAAAGGAGGAATATTATGAGCAAAAATGAAATTTATGATGTAAGTGCCGAACTTGCCAAAGAATTTGGCGAAGTAGGTACAGAGAAGCGTGAGGAGGCTGTTTCCAAAGCATGGGAAGAGTACAATGCTCAAATCCTGCTTGATGCCCGGAAGAATGCAAGGTTGACACAGAAAGAGCTTGCCGAACGGATCGGGGCCGACAAAGGGTATATCTCAAGAATTGAAAGAGGATTGACAGTCCCTACTGTTTCTACATTATACCGTATAGCTGCCGCAATGGGGCTGACAGTAGAGTTGCGTAACCCTTCGGTAAACCCCGTTGACTCTAAAAGCTAAAATCCCGACCTTGTAGTCTCCTACTTGAGTCGGGATTCATTGTAAAATTAGTACGAGTGCTTTTGGAAGATTTTCAAACTGCTCCGATGAAGTTGTAGTGTTCTCTCATCTGTTCGGAGTATTTTCAGATTCACTCCGGTTTCATGTTGGAGTTTTTAAAAGCATGTGGTAACAGTTCTGCCAGATCCATCTTCAGATCATCATCATACCGGTGTACATTATTCAGGAAGAAGACCAGCCACTGGCGGAAGTCCACATCTGCTGCCTTGCAACACGCCATCATGGAGTAAATCACTGCCGCATCCTCAGCCGAAGAATCAGTTCCGCAGAACAACCAGTTCTTTCTTCCCAGAGTAATGTCTCTAATTTGATTTTCCGCTCCGTTGTTATCTATCTTCAGTCTGCCGTCCAGATGGTAACGGGTCAGTTTGTGGTAAATATTATAGGTATACTTCAGTGCCTTGGCTATGCGGCCTTTAGGCATAACCTTAGGCATCTCTGCCACCAACCATTTCTCAAAGTTCTGCATCAGGGGATAGGACATACGGGCACGCAGGGCAGCCCGTTCTTCGTAAGAGAGTTCCTGCTCGTCTGCCATCCGTTCAATATCATATAACAGACCAATCTGTGTAAGAGCATATTCAGAACGTGCCTTGTCTTCCAGCTTGGCTTCATCAAACTTTCTCCGGGCATGAGCCCAGCAACCGATGGGGCAAATACCTTTCTTTGCCTCAAAACTGTCATATACCGCATAGCCGTCGCTTTGTATAAAGCCTTGGAAGTCCTTGAAGAGTTTCAACGCTACCATTTGGGCACGCGAACCATGGTCATAATAGAAAGCCGCAAGCCCGGTCATGACGGAGCGAACCATCCAAAGGTATCCTTTGACGGTTTTCTTCTTTTCATTATTTACTATGGGTACGGTGGTTTCGTCGGCCTGTACATAATCGGAACTCATGATCAGTTCCAGTAGCCTGTAATAGGTAGGGCGTAGAAGGTCGGCTACTCCTTCCCGCCATCCCGCAATGGTGGATTCGGGAAGGTCTATGCCCAGTGAGCGGAACATTTTCGCCTGGCGGTAAAAGGGAAGGTGGTAGGCAAACTTGCCGATCATCAGTTCGGCAAGCAGGGTGGCATCGGCATAACTCTTTGCCAAGGGCAACGGAGCAAGGGGAGCGGTGATAAACGGGCACTCTTCCTTTTTCGCCTTGTCTTTGGGGATGAACTTGCGACGTACATCTACACGTACATGGCAACTGCCTGGGTTATAAACCAGCACTTCGCGGGTTTCCGGCTCTACTTCCACATATTCGTCTTCATGGCCGATGACTTCCTGCGGAGTAATCTCATTGATGATACGGTCCAGATTCTCCGGAAGTGGACGACGGGCCGGTTTGGCTTCCTTGCGTATCTGTGTACGATTCTTTTGGTATGCTTCTATTTCATCGATGATGCTCAAAGCCAGCTGCTTTTCTTCAGGGAGTAGATCCATCCCTTCGAAGTCCAGCCAACGTTGCTGGGGATCTTCAGGGATATGCTTCTCGCTTTTCTGTCCCCAGATCTGGCGGCGCAATTTGTCCACCTGGTGTTTCAGGTAAAGAATCTGCTCTTGTTGGTCTCCGATGGTCTTGTTCTGGGAACGAAGTTGGCCTTCTTGCTGCTCTATTATGGCTTCTTTCTCGGATAAGGTAGAAGTGGCTTCCCGGGCGGATTGCTCGTAATAATCCAGTTGGGTCTGGAGATCGGATGAGTGGAGGATAGAGGAGTTCTCATGCTGCTGGCGCAAACGATTGAGTTCAGTTTCGAGGTTGGCTTTTTCCTGGAAGAGCCTGTTTCGCTCTTCCAGAATCTGCTGCATAAATAAGCTTTGTTCCTCTGTCATATCCTCTTGTTTGATACCACAAAGATACACAGAATCAGCGATTTGTACAACTATTTCGCAGACTATATCACCACTTCTTTCGCTTGAAAATCAGACCCTTGTCAACATTCTGCAGCATGCCTATCAGATTCTGCCAACTGGTATGTAGGACTCCTGTGTTTTCGTCAATATTGGGTAGCCGGAAGCTTCCTTCAGGTAGGATGATTTGATAAATCACCAACTGGCCGTATTCCATGTGGAGGATTTTCATACCGGTACAGTAACGGTTGATAAAGATAAATACGTCACCACTGCGGATATCTTTGCCCATCACATCGTGTATCAATCCGCTCAGGGAGTGGAAGCCCCGCCGCATGTCGGCCGGATAGGGATACAGGTAGTAGTTCATCGAGGGAGTCAGGTGCAGCATATTACTGTGGGGTTAACAGGGTGAGGATTTCTTTTACACTGATACAGCCTCTGAAGCGCAGGGTGATGCCGCCCGGATAGGTAATCTCCAATTGGTTCTCCATACCAGAAATACCGGAAGGCTCGTTACTGGGGGAGTCGATGGAAAGTGGAAGGAAGCCGTTGCGCACCAGCGGGTGGCTGGACGGACGGACACGCTGCTGCCAGTAATAAAACTTACTCGGAGCAAGCCCTTCATTGGAACAGAAATCCTTCACGGTTAAACCCGACTCTTGGAAACGGGAGTAAATCTCCTCAAAATGTTTGCGATCTAATTGCATAAAACTAGCTATTGGTTTATGCAAAGGTACGGCAGCCAACCGGAAAATCGGGGACGGGGTTTACCGAAGGGTTACCAAAACTTTGGCCACTTTGCGCGACTGACTTTTATGTGCTCAAATTATGTAAGACAACTCTGATAAATATCTGCACAAAAAAACCGGTTCTCACGCGCTTGTGAGAACCGGTTACAGCAAACAAAATAATAAAGGCTTAGGCCAAGCAAACAAAAGTTTTCAGGTCAAAACCTGTATATTGCACCTATATTCAAAAATGCACTTGCAAACACATCGTCATCTCTGTCCAGGTCGTAAGCTTTGGGGGTCATATTCAGTCCCGGCTCGGCAAAGAGCTGGAAATGTTCGCCCAGCTTGCAGGTGGCCTGCACCGAGAAATACCCGTTCAGCGTGCTGATGTGCGTGTACCGGGGGCTGTAGTCGTCCGCAAACTGGTAATACTCATACCCGATACCGATGAACGCATTGAAGTTCCATGCCTTGTCGTCCCGACGACCTCCCTTGTGCAAGCTTGCCATCCAGTCGATTCCCCCACCGATGGTCTTGGCCGTAAAGCCATCCTGCAGCCACATGTTGTTGGCCCGTGCGTTCAGCCGGAAACCGGTGAACTTATTGATCCACGCACCACCCGACAGGCGAACACCCTGCGTCTTGTTCCATGTATTGTTCAGGGCCAATACGCTGTTGGAGCTGGCTGCCACGAACCATTTCAATTCCGTGGGAGGTGCTGTTACGTCCGTACCTTGTATCTTGACTGTTCTATAGCTTGCCTGGGTAGTGGAACCCTGCGTCTGTTCCACGACTACTTCCTGTGCGTTGACAGTACCCCACACCGTCAGGCATACGGCCGACAGGAGTACTACGATTCTCTTTGTTGATTTCATTGTCTTTATCATTTTCGTCGTCCGTTATTACATCTTACCTCCCGAGTGCATCTTGGCATCCACGTTGTAATACGTTTCCGTATCACCTACGTATCTTTTCAGCTTGACTACCGCCTTCTTTTTGTCCTTTCCGTTGACTATCACACTGAAGGTGTATGTCCGCTCGATGTACTTGGAGTCATTGCGGTAATACATCACGTATCCACCATTCACGCTGGTGTAACGGCATTGGTCTATCGTGTAAAAACCTTGCGGGTTTCCTTCCATCAGCTCGACTATTTTCAGCATGGTTACCGGTGTCTTGCACTGATCTTTGCGGGCTACTCCCAGAGCTTCCAGTGCCTCTTCCGGAGAAACGATAAATTCCCAACCCTCCAACAGTCTGACTTTCAATTCACAGTTAGTGATGGCTTTCATGCTTCCGCTGTTGTCCACCTTCACCGATGCCTGTCCGTTGATCGTATTGGGCTCTCCCTTCTTGACGCCGCTGGTTTCCTGTACACTGTTGATCTCCAGCAGGTACTTGTCCATCAAATCCTTCCGTTCGATGAAATAGTGCTCATCGAAATGGGTGCATCCGCTTTCGGATTTCCAGTCGGACGATACCTTCGTTACCGGATCGTTCTGGCTGTATATCTTCACCTCGTCGAAGTAAGCCAACGGTGCACACAGGTTCTTCCAGGTGAGACGCAAGGGTGCTGCAAAGTTCTTAATGTCGTACGCTTCGATGTGCAGGCTGCTCAAAGGAGTGGCAATGGGCACCGCACCGGCGTTTACTGACGTGCTGGCTGTTATCGGATGGTCGTGTTGGGTGACTCTCAGATAAGTATCCGCATCCTCCGGTATCGCTCCTTTCGGGACAGTGATGGTCACTGATGATTCAGGCTCTGTGGGTTTGTTGCCCACCACATACCCGTTCGGGTCTATCTTTTCCAGAGGGCCCGGTTGTACCAGTCGTCCCGATATCACCAAGGTAGAGTGACTCTTGGCATCCACGGTAATGTAACCCTGCTGGGTAGATCCGTAATAGTCCTTTTTGGAGAACTCAACGGTGTAAAGCCCCTTCTCATGCACCGTAACCTGGTACACCCCGTTCTCGTCCGTGAGCACCGTCTGGTTGCCGATCACTACCGTTACCCCGGCCAGTGGCTCGTCGGTATCTAAATCATACGCCCGGCCGATGATGTAATACGTTTCCTCCGTCATGGGATCGTCTACAATTTCAGGAAACTTTTCGTCCGGCCAAAAAGAACATCCTGTCAAAACCGAGGCTATTCCAAGCAAGAAGCAAAACCTCAAAACTAAACTCTTCTTCATAATCTAATGCTGTGCAACTGTTGTTAATCTTTATTTTGTATTCTCGTTTTCTGTTTTACTCTATGCCCTTATTTCAGCTCCTTGAGCAGGAAGTAACGGATAAAGTCCGGTTGGAAGAACCGTTCGGCCCGGTTGTCGTTGGGGCGTGTATCGTAAGTCACTCCCAGGCTCTGGTCTATCCACGCACCCCACGAGCGCATGCTGTACTCCTCGGCAAAGTATTGTCCCGGACGAACGCGCACGGCCTGGTTGCGTTTCCACTTCTTCCCCGGCAGGGGGATGGCAAAATGAAAACCGCCGTTCACCTCCCCTTCAATGGTCATGGCATATACCCCCACGGCATAATCGCCGAAGTGGCGGGTACAGTCGCCCCGCACACCGTAATCGCCATAGACAAATCGTCCCACCTTCAAGTCCAGCTGTACATTGAGGCGCGGCTCATACAGAGACGCTTTCAGGGCGGCATTGACTTTCTGCTTTTCGCCGATGACCCAGCCCTCGTCTTCCACGACGGCCGAGTAGCCGGTACTTCCCACCTCGGCACCAAAGGCCCAGCGGCCGTTGTCCGTGCGGTAGTTGATCTCGCCCTGCACACCGGCGCGGTTGTTGGTAAAGTTACCCGCCACGATGCGCCCCGAGAAGTTGTTCCTCATCCGGAACTCCTGGGCCAGGGTGATGACACCCGGACGGACCTTCTCAGCCTCCCCGTACCGGTTGGTGACAAGGGGGATGATGGCTTGAGCTGTGATTATCGCCCCTTTCCACGGAGAAAGTTCCACGGCAGGAGCCAGGTTCACTTCGTAAGCGTAGAGCTTGTCGAACCGCGAGTTCTCCAGGTAGACATCCGGGTAGATCACCAGGTCCGTCTTCCAGGCCGAGCGGTTGATGGTAGGATCAGCCTCCTTCAGCCGACTCATCGGCTCGTCCGTATCGCAGGTCAGCTGCATCTGCGTATATATCTCCCTGAGGGAAACGGTGCCCGCTTTGTATCCTTCCACCAGGTTGGCCGGGATGATGATACCCAGCTGCGGCACAGAGTTGTCCAACGCCACCATCACCAGTCCGCCCGACTTCATCCCGTCCAGTGCGGCCACGATGGCCTTGCCTATGCCCCGGTACGTTCCCCGGTACACATTGTCTTCGAATTTCACGGTGGTAGACCCGTCGCTTTCCGTCAGGCGGATGTTCTCCATGCCCAATGCTTTGAGCTTCTCGGCAACTTGCGCCCGGATGCCGGCAGCTACCAGCAGTCCGGCTATGATCAATATAGTTATCTTTTTCATGTTCGTGCGCTTAATGGATGAGGGTACATTCGTATCGGATGCCGCCCGAGATACATTTGAACTCGCGGGTGAAGACGTTGAGCGATACATGCTTCCAGAGTTTGGCTGCCGCTCCGTAGTTGAAACCCGAAGAGTCGTACTCGGCTATCAGCGAGAGCTGTTTGCAGAATGAGGGGCTGTAGCTAATACCGCCGAACACCCCGTCGTACTCCGTATTGGAGTCAGAGAGCGGGTAGTAGTAACCGGCACTGAGTCCCAGACGGTGTCCGCCCAGGTGGAAGTTCTTGGTGGTAACGCCGTAAACGGTGGCGAAGTAGTTGTCCCCGTAATCGTTGAACGGGTCGTTGGTGCCGATGAGGATGCCCGGCATGTACTTCTTTTCCTTCACGATACGCAGGCGGGCAGAGAGCGAACGGTCCTGCTGGTTGAACTTCGGCTTTTCGGCCATGTAGTTTGTCTTGAACAAGATACAACGGTAGTTCAGCTCGAGGAACGAGAAGAGGGTGATGCCCGCGAAGTAGTCGTACGTGTTGTATCGGAACGTTTGGGGAGTGATTTCCTGTGGCAGGAAGTTGGCCCCAATCATGAACGTTCCCGTTTCCTGCATGTCGGCCGAAGGCGTGTTCAGCAGACCGGTGGTTCCCATGGAGTATTGTGCATGGAGGCTTACCCATGGGAGTAGGGTGAATAAAAAGAGTAATTTTAAATATCGCATATAGTCGTTTTGTTTGATTATCGGATTGCTACTGAATTACCACTCGATGATTACGCAGCGGTTTTGCTCCGCCCGTTCGAACCGGTTACCTTTGTCGCCTTGTGGTTTCTTTATCAGCTTTTTGGGGTCGAAACCGTATTTGTCTACGAGGATGTCGAAGACCACATCCACGCGGAGCTCGCTCAGGCGTTGGTTTCGGTCTGCTCCTCCGATTTCCCGGTCGGCGCATCCGTAGAGGGTGAGCGTTTTATCGTGGAGGTATTGGAGGGTGTTTCTTTCGTCTTCGTCGAGTTGGGTGCGGGCTGCTGCATCCAGCAAGTATTTCCCCGAGTAGAAATGGACAATCACCGGTTCGCCGGAGATGAGGCTGGGTGGTTGCGGGGTTTCAACTGCGGTTTGCACGGGTGCGGTAGGAGTTACTTCCTGTGCAGGTGTCTGTGCTTGCGTCGGTGTCTGTATTTGTCCGGGTGTTTGTTCCTGTACTTGAATAACGGGGGCGATCTCCGGCTCTTTCACCACCGTTTGAGGCGCATTATATACCGCATCATAGATAGACCTCTTTATCCGTTTCTCTCTTGGTTCGGTGCTTTGTTTCCCCAGTTTAAAGACAAGTCCGGCAGTAACGGTAGCCATATAATCAGAACCTTTCCCTTCAAAGTCACGATCAATGCTTGTCCGGGTGTGTGCATATCGCCCTTCAAACATAACATCTATCCGCGAATTGATCCGGAATGTGTTCAGTATCCCCACATTGAGCAGCATCTCCGAACTGCTTTCCCCCACTCCCCAGCTGTAGATTCCACCGCCACCGAAGAATGCGGAAAAGTTCCAGACCCTCTGCGGGTTGTACCGGCAGAAAAGATTACTCATATTGATCAGGAAATCGAGCTGTCCGGTTGCCAGGTTGAACTTTTCGAAGTACAGATCGCCTTCCTTTCTGATGGAGTTTTCTGTTTGGTGCGTTGCCCATCCGTTCGCTTGCCCCCAGGAACCGAGTAGTCGTAAGCCGACGTAGGGGTTGGACCAGCGAGTCAGGCTGATGTCCATGACGGGTGCCAGGCGTTTGGCGAAGTCTCCTTTACTGTCTTCGTTGCCGATGTATAGGTTGGTTCCTCCGGCGATGCCGATGTTCCAGGTGTTTTGGAATTGGGTGGGGTCATGCTTTTGTGCGAAAGTTACTGCGGGGAGTAGTAACAGGCATAAAAGGGTGAGTACGTTTTTAATTATAGAGCTATTCATATAGTGCTTCTTTATCAATATATTTTTCTTTCAACACATTCCATAAGAACAACGTGTTTCCAATGATGTATCGTCTCCACATTCTTTTGGGCTCTGTTAGTAGTCTAAACAGCCATTCCAATCCGTGCTTCTGCCACCATAATGGTGCGCGTTCCACCGTTCCAGCAAAGAAATCAAACACCGCTCCGATGGTACCAATGTGTCCGTTTACGTTAAGCTCATTATAATGCTGATAAGCCCATTTCTCTTGTTTGGGAGCTGTCATGCCAATCCAAAGTAGATCAGGGGTGGCTTTATTGACCGCTTCAATCATTTTCTGATTGTCTTCATCTGTGAATACGGGTTTATAGGGAGGGGAGTATGTTACCACGTCAATATTAGGGTAAATAGTCTTTGCCTTTTCTTTAATGAGTTGCAATGTTCTCTCGCTGCTACCTAAAAAGAAGCAAGTTCCACCTTTTTTATTCAATCTATTCATTTCAAATTGAAATAAGTCCCAACCAGCAATGCGTTCAATCTTTTCTCGTTTGAGGAGTTTGAATGCTAATACAATGCTTGCTCCATCGGGTATTAAGGCACCACTGTTAAATAAAGACTTTGCAAAAAAAATGTCTTTTAATGCTGTGTTGTACGAATGAGCGTTAATCGTATTGACAAGAAGTTTCCCTTCGGGCAATAAAGACAAATTATTCTGTCTTTCAACTAATGTAAGAGTTCTTAGTTTTATCATAAATATTTGTTCTGTATGATTGAACAAAGCAATCATCAAGATCTATTGGTATACTTCTAGCGATCTAATACCGATTGATAAATAGTGATGAGTTGATTTGAGTTTTTTATAGGTGTGTATAAACTCTCGTATGTTTTACGGGCATCTTGTCTAATGGTTTCTTTTGTGTTCTCAGATAGATTTTTCCATTTGTTTACCATACAATTTAATTCTTCTACATTCCCGGGTTCAAAATGAAAGCCATTATAACTATGGGTTACAATAGCAGACGCAGCTCCAATATGAGAAACAATAGTTGGAGTTCCTAAAGCAAAAGCTTCTATGATAACCAAACCAAATGTCTCATAGCAAATTGACGTGGAAATCAATGCGGTACAAGTTTGCATGTGGACTCGTACTTGACTTTTTGATAGGCTTCCTAAATATTGGATATTGGGATATTGTATACTTATCTTTCTGACTTTTTCAGACAATGGGCCATCGCCTCCTATCAATAGCTCCAACCCATTTTGTCTAAAAGCATTCAATAGGCAATCAATACCTTTTTCTTCACTTAATCTACCGACAAATAAAAAAGCGTTTGTTCGAGATTGTTTTGAGACATTAACTGCCTCTGTGAAGTTTGGCTTTACGGATATTTGTTCTGGCTTAATAAGTAAATCCGAGTTGACAAATAGTTCCTTACCAAACTGGGTAAGAGTTATATATTTATCTATATTCCTCCACGTGCCTATTATTTTATGGAACCATATTACAAAAGCTAACCAGAACGTCTGAAAATAGGAACTTCGATAAACCTTTTTTTTAATAGCCAACCATGGGAAAGATTGCTGCAAACTATTTAAAAAAACATGTCCATTATGAAATAATGTTCCCGAAGGGCATAATAAACGATAGTTGTGCAAAGTATAAACCACAGGAGTTTTTTGTGTTCGAGCAGCTATGAAAACAGCAGGTGAGGCCGCAAAATGCCAATTGTGAACGTGAAGTACATCAGGTTTAAATACCTGTATTGTTTTTCTGACTCTAAAGAAAGATGCCGGGTTAAATATTGAAGCAAAGAAAAGCCATGAGGATTTTATGGGATTGGCAGGGTTTTTAAATGACAAATAGAATATTTCATGTCCATTAGTTTCCAATAAATGCTTCTCAGCTTCTACTACACAGTCTTCTCCGCCACTAAAACGGTAAGCGGTATGTATTATTAAGATTTTCAATGGGTGGTTATTACTTTTAAAAGTTCAGTTTTCAAATTGTCTGTCGACAGACTTTTTGTTAGTTCTGCCTTGTGTAAAATTCCTTCTTTATTCAATAAAATGGCTTCATTCATTTTTCTGGCAAAAAGCTCTTCATCTCTTTCTTCTACGACAAAACCATTTACTCCTTGTTCTACTAGATCCAAAGCACTGCTAAATTTTGTAACGCAAGCAGGAGTACAACAAGCTATGGCTTCCACTAAAGATGTTGACCAACCTTCAGCAAAAGAGCCCATAATAAATAAATCAGAGGCATTAAGATACCTTGCGACTGTGGCAGGTCGTTGTTTCCCTATGAGTATAACTTTGTCTTGCAGCCCTTTCTCTAAAATGTAAGATTCTATTTTTCTTCGATCTTCGCCATCCCCAATAAAATACAAATTACTATGCAATGTATGTTGTTGGAAAATACAGAATGCGTCTATCATAAACTTCCATCCCTTAAACCAATTTAGTCGACCAGTTGTAACAATGACAGTCAGATTCTGTTCAACATTCAACTCTATTCGCACTTTTTTCTGATCTCTTTGCTTAAAGATTTCAGCCTCATATCTAGTGGGGAATTGCACTACTTTATCTGGTGTTAAAAGCCCCTTACTGTTTTGTACGAAACTATTTATTGCGTCTTGATCTGCTGCTGCCAATAATTTGGGGGTTCTAGAGAGTCTTCTATACAAGAGTTTCTCATATATGTTTGCTAAGAAATGACCGTAAGAATACCTTGAAATCCTTAAAGGGTTTCCCAACCCCGGCATAACTACATATGTTTTGTCTAGTACTCTTTTGGGGAGTGTAAACAGAACTTGGGGGGTTTGTATAAGTATAATATCGTATTCGTTGGATAAAACTCTTTTAATGTGTTTTTTCAGGTAAAAAAAATCAGAAATCCTTGTTGGAATAATAGGCTTTTTTTCGGCGGGAGTCACTATAGAAACAGAGAAATAGTTATATTCCTCATTCCTGATTTTTCTTTTTATCCATTTCCCTGGTGTTATATCTTGGGAGGAGAACCCTACGAGTGATAATGTGTTTCCAAAAGCATGTGTCATGTGTAATGCAAACGAAAGATGTCCCCCAAGTGGGTAGTCTTCGAAATTGCACATTTCTATAAATAGTACTTTCATTTGTTTTTCATAATTATCTATGTTTTCTGTGCTCAGAAACATATTTGCTGTGATTTTACCATTCTTCTTTAGATAGCCTTTCAGCTAAAATAGTCGAACTGATGTTGTCTGTATGAGGTAGATAAACCATTTCTTTCCCATATCTTTTGAAGTATTTTTCTGTAGTAGTAAATAATTCGGAGCCTTTCCAATCATCACCAACAAACATGGCATCAAAATTTATTTCATGCATAGCCTTGATTTTGTCCCGATGAACTTGTGGTACTACTATATCAACATACTTAATTGCTTCTACGATTAAAGCTCTATCTTCAAAGGGTATTATTGGCATTTTATTTTTATAGCTTTGTACTAATTCATCTGTGGATACTCCCACAATAAGAATGTCACATTGTTCCTTTGCTCTTTTTATGATATTGAGATGCCCTATGTGGAACATATCAAATGTTCCTGTTGTATATCCTATTTTGTATTTTTTCATAATGATTTTGAGTAAATATTTTCGCAATGAACCATTCTTTCTTCGACTGGAGGAAGTTTCATGTAGTTACTCATCAGAGTGGATAAATACTCATGACTTTTTTCAACACCAAACAATTGCGTGTCTTCAAAGGGGTATGAGACTGGGTTACCCCAGATTCCTTTTTTCATAATGTGCTTTTTTCCATATCCTGACCAGAAAGAGCCCATATATATTTTCTCCCCTTTTAGCCCCAAAATTATTTTGGTTATTGCATTAGGTAAGCATGTTTTGTTTATTGGTAGGCAAAACCGAATAATTCTTCTCGTTGTGTTTTTCAGCAATGTTGGTTTGGTTGATTCTACAAACAATAGAGTCTGCATCCTCATTAAAAATTTGATGACTTGATATTTAAACCCCAAGTCTGGAGATTCGTCTAATGGAAATATATCTATATTAATCCCCAATTGCTCGTCTAATGGTCTTATGTTTCGAGGATCAGATATAAGTGTGCTTAGATCTTGTATCTTTGTAACTCCGTATACTACTCTTTCGTCATTAAGATAGGTTGAGACCTTATATTTTTTGCTATCTAGCATGTCTGAGGCAATGGCTATAAACTTATTATAGTACTTACGTTCAATACCTAAATCCAAATCATCATCCCATGGAATAAATCCTTTGTGTCGAATAGCACCAAGCATAGTACCGCCTAACATGTAATAAGGAATATCGTTGTCTTTGCAAATTTTGTCGACCTGTTTGGCTATTGCAAGTAGAATTTGGTGGCATTCAGTTATTTCTATTTTTCGCATATGACATTGATTATTTTTATTTGCAGAGTGCGTTTATCGTTTACACTATCCATTTAGAGCGACTGATAATTTTCTATGTAATTCTTAGCTGTCGCTGCAACATCAAAACTTTCAATAGCATGTTTATAAGCTTGCTCTACTAACTGTTTATTCGTTTCGTCTGCATAATGTTTAATAATATTTCTTAGGGCCTCGCAAAGACTTTCTACATTTTCCGTTTTAAAGTGGTAGCCATATTCCCCATTGTCGATTATCTCCATAGGCCCTTCGATATTGGAAACTAGAACCGGTACCTTTGCCGCCATTCCTTCAGCTACCGTAATTCCAAACCCTTCATAAATACTTGGTTGGACTAATAGGTCATATTCACAAAGATGTTTGTATATATAGTCATTGCTTTGCAGTCCTAAAAAAGCAATATGATTCTCCACTTTATATTCTGTGGCTAACTGTTTTAGATAATCTAATGAGGAACCGTCGCCAATGAAATCAACATGGATGTTTGTGTATTTGTAATTATAGACGATCTCTTTTAATGCTTCCATCAATAGGTGTTGTCCTTTTATTAGGTGCTCTAAACGACTAATTTGTACTATTTTAAAAATAGGCTTTCTGTCTAATATGTCTTTCTTCTTTACATTTGATATGGCAACTCCATTATATATTACCTTTGAATTTAATCCAAAGGCTTGGGATATATATTGTTTAACCGCATCAGAAATGGCAAATAGCTTGCAGTATACATTTAAAGGAATAGGGCCTTTGGTCGAATGAACTGTCAGGATTGTTTTTTTTCGTAATTTCCCTAGTAGTAGTTTGCCTCCCAATCGGGCATGGGAATGAATAACATCTGGCTTTAATCTATATAGAAGATAGTTGATCTTGATAATAGGGGTGTAATTTTTACTTGAAGGGCGGCGATTTATTTTAATAACAAGAACTCTTTTGTCTATTTGGTGAATGAGTTTTTCATCCGTCAAGTTGTTAATTATTATCAATATTACATTTTCCGTTTTAACTTGCTCATTGAGAATATTTACCAACATTGTTTCACTACCACCTGTAGTGAATGAAAAAATAAGATGACAGATCTTCATATAAACATTTTTATTGAAAGTGGAATTTTATCTATATAAGGAACCAACTATTCATTTTACAATAAGCACTCTAGCTAATGTTAATGCGACTGCGATTACTGTTTAAATATTCTTTTGATCTTAATTTTTATATAATAAATAAAAATTCTATGCCAAATTGTTTGGTGATATATTTTCGCATTATGTTTTCTAAGTACCTTGTAAATGTTGATTAAAAATTTTTCTTTACCGGTATCTGTTTTTGTACCTTGATAAATTCGAAATCCGGCCTGAGATTTTTCTTTTGTGTGATAAATAGGCCCATGTTGTAATAGGCTCAACCATAAGTCCAAATCCATACAATAGTAATTATTAATGTCTAGATAGTTGACTTTTTTAACGATTTCGCTATTGTAAAAGGATCCCGGTTGTCTGACATTGTAATCATGTTTTAATAAATAGTTTCTGTTGGGAATAATGCGTGAGCTGGTTTTCTGTAAACAGCCTTTGTCATCTATGACATCAATAATGCTATGATAGTAGATTATTCCATCCTGCTTTTCTTTATATAACTCTACTATTTTCTCCACACACTCCGGATACAAGATATCATCAGAGTTTATCCATCCAACTAGTTTGCCAGTTGCCAAACGAAATCCTTTATTAATTGCATCCGATTGTCCTTTATCGCTTTCACTTACAACTATATCTATCCTATCTTTATATTTGGCTATTACTTTTAAGGTATTGTCAGTAGACCCGCCATCTATGATGATGTATTCAATCTTTTTATACGTTTGGTTCAAGACAGACAAAATTGTTTGTTCAATAAATTGACCTTGATTGTAGGATGGAGTAACAATTGAAACTTTCATCGTTTAAAAAGCATTAATAATTAACTTGTTTGCGCAAACATGGCCTCATGCTACTTCCGATAACTTGAGGATGCAAAAGTATACCGAACATTGATAAACCAAATAAGTATGAACCATAGTATCCTGTGCCATTAAAGAATACTCCTCCAGTAATCGTGGCCAATATCCAATATATGGGAATTATAATTAATATTCCTCGCAAACTTTTATCATGATTAAGATAATACAAAACGAATTTGATATAAAAGATGAAAAAGAGTATTGCAGCAGGTATTCCGTATGTTAACATTAAACTGAGAATACTAGAATGCGAATCTGATAGTTCTTCCGATAGCAACATGCCTTCCTTACTTAAAGAGAAATAATTATTCTTTCCATAGCCAGTTAATGGTTTGGATTTTATGCCATTTAAGGATACAATCCATATTTTTTCACGGATTTCTACATCTTCTGTTGTGTTATTTGCAGCCTGACTGTATCTCATATAGTTATTACCTACTAAAACAATGAGAATCGATGTAATAACAAAGACTAATTTCATTGATCGCTTTCTTTGCGAAGCCTTGTAGAACAAATAAATAACACAAATCGCTGCTGCAGCCATTGCATTACGTAAATCCGATCCTATTGTTCCAAATAATCCCAATAATAAACAAAAACCAAATATAACTCTACGACTTTTGCGCTTCTCTAAATAGAAACCAATACTTGATAATACGGCGGTTAATCCTGCCATGACCCCAGTAAGCCCGTAAAAAAACAAGCCCCCTAAACGATTATACATTTTTCGCTCTGTAAAAGAAATTATTCCTACATATTGAGTATGTACGTATACACAAATAAACAATATAATAGTAAAATGAACTACTAGAATCAAAAGCGTATCACTAAACTTTAGCCGATGAAACACCATTGACAAGGATAATACAATATATTGTGTAAGTAGGATAGAAGTAATTCCACGTAAATCTTCGATAACATTATTTCTACATAAAGACAAAATGAAAAGTAGTCCTAAATAGGATATGAATAAATAATAATTAGGTATGATTATTTTTATTTTCTGAGCGTGGGTATATATAAAACAGAAAAAAGCTAGGCCTACCTGAAATAATGCATTATTTCCTTTCTCACTGGATTGTTCCGAAAGAATCTGAGAATCGAAATGCCCATAAAAAAACGCTACTAGAAATAGTACTAAAAAAAGTACGTTGTAATTTAACTTGCTACTTTTCTTTTTTTTTCTCATCCTCTATTAAAAACCAAAGATTTAGGCAAGTATAAAAAGTGTATTGAGATTTCAAATAGCACAAAATAAACCCTATTTTACCTTCTCTAAAACCTTGCTTAATAAAATATCTAATAATAAACTCTTTTATAGGTGCTCCTATAACTTTGAGAAAAGTTACTTTCTTTCCCGAATCAAAAAGACCTCTTGAGTCTATCAATGCGTAGTTACAGAGTGTCTTTTTGAGATATTTCTCAAATGTCGGGTATGCTTCATGAATAATATAGTACTCCTTGGGTAGTTTTATGATTCTTTGTGTATTCTTCATTAAACTAATAAAGTTCCTATGTACTAACTCATCCGTGTGAGAGTATGTGTCAATATATCTTTCTTTCTTAAACATTCGTGGTAGTGATTCAAGAAAAAATCCCCCATGTTTTATGTATCTACCGAAATAATTATATAAGAATGCAAAGGTTACTAAGTCTGCAGAATCAGACTGGACAATTCTTTGTAACTGATAGCCTAATTCAGGAGTTAATATTTCATCAGCATCAAGAACTAATACCCATTCATGCGTTGCATGTGATATAGCAAAATAGCGAGCTGGCTCTACATATCCTGTTCGTTTGTGCATAATTACTTGTGCACCTAATTTTTGGGCTATCATTACAGTCTTATCATCACTATACATATCACAGATTATTATCTCATCTGCAATGAGTCTTGCACTATTAATACAGTTTTCAATGCATGCTTCCTCATTTAGAGTATTAATGACCAGTGATATCTTTTTCATTCTTTCATACCTTTCTTGTTCTTATTATATTCTATTCACCGATTGTTGTTTGATTTCCGAATTGTAATACATATTAAAAACTTGCTTATAATCTTTTTTAGGCACAAAAACTCTGTTAATGCAATTTCTAGCCAGGGACTTCATGATTGTGGTCAAAATTTTTGTTATATTTATGTAGTGTATTTTCCTCATATATTTATAAGCGACCCCGAATTTTAAGGCTCTTAAATAGTGAAAGCCTAACCCTTCTATAGTTTTTTTCAAATTTTCCTCAGCTCTTTTGTGTAGATAATTATGAATATTGTAATATGTAGTGAAATATGTAATAATCTTGTTATAATAATATTGTTGTTGATGAGAGAATTCATCGATATCTATTGCGGAAAGATGCGTGTTGCAATTATCCATCATGACTACACATCCAAATCTATCCAAATGACCAATGTCGTAGAATTGTGCAATCCTGGCCCACATTTCCCAGTCTGGTGAGACCCAAGCTTCTTCATCAAATCCTCCAACATGATCATAGCATGCTTTTCTAACCATTACCGAAGAACATGCAATATTATTATTAAATAGTATCTTTTCCATTGCTTTGTCACCTCTAGGTAAAATGGTTGTATTTTGTGTTATTCCAACACTACTTTTAAAATAGGGTAGTCGAGCATAGTAACAATTTGAATGAATAATTCCACAATCAGGATACTTCTCTATAAAAGTATTATAATCACTCAAGATTGCAGGTAAAAGGAAATCATCATGATGTAAAATATACACATATTCATATTTAGCATGTTTAATGCAAGCATTCCAGTTCTTTACTAGCCCTAATCTTTGGCTATTCTTTATATATCGAATCTTTGAATCTATAAGAGAATATTTTGAGACTATTTTTTTAGTGTAATCATTATTACTGTCATCAATAACTATAAGTTCCCAATTTGTATAGGATTGTTTTAGTACGCTTAAAATTGTATATTCAATCGTCTCATATTTATTATATGTAGGGATACAAATAGAGATGTTAATCTTTCTTTCCGCCATACAACTTTCTAAATATACTGTTCAATAATAATTTTTCATTAAGATTCGTTGCAACTGTATAATATAATAATGTCCATATACATAATAGTAAGAAAATACCAATACTTAGATTTATGATTTCTATGCCGGATACTCCTCTGAATGTGAAATCAAAATATAGTGTCGCAAGCAAGTGTTTTATAACTCGTCCACAAAATATAGTAATAATAATAACAGTAATTACTGGCATAAGATACTCTTTACAATAGGGCATTATATGAATTTGTAACCTGTTTAATGCATAAGATACTACGTACCAGTTTAATGTTAATAACTTGGCCAGCATCGTTCCAATAGCTAATCCAATAAAACCATAGTTATAGCAGCCAAAGATACCAAACAAGACATTTAGAATCCCAGCTAAGACTGTTGTTGAAACAAAAGGCCATTTCCCAGTATTCCAGACAAAACCACCGTTAATTCCATGCTGCATCTCCAAAAATAAGTTGATCAATATTGGAGTCAATACTGCGTATCCAAGAAAATGACCTTTGCCTATCCACACCTCCAATATTACATTGCCCCAATTAATAAGTACAATAATCCAGAATCCTACAATGAACGTAGAGCCTTTCAGAGTCAAATAGAAATATTTATAAACCCCCTTTACTCCCTCGGAAGAGAAAGCTGATATTGCATAGGGGTTAACCGCTGTAGGTATCGCCATAGAAATACCAAGACCGTAAAATGCTAGTTGTATCAATATACTGTAATCTGCAATTACCGATGCTCCTAAAATAAATGTAGCAATCCAAATACCAGACTGGTTGGTTAGCCATCCTCCAACTTGATTAACAAATAGAGGGAAAGACTCTTTATATAACCTTTTAACTATGTAGATATCAAAATTACCTTTTCTTTCAAATATTTTATTGTGGCGTTTCTTTAAAAACCAATAAGACAGACAAATAGAAAAAGTACTTTGAATAAGATAAATGCAGGAAAGGGTAGATAGTAAAGGGCGTATGGGCAGAATAAAGCACACTAAAGAAAAACCTAATAACTGAACGATTATTCTGGAAAGATTATCGATACCAACATCTCCTAATCCGCTAAGACATGCATTTGGGACATTGGCTATCATATTAAAAAATACTCCAATAAGAAATAAAGTAAATGCGATACTGACCTCATCACTCAATAATGCATCAAACTTGGAATTTAGCAATAAAGCAATAGAGCATCCTCCCGATGTGACTACTAAGGAAACTATAAAAAAACTAATAAATGAGGACTTAAAGATATCTGTAACTGAATAATTAGTGTAAAATAGAACTTCCTGTTGTTCGCTCTTTTTGTTTTCGTTTTTTATATATGCAATGGCTCTACTCATAGCTGAAGGCAGTCCAAAATCTGACATCTGTAAAAATGAAGCAATGCTAAAAAAGAGAAACCAGATTCCAACACTCTCTTTTGGTAAATGCTTAAAATATAGCGGCGTTTGAAAGAAAACAACTAAAAAACTTAGAACAAATCTAAGCCATGAGAAAGAAATCCCAGCTAGTATCCTTCTCTTAGACATATATGATCTTTGATTGGATTTTTTGTGTCTTATTGTTTGCTCTCATGCTGCTCACCATAGCCATAACCATAACCATATTTACGACCATAACCATAGCCATACTTACGACCATAACCATAGCCATATTTACGGCCATAGCCATAACCGTACTTTTTACCATAACCATAGCTGTAATTGTAACCATATTTTTTCTTTGCATAGTCAATACCGTTAATTATAGTACATAGTTGCTTCATCTTATCTTCTGCTTGTAAATCATTAATTAAGGAATAATCTGATTTATATGAATAATCTGCCCGGCAAATGTAGATATTAACATCTGCAGTACGTGATATTAGTTTAGTGTCACTCATCAGACCAATGGGAGCTGTATCTAGAATGACATAATCAAACTCTTTTCGAAGAATGTTAATGGCATCATCTAAAGCGGTGCGCGCCAGTAACTCTGTAGGATTGGGGGGAATAACTCCTGCGGGGAGGATGAATAAGTTGTTGTATAGTTCAGAGGGTTCAATATCTGCTAATAGATTTCGAGTTGGATTAGCCAGATAGTTGGTAATACCTTCGTGTTTGTTTCTTACCTGAAATACTTTATTTAATCCAGGCTTACGGATATCCAGACCTACAATCACTGTTCTTTTACCCAATAAAGCAAAGCTGATGGCTAAATTGGCGGCTACGAATGTTTTTCCCTCACCACTGATAGTAGATGTAACAAGGAAAATCTTTTCTCCTTCACCTGCCATGAAGTGTAAGTTTGTTCTGATATCGCGGAAAGATTCTGCCATAATATCGTTCTTGTTTTCGTGAACTACGATGGAATTTTCCATTTCTTTTCCTAAAGGAAGTTCACCTATCAGAGGTACACTTGTAATCTTTTCGATGTCAGAGGCACCTTCTATTTTGAATTGGAGTAGGTCTTTTAGGAATACTAAACAGATTGGAATCCCAAGGCTTAGTACCATAGCAATCAAATAAATTGTTTTTCCCTTTGGAGAAACAGGTGCACCATCTGCCATGGCGCGGTCAATGATCTTGGCATTATTGGCTGTGGCAGCTAAAGCGATAGCATTCTCTTCTCGCTTCTTTAATAACATGATGTAGAGGCTGGCTTTAATTTCCTGTTGACGGGACATGCTGCCTAATTGGCGTTCTTGTGAGGGGGCTTCATTGATGCGAGTAGCATATTTACCTGCTTGACGATCTAAACTGGATTTACTAATGAGTAATCCTCTTTGTACAGAACTAATGGCACTCCGAACGTTTTCTTTCATGTCCTGAATGGTGGTACTTAAGCGTATTATTACAGGATTATTCTCGGACGAAGCTCGGAGCAGGCGTTCGCGTTCTAAGACCATTTCGTTGTAGCGAGATGTTAAAGCGGTAAGTGTAGCATCTCTTAATCCTACATTGACAGGAAGTACACTGTTTTCGTTTTGTGGATTGTTGAGATATTCGTTCAGATATCCCACCATGCTGAGTTGAGTGGTGTTCTCTACGCGAAGTCTATCGTATTCTGTGTTCTCTGTAAGAGCAATGCGGGCATCGCTGGTCAAGTCAGTGATGTTGGCGGCTTGCTTGTATTGTTCCAGTTCTTCTTCTGTAGTACCGAGTTCTTCGTTGATGATTTTGATACGTCCGTCAATGAATTCAGCGGATTTACGTGTGACCTCGTTTTTGTCTTCGTTGGTGTTTTGGTTATACATCTCCACCAATTTGTTGATAAAATCTTCTCCACGGCGTTTATTGGTGTTTCTTATCGAGATGGTGGCTACGGAAGTTGTTTTGGAGGTCGGCTCAACAGATAAAGCTCCTGCATATCCTCTGGCAATTGCTAAAGGAGGACTGATGTAGATATAGATCTCGCTCTGCTTCATGAGTGAGTTATCGTCTGCGGGAGAGAAGGTGAAAGTGCCTATCTCAGTAGCCCATACGGCCGGAAACTTAAAGAAGTGTTTGACTTGTTCTCTTCCTGCGATAACTGCCTTTACTTTGACTTTGTTATCGCCGAGCAATAAGACATCCATGCGGATGCTTCCTTTTAGGCTGTCGGCATCTTGTTCGGTGAGTTGTACATGGATGGGAGAATTGTCATATAATTCCTGATCGCGGACCCGTCCTTTGCGATAGTACGAAACATAGAGTCCTAAATCTTCTACTACATCTTTGACCAAGGATTTGGAGCGTAGTACTTCGATTTCATTATCTATATTATTAACAGTACTTTTGAATAATCCCAGGTCTTCTAACTCGGACATGGCACTGGTTACGTTTCCTCCTTTGGTCTCGTCTTTAATTAGTACGGTGGCTGAGATATTGTACACGGGTTCTGTGTGCCGGAGGTAAAACCAGGCACCAGCCAGGCATATTATTATGGAGACAATAAACCAGGGCCAGTACATCAAGCATTTAAAGAGGAACTCTTTGAAATCGAAGTTACTTGGCTGCTCGTCGTATAGCTCGTGGTTTATGTTTTGTTCGTTTATCATAAGGTTGGGGTGAGATTACTTGAAGATGTTGTACATGAGACTGGCCAATGAAAGCAGGATGGAGGTGGCTGAGAACCAGAGGCTGGTGCTGCTACCTATATCGGAGTTCTTGGCTTTTGCTTTATTGGGTGAGATGTACAGGACATCGTTCTGTTGCAGGTAATAATAGGGGGAGAGCACTAACCGGGCATCGTTGAGGTCGATGTTGTAGAAGTGCTGGCGTCCGTTGATGTCTTCGCGAATGAGTTTTACGTTGTCGCGGAGGCCGTAGATGGTGAGGTCACCGGCCATGGCGAGCGCTTCTAATACGTTTACTTTCTCGTTGGCGATGGTGAAGGTGCCCGGACGGGCTACTTCGCCGATGACGGATATCTTGTAGTTGACCATGCGCACGGTTACAATGTAATTGTCTTTGAGGTAGGGTTTCAGCTTTTCGCTGATCATTTGTTCGGTTTCTCCTTTGGTCTTGCCACCTATATTCAGGATGCCCAGAGTGGGGAAGGTTATATTGCCTTTGTTGTCTACTAAATAAGTCTGCAGAGTTGGTTGAGAATATAAGGAACTGGTGTTTGTTCCATTCACTGCATTCATGGTGAGATTGAACGGCTGTGCCAATTCAGGCTCTGAGCACGATACCACTATAGTCAGCAAATCCTTGGGCATGATACGGGCATCATACAGCACCGGAGTGGTATTGGTGGTATTGAGATACTCGGATGCTTGCATGTAAGGAACCTTTTGGTACGAGTTGCAACCCGTGAGCAGGAGCAGCAGTACGGGGAGCATGTATAAATATCTTTTCTTCATGATACTGTGGACTTTTTGTTTGCTATTGATAGACGGAGATTTATGAAACTTGGGGTAGATTATGATTCCTGTAATGATTGTAGGTCTATCCTGCGGTAGAGTACCCGAGGGTTCTTCAGGCATTTTATGCAGGTGTTAAGCATCTGTGTCGGGACGGTGCTGCCGAAAATCAGGTGATGTTTCCATCTGATATTGATATAGCGTTTCGACTTCCATACAAAGGCACTCAGCAGTGTTTGTTCTTCGGGCTGAATTCGATACGGCGAACGCAGGGTGTCTTGCAAGATGCGTTCGGCGAGTTCGGTGTCGAGGGATGCCATGTTTGCCGGGGCGTGTTGGGGAGGTAGTCCCAGGTAGGCGACGGCATAATGGGTGTATATGGGCAACAGGCGTTCCATGACGGTACCTTGGAATGTTTCGGCCAGCAGTTGGTGGTTCAATTTGCCGGAATGGGTGTGGAGGAAACAGGCCCAATCACATAGGTGCCGCAGGGAGAACTGTCCGTCGGGTAGGTGGACGGACATGTGGCGCAGGATGAATGCGGCGTTGAATGTGGATGGGGGGAGCTGGATGCTCGTTGTTTCGTCCAATGGAAGCTGCTCGGGTGATTCTGCCTGAAGCAGATGGTGTAGCCTTTCTTCCAACTGCCGGTCGATGGCTGACTTCCGTGTGCTCAGGAAGGTGGCGTGGTTCTCGATCATCATTTCGTTGAACTCGAAAGTGCTGTGTTTGGAGGAGGTGCGTTCTACGGCTATTCCTTGTTGGGTTATCAGTTGGTTGCCTTCTGCAAACTTGCCGTGAAGCCAGATGTCGATGTCGCCGCTTTCCCGGTGAGTGGGGATCGGGTAGCAGGATGCCAGGCCGATGCCTTTTAGTATCATCATGGATATGTCTTGGCTTTGGAAGAGGGTATTCAGCTTTCGGGCTGTTTCTGCGGCGTGCTGGTTGCGGCTCTCTGCTACTCTTGTGTAGGCTATCCAGACGTATTTGATTTCTTGTGGCGGGTGGCAGGCGAGGGGTAGGCGGCTTATTCCGTCGAGTGCCAAGGGTAATACTCCGTGATGAAGTGCCAGCTGATGTACCTTGTACCATGTATCGTATGAATGATCATGGAAATCTGCTTCGGCTGGGGTGGTTTCCCATAGTGCAGCTTGTAGCAGTTTGAATAGGATGTTTTCGGCTGGGGTGAGAGGCATTGTAGAAAGCGACTGATCCTTGGGTACTAAAGAATTAAAATTATACTATTCTACCGGTATGCCATTCTTCTCAGTAATTCTAATGGTACCACTACCTGTTGGGTTGTAATCAGGATCTGTAAATCCCATTTCTACACTAATTGAGTATTTCTCTCCTGGTGTTAATAGAAGGTTATTAGAATTGATCCTAATTGATGGAGCAGGTGAAGTTGTAAAAGTACCAATTTTAATAGGAATTCTTAAATTAAGTTTTTCAGGTACTAATTGGCGAACTAGAAACCACACGGTGGTATATTCCTTGGTTAGCGTAAGAGAATTATCAACGGTCAAAGTGATAGTGCTTGCTTTATCTTTTACTTGTATCTCTGCTTGGTCATCAAAATACACAGATTGTGCAAAACAATTACTTGTTTCTCCGTCAATCGCACATGACAATAGCGTAACTTTTTGTTTAATATCCTCATCTTCATCCTCGTCATATATTGTATAAGGATATTTGTCAAGCTTTATTTTGACTTCAATAAGAGACGCAATATGATCCATTCTAAAGGCTCCATTTACTTCTCCATTGGCGACGCTTGTAGGGGATGATACCAGAAAGTCCAATTTGCTAATGTGTTGATTATTAGGTTCAAGTTGTACCATGTTAGTGTAAGTCCATGCACTGGCTCTGTTGGATTTCCAAGGATAAAAGGCGACCCAAACTCCAGCCTCTAGTGCACCATTTACAGGGTCATTTGCATCAAAATACGCCCAGTCGGTATTGAGTCCATATTGGGTGCCGTTTTCAAGATATCCTTGATCAGATGACACGTTGAACCTCCTATTAGTTGTAGGATCTGCTATATTCATTATACCCAGTCTGTCGCCAGTCGTCCAATGTACTTTAAAGTCATTTAGTGTAGTGCGGGTAGTGGCCTTAGAATCTGATGCGACAGAATTACCGTCTCCTGCGGTGATTCTTGTGATTTTAGTTTGATCAAGTGCTAATTCGGATTCTATAGTGCAGGAAATCAACAAGGTAAGTGATGCTATGGCAAACGGTATTCTTAATTTCATAAGCTTTTTTTTATAGTTTACCATGTGCCTTTTGTCCAATCTTGCGCTTCAACGGGATTAGTTTTTTTCGCAGGCTCAACTGTTCCCGAAGTTGCATACCCCTTTTCCACTCTTACTTCTACAACCCGTACTACCGGTTGCTGATAAGCTCTTTTCATTTCACACACCGGAGTATCCGATGCATGTACGTTTTTCGTTTCTAAATCTTTCATAATTTCCTACCTCTCCTTATTTTTAATGTTATAGCTATAATTTATTTTTCTTGAAAGCGTAAGCAACTTCTTAATAAGCAGCTTCTTCGCCTCTGATAATATTCTTAATCGTCTTATATATAATGTATATATCGAGCATGAATGACCAATGCTCCATATACCAAATATCCCGTTCCACCCGTCCCTGCATCTGCCAAAGCTCCTTCGTCTCCCCACGGTATCCATTAACCTGCGCCCAACCGGTAATGCCCGGCTTGATAAAGTGCCGCACCGTATAAGAACCAATCAACCGGGAATACTCCTCGGTATGTTTCAGCATGTGGGGACGGGGACCTACAATCGACATGTTGCCCAGCAGCACATTGATGAACTGAGGTAGCTCATCAATGTTGCTTCGGCGCAGGAAATTGCCCACCCGGGTTTTACGGGGATCGTTGGCCGTGGCTTGCAGGGTGTCGCACTGGCCATTCACCCGCATGGAGCGGAATTTGTAGCACCAGAACTCACGTCCGTCCTGTCCGCTCCGCTTCTGCTTGAAGAAGATGGGACCGGGTGAACTGATCTTGATGGCAATGCCTGTAATAATATATATGAGTGGAAACAGCGTGCAAAGGAAGGTGAAAGAAAATGCGATATCGAAGGTGCGCTTCATGATCCGGTTCTCGGCTTGTAGCAACGGCTCCCGGTAAATACTTAGGACAGGGAGTGTGCCAATAGCTTCGAGGTTGACCCGGCGGTTGAAGTGCGACCGGAAATCGGGCACGCAAAAGAACCGGATGTAATTGTTCTCGCAGTAGCTGATTACTTCGGGTACCAACTCGTTGTTGGGCGAGGGAAACCCGTAGTATACCTGTTCTATCTTGTTTTGTTGTAAGTAGGGGAGTAGTTCCCGGCTGCCCCCCAAAAAGGGTACGTCGCTCGGATAGGCTCCCTTGCAAAGGTCGTCGAAATACCCCAACACCCGGAATCCAGAGGTGGAATCGCCGGTGAGCTCTTTGTGGATATTTCCCATGCCGCTACAGTTGACCAGCACCACGGAGCGGGAATTTCCTCCTTTCTTGCGGTAGGCCTTGATCAGGTAGCGGACCGATAGCCTGTAAGCGATAAGCAGGGCGGTGGCGGTGACGAAATAGCCCACAAAAAAACGGATGGATAAATAGCCTAATTTGGAGAAGGTGAGCAACGTAATAAACAGAACTGCGAAAAAAAACATGTTCTGAATGATGCTTCTTACTATCTTCTCCGGCCTTACCACCCGTTGATCCAACGTAATCCCCGACCGAATGTTGCACAACAAATAACATAGATTCAACAATACCAAGATTTGTGGTAAGGAATCCAAGAATAACCAACCAAAATAACGATCTGCTATTCCATAGAACAGAACAACAAATAGTGTATTAAGAATGATCAAGTCACCGGCTAAAACCGACGCCTTGATAACCCGATTGAATCGTAATACGTGCTTCAATGTGTGACAATGTTTGCTTCATGATTCGTTATTGTTGCGCTAATATATAAGAATGGTTTGTGTCTAATTATATTACCGTCTCATAAAGATTTATACGCCTCTCCTCTGGGGCGAATACTTTTCAAATGGTCTACTCACGAAAAGGCAGGACTTGATATCTGCCTTACGAAGTGCCTTATAATCTGTTTGCTGAGATGTGTTTGTGCGGTCCGAGCGCGCTACGCGGTTACCTGTCCCGTTGAGGAGGTAAACTGAAGAGGCTCTCATGAAATCTTGTGGTAATAGTAATAAGTGCCAACATGATTTCAGTGGGCAAAGATAACTATTATAATCATATACGTAAACGATATAGGTGTATTTTTTACTTGTTTTTTGTTTTCTTACCAGTCTACAAATCGAAAATACAACAAACAGAATAGTTTGTTCAACTAACTGTATGGCGGTATATTAAAAAGAAAACCGTTTGGTGATATTCTCTGGAATTTCATTTGGTGATGAACTTCTTTTGACCGGATTTATAGAAAAGTTTTGCTGGAATAAATGTTGTAGAATTGCTGTAGGTTGGATAGTAAAAAAATAAGGGGCAGACTTCACAGCCGACCCCTTATACCAATAAAAACCTCTAATTTAATTATCAATCTATCACCTTAAATGTAACTTCGTCGCCACTCTGGCTGTCGGTGCCTACCCAAAGAGCAAAGTCTCCGGGCTCTACAACTTTTTCCATGTCAATATTCCAGAAAGCCAATTCTTGGATTGGCAGCTCGAACGAGACGTTTTTCTTTTCACCCGGACGAAGGGTGATGCGAGCGAAACGTTTGAGCTCTTTGACCGGACGGGTGACGGAACCTACTTTATCTTGTATGTATAATTGTGCCACTTCGGTGGCTTCGTATTCGCCTGTGTTTTGCAAGTCGAATGTGACGGTGAGGACATCGTCTTTCTTCAACTGGCCGGACGACACGCGCACATTATTATATATGAATGTACTGTATGACAGTCCGTAGCCAAACGGGAAGAGCGGGTCGAATCCTGCATCGAGGTAGAACGACGTGCAGCCCAGAGATGTTTGGCCGGCTTCCACGGGAATGTCGTTCAGCAAGGTCTCTGTGCGCGAAGCGGGGCGACCGGAGTTGTTATGCGAATAGTAGAGGGGAACTTGTCCAACCATCTTGGGGAAGGTCACCGGTGTTTTACCACTGGGGACTGCTTTCCCGAAGAGCAGGTCGGCCAGTGCCGGACCGCCCATGGTTCCCGGATGGAACGAGTAGAGCACGGCTGCCGACAGATCGGCTTCACGACCGATGGTGAGCGGGCGACCGGCCATCACGACGGTTACGACCGGTTTGCCGGTCTTGGCCAGTGCGGCGATCAGTTCCGACTGTGCTCCTTGCAGATTCAGATCGGCCAGGCAGTGTGCTTCGCCCGAGAGGATGGATTCCTCGCCTACGAAGGCCAGAATCACGTCGGCACGGGCAGCGGCTGCAGCAGCTTTGGCTACACCGGCCGGATTCTTCTCGCGACTGTATGCCAGTCCGGGTTCGAAAATCAGTTGTACTTTATCACCTACCATCTCTTTGATGGCCATATAGGGAGTTTGCGTTTGTGATTTTTCGCCGTCGAATACCCAGGTGCCCATCTGCTCATACGGTGCATCAGCCATCGGGCCTACAATAGCAATGGTACGTATATTCTCCTTCAACGGAAGTGTTTGGTTGTCGTTCTTCAACAGGATGGCCGATTCCACGGCAGCGCGTTTGGCAGCAGCCAGGTGCGATTCGGCATACATGACCGACGATTGGTTCTCGTCCACATACGGGCGATCGAACAATCCCAGGCGGAACTTGATGCGCAGGATGTTGCGAACAGCATCGTCGATGGCGTCCTTCTTCACTTTGCCTTCCCGGATGAGCTCCGGCAGATACTTCACGAAGGTATAGCTTACCATCTCCATATCCACACCAGCATTGACGGATTTCATGGCAGCCCCTTTATCATCGGCCACGAAACCGTGCGGTATCATCTCCTGAGCCGAAGCCCAGTCGGTCACCACGAAGCCATCGAAGCCCCATTCGTCGCGAAGCACATCCTTGAGGATGAACTTGTTGCCGGTAGAGGGCACGCCGTCGTTGTCGTTGAACGAGGTCATGTAGGTGGCTGCACCGGCCATGGCAGCTGCTTCGAACGGAGGCAGGTACACGTTACGCAGGCGACGTTCGGGAATGTTGGTCGAGTTATAGTCGCGTCCCCCTTCGGCTGCTCCGTATCCCACGAAGTGCTTGGGACAGGCTGCGATGGAAGTAGGATTGCTCAAAGAGTCTCCCTGGAATCCTTTCACCATGGCGGCTCCCATGACGGAGGTGAGGTAGGTGTCTTCTCCACATCCCTCGGCCATGCGTCCCCAGCGCGGGTCACGGGCTATATCAATCATCGGAGCGAATGTCCAGCGGATACCCACCGAAGCAGCTTCGATGGCAGCTACGCGGGCACCTTCCTCGGCCACCGACGGGTTGAACGAGGCGGCCTGTCCCAACGGAATGGGAAAGATGGTTTTGAAACCATGGATCACGTCGCGGGCAAACAGCATGGGGATACCCAGGCGGGATTCTTCCACGGCTACCCGTTGCAGTGCGTTGACACGTACCGGATCGACCTCATTGAGGATGGAACCGATCTCCCCTTTCTTAATCAGCTTGCTCATCTCCTCGATGTTGCCATAGGAGCTAATCTGGTTCATCTGACCGATCTTCTCTTCCAGTGTCATCTGTTTCAGGAGTTTCTCCACTTTCGCTTCGAGCTCCTTATCCTGAGGGTTGTCCTTTGTAGCGGGCGACTGCGTGCATGCCAGGAAAGGCAGGAGCAACAGCCCGGCAGAGAACATCTTTATACTTTTCTTCATGGTGTTTTTACTTTATTTTTTTTGGAACACGCGTACATAGTCTACTTTCATTGTTACAGGTAAAGCCCCTTCATCTACCCCTTTATATCCACCCCAGTCGCCACCCCAGGCCAGATTAAGAATAGGATAAAAAGCATACGTAAATGGCCATACACTCTTGCCTGTTCCTTCGTTGCGGAAGGTCATCAGTTCGGTTCCATCGACAAAGAATTTCAGGTAGTCCGATGTCCATTCGCAAGCATACACATGAAATTCCGATTCGGCCGTGCCAATATTGCGGGCCGCGGTTTTCTGCGTATTGATCGTGTGATTGTAAGCCTGCGTATGAATGGAGGACGACACTATATTGGGGTCTGCTCCAACTTCTTCCATGATATCAATCTCACCGCAACCCGGCCAGGGATTGGTAGAGAAATTGTTGTTTACCGGCATCATCCAGAAGGCGGGCCATGTTCCTTTTCCTTTGGGAAGCTGGATACGGGCCTCGAAATAACCGTGAAGCCATCCTTGGCTTACTTTGGCGTAGACGCGACCTGAGTAAATCTTACCGTCGGAACCTTTGAAACAGTTGATGTTCAATTTGCCATCCACCAGCTCAGTGACACGCTTGCCGTCTGCCGAGCCACTCACATACGTCTGAAGTTCATTATTCACCCATCCCGGTCCTTGCATCTCATGCGTCCAGTCACTTCCGAGCGTAGCACCCTCGTTGAACTCATCGTGCCAAACCAGACGATAGCCTTCGGGGGTATTGATCTCACGGTCTTCGGCGGATTCCTGGGTAACGCTTACCGTAATCTTCTCAGTACCTGAGGAGACTTCGAGCGTTCCGTTCCGGGATTTTTGGCTGTCGTTGGGTTCAGTGGTAACGGTTACTGTTGTGCTGTTGGTTTTTTCAGCTTTTATCCAGCTATCGTTCGATTTCACACTCCATTCTTTCGTGGCGGTAACAGAGATGGTGGTGGTTTCGCCAACGGAGATAGAATATAACTGCCGCTTAGAGACAGACATCGGGGCTTCCTGTGTGACAGGTATCGTCATACGTTTGGCTCCCGACTTAACGACGACAGAGCCGAAACGGCTGGTGGTCCCTGTATTTTCGCTGACGGTAACAGTGACACGGCCCTTGTCCAAGGAAGAGTCCGAAACCCGGGTTGTCACCCAGGAATTGCAATCGTCACTGGCATAAGCAGTCCATTCACCGCTGCTACAAGTAACATTCAATATATATTCCCCTTTTGTTGCAACAGCTTCCACCTTTTCTGGCATACATGTCAATGTGACATCAACGGGTTGCTGTCCCTCATCATCGCTGTTTCCACAAGCAATCAATGCTAGAAACAGTAGGCACAAAACATAATTATACTTCATCATTGGCTTTTTTGTACAATAATACTCGATTGTTGAATAGACCGAATCATAAACTGTTTTCTGCGATGAAAGAGGAGGAATGAAATCTCAAAATTACTAAGACAACATCCTCCTCTTTCATTTACAGAGAAGAAATTCTGTTTTCAGATTTTATTCAACTTCTAAAAAACAGGCCTTTCAACCCTTATTTTTTAATGACTGTGATTTCACTGATCGTGATAACTGCATCTGCCGGAGCACCACCAAAACCAAGAGTTAACTTTAACTTTGGTGCATCGGCCCCGCCTGAAAGCTGCTTATTTTCAATTCTGAAAACAAAGTCTCCTGCCGGGATAGTTTCTTGCTGGGCGAAAAAGTAGTTGTCATCATTACCGTCCTGAGTAAGTTTGAACATCATCCCCGGTAACTTGACACTCGAATTAACCTTCACGGAGAAATCTACAACATCATCAGCCGTAGCCGTAAGATCTGTACGAAGATGCCACTGAGCACGCCATATTTCGGCGGCAGCTGTCTGAACAGGAACCACAATCGTGTGCTTATTACCTTGGTGAGTGATTTCGGGAGTGCCACCTATCGAGCCCCAATTATCATCACCAAAATAAGTTTCGTCGGTAATGCCCTGGTTTTCATCTACCGCTTTCCATATATTGCGGGCATCATTATAATCAAACGGAGTTGCTAATTGACTAGGGACTTCGGTTCCATCATCATTGGCATGGTCTTTCAGTACGATGTTTTCGATGACGATAGAGTTGTTTTCCGGGCTTCCACCAAAGTCGAATACCAGTTTCATGTTGCCCTCTATGCCCGGCATGTCATACTTCCAAAGGCACACAGGTTCATTGGCTACTAATGCTATTTCTTTTTCAAAGTAGAATAAGCCATCATCGTCGCTCTTGGTCAGCTTCACCATGACACCCGGGTGATTTTTTGCAGAAGTCAGGATCACAGAGAAATCATACGTTTTATCTGCAGAAGTGTTTATCGATGTACCCAAAGCCATCTGCCCCTGCCATCTGGCAGCAATTGCCGTAGCAATGTCCACCGTATAGGCACCGTCTGACAATGAATAACCTGGATCGGCGATTTGTCCCCAGCTCTCATTGGCGAACCAGAAAGTAGGAGCGTTAATGGTAGCCTTGGTCCACATGTTGAAGTCGCTCTCGTAAACGAATCCGCCGAAACCTGTCATCTTGGTCTTGTCGACATGGAAAGTCTTGGTGATAGTACCATCGCTCACACCGTTGGCATTGCCAATCTTTACATCTACCGTATAGTCACCTGCTTTGCGGTAGGCTTGTGAAGCAGTGAAATTAGATACATATTTCTTCCCGTCAATAATCCAGATCGGATAAACACCTTCGCGTGATTCAAATTCGAAGTATGCTATGTTTGTTTGCTGGTCGACAGTTACCTTTACAGCATCGGCATAATCAGAAGCCAAAGGAATTCCATCTTTATTGGGGCCTGCAAACTCCTCGGGTGCACAAGCGGTTAAGCCAAAGGTCATGGCGGCCGCAAAGGCCATTCCACTGATATAGCTAATTATCTTTTTCATATCTGTATTCTGTTTTGAAGATTAATAATTGTTTTGGGTCAATGTACCCTGTGCAGCATCAATTTCGCTCTGCGGAATAGGCAGATACTTCTTGCTGACCGACCAAGTATTGGTGCGGTAACCGTATTCGTCGGGCACCAGTGTAGTGGCGGCCTTATCGGTACGGATCAAATCCCAGTAACGCTTGCCTTCGCCTACGAATTCGAGGTGACGTTCGTTGATAATGTTGTCGATAGTCGGCTCGATTTCCGTTTGCAGACCGGCACGTTTGTGTACGCGGTTCAGATAGGTCTTAGCATCGGCAGTAGAACCCGAAGTACGAACCAACAGCTCGGCTGCATTGAGCAATGTTTCAGAGAAACGGTAGATGCGCAGGTTGTTGTTGTAGTTCAGCTGGGCATCGGCTTTCTGATCGACATTGTCGCCTGTTTTTGCGGCATATTTTTCCAGGAAGAAGCCTGTATCCTGATAGCGATGGTTGTAGTCTTTGGCACCGGTAGCAGCAATAGCAGCGGCAGCATTCCAGCAAGTAGCATCCCGACGAGTGTCATTGGCTGAGTAGCGTTCGTACGTTTCTAAGCGAAGCGGGCAGAATCCCCAACCTTCGTCATGCCCGTCGGTACCATTAGGCCAAGTGTGCGGGCTGATAAGTGTAGGCAGTACGGTACCACCTGCGTTCAGCGGACCACCCCAAGAACGGATGGCGTTATCGTCTTTGTAGTTTACTTCGTAGATAGATTCCACACTCCATTCGCCTGACTCTTTAAAGATGCCTGCATAGTCTTCGACCAGGTCGTACTTGCCGCTGGTGATGATGTCCTTCATGTACTGAAGAGCTTTACCGTAGCGAGCTTCGTCCTTTTGATACATCACAATTTCAGCATAAAGCATGTAAACCATGGCTTGGGTCACACGACCGTAGTTGCTGGCACTTTCACGCATCGGGAGCACATTGGATGCAATGACAGTTTCCAGGTCGGCAACTATCTTCGCATATACGTCGTCCGCTTTGAACTGTTCGGCAATGTACGGAGTGGCCAGGTTGGTGTCATAGTACGGGATGTTACCCCAGAACTTCCATAACCAGCTATAATAGTATACACGAAGGGCGATAACCTGTGCTTCGTAGTAAGCACGATCGGCAGCGGTAACATTGTTGCCAGCCCATCCTAAGTAAGTGATTACGTCGTTGCAACGTTTCACGCCGCTGTAAGCATCAGTCCACAAACCCATGATAACCGCTGTGGGGAGTGCTTCGAAGTTCATCATCAAGTGCCAATTCTTGTTATCGGTCTTGTCCTGGCCACCTACCCAAAGGTCGTCGGCCATGATGTCGCTCATGATGTTGAGCGGATTGTATTCGCCCATCGCCCAATCCGGCCAGTGAAGCGGGTCATAAGCAGCTACCACAGCCTCTTGTATATGCTCGTCAGTAGTGTAGTACGTGTCAATAAACTCTTCTGTGGGCGATGTAACCTCCAGGAATGAATCGGAGCATCCGGCCATTACGAAAGCGGCTGAAATCAAACCTGCCGTAATATATTTATGTATTTTCATAACGTTCAATATTTTAGGATTAGAAATTAAGGCTGGCACCAACGGTCCAAACTCTTGCTTGCGGATATACACCGTAGTCGATACCCAATGAGGTACCACCCGATGAGATTTCAGGGTCGAATCCATGATACTTGGTGAAAGTAAACAGATTCTCGGCAGCTACGTACAGACGCAGGGAAGACACGAATACTTTCTTGGTCAGCGACGCAGGCAGAGTGTAGCCTAACTGAATGTTCTTCAGGCGTATGTAGCTACCATCGTAGACATACAGATCGGACGATTGCCAGTTTTTGCTGTCACCTTGTACATAGTGAGGAATGCGGTTCGAAGTACCTTCGCCTGTCCAGCGGGCCAACATCCATGAAGGCAGGTTGGTAGCGGAGATGTCAGTACGGCGGGTAGCATCGAATACATCATTGCCCATGGTGCCTTGCCACATCATGCTCAGGTCGAAGTTCTTCCAGTTGGCACTGAAGTTGATACCGTAAGTCCAGTCGGGCATACCTTTACCGATATCGGTACGGTCGTCTTCACTGATAGAACCGTTACCGTCTACATCGACAAAACGTACATCGCCGGGAACTGCATTCGGCTGAATCAGACCACCGTCTTTGTTTACGTAAGCTTTCACTTCGTTCATATTTTGGAAGATACCATCTGTCTTGTAACCGTAGAAGTAAGGGAACGGCTTGCCATTCTGGGCGCGGCTGATGGTTCCTGAACCCTGGAAAGAGTCATAGTTCTGCCAGCCCGATTCGTTACCAAATTCGATAAGTTTGTTCTTCAGGTAAGTCATGTTACCGCCGATACGGAAGTTCCAGTCGCTTACGCGGAATTTGTATGAGGCCTCGAACTCGAAACCGCTGTTCTCCATATTACCCACGTTGCCGATCGGTTTGGATTCGCCTACATAAGACGGGATAACCATCGTCATCAACATACCGTTGGTTTTCTTCTTATAATAGTCTACTGTCAGGGTCAATGCGTTGTTGAAGAATCCAAAGTCAACACCGAAGTCGAGCTGTTCTGATTCCTCCCATTTCAGGTCTGGATTGGCAAGGCCACTGGCTTTCGAGCCGATAACGACTTGTTCGTTGCTGCCGAAGATGGCATTGTTGCCCATCGAAGTCAATACGGTATATCTGAAGTCACCGATACTTTCATTACCATTCTTGCCCCAAGAGGCACGGAGCTTAGTGCTAGTCAACCATTCGGGACGACCTTCCATGAAGCTCTCGTTGGTGAGATTCCATCCTGCTGATACAGAGGGAAATACAGCGTATTTATTATTAGGTCCGAATCGTGAAGAACCATCACGGCGTACAGTAGCCTGCAACATGTAACGTTCAGCGTAATTGTAGCTGACACGGGCAAACAGAGACGACAAGGTGTGGATGTTTGAAGGTCCGCCTGAAGAGTCGCGGTCGCCATCGGCAGCCTGACCTGTGCTGGCGTTGATGTAGGGGCGGCTGTAGTTGATAATGTTATTGCGCGATCCCCAGAGACTTGTTCCTTTTTCTTTCAGGGCCGACTGTCCCACCATGGCAGAGAATGTGTGCTTGTCGATGGCCTTGTCATACATCAATACGTTTTCCAGCTGCCAGTTAGTCCAGTCATCCTTTGAAGAAAAGGCTGTAGAACGGGTAGAGTTACCACCGTTTCTCAAGTAATATTTAGGAGTATAGCCGTCGTTGCCCCAGAAAGCAAGGTCGACACCGTAAGATGTTCTGAACTTCAGGTTGTCCCACAACTGCATTTCAGCAGAGAAGTTGGCTACGAATTTATGACTCCAGTTGTCCGAACCCGGTAAAGAAAGATTGGCGATAGGGTTGGTCATTTCACCGTATTCAGAACCAGGGATGCTGAAGAGTTTACCGTTGCGCGAGTCATACATCGGAACATAACCGGTAGTATTGGCATACAGGTCGAGCTGAGCCTTTGCTGCATCTCCTTCATCGTATACAGTCAGGATGGGCGATAGTGACAGGGCCGATCCCAGGGGAGAACCCCAAGTAGAGTTGGTTTCAATACCTTTAGCCTTCACGCGGGCATAAGAGAGGTTCGAAGTAACCTTCAGACTGTTCAGCCAGTTGCGTGATTTTTCTTCGAACAGGGTATAAATCGTGTTGCTGCGTAGCGTGAGACGCTCGTAGTTAGAACGGTTGAAGTTACCACCCACAATACCGTCTTGTGTAAAGAAACCAGCCGAGAACATATAACTTACTTTTTCAGCACCACCGCTTACGCTAACCTGATGGTTCATCATCGGAGCGTTGCTGTTGAATACTTCGTCCTGCCAGTTGGTGCCTTCACCGTAAGAGTACGGATCGTTATAGATGGGAGCAATTCCTGCATTGACTGCACCTTCATTGCGCAGAAGAGCATACTCGGTAGCATTCAGTACATCGCGTTTTTTCCACGCATTCTGCCAACCGTAAGAGAAGTCGTATGTCACCTTGGTCTTGCCTGAGCTACCGCTCTTGGTAGTCACCAGAATAACACCATTGGCTGCACGAGCACCATATACAGCACCGGAAGCGGCATCTTTCAATACTTCGATAGACTGGATGTCATTGGGACTCAGATAGTCGAGGCCACCACCGATAGGCATACCGTCGACAATGTAGAGTGGATTAGAGTTGTTGATAGTACCGATACCGCGAACGCGAACCTGTGCGGCAGCGCCCGGTTGACCGGAAGAAGAGGTTACGGTAACACCCGCAGCCAAACCTTTCAACGCGTTGTCCATACGTATTGGAGCGGTGGCAGCCAGGTCATCAGCCGATACTTTGGCAATAGAAGCTGTAACCACACTCTTCTTCTGAACGCCGTAACCGATAACCACTACTTCGTCCAGTGCTTTGGCATCTTCTTTCAGCACCACTTGGATGTTACGACGGCCATTGATGGCTACGTCTTGAGTAATAAATCCTATATAAGAAAAGGAGAGAGTTGCGCCGGAAGGAACCGACAATGTGAATTCACCGTCCAAGCCGGTGATTGTACCTATAGCGGTGTTTCCTTTCAACACCACGCTAACTCCAGGCAGAGGTTCATTATCCGAACCGCCTACTACGGTACCCTGTACCTGAATGTTCTGTGCAAACACTGCAAGGCAAGTACCTAATAGAAATAGAATTGAGAATAACTTCTTCATAAGTTGTTTGAAATTAAGATTAACTTACTTTATCTTGTCCGCCGCTGGAACCCGTACGTTGTTCGCTTTGGACAACGCAAACATAGCTATAAGGAAATAAGCAGTAGTTAAAATATGAATTCTTTAATACGTCAACGCAAAAAAACGAATACGTCAGCAATACGCCAATATTGTATAATTAGCTGATTATTAAATAGGTAGCAATACGTCGGCATGTTTCGTCGAACATGTTTTATAACACACATTAAGATTCTTATGCTTTACAGAGAATAAATAGAGAAAGTATGTAGGGAGGTAAGCGTGTGTATCATTCTTTGAAACACTGTGTTTCTTTAAATGATACAACGTGTTTCTTTAAATGATACAGTGTGTATCAATGGCAGATAAACAGTTTGTTTCAGGTTGACTGAAACTTACAATCCGTAACTAAACACGTGGAATATGTGTCGGAATATATTAGAAAGCATTCAGGAACTCCGTCAGGTTAGCGTCGCGTTCTAGGCCGAACTTCTTACGGAGGCGGTAACGAATGGTTTCCACACCGCGTACAGAAATGTTAAGCAGCGGTGCTATTTCTTTGGTAGACAGGTTCATCTTCAGGTACGCACACATCATCCGGTCGTTGAGCGAGAGGTCCGGGTACTTCTCGCCCAGGTGCTTCATGAAGTTATTGTGCACCAGGTCGAACTCTTTCTCGATGCGATTCAGTACTTCGTCGCTCTGGATGTTGGCGTCGATCTTGTTATTCACCAACAGCAGCATCTGCTTCGTTTCTCCGGCCCGGTCTCCTTTCAGATTATAAATAACCTTGGACAAGTCCGACTTGATTTCGGTCAATGCCTCGCTCTTTCGCACGAAGTTGATCATCAGGTTGGCCATCTCCTGGCTCTTGTGGCGGAGGTCGTACTCCAACTTCTCCTTTTCCAGCTGCACGATTTGCTGTTCCTTCCGGGCGCTCTCTTCTTCGAACTCCTTTTCCAGTTCGTGCAGTTCCTTGTCTTTCTCGACGACAGCCTGTTGCTTTTTCCGTTTCAAACGCAAGTCGTCCCAACGATATACCCCCCACAGGGCAGTGGCCAGCAGCAAAAAGTAAAACAGGAAGGCCATGTTGGACCGGTACCACGGCGGAAGAATGTGAAAGACGAACGAGTCGGCCGACGTGGTGCCATCCAGGAAGATGGCTTTCACCTCGAACGTATAGTCGCCCTCGTGCAGGTTGCTGTACTCTTTGGTGCGTATGGCGGTGTAGTCCGACCAGTCGCCTTGGTTCAGGCGGTACTGGTAACTCACCTGTTCTCCCCGGGTGAAGGTGGATATGCCGTACTCGAAGCGGATGGCATTCTGGTGGAAGCTGATCTTCGGTTCGGGCTTTATCTTCAGGAAGTTGTCCGTGTAGATGAGCGAATCCTTCGGGTAAGAGAGGTAGGCACGCAGGATGCGCATGGAGTATTTGTACTCCCGGCGATGATGACTCTGTGACGGCAACTTGAGCAGGGCGAATCCGTTATCGTTCGGAATGACCATCAGCGAATCGGAGAGGGGTATCAGGGCTTCGGCTCCCGGAACAAGTTCCACCGATTCCAGTTCGATGGGGACGATGGTGGTGTTGCCCCCCGCCTTATAGGTACGGAGGTTGCCGATGCAAACTTCCCGGTGGCTCAGGCTGATCAGGTGATTGCCATGCTGTACCAACCGGGAGTAGGGATTGACACCATTCAGCAGGTTGTTTAATTCCTGGCAAGGCTCCATCTGATCGGTAGTCCGGTTGTGCTGATAAACTCCCTGGGGGGTGACAAAGAATATCTTTCCGTCTATTTTGCTGACATAGACGTCGTGATCCGTGGGGAAACCATCGTTTACTCCGTACAGGCGCATGCTTCTGACCTTATCCAGAGCAGGGGTCAACTCCAGCCTCAGGGTCTGGTCGGCATGGTAAATCCATAGTATCTGGTCCGACTCCTGCTCAAAGAAGCGGCAGGAATCGAACAGTCCCTCTATCTTGGCGGCTACTTTCCACTCTTTGCCCGCTTTTTCCATCAGATACATCCCGTTGTACACGCCGACAAACATTTTGTTGGGGCTTCCCATCACTTGCTGGCAAGTCCAGGCACCGGATACATCGGCCACTTTTCGCATACTCGTTCCTTCAATCAGAAAAACACCGCGGTCATGCAGGCAGAAGATATCCTCTCCTACCCGGCATAGATTCCATACCTGTCCGCTCGAATTGGATACCGGCCGGATGTCCGGTTGTTTGTCGCTCAGCTGCACCGGATAGGGAGTATAGTACAGCCCCCGGTTGGTTCCCAGGTACAGATAATCGCCCGCCAGCAAAGCGGTGTACCCTGTTCCGTAGGAATAAGGATAGGAATAGAGGTTGGTAAAGGGAGAGTTGAGGCAAACGTAATCGATGCCGCTATCCAGTCCGGCCCACAGGTTGTTCCATTCGTCGAAAGCCAACGAGAGTACCGTGTTGTTCTGGAGCCCGTTGTTCTCGTTGAAATACTTGGTCTGGAGTGTTTCCTTGTTGATGACGATCAGGCCTTTGCGTACGGTACCTACCGCCAGTTGGTCACCCGACACGGCGGCACAGAACACTTCATTCTCGCGCATAAAGTCTTCCGCACCGGTGACAAAGGGAGTGGTAGTGCGACCGTCATGGTAATACAATCCGTCATAAGCTGTGACGATGAGCACCCCTTCGTTGTGCGCAATGATGCCACGTATACGTTTGGATTCCAGCGACTCGGCTCCTTGCAGCGGGAAGAAGGTATTGCCCACAAGAACAAACACACCCCGGTCTGTGCCTATATATAGTACGCCGTTGACCATGCCTGAGCAGTCTATCTTCCATTCGGACGGGATAATGGTATATTTCCCGTTCAACAGTTTCAGCACCCGCTCATCTCCCTGGAAGTACAAGATGTGGTCGTTCTCATGCACACCCCATACGTTGCCGATGTAACGATCGGGGATAGGCACCGAATCGGACATACAGGTATAAACCAGTCGTCCTCCCTCTCCCGGTTCCAGGTACCCGAATTCGTTGATACCACCCACGTAAATGCGTTGTCCTTGGTTGGAAGGCAGCACGGAGCGTGTATCGGACCGGTTGTGCAGAGGGAAGATGTTCCAGGTATTGCCATCGAACTGAAGCACCCCGCTTTTATTGGCAAAGTAAACCCAGTTGTCATTGTAGGCAGCAATCTGCCATGTTTGTGAGCCTTTACCGAATAAACTCTTGGGATAGTTGATGATAAAGTTATTCCAGTCGCTCCCATAGAGATGAGCGGACAACTGGCAGATAAAGATGAAAAGTAGTGTTTTACAATGCTTCATAGTCGATGTGCAGTTAACATGTTACAAATGTAATTCTTTCTTCGGAATATAAACCATCCGGAAATAAAAAAAGCATCCCGGAAACCGGAATGCCTTTCTGAGCCTCTTGTCGGATTCGAACCAACGACCCCGAGATTACAAATCACGTGCTCTGGCCAGCTGAGCTAAAGAGGCGGGTGGGTAAGCTTACTATATCGCGCCGCTACAACCAACTACCTTTGCTGCGATCAAGCCC
>JAVBUC010000033.1:0-44773 GCA_031555765.1 Bacteroides sp. | reverse complement strand
AACAGAATTTTAAGAGAACTTCTCATACTGCTCATTTTTTACGTTACAAAATTACGTTTATTGTTTCTAAAATGAGCCACTTGTGAATGGACAACTTGCGACAGTTCAGGGACTTATTTCGGAAATCGTTACCATTTTTTTCAAACGGTTTCGGTAACGATTCGGTAACGGTTGACTGTCCAAATTTGGCCTTTTTTCGTCCTCAAAATGTCTTTGGCGGGTAAAGAAAAAGTCCCGTAAAACCTTAATTTTACGGGACTTGTCTGAATTTGTCTGTGTTCTGTCCGAACCTATCAGCGGAGAGAGAGGGATTCGAACCCCCGGAACCTCGCAGTTCAACGGTTTTCAAGACCGCCGCAATCGACCACTCTGCCATCTCTCCAAACTCCTTTTCAGAAGTGCTTTCCTTTGAAAGCGGTGCAAAGGTACGGAAGTTTTTTAATTCTGCAAATGTTCGGGGAACTTTTTCGCAAAAAAAACGTACTTTTGCCGAAACATTGAAGCAACAAAGAAATGATATACCCGCAGAATTTTGAACAAAAGATAGGTTTCGACCAGATACGGCAACTGCTAAAGGATCGCTGTCTCAGCACGTTAGGACAGGAACGCGTAACGGATATGGCTTTTGCCGACCGCTTCGACGTGGTAAACGAGCAACTGGACCTCGTCACGGAGTTTGTCCGCATCATTCAGGAGGAAGATGCTTTCCCCGACCAGTTTTTCTTCGACGTGCGGCCGTCGCTCCGGCGGGTGCGCATCGAGGGGATGTACCTGGACGAGCAGGAATTGTTCGACCTTCGCCGATCGCTGGAAACGATACGCGACATCGTGCGCTTCCTCCAACGCGAGGACGAGGACGAAGCCACACCCTACCCTGCCTTGCGACGGTTGGCCGGCGACATCGCCGTGTTTCCGCAACTCATCACCCGCATTGATGGCATCCTGAATAAATATGGTAAGATAAAGGACAACGCTTCGTCGGAGCTGTCGCGCATCCGTCGCGAGCTGGCCAGCACCATGAGCGGCATCTCGCGCTCGCTGAACGCCATCCTGCGCAATGCACAGACCGAAGGGTACGTGGATAAAGACGTGACGCCCACCATGCGCGACGGTCGCCTCGTGATCCCCGTGGCACCGGGGCTGAAACGAAAGATCAAGGGCATCGTGCACGATGAGTCGGCCAGCGGGAAGACTGTCTTCATCGAACCGGCCGAGGTGGTGGAGGCCAACAACCGCATCCGCGAGCTCGAGGGCGAGGAACGGCGCGAAATCATCCGCATCCTGATGGAGTTCTCCAACACTGTGCGCCCGGCCATCCCGGAGATACTGCAATCATACGAGTTCCTGGCCGAGATAGACTTCATCCGCGCCAAGAGCCACTTTGCCCTGCAAACCAACAGCATCAAGCCGGCCATGGAGGACCGCCGCATACTGGACTGGCGCATCGCCATCCATCCGCTGCTGCAAATCTCTCTCGCCCGCCACGGCAAGAAGGTGGTGCCTCTGGACATCGAGCTGAACGACGCACAGCGCATCCTCATCATCTCAGGGCCGAATGCGGGTGGTAAATCGGTGTGCCTCAAAACCGTGGGGCTGCTGCAATACATGCTGCAATGCGGTATGCCGGTACCGATGCACGAAGCCAGCAAGGCGGGCATCTTCCAAAGCATCTTTATAGATATAGGCGATGAACAGTCCATCGAGGACGATCTGAGCACCTACTCTTCGCACCTGACGAACATGAAGCACATGATGCGCGCATGCAATGAGCAAAGCCTCATTCTAATCGACGAGTTCGGTGGCGGAACGGAGCCTCAGATAGGCGGTGCCATTGCCGAGGCGGTGCTGAAACGGTTCAACGACCGGCGCACGTTCGGCGTCATCACCACGCACTACCAGAACCTGAAGCACTTTGCCGACGCGCACGAAGGGGTGGTAAACGGGGCGATGCTGTATGATCGTCACCTGATGCAGGCCCTTTTCCAGCTACAGATAGGCAATCCGGGCAGCTCGTTTGCCGTGGAGATAGCGCGCAAGATCGGGTTGCCGGAGGATGTCATTGCCGATGCTTCGGAGATCGTGGGCAGCGAGTATATCAATGCCGATAAATACTTACAGGATATCGTGCGCGACAAGCGGTACTGGGAGGGTAAGCGACAGAACATCCGCCAGCGAGAGAAGCAGATGGAAGAGACCATAGAACGTTATCAGCGGGAGATGGAAGAGCTGCAGAAGTCGCGCAAGGAGATCATCCGCCAGGCCAAGGAGGAAGCTGAGCGTGTGCTTCAGGAATCGAATGCGCGCATTGAAAATACCATACGTAGCATCAAGGAAGCACAGGCCGAGAAGGAAAAGACACGCGCCGTACGTCAGGAGCTGAACGACTTCCGCGAATCACTGGAACGCCTCACCACACAGGAGGGCGAGGACCGGATAGCCCGCAAGATGGAGAAGCTCAAAGAAAAACAGGAACGGAAGCAGAACCGAAAGGCGAAAGACGCCGCAGGGTCGGGCACTTCCGCCGGGGCAGGAAGCAATGCAGCCACTTCGTCGGCACCGAAGGTTGTCCCGCTCGCCGTGGGCGACCGCGTGAAGCTGAAAGGCCAAACCACCCCGGGCGTGATACAGGAAATCAACGGCAAGAACGCCACCGTAGTCTTCGGCAACCTGAAAACCACCGTTAAGTTGGATCGCCTGGAGCGTACCACTGCCCAGGACACTAAGCCCGAAGCACAAAAGAGCACCTTCGTCAGCACACAAACGCATGACCAGATGTACGAGAAGAAACTCAACTTCCGCCAGGATATCGACGTGCGGGGCATGCGGGGCGACGAAGCCCTTCAGGCGGTGACGTACTTCGTGGACGACGCCATCCTCGTGGGCATGGATCGCGTACGAATTCTGCACGGCACAGGCACGGGTATCCTACGCACCCTCATCCGGCAGTACCTGGACACCGTTCCCGGCGTCCGCCACTTTGCCGACGAACACGTGCAGTTTGGCGGAGCGGGCATCACGGTGGTGGATTTAGCATAGCTTCCCGCAGCAACCGTCTGCAGGGCGTGGAGAAACCGTCTGCACGCCCCGGAGAAACCGTGTCCGGGGCGTGCAGAAACCGTGTCCGGGACGTGGAGACGGTTGCTCCGGAAACAAAACCACCAAAACCCTTGTTCTCCTATAGAAATCTGTTACCTTTGCGGCAACGAATTTTTATAACGTAATTATTCGGCACATGAAGAACAACTTATTGAGCGAAAAGCTCGTCTACACCGGTACCAGCCAGTCCCCCACCCGTCTGCACCTCTGCACGTACAACGCCACGGAGATGCACGACACCTCGTCCGCTAAATTCGCCGAAATCCTTACAGAGCTGAAGCCCGACAGCATCAACTGGTTACAGGTAAACGGCCTGCGAGACACCGGTACCATCCAGGAAATATGCCATCATTTCGAGATCGATTTCCTCACGCTTCAAGACATACTCAACGCCCACCACCCCACCAAGATAGAGGATCATGACCGGTACATCGTCGTCATCCTGAAACTGTTCCATCTCGATGAGCAGAAGCAGGAACTGACGCAGCAACAGGTCAGCATCGTCCTGGGCGGAAACTTCGTCCTGACGTTCATGGAGAACGATTCGCCCTTCTCCGAAGACATACATACAGCCCTGACCAACAACGTACTCCGCATCCGAAACCGACAAACCGACTACCTGCTCAGCGTACTGCTGAACAGCGTGATAGGTAATTACGTGGCCACCATCGCCTCCATCGCCGACGCACTGGAAGACCTCGAAGAGGAGCTCCTCACCATTTACAACGGACAGGACATCGGCAAGCAAATCCAGACACTCCGCCGTCAATACATGACGATGAAAAAGGCCATCTTCCCGTTGAAAGAACAGTACACGAAGCTGCTCCGCACGGAGGATCAGCTGATCCATAAAGTCACCCGTGCCTTCTTCAACGACGTGAACGACCACCTGCAATTCGTCCTCCAAACCATCGAAATATGTCGCGAAACGCTCTCCTCGCTCGTCGACCTGTACATCTCGAACAACGACCTGCGCATGAACGACATCATGAAACGACTCACCGTGGTGTCCACCATCTTCATCCCGCTGACGTTCCTCGTGGGCGTATGGGGCATGAACTTCCGCGTGATGCCGGAACTGGACTGGAGGTACGGGTATCTGGTAGCCTGGGGTGTGATGATACTGGCCGGACTGGCCGGATACTGGTTCTTCCGGCGTAAGAAATGGTATTGAAGTAATAAAGTTAAAAGTTAGAAAGAAAGAGTTATAAAGAAAAAGAAGCCTCTGCGTCCTCCGTATCCTCCGCGTTAAACAAAAACTCTGTGGAACTCTGTGTGACTCTGTGGTGGAATAATGTTCAAAAAGTACATACCATGAAATCAATCAAAGAATTATACCGTATCGGTACCGGACCATCGAGCAGCCACACGATGGGTCCGCGCAAAGCTGCAGAGATATTCCTCGAACGTCACCCCGAAGCCCATACGTTCCGGGTGACACTCTACGGAAGTCTGGCAGCCACCGGTAAAGGACACATGACGGACGCAGCCATCATCGACACGCTGCAACCCGTAGCACCGGTGGACATCGTCTGGCAACCCAAAGTATTCCTCCCCTTCCACCCCAACGGCATGACCTTCGCCTGCATCGACGAACGCGGACGCACCACCGACAGTTGGACGGTGTACAGCGTGGGCGGCGGCGCACTGGCCCAGAGCGATAGCCAGGCCATCGAAACGCCCGACGTGTACGCCATGAACGACATGACAAGCATCCTCGAGTGGTGCGAACGTACCGGAAAGAGCTACTGGGAGTACGTCAAAGAGTGCGAGGAACCGGACATCTGGGATTACCTGGAAACGGTGTGGGACACGATGAAGGAAGCCATCCACCGTGGGCTGGAAGAAGAATCCGTGCTGCCCGGACCGCTCAACCTGCGTCGGAAAGCAGCCACCTACTTCATCCGTGCAACGGGTTACAAAGACTCGCTCCGCTCGCGCGGACTGGTGTTTGCCTACGCATTGGCTGTAAGCGAGGAGAATGCCTCGGGCGGGAAGATAGTCACAGCACCTACATGCGGATCGTGCGGAGTGGTTCCTGCGGTGCTTTATCACTTGTATAAGAGTCGGGATTTCAGCGACATACGCATCCTGCGGGCATTGGCTACGGCAGGACTGTTTGGCAATATCGTTAAGTTCAACGCATCGATCTCCGGAGCCGAAGTGGGCTGCCAGGGCGAGGTGGGCGTGGCATGCGCCATGGCATCGGCAGCAGCGAACCAGCTGTTTGGCGGCAGTCCGGCACAGATAGAATACGCTGCTGAGATGGGTCTGGAGCATCACCTCGGCATGACGTGCGACCCCGTGTGCGGGCTGGTACAGATTCCCTGCATCGAGCGCAATGCCTACGCCGCTGCCCGTGCGCTGGATGCCAATATCTACTCCACGTTTACGGATGGCGTGCACCGGGTATCGTTTGACAAAGTGGTACAGGTGATGAAGCAAACCGGGCACGACTTACCTTCTTTATATAAGGAAACAAGCGAAGGCGGATTGGCGAAAGATTACGAACAAATGTGATTTTACTTTCTTCTTTGCCTTGGCGCAAAGAAGAAAGTAACAAAGAAGAAAAGTCACGGCTACATTTTCTCCGCTACTCCGCCTGTGGCACAGAAACAAACGAGCGAAGCGATGAGTCCACAGAAAAAACACGAGCGAAGCGATGTGGCGAAAAAAGGATGGGCCTCGGCTGTTTTCCGTGAAGCGAGCGACCGGAGTAGCGCGTGAAGACGACCCTGTGTTTGAGCGTAACGAAGTGAAGCGAGTTCGGGGTCGTTAGCGATACGCAGCGAGCGAGTAGGAAAACAGACGCAGCCTTGATTTTTTCTTTGCTTCTTTCTTTTGCATCAAGGCAAAAGAAAGATGAAGACAGCGCAGCCACCAAACAATTTTAAAGAAAAATCGTTAATCCATTAATTAAGACAGAATAAACCAAACTTACGTATTCAGGTACCAAGTTTGAGAAATATTCCTTACCTTAGCTGAGAAATTACCAATAACCATCCCCTGAAAAATGAAAAAACTGATTGCAATATGGCTCCTGATGCTCCCTTTGATGGGCATCCGCGCACAAGACGGGACAACGGTCAACATCCGGGACGATCAGTTCACCGCCGGCCCGGCCGTGCAGATGGACCTGTTCACGAACGACTCCACCGCCATTCCTCCGAAAACCAAAGCACAGCGTAATCTGCATTACAACATTCTGGGCGGCCCCAGTTACACACCCGATTTCGGTATGCTTCTGGGCGGTAGTGCCCTGCTCACGTTCAGCATGGTCCCGTCGGACACGCTGCTGAAACGCTCCGTGGTACCGGTCAACGTGGCTTTCCTGTTCAAAGGCGGACTGAACATCTTCTCCAAACCGCAGCTCTTCTTCAAGGGCGACCGCTTCCGCATCTTCGGCGTGTACAGCTACAAGAATTCGAGCGACAACTTCTACGGTGTCGGTTATTCCACCAACCGTGACTACGTGCGCAGCGACTCCACCAGCGAGTACCGCTACAGCGGTGCACAGTTCAATCCCTGGTTCATGTTCCGTCTGGGGCGGAGCGACTTCTTCCTCGGCCCGCAGATAGACCTGAGCTACGACAAGATGTCCGATCCCGCCAAGTACCTCGTCAGCCAGCCCGACTATGTGGCCGGTGGCGGTACCGACAGCGGCTACAAAGCCTTCAGTTCCGGACTCGGCTTCCTGCTGACGTACGATACCCGCGATGTACCCTCCAATGCCTACCGGGGCGTGTACCTCGACTTCCGTACCATCGCTTACGAACGTTTCTTTGGCAGTGACCACGAATTCTACCGCATGGAACTCGACTATCGCCAGTACAAATCCGTGGGTAAGCGCAAAGTCATCGCCTGGACGGCACAGTCCAAAAATGTCTTCGGCAACGACGTGCCACTCACCAAGTACGTCCTCAGCGGCACTCCGTTCGACCTGCGCGGCTACTACATGGGGCAATATCGTGACAAGACCTCCCACCTCGTCATGGCCGAATACCGCCAAATGATCAATACCGACTCCGGCTCATGGATCAAAAAAATGCTCAACCGCCTTGGTTTTGCCGCCTGGGCCGGTTGCGGATTTATGGGTCCGAATCCTTTCGATATCGAAGGAGTATTGCCCAATTATGGCGTTGGACTACGTATCGAAGTACAACCCCGCATGAACGTCCGTCTCGATATTGGAAGAAACACAACAAATAAGCAAAGTTTGTTCTATCTCAACATGACCGAAGCGTTCTGATACTCAAAAATGTAGTTTTTCAAGAGGCTACATAAAAAAAATGGACTAAAGGTCTTAAGATATGAAAATATTACCTATATTTGCACATACATAATACAAGCATTTGGCCAATATTTACAATAAACAGTTGATAATTATGAAGTACTATCACAAACTAAGTCTCTTAATCCTAATCGCTTTTGGCTCGGTACAGATTGTCCGGGCACAGGAAGTAAGTGATTTTAGCAACTTGACTTTGGAGGAATACACCCAAATCTCTTTACCTCCTATTGATCTTCTCTTTGAAAATGCGAAAAGTGCCCCGACGTATGAAATGGCGAAAGTAGAAGAAGAAATTGAACGTAAGCTTTTAACCAAAGAAAAACGGGCGTTCTTGTCTTTTTTTAGTGTCCGAGGTAGCTACCAATACGGAATGTACGGCAACGACCTCAGTTATACCGATGTAAAGACACCAGTGGTATATCAGTATACCACAACGGCGCAAAACAGCTATAGCATCGGTGCTGGAGTGAACATCCCCTTGGATGCTTTATTCGATTTGAGATCTCGCATAAAACGACAAAAGCTAAGTTTGAAGGCTGCTATACTAAATCGAGAAATCAAGTACGAAGAGCAAAAGAGGGAAATTATTCAAATGTACTCTATGGCTCTATCCCAGCTCAATGTACTAAAACTCCGTGCTGAAGCATTTGTTCTAGCCAATGTTCAGTATGAGATTGCCGAAAAAGATTTTTCATTCGGCAGCATTAATTCCAGCAATCTGTCAACCGAAAAATCAAGACAATCTATCGCCCGCGAAGCTCTTGAGAACAGCAAATTCGAATTAACAAAGAGTCTGATGATTCTCGAAGTCATCACCCGTACTTCTATCTTAAATAACAAAAAATAGCATATTATGGAATATTTACTTTACATCAGTCGCTTTTTGTACCGTATCCGCTGGTGGTTAATCCTGGGTACCATATTCTTTACATTATTGGCATACTGGTTGACAAGGAATTTGCCAAAAACATATAATGTAGAAGCCACCGTATACACCGGAGTAGTTTCAGGGTATTCGTTAGACCAAGGCAACTCCCGCATGGACTGGGCTGCTACACAGAACGCCATTGACAACCTGATCAACATCATGCGTAGTGAAAGCACCCTCCAGAATGTATCTCTTCGCCTGTACGCCCGCAACATGATTCATGGTAATCTGGAGCGAGACAACGAGTACATCAAGACCAGCAATTTCCAGTGGATGTATAACCACGTGAAGAACAGTCCCCAAGGAAAAGAAATCCTGGCTCTGATAGATAAGAGCAGTGAAGACAAGACGGTAGAGAACCTGAAATCGTTCATCCGTCCGTCCAAAGACAATTATCTATACGGACTGTTTCAGTACAATCACAAGCATTACAGCTACGGTGCCCTTAAGAACATCCGTATTAGCCGTCGCGATGCCAGCGACCTGCTCAATGTAGCCTATAGTTCCGACGATCCCGGCATTGCTTACAACACTTTGCAGATTCTGATGGAAGAGTTTGTCAACGAATACCGTGCCATTCGCTATGGAGAGACCGACAAAGTAATCGCCTACTTCCTGGGCGAGTTAAGACGGATTGGCGGAGAGTTGGAAACAGAGGAGGACGGCCTGACCGCCTACAACGTCGAAAATCGCATCATCAGTTATGGAGACGAAACCAAAGAAATTGCCTCCATAAATAAAGAGTTTGAACTCCGCGAACAAGATGTTATGCTGGCTTACAACAGCTCCAAGGTCATGTTGGAAGAGATTGAGAAACAAATGGATGCCAACATGAGGCAATTACTGAACAATCTCCAGTTCATCAACAAGCTAAAAGAAGCCTCTGAATTAACAGGAAAGATATCCGAACAAGAGACTATTGCATCCTCTTCCACTGCTTTGAACGAAGATAAAGCCAAGTTAGATGTAATACGTAAGGATTTATCTGCCATCACCGATAGATACATCTCCGGCAAGTACACTAAGGAAGGAGTAAACAAGACCACCATCGTCGAACAATGGCTGGATCTGACCCTTAAATTCGAGAAAGCTAAATCCGACTTGAACGTCGTGATGGAAAGCCGCCGTATGCTGGACGACAAATACCGTTTTTTCGCCCCAATCGGTTCTACCATCAAGCGTATGGAACGTAAGATAGGTTTCGCTGAATCAAGCTACCTCTCTACCCTGAAGAGTTACCACGATGCGTTGATGCGCAAGAAGAATCTGGAAATGACATCGGCCACCATCAAGGTGCTCAATCCACCCTCTTACCCGATTAATCCGCAGCCTACCAACCGTAAGAAGATTGTTATGGCAGCCTGTGTGGGAAGCTTCCTGTTCATTCTGGGATTCTTCCTGCTAGTCGAGTTGCTCGACCGGACCTTGCGAGACTCTATACGTTCACGCCGTCTCACCAGAATGAAGATAATGGGCGCATTCCCTGCACCAGCACGTTTCAAGTTCCGGCAGTACAACCAGAATTGCGAAGATTTGGCTACCCGGCACATGAGCAGCAGCATCCTGCAGTATTTCACAAACCGCAAGGAAGGTATGCCTTATATTGTCAACTTCATCAGTACAGAAGCAGGTGAAGGGAAGACACACCTTACCAACGAATTAGTTAAGTATTGGGACAGCATCGGACTGAAGGTGAAGAGGCTGAGTTGGAACAATATAGAAGACTTCAATCCAGAATCGCGTAAATACATGCTGGCCAATAGTATGACCGACCTGTATACCCCCAGCAACGAGGATATCATAGTGGTGGAACATCAGGATTTGAAGAGCCGGAACATTCCGGACGAACTCCTGCAGGAAGCCAACATCAACGTACTGGTGGCCCGTGCCGACCGTGGGTGGAAGGAAACCGACAAGATTCTGTTGGAGAAGGTAAAGACACAAGTAGGCAACACTCCAATTTGCCTCTACCTCAACAAAGCCGAGCGCGATGTGGTGCAAGACTACACCGGTATGCTGCCTCCATACACATTCATCCGCGAACAGATATACCGTTTGTCACAACTTGCTTTGACTGAGAAAACAGCAAGCTATTTCCAGAAGAAGGACTCAAACGAAGATGAAGAATAAGAACAAATATGAGATTGCCTTAAACAACCTTTGCGAATACATCCTGACGAAAGGATGGGTGTATTTGCTTTTGGCAGGTGGATTGTATCTTCTTTACAGATACATCGGCCGGGGCGATTTCAGCATGACGACGATATTGGGTATCTTTCCCTTGATCGCAGTAGGATTTATCCTTATTCTAACCCAATCCACCAAAGGTTTTTATGTGTTGTTTGGGGTCCAGTTTGCCTTGGTAGCCGGTGGTATGTTTTTCCAAATCAAGATGGGAGTCACGACACTGATCATGACACTATTCTTGTCGCTCCTCCTTATTATCTATAACATTTATAAGAAGGTCGATTGGCATCGGTGCAACAACCTCATGCTATATCTTTTCATAATTTGGGGTATGTTCTGTATACTCGAACTTGCTAATCCCAACAATGTGATGGAGGCTTGGAACATTGCCATTACCCACTACTTAGTGTATCCTTTGGCCTGTATTTTGCTGGTACCGATTGCTATCCGTAGCCCTAAGCACATTGTATGGTTACTCATCATTTGGTCCATATTTGTTTTGATTGCTACTTGGAAAGGATGGTATCAGAAAACATTCGGTTTTAATGAGCGCGAGTTGTACTTCCTATACGTTATGGGGGGTGCCAAAACACATATAATATGGTCGGGCATCCGGTATTTCTCTTGCTTCTCCGATGCTGCCAATTATGGGGTACACATGGCCATGGCTGCGACAACTTTCGGCATCTCGGCCTTCTTCATGAAGAGCAAATGGCTTAAAATATACTTCCTGTTAATAATGGCAGCAGCCATCTATTCCATGGGAATCTCCGGAACACGTGCAGCCGTCGTTATCCCGGTAGCAGGCATAGCTACCTTTGTTCTGTTGTCACAAAGCAAAAAATACGCCTTGTACGGATTAGCAGTATTCCTCTGTATGCTCCTCTTCTTTCGTTTTACCAGTATAGGCGACGGTAACCAATACATCCGTAAAATGCGTACCACTTTTTACCCCAGCCAGGATGCCTCATACCTGGTCCGTGTAGAGAATCGCAAGAACATGAAAGAGCTGATGAAGTACAAGCCCATCGGATACGGACAAGGACTGTCCAAGGGGGAACGTTTCTACCCCAAGGAACGTATGCCCTATCCGCCCGACTCCTGGTTGGTAGCCGTATGGATTGAGAATGGAATCATCGGGTTGTTGCTCTACCTCATCGTGCACGGCGTGCTTTTCGCCTGGTGCGGATGGACACTACTGTTCAAAATAGCACACAAGCGTCTGCGTGGACTCCTGGCGGCCTGGCTCTGTATGAACGCCGGCTTCTTCGTAGCCGCCTACGTGAACGACGTGATGCAATACCCCAACTCCATCGTGGTTTACACAGGCTTTGCCCTCTGCATGGCTGGTCCATACATAGAGCAGCAGATGAAGAAAGAAGAAGAGGAAGAAAAAGCCAAACAGCCGAAAGTTATTGAAGAGACATGAGCGAAAAGCCCTTGATATCATTTGTCACCGTTAATTACAACGGGCTCAAAGACACATGCGAACTGATTGAATCGTTGCACAAAACGGTTCAATCAGTTTCGTATGAAATTATCGTGGTAGACAATGCTTCCATACAGAACGAAGCCGCCCTCATCCGCAGTCGTTACCCGGAAGTCACCGCCATCCGCAGTGACCGGAACCTGGGATTCTCCGGGGGCAACAACCTGGGCTTTGCCCATGCCCGGGGAGATTACTTCTTTCTGATCAACAACGACACCTACCTCATGCACGACGGTATCGACCTACTGGTACACCGCCTCGAGAGCAACCCCGTCATCGGGGCCGTATCGCCCAAAATACGTTTCTCCTTCCCGCCGCAGCACATCCAGTTCACCGGCTACACGCCGCTGAGCCGCATCACGCTGCGCAACGAGCCCATCGGCTTCGGACAGCCGGACCATGGCCAGTTCGACACCGCCCACCCATCGCCCTACCTGCACGGTGCGGCACTGCTGGTGAAGCGCGAGGTGGTGCAGAAGGCAGGCGTGATGCCGGAAATATACTTCCTGTACTACGAGGAGCTGGACTGGTGCACAGCCATGACGCGTGCCGGATACGAGCTGTGGTACGACCCGTGCTGCACCGTGTTCCACAAGGAAAGCCAAAGCACCGGTCAGCTGAGCAAGCTGCGTACCTTCTACCTCACCCGCAACCGCCTGCTCTATGCCTGGCGGAATCTCAACGGGGCCGAACGCTGGCTCTCAGTGATTTACCAGATGACGGTGGCAGCCACCAAGAACAGCCTGGCTTTCGTTGCCCAACGCCGGTCCGACCTGGCTTCGGCCGTATGGAATGGCGTCGGGGCATTCATCGTCCTGAAAGATAAGAAACGAAACAGAGAATCAACAAACAGCATAACATGAACACCTTACTCACCATTGCCGACTGGATCTTGTACGTGCCCCTATCCCTGTGCGTGCTCTATCTGCTGGTCTATGCCATCGCCTCGCGTTTTTACCGCACGCCGCACTATCCGGAAGCCACGAAGCAGTACCGTTTCCTGGTACTGTTCCCGGCCTACAAGGAAGACCGCGTCATCGTGCAGTCTGTCCGCTCGTTCCTGAAGCAGAACTACCCGCAGGACTCGTTCGACATAGTCGTCATCTCGGACCAGATGAAGGACGAGACGAACGAAGCACTCCGCGCACTGCCCATCCAGGTGCTGATAGCCAACTACGAGAACAGTTCCAAAGCCAAAGCCCTGGCCCTGGCCGCAGATGCTACAGCCCATGAAACATACGGTATGGTAGTGATCATGGATGCCGACAATGTAACCTCGCCCAACTTTCTCCAGGAGGCCAACCGTGCCTATTGCACCGGTGTGCGTGCCATGCAGGCGCACCGCACGGGCAAGAACCTGAATACCTCCATCGCCCTGCTCGACGCCGTGAGCGAAGAGATCAACAATGGTTTCTTCCGCAGCGGGCACAACGCCGTGGGGCTGTCGTCCGGCCTGGCCGGATCGGGCATGGTGTTCGATATCAAGTGGTTCCGTGCCAACGTGAAAAAGCTGCAGACCTCCGGCGAGGACAAGGAGCTCGAGGCATTGCTGCTCCGTCAGCGCATACACATCGCCTACCTGGCGCACTTGCCCATCTACGACGAGAAGACACAGAAGCAAGAGGCCATCGGCAACCAGCGCAAGCGGTGGATTGCTGCACAGTTCGGTGCATTGGCTTCGTCCCTACCCGATTTTCCGAAAGCACTCTTCACGGGCAACGTGGATTATTGCGATAAGATCCTTCAGTGGATGCTTCCGCCGCGGTTGGTACAGCTGGCCGCCGTGTTTTTCTTTACCTTATTGATGACGGTCATCGGGCTACTCACCGATTTCGGCTTCTTGTGGGCCTCGAAGTGGTGGGTACTTTCATTGGCCCAAGTGGCAGCTATGATAATTCCTGTTCCGGCGGAGCTGGCCAATAAGCAGTTGCTGGCAGCCGTGATGCGTGTCCCGGGGCTTGCCTTGGATACGATACGGAATCTTTTCAAGTTGAAAGGTGCCAATAAGAAGTTTATTCATACGGAGCACGGAGAAGAGCATAAATAACAAAAGGGAGCCATTAAGCTCCCTTTTGTTATTTATTGTACAAACTCCTCCCGCCGGGCATCGAAGCAAGGACACTGCTTCACCCATTCCTCGGGTTCTATCTCGCCATTCTTATTCCTGTCCGGGCTCAGATCCCGATGCCCGCAAATCCGAACATCCGGATAGTCGATGAGCAACGTGCGAACCAGCACGCGCAGCGAATGCCGCTGCCAGGACGTCCGCGTATCTGCGGGCCGACCGTTGGGATCGATGCCTCCCTCGTAACAGATACCGATGCTGTGGGCGTTGTGCCCGCGGGCGTGCTGCCCGGCGCGTTCCACCGGACGGGTGCTGACGATGCGGCCATCCTTGCGGATGTAGAAGTGATAGCCGATGCAGTCCATGCCACGGCGGCGGTGATCGTCCAGCAAGTCGTGCTCAGTGAGACACCGGTCGGCACGGGTGGCCGAGCAGTGTATCACGATGAGGTTTATCTTTCTCATAACGCCTTCCTTTTGAGTGGTTTCTTCCCGGCCGAGGTCAGGCGATTAGCACACCCCGCCACCAGGCAACGGTCGTTCAGGGCGGCTGCCAGCTGGTGCCGCAGGGCCACCACCTCTTCGTGCAGTATCTTCACGCGGTCGCTCAGGCCGAAGTAATCCTTCAAGGCCTTGTCCAGTTGGTCTACCAGGAAGCCGTATTGCTCCTGGATAAGTTGGCTGAACTCCTTCAGCTCACTGGCGTTCTTGCGTTTCAGGAACGGCAGGACGAGGAGCACGACTTCTATGATCTTATCAAATATTTTCATGGTTCTACGATTTTAAAGGGTTTATGCTGTCGGGTCAACAATCGGATCTTCTTCGTCGTCGCCTGGCGGTACGGGCGGTACGGGCGGTGTCGGTGGTGTGGGTTCCTTGCCGTCCTTCTCCTCCTTCGGTGTGTAGAGAGTAAACTCCACATTGTTGGCTCCGGCGCGTGTGGTGGCGATACTGTCGTTCACCAGCCGCATCACATTATCCACCTTGAAGCGGATGTTGACGCGTTTGATGTTCCTCACCGTGCACTCATCCTTCGTGGGCACGCCGGGACAGCACAGGGTGATGTAAAAAGTCCCCAGCCCGTCTATCTTGACGCGGTTGCCATCGCGGAGGACGATTTTCATGGAGCGTACGAACGACCGTAGCACATGCTGCACGTCTTCGATGGATAGTGAGCCCACCGTTTCTATCTCCTCGGACAGCCGTTTCAGGTCGTACACTTTGGAGTCTCCACTCTTCTGTTTGAGGTAGTGAATGATGGGCGACTTCGGATCGCTCATCACCTTTCTGCGCTGAACGCGCTCTACTGTTACTAATGCCATATTGTTGTTGGTTTTATCCGTCGGAGGACATTCTCCGCCGGGTTGGTGATACAAATATACCACCACCCGCAGGCGGCTATACGCGATACTGCGCGATGCCGTGCGATACCGTTCCATAATGCGCAATAACACGCGATACAGTACAAAATAGTGGAGAGTGGAGAGTGGAAAACTGAGAGTTTTTTCGTATCTTTAGGCATTACAAACCAACTACTTACACCCATGATAAAGACCTCCGAACCCACCGCCGGCACCCTCGATATGCCGTTCCGCGCACGCAGCTACGGCAAGGCCGAGCTGGCCCTGATGTACCTCCCCCACATAACCCCGAGCAGTGCCCGCCGGGCGTTCAGCGAGTGGATAGACTTCCACCCCGAGCTTCGCCACCTGCTCACCGATAGCGGGCTCACGCCCTACTCCAAACGATATACCCCGGCGCAGGTGCGGCTCATCGTCTCCGTGCTGGGCGAGCCGTGACGGGGGTTGTGGCTGAACTTTCTATCACAACCGTTTGGCAGTTTCGCAGAAAAGCCTACCTTTGTAAGCATAAAACCAAGTAAATAGTATGACTACTAGATTTATTAACCCATTCACCGACTACGGATTTAAAAAAATATTTGGACAAGAAGTGTCCAAGGAGTTGATCATTGATTTCCTGAACGACCTGCTGGCAGGTGAGCGAGTGATACGCGACCTCACGTTTCTGAACAACGAGCAGTTGCCCGAGTACCGGGAAGGGAAAGCCATCGTGTACGATATTTATTGCCTCACCAATACCGGCGAGCGGATTATCGTAGAGATGCAGAGTTCCCCGCAAGCTTTCTTTGTAGACCGTGCATTGTTCTACATGTCCCGTGCCATTGTGAACCAAGGTTCGCGGGGCGATGACGGCAGGTATGAAATCAAGGCAGTATACGTGGTTGCATTGCTGAATTTTGAGATAAAAGAGAACAGAAATTAGCTGGTGCGTCGGTCCACATGATTGCCGATGCTACCAAGCTCTCGCCCGGGGAGATCGAAGCTCTCTAAGCACCCCCAAGAAAAAATACATTCCCCGTTGCGGGTACCATCTGTATGGTGCCTGTAACGGGGATTTTTTTTCTACATAAAATTATTGCTATATCTTAACGCACCTAAACAATAATTGTTATATTTACGCCATTAATATAAATAAAACTAAGGAAAACTAAGGAAAACAAAGTATGAGAGACAAACAAAAGTACACAGCACCCGCCATCGAGATACTCGAGGTGGAGCATGAGGGAATCATGGCCGGCAGTATCGACTTCGGCTACGATGGACCTATAAACAGCAGCAGTAACCAGGTGCAGCATGACACCAGCCTCTCTTATGACATCGACGAAATGATTACTAACATTTTCACTTACAAACCATGATGAAGCGCGCATTACCCACCATAATCCTGGCAGCCATGCTGGCCGGATGCAGCAACGAGATCGGTACGGAGTCCACCGCCACACCCAACCAGGGAGGGGAACGGATAACCGTTACCGCCACGCAAGGCATGGCCGATACTCGCCTTGCCTACACGGACGGAGACCCTACGGCAACAGGCGAAAGCATCGACGTACTCTGGGATGGCGATGATGCCTTTACGATGTTCAGTTCCCTTGGCGGCACCGAGGAAGCCCATACCTTTACCATAGACCCCACCGATGGCCCGGGACAGAAAACAGCTAAATTCACCGGCGATATTCTCACCGGAGCTGATAACTTCAAAGCATTCCACCCCACCACGACGGCCACTAAATGGGATGATTGCGTGTTCAGCACCACCGGGCAGAAGCAATACGGAGACGGAAGCACTGCGCCCACCCACCTGAACGATTACCATTACATGACGGCCGTAAGTACTACCGATGTTAGGGGTACCGACATGGACTTCACCACCCACGTAGCTGTGCTGAAGTTCGTCATAAAAGGATTGCCCGGTGATAAATCTCCCAGCAAGCTTACCTTTGGTACACCCCTGAACCACGATTTGGTCATCTCTAAAACCGTAGGAACCGATGGCACCGACGGCACGGAAACGCCGGGCAACGAACTGTCCCTGGAACTCTTCGCTGCAGGTACAGCCGATGATCCTGCCGACTATACTGCTTTCACTGCCTACATGGCCGTGCTTCCCACCACCATACAGGCAGGAACCAGTGCACTTTCCGTCACCGTTCATACCACCGACGGCGATGCATACAATTGCTTCCTGGATGTAGCTATTGACAGAACGTTTAAGCCCGGGAAAGTATATGACATAGAGCTGGAAGCAGATGATTTTAGAGGTATGGTATTGAGAGATAATACAGTAGCCTCTTCGGCCGGTATAACCGGAACAGGAAGCAGTGCCGATGACCCCATCCTGATTACTAATGCCGCTAACATGAGATACTTCTTTGAGAATTTTACAGACAACAATAGTTCAACAACTGGTACAGGTTTATACTTCAAGCTAATGACCGATATTGAAATTGCTACCACCGGCTGGCCCTTATCTACCGCTAAGGATTATTTCAAAGGAAATCTTGATGGCAATGGTAAGGCCATCCGTGGAGAAATGATATCAACAGGTGCTTCCACGTTTATGGGACTCTTCAGTCAATTGAGTAGTGGTGCTACAGTATCCGATTTAACTATTTCGGCCATAATCACAAGAACAGAGAATATTGATTTGATCCTTCAAGCAGGTGGAATATGTGGAATAAACGCCGGTACTATAACCGGCTGCACCGCTGACAAGGGAATCACATTTACTACTACTACTAACAATGCTATAGTAATAGCAGGTGGAATATGCGGAGGAAACACCGGTACCATTTCCGGATGCAGAAACACAGGAAATATAACCCTCGGCACCCACAATATTCTTAACGCAGGCGGAATATGCGGTAACAACTCCGGCGGCTCCGTTTCAGCATGTTCTAATTCAGGAACAATTACAATGACAAATGTCGGTACAGACAATGGAGATATGGGTGGAATATGCGGACAAGTCAGCCAAGCAGCTTCTGTTTTTTCCGGATGCATAAACACAGGGACAGTCATTGGTACGAATAGTGGTAGCGGTTATGTGAATGCAGGTGGAATATCCGGACATATGATGGAAGGTTCTATGTACAATTGTACCAATAGCTCTACCGGCTTAATTAGCGTTATAGGTACAGGATATTGTGGAGGTATAGCAGGTAACTGGATTGACACTTTGATTCCTGATACTTCGGATCCTAATTCGGTAATCTATGACTGCTGCACATCTGCATCTTCCCAACCAACTGATTTGATTGGAAAGCGCGAAAGCGGCAGTGCAGATCTCAACACCTTAACGCCTTGCGACGCTTCCCATACTCACCCATAACCCCCGGGTAGCAAAATACGCACACCAATGCCCTTTCATCACTCCGTGAACAGCTCCGCCTCCTGCGCCTGCTCCGTGAGCCAGGAGCGGGTATCGAACTGCACGTTGCTGATGCGCTGTTCGGCCGGGAGGGACGGGTCTTTCAGCTCCTCGCAGGGATGATAGCGTCCGCTCACCACGTCGTACACGAACGGTTGAGAGCCGGGGTGTCCCAGGTGCTTGTACTTCACCTTTTCCACCTTGAGGCGAACCAGGTTCGATGTCTCGTCGCGCACCACGATGAAGCCGTAGTCCGCCTTGTTCAGGAACTCGGCCGAGCCGTTGATGTCGTACATCTCCACCTCGGGGCGGGTGTTGGTCTGGCTGCTGCGGTTCATCTTGCGGGGGTGGGCTACGAGGATCAGCAGCACACCGTTGGCCACCGCCCAGGCTTTGAGGCGCGTCAGCAGTTCGCCTATGTACTGCGTCTCGGTAAGCCCCTCGGGACGCTGGTGCTGGATGCAGTTCATCGGGTCCACGACGAAGATGCGGATGCCGCGACGGCACACCAGGGCGCGGGCACGGGCCAGGATGTTGTCCACCGTATGGTCTACCTGGGAGTAGATGTGCGATACGTTTTGGGCCAGGAAGCGGTGCACGGCGTGGAAGGTGTCCCACGTCACCCCCGGGGCGTCGAGAGCGAAGCGGCGGCCGGTGAGTTTCTCGGCCAACTTCTTGTAGTGGTACGAGATGGGCATGTTCTCAGGGCTGAAGTACCCTATGCGCCAGCCGTGACGCAGGCAGAGGCGCAGGACGAGCTCGTCGGTGAATTCGGACTTGCCGTGACCGGGTACGCCGGTGAGCACCACCAGTCGGCCCAGCTCGAAGGTACAGAGGCGGTCCATCATCTCCCACCCGGTGTCGGCCCCGCTTTCCAGACCGTTCTGGAAGAGCATGCGGAACTCGTCCGCCAGGTGGTCCACCGTGAGCACACCCTCTATGGGGAGTTCCTCGGCTTGCTGGAGGGCGATGCGGAGACTTTCTACGCCATACTGGCAGAGATGTTCGTTCGCATCCTTGCAGCCGGGGCTGAAGTGCACGATGCGGCAGCGTTCCACGCCGAAGCGGCGGAGGAGTTCCTGGCGCAGGAGGAGACCTTTCTCGTCCTCGTCCGTGGCCAGGTAGATGCATTGCTTGTCCTCGAAGTGGGTGGGCACGAAGCGGTCCAGCCAGTCGAGGTTGCCCGTGGCTCCGGCGGGGGCACTCACCACGTCGGTGCGACCGATGGCCATGAACGAGAGGGCGTCGATCTCGCCTTCGGTGATGATGGCCTCGGGGGTGCCGAGGATGCCGTCTACGTTGTACGGGATGAGCTCGGCTCCGGCGACCATCTTGAAGTGTTTCTCGTGGTCGCGGAACTTGGTGTTCACCAGCTGGCCGTTTTCGTAGTAGTGGAAGTTGATGGTGCGGACGATGGTGCCGGTTTGGGGCATCTTCTCGTCGCTCTGGCCGATGCGTGCCTGTGCCAGGACGGATTGCGGGATGCAGCGTTTCTCCACGAACCAGCGCACGGCGTTGTCGCTCATCTCCAGCGTGTGCGAGGGGCTGAACACCGGGCGTTTGAAGTGTGCGGGAAGCTTGCCGGCCGACGGGTGGCTTGCGGGGTGGCTGCCGGAGCCGCTTGTACCGCTGCCGGCTGCCGGGTGGTCCAGGTTGAATATCCAGCCACAGTAGTGGCACTTGCCTTGTCCGGTGTCTATGTTGACACTGAGGGATTTATCGCGCTTGTTTTTCCGCTGCGCGTGGCAGTGCGGGCAATGGGTTTTGATCTTGCCGCCGGTGCGGCCGTGAATGTCTACTCCGAGGGAGTGAAAATCGTAGTTCATGGTTTTTAGAGTTTTTTTGTAATCGGGTTATTGAGACGGTTTCTCCAGGGCTTGGACACGGTTGCTCCACGGTCCGGACACGGTTTCTCCGAGGCTTGGACACGGTTTCTCCGGGGCTTGGACACGGTTTCTCCGGGGCGTGGACACGGTTTCTCCGGGAAGCGATCATACCACCCAGCAGCACCCATACATATCCCAGAAGGCTGTGGCGGAGGGTCTTGGCGGGGCATTGTCCGGGATGGGGATGCCACCGCTGTACGTTCGCCGGCTGTTGACGAGCACTTCGAAAGCGTTTCCGGCGGCAGCGGACGGGGGTGGAGCACTGTGAGCGGTGGGCGTGGGCGGCAGGGCGGTGCTCCACTGAGACAGCTGGGTACGCAGGCGTTGCCCGGGTCGGCTGTAGGGCGATACGAAATTGGCAAAGTACGTCTTGGTGCTACGCAGGTCCGTCAGGTCGGGTCCTTTGCTGTACGTCTGTATATGGTCTTTGAAGGCTTTCAGTACCCGGTGTAGCTGGTTCATGTGCATCACGGATAGTCCGGCCGAAGTCCATACGTGTTCCAGCCAGGTGCGTTCCTGGGCGAGGGCATCGACCAGCACTTGCCACGATGTGGGAACCGGTGCGCTTCTGCTGCTGTTGTTGTTTATATTATCTGCGATAATATTATCATCAGCAACAGAAGCGCGCGTACGTACGTGAGGAGTGCACACTTTTGGCACCTTGGAAACAGACTTCACACAGGCATTTACAGAACTGGTTTTCTGACTGTTACGTGCTTTCTTCGGCAACGAACGTTCGTTTGAACGCTCGTTTGGACGCTCGTTTGAACGGCTATTTGAACGGCCGTTTGAACGCTCGTTGTCTGCCGTGGTGCACATACATTGGCTCAGTTCTTCCGAGTAAAAATCCTCGTTCGCCACCGTGAAGAGTCCGTACTCCATAATAATGCGCAGCAATCTATCTGCCCGCACGAACGACAGGCGGGCCAACGTACCCAATTCCGACAAGGGCAAGCGTCCGCCCGGTGTACGGTGCAACGCTTCGACCAGAAACCAGTAGGCTCCGTACCCTTTCATCTTTTCGCGGCTCACCATGTGAAGTACCCGCTCATTGCTCATGGACATTTTAAAATGATTTAAGATTTTGTTTTCGTTCATAATATATTGAATTTTAATAGGTAGTGCAAATGTAGTGGGGCACTGCGCAGAAGTGTGTAGTTCAGAAACTACATTCTTAAAAACAGGATACACTATTTTTGCAAATATTTAATTTTAACCACCATTTTAATGAACAACAAAGTACTTAACTTACCATGTGAGGCAGACGAAAAAGAACTTCAGGATGTCATCACCAATTCTAGGAAAAGCATCGGCAGTCGTCTTAAAATCTTGCGGAAAGCTTGTGGCTTAACCATATCCGAAGCCAGCAAAAACATGGTGACAGCCCGCTCCACCATCTCAGACATTGAAGAGGGAGTAACCGACGTAATGCACTCCACTTTTGCCAGAATGGAATCCTACTACTTATTTTACCTGAAGTATAACCAGATACCCATTCCAGCGGAATACCTGCTCATCTCCAGTTCGTTGCTCATCGCCCCGGACCCAACGGCCTGGGAAGAGCATGTAACGAAAACCAAGGAGGAAAAAAAGAAGTAGAAGAACCAAAAGTATAATCACTCATTCAGTTTCCCCGGCACCGGAACGGACGATGCGTCACTTTTTTCTGAGAATGTATGAATAGTTCAAATTATTTACATATTTTTGCTGGACATTCCATACATACAGACCAAGTACATGAAACAACCGAAAGTAAGCGTCATCATACCCGTATACAATACCGAAGAATTCGTACAAGAAGCAGTGGAGAGTATACTAGAGCAAACGCTGACCGACATAGAAGTCATCGTCATAAACGACGGCTCTACCGACCGCAGCCTGGAGATACTCCAACAGATGGAGCAGGCCGACCGACGCGTGCGTGTGTACGACCAGCATAACCAGGGTCAGTCTGTGGCGCGTAACAACGCCATAGAGCTGGCTGCCGGCGAGTACCTCTACTTCATGGACAGCGACGATATCCTGGTGGCCAATGCCCTGGAGGTGTGCTACGCCAAATGCCGGGACTACCAGCTGGACTTCGTGTACTTCAACGGCGACATCCTGAACGGGGGCAACAAGCAGTACGATGTGTGCCTGGCCTACGACCACGGTAACATAGACGAGACACACGTACAGCCCGGACTCGTGGTGCTGGACAACCAGTTGCGCGACCGGCACTTCACCCCCTCGCCTTGCCTGCTCTTCATCCGCAAGGAGTTCCTGCAAATGATAGGGCTGACGTTCTATCCCGGCATCATACACGAAGACCAGCTGTTCACCACGCGCCTCTACCTGGCTGCCCGCCGGGTGATGTACGTGCGCCGCAGCTTCTTCCTGCGCCGCCTGCGCGATAACTCCACCATGACCACCCGCTTTGCCTGGCGCAACGTACGGGGATACCTCACCGTGGCCCGCGAACTGCTGGCGTACGCCAATCAGTTCCACTCGTTCGATGTAGATGCGGTGGTGCGCCGACACCTGCGCACCATGCTCGATGCTGTGGTGTGGCAAGCACACGTGCTGCCGCTGCGCCAACGCATGAGGCTATTCAGCGTGATGATGTCCAAGTACCGGAGGTTTGTGTCCGGCCGCAACCTGACGGTGCTCCTGTTTAAATCCACCCTTCATCCGAACAAATAACCGCCATGGCAAGCAACCTGAAAAAGCAACTCCTCTCCGGCGTGTTCTACACCGCCGTAGCCAAATACTCCGGCATCGTCATCTCCCTGGTGGTGATGGCCGTGCTGGCCCGTCTGCTCTCGCCCGACGATTTCGGCGTGGTGGGCATAGCCACGGTGGTCATCGCTTTCTTCAACCTCTTCACCGACATGGGTATCTCGGCCGGGGTGGTGCAGCGCAAGGACCTCACGGACGAGGACCTGGCGGGCATCTTCTCGTTCACCGTGTGGATGGGCATCGTCCTGGCGGCCTTGTTCTTCGTGGCGGCGTGGCCCATCGCGGCGTTCTACGAGCGGCCCATCCTGCGCACGCTGTGCCAGTTGCTCTCCATCAACCTGTTCTTCGCCGCCGTGACCATCGTGCCCGGGGCGTTGTTCTACCGCAACAAGGAGTTCAAGTTCATCGCCCTGCGTAGCTTCGTGATCCAGGTGAGCACGGGCGTCATCGCCGTGACGGCCGCCCTGCTGGGTGCGGGACTGTATGCGCTGCTCATCACCCCCATCCTGTCGTCCATCCTGATGTTCGGCATCAGCCTGCGCCGCTACCCGCAGCACATGCGTCTCACCACGGGCTGGGCACCGCTGAGCAAGATATTCAGCTACTCGGCCTACCAGTTCCTGTTCAACGTGATCAACTACTTCAGCCGCAACCTCGACAAGCTCCTGGTGGGCAAGTACATGAGTATGTCCTCGCTGGGCTACTACGAAAAGTCCTACCGGCTGATGATGCTCCCGTTGCAGAACATCACGCAGGTCATCACCCCGGTGATGCACCCCATCTTCAGCGACTTCCAGGACGACCTGGCGCGCCTGGCCTCTTCGTACGAGCGCATCGTGCGTCTGCTGGCCTTCATCGGCATTCCGCTGAGCGTGCTGCTGTACTTCACGGCCAGTGAAGCCATACTCGTGGTTTTCGGCGACCAGTGGGTGCCTTCCATACCGGTATATGCCATCCTCACCCTGTCGGTAGGCGTGCAGATCATCCTCTCGTCCTCGGGCAGCATCTTCCAGGCAGCGGGCGACACGCGCAGCCTGTTCATCTGCGGGGTGTTCTCGTCCGTGCTCAATGTAGCCGGCATGCTCCTGGGCGTGTTCTACTTCGGCACGCTGGAAGCCCTGGCCTGGTGCATCGTGGTGACGTTCAGCATCAACTTCGTGCAGTGCTACTGGCAGATGTACCGGGTGACGTTGAAGCGTAGCCTCCTGCCCTTCTTCCGGCAGCTCCTTTCGCCCCTGGTGTTATCAGGTTTGCTGGCAATGGTATTACTCCCGATACACCTGTTGCTGGATGGTCAGCCTATCCTATTAACCGGTATAGCAAAGGCCATCGTCTACGGTGTGGTCTTTGTGTTGTACATACAGGTAACCAAAGAGTACGACATAGTAGGCAAAGTCAGAAGCATCATTTCCAAAAAGAAATAGCTACAACCGCGAAAGGAGGTATTTGTCCAACCATTTCGACATCTGCACATATACCAGATAGAACAGGTACGAGTAAAGAAGTACGACAAAGAAGTGGATGACAGAGGCTGGGAAGTAGCCTATAGAAAAGCGGTCAATGAGCCAGGCGGAAGTGAAACTACGCAGGGAACCGTTGACCACAAAGACAATCATACTGATAGCCCCCACGAAGTTCAGGCACCGGGAAACACCCGGCGACAAGCGCGGAAGAGTGAACGACATACATACCATGAGCAGAATAGTCACCGCTACGAAAGTGAACGGGAAAGCAACCGGATAGAAATTGCCCAGAACGAAAACCAACAAGGCAGCCAACGTTATCTTCCAGTTGAGCTTCAAGTCAGGAATCATCGCAAAACCTATACCCAGTATGAATTCCGGTAAATGACCGATGCAGTTCCCATAAATAGGAAAACGAACCATATCGGCTATGGGGGTCAACGCGTAGATCAGCACATAGCTAACCAGCAGAGAGAGATACAATCCTTTCTTCTGGTACCGTTTAAGGATGTAAAACAACAATGGGAATAGCAGATAGAGTTGAATAACCAGGCTAAAATACCACCAAGGGCCTACTCCCGCATAGAGATAATATACTGAGAAATTCCGCACCATAGTGACACACAGAACCGCATACTTCAGGAACCACATCCATCCATTGTCCATCAAAAAAACAAAACAAGAAATCAATCCTACCAAAAGCAATAAATATATTTTCAGTACCTTGGGAACAATGTAACTTTTGTATGATTCCGGCTTCTTTTTAAGGAACTGCTTGCAAAGCCCGTAACCGCTGCAAAAGATAAACAGCTCCACTCCGTAATGACCTAAAAAACTGAACAACGCATCCGGAATATTCCAAAAAGATTCTTGTATGAACGAAAAAAACTTGAAAACCCGGTCGGTGGAAAGGTCCATCTCATTTTCGCCAATATCATGAAGAATATGTAGAAAATTATGGAATACGATCATGGTGATGGCAACTGCCTTAATGACGGACGTTTGCCGTTTATCGATGGAATACAATTTTATATTCATAGGTATTTACTATATATTATTGAAATTGACGATTTTAGCTGCAAAAGTCGAGAAAAAATCTGAAGTGAACAAACATTCTCGTATGAATATAACAACTAAACCCCTATATGTTCGGTAATTTTTTTTCAAAATTTCAATTAGGTAATACAATAATTTGCTATCTTTGAACTCTATATGTAACTTAAGTAGGGAGTTCTATCGGACGACAAAAATGAAAGGCCTCCTTAACAGCAGAAAAAAACGATTATGAAAGCAATGTTCCTGATATTTCACGGATTCGAAGAATTCAACGGTATCTGCAAGAAAATACGCTACCAGGTGAAGGCTCTTCAAGACTGTGGGGTGGATACACGTATATGCTACCTCACTGACGAGGATAACCATAAATGCCGCATGGTAGACGACGAGGTGATCCAGGATTACGGCACCGGCATCCCCGGCAAGATACGCAAACGCACTGGCTTGGGCTGCATAGCCCGCTATGTAAAACAACACAAGATAGAACTGGTGTACGTGCGGAGTGATCACAACACTACCCCCTTCCTCATCCATCTGTTATACCGCTTCCGTAAGGCTGGAGCCAGGGTAGTGATGGAAATCCCCACTTATCCGTACGACCAAGAATATAAAGGGCTGTCCTTCGGATACCAACGAGTGCTTTTTCTGGACAAATGCCTGCGCGGTATCATGGCTCGGTACATCGACAAGTTCGTCACCTTCTCCAACCACGAAACTATCTTTGGACGCCCCACTATACGCATAGCTAATGGAATCGATTTCGACATAGTGCCGCTGAAAACCGTCATACCCCCCACGGACGACGCCCTGCACCTCATAGCCGTGGCCACCATACACCCGTGGCATGGGTTCGACCGCGCCATCCGCGGGCTGATAGAGTACTACGCCGCCGGTGCCCCCGAGGGACGCATCGTGCTGCACATCGTGGGACAAGGTGTGCCCGAGGTGGTAGACGGCTACAAACACCTGGTGAGCGAACATGCACAGGAAGAGAACGTGGCGTTCCACGGCCCGCTCTTCGGCGAGGCACTGGACACGGTGTTCGGCCGCTCGCAGATAGGCATCGGCAGTCTGGCCCGCCACCGCAGCGGCATCACCCACCTGCGCTCGCTCAAAAACCGGGAGTACGCAGCCCGAGGCATCCCCTTCGTGTACTCCGAGATAGACGACGACTTCGAGGACATGCCCTATGTGCTCAAGGCTCCGGCCGACGAGTCACCCCTGGACATCGCCGCCCTGGCACACTTCTACCGCCAACGGTCGTGGAGTCCCGAAGAGATACGCAATTCAGTAGAGAGCATCCTCTCCTGGCGGATACAAATGCAACGCGTCATTGACAATTTATAAACATTATGAACAAAAAGATAAAAATAGCCTACTGTACCCCCAGCCTCTATGCATCGGGAGGAATGCAACGGGTACTGACTCTAAAAGCCAACTACCTGGCCGATGTGCTGGGTTACGATGTGCACATCATCCTCACTGAGGAAAAGGAACTGCCGTTCTACTACCCGCTGTCGCCGCTGGTAAAAACCACGAACCTGGACATCAACTTCGACCGTATGCACTCGGCCGGCCCGGTGAAGCGCATCTTCAAGTTCTTCAGCTACCAACGACTGTACAAGAAGCGGCTCGCCAAGGTGCTCCACGAACTGCGTCCGGACATCACTGTGTCCACCCTCCGACGGGAGATCAACTTCATCAACGACATCAAGGACGGTAGCCGCAAGGTGGGCGAAATTCACTTTGCCCGCGACAATTACCGCAACTTCAACGATATCAAAGTCCCCGCTTTCGTACGCAGGGCAGCCGCCCGCCTATGGATGAAACAGCTCATCGGCAAGCTACGTCCGTTGGATCGCTTCGTGGTACTGAGCAACGAGGACCTTGTAAAATGGGTGGAACTGGACAATGTGGTGTGCATACACAATCCATCTACCTTCCATGTGGAAGCCGTGTCGGACACGTCGTCGCACATCGTCATGGCTCTGGGACGGTACACGTACCAGAAAGGATTCGACCTGCTACTCCCTGCCTGGAAAAAGGTAACGAAGATATACCCGGACTGGATGTTACGCATTTACGGCGACGGCGACCGTACCGCCTATCAGGCGCAGGCCGACAGCCTGGGACTGGACCCGCGCACCTGCCAACTAAACGGCACCACCACCGAGGTGCCGCGCCTGCTGGCCGAGAGCTCCATCTTTGTGCTCTCCTCGCGATACGAAGGGTTCGGCATGGTACTCACCGAGGCCATGGCTTGCGGAGTGCCCCCGGTATCGTTCACCTGTCCCAGCGGACCGCGGGACATTATCACCGACCGGGTGGACGGGCTGTTGGTACCCAACGGCAACATAGACGAACTGGCCCGGCAGCTCTGCTGTCTCATAGAAAACCCCGCCGAACGGAAACAGATGGGACAGCGCGCCCAGGAGAACGTCCGGAAGTTTTACATAGAGAACATCATGCAGAAGTGGGATCAACTCTTTAAAGAAATCGTATCATGAACATAGACCAACTGATCAATAAGATTCGCTACAAAGTGAAATACGGCAGTACCGTGGAGTGGTACAACTTCTGGTACATGGTGCTGATGCGCCGGCACAAGGTAGTGCCGGAGGTGGCCTCCATCGACGAAACCATACGCGTCATCATAGACCGGCGTTGCTCGGTGAGCCGCTTCGGCGACGGTGAGTTACTCCTCACCAGCCCCGACAAGGAGATAGGTTTCCAGAAAGGCGATCCTGCCCTGGCTGCCGCCCTGCGCGAGGTGCTCACCAGCCACGAGCAGGGACACATCGTGTGCATCTCCGACGCTTTTCAGGATCTGTACCGGTACAACCGCAAAGCCCGACGGTTCTGGCGCACACACTTCTTCCTCTACGGCTCGTGGTGGGACAAGTACCTGGTGCCGGGACGGAAATACTATAACACGTTCGTCACCCGCCCGTACATGGACTTCGCCTCGAAGGCCGACTGTCCGCGCTGGTTTCATGATATGAAGGGCATCTGGAACGACCGCGACGTGGTGTTCATCGAAGGCGAGAAGAGTCGCCTGGGCGTGGGCAACGACCTGTTCGACAATGCCCGGAGCATACGCCGCATACTCTGTCCGCCGCGCGATGCCTTCGCCCGCCGGGCCGACATCGTGGCCGAAGCCTGCCGCCTGGAACCCGGAGCGTTGTTCCTCATCGCCCTCGGCCCTACGGCTACCGTACTGTCCTACGACCTGTTCCGCCGCGGAAACCAGGCCGTCGATGTGGGGCACGTGGACATAGAATACGAATGGTGGCGCATGGGTGCCCGCCGAAAAGTGAAACTGGAAAGAAAGTACGTCAACGAAGCCCCCGACGGAAGCCAGGTGGCTGATGCCGGCGAGGAATACCAACGACAAATCATCGCCCGAATTTTATAATAATCTCTTGGAAAGAATGAAAATCCTGTACTACCTACCTTCGCTATACGCCCCGGGGGGTCTGGAACGTATCATCACGTTCAAGGCTAACTACCTGGCCGATCACTTCGACGACTACGAGGTGTACATCCTCACGTCCGAGCAGGTAGGAATGGAACCTTACTTCCCGATCTCCCCGCGGGTGAAACACATTGACATCGACGTGCCGTTCGACTGGCCTTTCGAGCAGTCGGGCATCAGCAAAGTCATCAAATACCCCGCACAGTACCGCCTCTTCAAGGAACGGTTCAGCGACATGCTGTACCAGATACGTCCCGACTTGACCGTCTCCACCCTGCGCCGCGAGCTCAACTTCATCCACTCCCTGGACGACGGCAGCGTGAAGATAGGCGAATTCCACGCCACCCGCAATGCCTACGGGGTGGGTTACCGCAACAACGGGAACCCACTGCTGTACATGATGCGCCGGCGGTGGGAAAAGAATTTCCGCCGCAACGTGCAGAAGTTCCGGCGGCTGGTGCTGCTCACCAAGAACGAAGCCGGGTACTGGCCGGAACTGGACAACCTGGAAGTGATTCCCAATCCCATCACCATCCCCATCGACCAGCTGTCGGACTGTACGCGCCGGCAGGTGATAGCCGTGGGACGGTACGACTACGCCAAGGGGTTCGACCGGCTCATCGAAGCCTGGAGCATCGTGGCCCGCCGCTACTCCAACTGGACCCTGCGCATACACGGCGACGGGGCCTTGCGCTCCATGTACGAATCGCAGATAGAACGGCTCGGACTCCAAGGCTCCTGCCTGCTGGAACCCACCGTGCCCAACATCGTTCCGCATTATGCCCAGAGCTCCATACTGGCCGTACCGTCGCGCTACGAAGGCTTCGGCATGGTCATCACCGAAGCCATGGCTTGCGGACTGCCGGTAGTGGCGTTCGACTGCCCCTGCGGACCGGGCAACATCATCACCAACCAGGAGGACGGGCTGCTGGTGGAGAACGGTGACATACCTGCCTTTGCCGAAAGCCTGTGCTACCTCATGGAGTGCGACGGCATCCGCCAGCAGATGGGGCAGAAAGCTGCCCTGAACTCCCGACGGTTCCAGCCGGACACCATCCTGAGTCAATGGGATAAACTCTTCAAGCAGCTCGCCGGGACATGAAAATCGTCTACATTTACCACTCTCTGGCCATCAAAGGGGGGATAGAACGGATATTTGTAGACAAAATGAATTACCTGGCCCGGCAGATGGGACACGAGGTCTACTTTTTCACCTTCGAACAGGGTAGCAACCCTCCGGCCTATCCCCTATCCCCGTTGGTAAAATGGACGAACATCGACATCCGCTTTTACAGCATCTTCCGGCACCGGGGGCTGAAGAGGTATTGGCTATTGTTTCAAAAAAAACAACAATTCAGACAAAAAATACAAGCTGCCATCAATCAAATTCAGCCGGAAATTGTTATCACTACTGCATCGACTTACAACGAGCTGCCAACCATTATGGCCTTGTCCGGAAGCTTCGTGCGCATCGTGGAAAACCACCTGGCACGGCACTGGATGGACATTGAAAAAAAACACCAGAAGCACCAAGTATGGACCCAGCATTGGAAGCTGAAGTATGAGTTCTATACGGTGCTACGCGCCACCCGGAAGGCGGACAGGCTGGTAGTACTCACCGAGGGCGACCGCATACAATGGAAGGACATGCCGCACACCACCGTGCTGCCCAACATGCTGAACCATTACCCGCCTACCCTGCCCCAGCCATCGGAACACCGGCGGGCCATCAGCGTAGGCAGGCTGGTAAGGCAGAAGGGATACCACCTGCTCATCGACGCCTGGAAGGGGGTGCACGGCAGTCATCCGGACTGGACGCTGGACATCTACGGGGAAGGGGAAGAATACGCCTCGCTCACCAGGCAGATAGCGCAATCGGGGTTGACGGGTGCTGTGCAAATCCATCCGTTTCAGGAGCATATTTATGACCGGTACCTGGAAAGTGATTTCTACGTGATGAGCTCGTTGTGGGAAGGTTTCGGGTTGGTGCTGATAGAAGCTATGGCCTGCGCACTGCCGTGCATCGCGTTCAACTGCCCGTACGGCCCGTCGGACATCATCGGGCACCGCGAAGACGGGGTACTGGTACCCACCGGCAATGTAGCGCAGTTGGCCGGGGAGATGATAGACCTTATCGAACATCCCCATGAACGCCACCGCCTGGGAGATGCCGCCCGACGAAATGTACAAAGATACCTGCCGGAAAACATCATGCCTCAATGGGAGGAGCTGTTCCGGCAACTGACAGAGCAAAAGAAACTGTAACCAAGTATATAACCGAACTTTAACTATAGTATTTATGTATCAAGTAACCATAGGGATACCTCTCTACAACGTAGAGAAGTATGTCCGTGAAAGCATGGAATCGGCCCTGGCACAAACGTTCCGGAGCATCGAATACCTCATTGTAAACGACCAGAGCACGGATGGGTCTCTATCCATCGTGCAAGACCTCCAACAGCATCATCCCCGCGGGGCAGACATCCGGGTGATACATCATCCGCAAAATGCCGGAGTGGCACAAGCCCGGAACACCATCCTGGCAGAGAGCCGGGGCAAGTACCTCTTCTTCATGGATGGCGACGACCTGATCAGCCCGGACTGCATCGAGAAACTGCATACCGCTGCCCAACACCACCAGGCCGAAGTGGTCTATGCCTCGCACACCGAGATCCTGGAGAATCAGCCCAGGCAGGTGACGCAAATACACCTCGGAAAAGTATTCACCGAGGCGGACCAACTGGCCCGGTACGTGAACCATGACCTGCACCACACGCTGAACATCTTCATCTGGAACATACTGTACGAGCTCTCTTTCCTGCACGACAACAGCCTGCGCTTTCTGCCGGTAGGCATCCTGGAAGACCACCTCTTCTCGTACAGCGTGTACCCGCTGGTAAAGCGTGCCGTAATCCTGTCCGACGTGACGTACACCTACCGCAAACACAGCGGATCGCTCTCACACTACGCCGCCCGCGACCACATCCCCCTGGGGGAGATACGGGAGGAGATCAAGGTGGGCCAATACTTCGCCGACATCTGCAAGCAGACGCACGGAAAGCCTTACTCGGATGTATTGATAACCAAGGCGGTGATGAAAAATTTCGACACGGCAGCCGTGGCCGTCGATAAGAAAAAATTAATACGCCCTTCATTACCAGCGTCGGAAATAAAGGCTATTCTGGTACATCCATTAATTTTTTCTGAAATAATACGCATGAAACAGTACAAGTTATTGAATATCCATGTATATTTGTTGGGAATATCGCCCGTGTGGGTTACTATATCCATTTTGTCTATGTACCGATGGGCATTGAAAAAGTATAGAAGTCTTAGATAACTAATACCATGAAAATAGTATACTATCTTCCCTCGCTGCACGCACCGGGAGGTCTGGAACGTATCATCACCTTCAAGGCCAATTATTTCGCCGAGCATTTCGAGAACTACGAAGTCTTTGTTGTCACTTCGGAACAGGTGGGCATGAAGCCTTTCTTCGAGCTCTCCCCGAAGGTAAAGCACATCGACCTGGATGTTACGTTCGACTGGCCTTTCCAGCAATCGCGCCTGAGCAAAATACTGAAATACCCTGCTCGCTACCGCCGCTTCAAGAAACGCTTCACGGAACTGCTCTGTGAGCTGAAACCCGATATCACCATCTCCACGCTGAGACGGGAAATGCACTTCCTGCACGCCATCCCCGACGGTAGCGTGAAAATAGGTGAGTTTCACGTCACCCGTAATTCATACGGCTGGGGTGGTAATGACCTATTACGCAAACGGTGGGAAAGAAATTTTGTACTCAGTCTTAAAAAGTTTAACCGCATAGTATTGCTTACTCACGAAGAAACTTCCTTCTGGCCTGAACTGAACAATACGACTGTGATTCCTAACCCCATCATTACTCCCATGAAGCAGCAATCAGATTGCACTTCACATCAAGTCATTGCCGCCGGAAGATATGCTGTACAAAAAGGATTCGACTTACTGATAGAGGCTTGGGCATTGGTCGTAAAGCAACATCCGGACTGGACCCTATGTATCTATGGCGACGGCTCATTACGGAGGGACTTTGAAATTCAAATAGAACGTTTAGGACTTATTGAAAGCTGTCTGTTGAAACATACTGTATCCGACATTGAAAGCAAATATTGCGAAAGCTCCATCTTCGTACTCTCATCACGCTTTGAAGGTTTCGGCATGGTGATAACCGAAGCCATGGGCTGTGGAGTACCACCGGTATCATTTGCCTGTCCATGCGGACCACGAGACATTATCACCGATGGGTACAATGGACTGCTGGCAGAAAACGGTAACATCGCCCAACTGGCTCATAAAATATGCCGGCTTATCGCCAATAAGGAAGAACGCCAACAGCTGGGCAAACAGGCTTATATTGACTCAAAAAAATACCAAATGGAAAATATCGGCCAACAATGGAAAGAACTCTTTGAATCATTGACACATAAACAATAAGAATTATGGCATGGTATAGCAAATATCTGCAAGTATATGAGAAAACGCTTCTCGAGACACCGCAATCGGTGATTCAAGAAATTAAAGAAAAACTGAAAAAGGTACAAAGTGACACCCCATTGGTAACAGTGGCCCTCATTGCGCACAACGAAGAAAAGCATCTATTAAGTTGTCTCTGGTCGCTCTGCGACAACCAGTGCAGCTACCCCATTGAAATTTTGTGTGTAAACAACAACTCAACGGATAATACCGAGAAAATCCTGCAGGCTGTTGGCGTAACCTACTTCAATGAAACCAAAAAAGGACCGGGTTTTGCCCGGCAATGCGGTCTGAATCAAGCAAAAGGACGTTACCATATATGCATTGATTCCGACACCATATACCCGCCAAAATATATCGAAACACACATTAGAGCTTTGATGAAGCCAGGAGTAGTAGCCACTTTTGGCCTATGGAGTTTTATTCCGGATGAAAATCATTCACGCCGAGACTTATGGATGTACGAGACCTCAAGAGATATCTACTTATGGTTTCAATCACTCAAACGTCCGGAACTGTGCGTACGAGGAATGGTTTTTGCATTCAATACCGAATTAGGCAGAAAGTGCGGATTCCGTACCGACATTATTAGAGGGGAAGATGGTTATCTGGCATTTCAACTGAAAGAATACGGTAAGATTAGTGCTGTACGTAGCCGACAAGCACGCCCTATGACAGGATATGGCACGGTAGGTATCGACGGATCGCTCTTCAACAGTTTCAAGGTACGCATGGTGAAGGCATTAAAAGATGCCAGCAGCATCTTCACCTCCAAGAAAGAGTACAAGGATCAAGACAGTAATTTAATTAAAAAGAAGTAATTATGAATAAGTTCTTTCATTCTATCAAACAGTATAAATTCCATGGGATAGTATTTGTAATGTGTTTCATATCCCTCCTGTTTATGCATTATTCTATCCTTTTGGATAAATCGGATTTAACTCATTTCTCATATATAGAGAACGTTTGCGCTGTCTTTATTGACTGCTGTCTTGTTCTTCTTATCCCGTTCCTTCTGATAAAGAAAAGGTTTTACTACTTGTTCATACCGCTTGTATTGGTACAAATAGTGGCATTCATAAACATATTGTACAGCAGGTATTTCTATACCTATCTACCTCCTTCATTATACGGAGAGTTCAATAACTTAGACGGGCTTTCTGCCAATATCTTTGCAGCTATGCGGGCTACTGATAGTATATTATTGGCATTATTGGTTATTACAATATTCATATATGCCAAGTGGAAAAAGAATCTCAAAGAAATCTCATTTAAGAGCCGTATCAGATTCGCAACATTACTGCTTGGAATTAATCTTTGTCTTGTAATAGGGCTTGTAAGCATTGCCAAAAGAAGTTGGCCCGACCTAAGATATAAATACATATTGTGCTATGGACACAGCCCTTCCGAAAGTACGTTCAAATTTGGCCTGATATATAGTTTGATTGTCCAAAGCTTATCGAACAGCAATAGAGAATATACTGCCCAAGATATTGAAAATATCAAACCACTTCTGGGCAGCATTCAAAACTCTATCCAGAGTACACCTCCACAGAACTTGATAATAATTCTGGTTGAATCTCTGATTTCGTATCCATTGGAACGATCTATTGATGGCTTTGAAATCACACCTACCCTGAACAAGTTAATAGAAGAGAGCAGTTATAGCAATAAAAACATGACTTCATTAGCCAAACTGGGGAAATCAAGTGATGGACAGTTTACCTATCTGACTGGATTGTTACCTAAAGAAAAAGGAGTAACTGTTATAGACTATTTCAACAATACATTCATAGCCCTTCCCGAATTACTGAAAGAGGCAGACAGCAATCTCATCACCAATATGGTCATCCCTACTTCGGCACAAATGTGGCGGCAAAATGGGATGTGCTTAAAGTATGGGATCGACTCATTGTATTCCAGAAAAGAATATACAGACCAAAGCTATTCGGACAAGTGGTTGAACGACCAGTTATTGTTTGAGTATGCAGCCCAGATACAGAAGAAGTTTAAAAAGCCATTCGCATCTGTGGTGCTGACCTCATCAACTCACTCACCATATGAATATTGCTATGAGAATTACGAGATTAACTTCCCGGAGAATTACCCACTCGAATTCAAGGCCTATTTAACCAACATCCACTACATGGACAAATACTTGGGCGAATACATCAAGTCATTAAAAGAAAACGATATATACAACAACAGCCTTATAGTAATACTTAGCGACCATGATGCATCCAATGATTGGTTTAAGTTGACCGGGGATATGCAAGTACCTACCCAGATACCATTAATAATCCTCAATTCGCCGGTGAGTATAGAAAAAGCTACTGATTACCCCATCACGCAAGCCGATGTATTCCCAACACTGCTCGACCTGATGGGCATAAAAAGCCAATGGAGAGGTTTAGGAAACAGTCTGCTTACCCCAGACTCCATCCTGAACAACGCACATGAAGCAGAGCGAAAGGATCAAATGCAACATATATCGGACATTATATTGAACAGCGATTACTTTCGCTCGAATAAATAAATAATAAATAAGAAAGAAACATGCAACACTCAAAGAAAAATCTCTTTAATTTTTTACTATCAACATATCTGGTTCTGTTGATAACCAGCTGTGTAGAACACCGGGATATGTCTATTAAAGCACCGGAAGTAACTTCGTTCATGTTTGAAAAGTCGAAGAATCCGCAACTTCCGCATGACATTGAAATGGAGATATTCAACACATCAAAGAAGATCTCAGGTTATCTGAAGCAAGCTAATATAGATCTGACTTCACTGAAACCTACTTTTAAAACAGCCAGAGGCGCCTTCTACGTGAACAATATTCAGCAGGAAAGCGGAATAACAGCCAACGACTTTACAGGCATAGTAAAATACACCTGTAAAGGCGATAACGATGAGGACATTGTGTACGAAGTAGCGTTAGTTCCATACACAGGGCTGCCGGTAGCAAGAATTTACACTGAACAGGAAGCATCCATCACTACGAAAGAGGTGTGGACAAAAGCCTACATCGAGATCGATGGCATGGGTATAATGGATAGTATGAAAGACTCGGCCACCGTAAAGGGACGTGGAAATGGCTCGTGGGCTTTCCCAAAAAAACCATTCAACCTAAAGCTGAGTACCAAACAGGAAGTATTAGGAATGCCTAAGCAAAAGAACTGGGCTTTCCTAGCCAATTATCGCGACAGAACCCTCTTAAGAAACAATGTTACTTTCCATATAGGAACCATGACTGACAACCTCTTGTGGACTCCGAGAAGCCAGTTTGTAGAAGTGATCCTTAATGGAGAATACCAGGGTAACTTCCAAATTTGCGAACGCATACGGGTAGACAAGAACAGAGTCAATATGAAGGAAATGTCCTCAGAAGACATTGATGATGAAACAGTTACCGGAGGATACATTATCGAATACACCAGATATGATGAGGTGAATAAATTTAAATCGCCTATCAATAACTGGCCGGTTGCTGTAAAAGAACCCGACGAGGATGTTTTAGTACCCACACAGCTGGAATACATCAAACAGTACACCAATAAAATAGAAGAATTGCTGGTGGCCGGCAAATTCACAGAACTGTATGAGGAGTATATCGATCTCAATTCGTTTGTAGACTATTGGATAGTACAGACATTAGTGGGAAATGCAGAGATTGCCTCCTACGGAAGTGTATATTGCACAAAAGATAGGAATGCCAAGATGTATGCCGGACCGATATGGGACTTTGACTTCAGTACTTACACATCGACCAGCGGAGTAGAAAACAAAAACACTATCTGGTATAAATTCATGTTCAAGGATCGTGTATTCAAAGACAAAATCAAAGAGCGGTTCAGCGAATTGAAGCCTCAGTTTGAGACTGTACCTCAATATATTCGCTCTCAAAGCGAATACTTAGCAGAATCTGCTGAACAAAACTGGAAGAAATGGCCAATCAACATCGCTAAACTCAATGGTTTTGTCAACAAGGATGAATCACTTCCCTATCAAGGAGCCATTGACAGTATGATCGCCCTCTACCTGGAACGCCTGGTATGGTTCGAAGGAGTAATTAATAAATTGTAGAACCCTGAATGCCTATGACATGCGCACCTGAAATCATCTCATAAATAGCCCTGCACATGGCGTTCTGCACCTAGCAGGGCTCTGAAAACAGAAAGAACCAGTTAATATTTTAACAATTTTACATCATGAAACTTAACATTAGGAAAAAGATTGTATTGCCTTTCATTCTTTGTAGTGTATTGGTATCTTGCGTGGAAAAGAAAGACCTATCTCGACCTATAGACCCTGAAGGTCCTATAGGTCCTGAATTTGTCTACAAATCTTATCTGTATCCGTTCGATAAGGAGGTACAGAATGCTGTAGCTGAGATAACCATACAAGCCAACAAAGAAATCAACGCCAATAACATCGGCCTCGAAATTCCTTATTTGAAGTACAATAAGTCCTGGTTGCTGATGCTGACTCAGGACGATTGTGTGCAGAGTACATTCTGCAGAACCTGGGCAGCTATCAACGGTCATCCCGTGTCCAGTTCCGAGAAATACCCTAGCCCTGACATGAGAGAGCTATATTACGATGCTCCTCATCTACAGGCAAACGATCTGCCTCCCTCCGTTATATCCGCGAGTGGCACTTTAGGGAGTTCAGATGGAAATGGGAACGAAGTACGCTTTGCTATTACCACTACCTTGTTACCGGAAGCAAAATGGATGAATGCAGCGGTCAATGTAAACAAAGACTTTGTTGAGAATTATTCCAGATTCTACAGGAAGACAGGACTGGTGTGGAATAGTGTCATCGAAATGCTCAATTACGGCACCGGAATAGCATTTCACAATGTGGCAGCTGACAATGAAGCTTCTACTTCAGACATACTGAAACACTATGGGATAGCCCAAGACTCCATTAATAAACGGTTATCCGGACGCGGCTGCAAGATGTTGGCCGAGCCCAATGGACTTAAAGCATACGTCACTGCGGCGCAACAATTTCCTGACATACAAACAATGGTGGCGCAAACCGGCACAGAGAGGCTCTACCCTTTCAAAGTTACCGATGATTTAAGAGGTGTGCTGCTACACAGAACAATAAATGAGACCCCATCAAGCTTCAAAGCACCCATAGAGACACAACTCCAAAATGATAAAACGGAGAGAGAAGCTATTCACATAGGAGTGCACAATACGGACAACCAATGGGTAGAATTCCTGAGATGGGTCAACAAGACCTATGGCAAGGATGGAGACGATTCGGTATGGTTCCCCAGCCAGGAAGAATATTACGAGTACAATTATTACCGCATACATGGAACCATATCCGTGGAACAAGTTGATAAGAACACGGTGAAGATACGGGTGGAACTACCCAGTGAGAAATACTTCTACTACCCTGCTACCACGCTGAATGTGACGGGGATAGCCAAGGAAGATATCGCTACACTCAGCTCCAACGATGCTGTTACCGGACTCTCTTACGGGAACTATGAGGACGGTATATCTGTCAACATAGATTGCCGTAAATATCTTTATGAACATGCTAAGCACTACGTGGAGTATTACGAAAAGGACAAGTCAAATTCATCCCGGAAGGCCGATGCACGCTACTTTGTCAGCATGCTGAAAGATTCTTCCAAGAAAACAGAATTACTCAATAGAATAAAGTAACACACTTATGACACTTGCACTCGAAATCATTTTCTGGATAGCCCTGTTCATGGTATTCTATACCTACCTGGGCTATGGCATACTGCTATTCATCCTGGTCAAAGTAAAAGAACTCTTCGTGAAGCCCGTTCGCCGCACCCTCCCACCCGATGCGCAGTTGCCGCACGTCACCCTCTTCATCACTGCCTTCAACGAGCAAGACGTGGTGGACGAGAAGATGCGCAACTGCCTGGAGCTGGACTACCCGGCAGACAAGTTTCACATCGTATGGACCACCGATGGAAGCAACGACCAGACCAATGAGATCCTGCGCGAGCGTTGGCCGCAAGCCACCGTGTACTTCAGCCCTGAGCGGATGGGCAAAACCGCCGCTATGGGACGCGGCGTACAGTTCGTAGAAACACCACTCGTGGTGTTCACGGATGCCAATACCATGCTGAACCGGGAGGCTATCCGCGAGATAGTCCTGGCTTTCGAAGACCCGCGCGTGGGTTGCGTAGCAGGCGAGAAACGCATCGCCGTACAGGAGAAAGACGGTGCTGCCGCCGGAGGCGAAGGCATCTATTGGAAATACGAATCGACCCTCAAGGCTCTCGATGCCCGCCTGTACTCGGCTGTGGGTGCGGCAGGTGAGTTGTTTGCCGTACGCCGCCCACTCTTCGAAGAGATGGAGCGCGACACGTTGCTGGACGACTTTATCCTCTCGCTGCGCATCGCCATGAAAGGATACATCATCGCTTACTGCAGTGAGGCTTACGCCATCGAAAGCGGATCGGCCGACATGCACGAGGAAGAGAAACGCAAGGTGCGCATCGCTGCCGGCGGGCTTCAGTCCATCTGGCGTCTGCGGCCGCTGCTCAACCCGTTCCGCTACGGCGTACTCAGCTTCCAGTACACCTCACACCGGGTACTGCGTTGGTCGCTCACTCCGCTGCTGCTGTTCCTGTTGCTTCCGCTGAACATCGCCCTGCTAGCCTTGGGAGCCTCTCCCGTGGTGTACGGCATCCTACTGGCAGGCCAGGTATTGTTCTACCTGATGGGTTGGTACGGACACTATCTCTCTGAAAGACAGGTAAAAAACAAACTTTGCTTCATACCGTATTACTTCCTTTTTATGAATATCAATGTGGTCAAGGGAGTGAATTATTTGCGCAAAAAGAAAGGCTCCGGAGCCTGGGAAAAAGCAAAGCGGGGGTAAATTGTAAATATTACATACAATATGTTGGAGGTATCATTCTTTTTTGTAGATTTGCAGGAACCTTAAGATACAATCAGTTAATAGTATGAATAGAACATTTAGCGACACAAAACACATGCAGAGAATCCTGCAACTTACCGCAGACACGATGCTGCTCGTAAGCAAAGAGGGACTTTGCATAGACGTAAGCACGCACAGCGATTTATGGTTCCTGCAAGAGGACTATCTGCTCGGAAAGAATCTGTTCGGAATGCTACCGCCGGAAACGCGGAAGGAGATCTTACCTGACATTCAGCGGGTATTCGACAGACAGATGAATTTCACCCGCAACTACAGTTTGCCCACCAGCCGTGGACACTACTACTTCAAATGCATCATGTATCCGTATGACGGAATGGTGCTATGCCAGTACCGTGACATCACGGAGCGGAGCAATGTGAAACGGCAGCTCGAAATAGCCAACCGCAAGCTAAGCGAGGCACAAAAAGCAGCACGTATCGGGCAGTGGACTTTCAACACCAAAGATAAACTCATCTACTTTAACGGATACACCGGTGTACTCGCCCGCGAAGACACGCAAAGCATCACCCTGGATCAGTACATCGAATACGTAGTACCCGATCATAGAAACCTGGTGTACGATTTCCTTATACACAACGAAGAAACAGATATCAACGATAGCGTCAACTACCGGATATGTGTCAATGGGCAGATATACTACATAAGTATCAAAGCACACACGCGCACGCGAGAAAAGAATGGTAGCTGCACCATCGAAGGGTACATACAGAATGTGTCCGACATGCAGCGTCAGCAGAACCTCATCAACACGCTGACGAATGCCATCAACAATGCCAACGAAATCATCTCGGCCACCAAGGAAGATGGCACGATGATATTTGCCAACCATACCTTCCGCCGTTGCCACGGCATCCCCGAGAATGCTGACATCACTCAATTCAAGATATACGATGTGGTAGGCGATCTGTTTTCCATTGACGACTGGAGAAAACGGTGCACCAATATCAACCGCCAGGGGGGAAGCATCGAGTTCGTTGCCCACAATCCCATACATGGCAACAAGGAAGTACTGGCTTACCGCGGACTGTTGCACGCGGTGCTGAGCGATGCGGGCGAAGTGAGCTACTGGTCGTTCACGCACGACATTTCGGACCAGATACGACGGGAAGGCAAGATCAAACAGCTCAACAAGCTGCTCGATGCCATCATGAACCACATGCCAGCCGGTATTGTGGTGAAGGACATCGAGGACAATTTCAACCATATCTACCAGAACCGCGAAGCGTACAACCGCTTCAACCTGATAGACAAGCAGGATGCCATCGGCAAGAACGATTTCGAGCTGCACAGCCCTGAAACAGCCCAGCTGATACATCAGGAGGACACGCACATCGTGGAAACCGGTGAGGTGTTCCACCGTATCTTCGAAGACAGGAATGCCAACGGAGAACGCATCGTGGTGGACAAGGTGAAGATGAAGATAGAAAGCGAAGGATTCGCACCTTTGCTGCTATCCATAGACTGGGACATTACTGAGGCGGAGGAGATGAGACATCAGCTGGAACTGGCCAAGACGAAAGCAGAAACATCGGACAAGCTCAAATCGGCCTTCCTGGCCAATATGAGCCACGAAATACGCACGCCCCTGAATGCCATCGTGGGATTCTCGCGCATCATCATGGAGTGCGACGACGCACAACAACGACGCAACTACTACTCTGTGGTGGAAGCCAACAATGAACGCTTGCTACAACTCATCAACGAGATCCTGGACCTCTCGAAGATCGAATCGGGCATCGTGGAGTTCACCATCAGGAAAATAAAACTGAACGAGTTGTGCGACGATGTGTACAGTGCGCACGTGTTCCGCTGCCCACCCAAGGTACAGTTGATATACGAACCATCGGATGTACGTCTTTCTACCCGGACGGACAAGAACCGGGTGTTCCAGGTCATCTCCAACCTCATCGGCAATGCACTGAAGTTCACCGTCAACGGACATATCAGCTTCGGGTTCCGGGAAGAAGGCGGACGAATTCTGTTCCACGTCACAGACACCGGCTCAGGCATCGCACCCGAGAAAGTGGGACGGGTGTTCGAACGCTTCGTCAAGGCCAACAACTACGTGCAGGGAACCGGACTGGGACTCTCCATCTGCAAGACCATCATCGAACGTCTGGGCGGGGAAATCTGGGTGACATCCGTTCTGGGCGAAGGTACTACGTTCTACTTCACGTTACCGCTGCATGGCTTCGAGGAGATGGAGGAAGGAATGGCCGCCCATACAGCGGACCATACAGCGGACGGTAAGGACGATGCCGCACAGCCCGCACGTATCATCCGGAAGAAGCCGGAAGAGATCTCGATACTCGTAGCCGAGGATACCGACAGCAACTTTGAACTGCTGTGTGCCATCATCGGTAAGAAATACAAGCTCACAAGAGCAGTAGACGGTATTGAAGCCGTCACCATGTTTGAGGAAATAAGCCCCGATCTGGTCCTGATGGACATCAAAATGCCCAATCTGGACGGTCTGGAAGCGACGCGAATCATCCGGGAAATATCGCCCGACGTACCCATCATCGCCCAAAGTGCCTACGCCTATAGTCAGGATCAGCAGGCAGCTCGGGAAGCCGGGTGCAGTGATTTCATCGCCAAACCCATCATGGTGGACTCGCTGAACCGGATCCTGGGCAAGTGGCTACCGATATAAACCATTTAAAACCAAGCATCAACGTGGGAAAGAAAGCTTTATACAGATACTTTTATTGTTTATCCATCGCTCTGAGCGGAGCGTTGGCAGTAATTACCATTATAGGCGGACAGTCGGGTACGGTACTGCCCGAAACGTCGGAATTCTACCCATTCGTGGGATTGGCTTTGCCGGTATTGTTGTTGGCCAATGCAGTGGTTGGCATCTACTGGATCATCCGCCTGAGATGCTGGTGGCTGATTCCCTTCGCAGCTTTTGTGTTCAACTGGAGCTACCTGAGTTGTGTGATCCGTTTCTCGATAGACACTCCTGCCACTCCGTCGAAGACACTCACCCTGGCTACGTACAACGTGGACTCGTTCAACGACGAAGGAATGGGGTACTCCTGCCGATCCATCGCGCAATACATGAGCGACCACAAAGTAGATGTGTTCTGTATGCAGGAATTTGGCACGAACAAGTTCTTTACGGTGGACAGCGTGGTCAATGTCCTGTCGCAATGGCCGTACTACTACATACCGAAGGATAGTCTGCCGCTGCTACAATTGGCTGTGTTCAGTAAATACCCCATCACCGACCGGCAACTCATCACCTACGACGACAGCCGCAACTGCAGCCTATGGTGCGACATCGATGTCGACGGAAAAACCATCCGGGTGTTCAACAATCACCTGCAAACCACCGAGGTGACGCGCAATAAGAATAAGTTGGAGAAGGAACTGGGGCCTGGCGACTTCGACCCCGATCGGGCCGAAGCGGCTGCTTACCAACTCATGGACGGGATGCATCGCAACTTTATCCTACGCTCGCATCAGGCACAGACCCTCCATCGGATGACGGAAAGCACCCCCCACCCCATGCTGGTATGCGGTGACTTCAACTCCATCCCATCGTCATATACGTACCATACGGTGAAGGGCGACAAGCTGCTCGATGGTTTCCAATCGGCCGGACATGGCTACATGTACACGTTTCACTACCTGAAACGGTTGCTGCGTATTGATTATATCTTTCATTCGCCGGAACTGAAAGCGGTGGATTACTTCTCGGATGACTTGGAGTATAGTGATCATAACCCGGTTCTGATGACTGTAGGGTGGTAGGTGGGGCTGTGCTTTTACTTTTTCTTTTGCCTTGACGCAAAAGAAAAAGTAACAAAAAGAAAAAGTCACGGCTGCATTTTCTACGCTACTCCGCCTGCACGAAAAGCTAAAGGTTCGGAACTCGCTTCGCTCAAACAGCCGAACCTTCT
>JAVBUC010000044.1:0-13554 GCA_031555765.1 Bacteroides sp. | reverse complement strand
TAACCCCACCGACCGAGATGGAAATGAATTTACGTTCAATCCCAGGATTGGGTAAGCTCACTTAGTGACGGTTTGTCTTGATACAAAAAAGAAAGTAACAAAGAAAAAAAATCAAGGCTGCGTCTGTTTTCCTACTCGCTCGCTGCGTAGCGCTAACGACCCCGAACTCACTCGCTACGCTCGCTCAAACACAGGGTCGTCTTCACGCGCTACTCCGGTCGCTCGCTTAACGGAAAACAGCCGAGGCCCGTCCTTTTCTCGCCACATCGCTTCGCTCGTGTTTTTTCTGTGGGGCACATCGCTTCGCTTGTGTCGTTTCGGTGGGGCATTGCGTAGCTTGTTTGTTTCGGTGCTGTAGGGAGTAGTTACTTATTTGTGCGGATTCGGAGTTTAAGAGCCCATGGAATGGGCTACATGTGAATAACCCCGAGCTGCGCTCCGCTTGCACGGGGTTATTCACATTGAGAGTGTGTCAAAAGTCCCACCGTTCTTTGAGGAAGTTAGGAATTGTAAGCAATTACCCCGATAGGGGTGAAATATGGATAACCCCGGGTGCAACCCGGGGTGCTAGCTAACCACCCCAACATGAACCCCGAAGTGGGTTCAACCCCTATCGGGGTTGTTATAAGGGGGGATTTCCCTACCCCGGGTTTTACCCGGGGTTATCCATGTTAAAGCCCATTCGGGCTTTCTAAATCAGTAACTTTTAAACTGTAACTTTTTCAAAGAACGATTGGACTTTTGACACACCCTCCTTAAACTCCGAATCCGCACGCAGTATGAAAGCATGCCCTACAGCACCGAAAAAACACGAGCGAAGCGATGTGGCGAGCCCCCTAAGGTCGGCCTCATTTTCGGAGCGTGAAGCGGAGCCTGTGCGAAAAGCGTGAAGAAGGTTCGGCTGTTTGAGCGAAGCGAGTTCCGAACCTTTAGCTTTTCACGCAGGCGGAGTAGCGTAGAAAATGCAGCCGTGACTTTTTTTCTTTGGTTCTTTCTTTTTTGCGTCAAGGCAAAAAAGAAAGAACAAGCACCACGCAGTGAAGAAAAAGCAGTACCTTTGCACCAGACTAATAGCAGTTCGCACGCGCGATACATATTCATTGCCCGGACAGAGCTGCACTAAATCATTACGCCATGAACTATGGATTTGTAAAAGTAGCAGCCGCTATACCGCACGTCAAGGTAGCCGACTGCAAGCATAACGCCAACCAGTTGGAATGCCAGATCGCCATCGCCGAAGGCAAAGGCATACAGATCATCGTCTTCCCCGAGCTGTGCATCACCGGCTACACCTGTGGCGACCTCTTCGGGCAACAGCTCTTGCTCGAAGAAGCCGAACGAGCCCTCATCCAGATACTCTCAAACACCCGGCAAATGGACATCGTATCCATCCTCGGTATGCCTGTGGTGGTGAATTCCACCGTGATCAACGCCGCCGTGGCGATACAAAAAGGCAAGGTGCTGGGCGTTGTGCCCAAAACGTACCTGCCCAACTACAAGGAATTCTACGAACAACGCTGGTTTACCTCTGCCCTACAGGTGAGCGAAACCACCGCCCGCCTCTGCGGACAGGTCGTGCCGATGGGTGCCAACCTGTTGTTCGAGACAGCCGACACCACCTTCGGCATCGAGATATGCGAAGACCTCTGGTCGGCCATCCCGCCCAGCGGTGCGTTGGCATTGCAAGGAGCCGAGATCGTGTTCAATCTTTCGGCGGACAACGAAGGTATCGGCAAGAACGCCTACCTGCAATCGCTTATCAGCCAGCAGTCGGCCCGTTGCCTGAGTGGGTACGTGTTCTCCTCCTGCGGATTCGGCGAGTCCACCACCGACGTAGTGTTTGCCGGCAACGGGTACATCTTCGAGAACGGCAAGCTCCTCGCCTCGGGCGAACGCTTCTGCCTGGACGAGCAATTGGTGATTAGCGAGATCGATGTGGAACGCCTCCGTGCCGAACGCCGGGTGAATACCACCTTCGCGGCCAACAAGGCCAACCTGCCGGGTACACTCCCACCTGTGCGCATCGCCACCGATCCGCTCACTCCGAAAGAACTGCGACTCACCCGTACTTTCGACCGTCTGCCCTTCGTACCGCAAGGGGCTGCGCTGGACGAGCGTTGCGAGGAGATCTTCGCCATACAAGTGGCCGGACTAGCCCAACGCATCACCCACACCGGTGCCCGCAGCGTGGTGGTGGGTATTTCCGGCGGACTGGATTCCACACTGGCCCTGCTGGTATGCGTGCGCACGTTCGATAAGTTGAAGATGCCGCGCCGGGACATCCTGGGCATCACCATGCCCGGCTTCGGCACCACCGACCGCACGTACCGCAACGCCCTCACGCTGATGGAATCGCTCGGCGTGTCCGTGCGCGAAATCAGCATCCGCGAAGCCTGTGTGCAGCACTTTGCCGACATCGGGCACGACGGACAAACGCACGACGTGACCTATGAGAACTCCCAGGCCCGCGAGCGGACACAGATACTCATGGATGTGGCCAACCAGACGGGCGGCCTGGTCATCGGCACGGGCGACCTCTCCGAACTGGCTCTCGGTTGGGCTACCTACAATGGCGACCACATGTCCATGTACGGCGTCAATGCCAGCATCCCGAAGACGCTCGTGAAGCACCTCACCCAGTGGGTAGCCCTTCACGACGTGGACGAGGCTTCGCGCTCCACCCTGCTCGACATTGTGGATACGCCCATCAGCCCGGAACTGATCCCGGCAGCCGAGAACGGTGAGATCCGGCAGAAGACCGAGGATTTGGTGGGACCGTATGAGTTGCACGACTTCTTCCTGTACTACTTCCTGCGGTTCGGTTTCCGTCCGTCGAAGATATTCTTCCTGGCATCCACCACGTTCAGCGGCGTGTACGATGAAGAGACCATCCAGAAGTGGCTGCTCACCTTCTTCCGTCGCTTCTTCAACCAGCAGTTCAAGCGTTCCTGCCTGCCCGACGGGCCGAAGGTGGGAAGCATATCGCTCAGCCCCCGGGGCGACTGGCGCATGCCGAGCGATGCTTCTGCTGCCAGTTGGTTGCGCGAGATCGAAGGACTCATTCAGAAATAACGAATACATGTTTACGATAAGAAAAGCTACTACCGACGACTGCCAGTTGATAAACAGCCTGGCCGATGTCGTGTTCCGCGAGACATACAAGGACATCCTCTCGCCCGAGCAGATGGAGTACATGATGACCTGGATGTACAGCCCGGACAATCTCCGCAAGCAGATGGAGGAAGAGGGACAGGTGTACTTCATCGCCAGTCTGGACGATGAGATTTGCGGTTACCTATCTGTGGAGCAGCAAGACGAGGATCTGTTTCACTTGCAGAAGATTTATGTGCTGCCCACTTTCCAGGGCCGTGGAGTGGGCAATTACCTCTTCGAGCAGGCTGTGGCGTATATCCGCCAGGTTCACCCCGACAGCCCCTGCCTCATGGAGCTGAATGTGAACCGCAACAACAAAGCTTTGCAGTTCTATGAGCACAAGGGTATGCGGAAGCTACGCGAGGGCGACTTCCACATCGGCAACGGATTCTATATGAACGACTATATCATGGGACTGGACATCATCCCTGGAGAAGCATAAACATCTCTCCGCAATAAACGAGTAAGCCCCGTCGATGCACAATGCTACCGACGGGGCTTTATCTATCTCAGAGAACGGTTGCTATTATTTAGCTACGCGCTCCAGCCACTTCAGCATGAAGATCATGACGAACATAGAGAGGAAGCAGGCGGTAACGAATATGCACCAGGTAGCCCAGATGGGGATGCTGTTGTACAGAATCACACCGACGAAGAGCAACTGGTTGCCCAATGCTGTGGCACTCAACCAACATCCTTGCATGATACCCTGCAAATGGGGAGGTGCTACTTTGGAAACAAAAGCGATACCCAGCGGGCTGATGAACAGCTCGGCAATAGTGAGGATGAGGTACGTACCGATAAGCAACCACGGAGTAACACGCATGGCATCGTCCAAACCACCCATTGATTCTCTGTCCGTATTGGTCGGCAAGCCGTAAGAACCGAGTGCCATTACAATGAAGGCAACTGCAGCAATACCCATACCGATAGCAATCTTTCTGGGAGTGGATATGTTAATGCCTTTCGCCTTCAGCCATCCCAGGAAGCCGATAACCACCGGCGTGAGGAATACCACGAAGAAAGGATTGAACGCCTGGAATACCTCGGCACCTTCCAGAGTGGTGAAGCCCAGGTTGAGTTTCAGCAGGCGGGTATAGTCATTGGCAAACAGAGTCAGCGTCTGTCCGTTTTGGTGGAACGAGAACCAGAAGAAGATCACCACAGCAAATACAGCGAACAGAGCGTACACACGTTGGCGGATTTCGGCTACGTCCATTCTTGCTTCGGCCACTGTCTGTGTAGCTTGCACTTTCATTCCCGGGTCGGGCAATGTCTTCTTATTTACAATAAAGATAACCAGTGAAATCAGCATGGCTACGATAGCCAGGCCAAACGAATAATGGTATCCGGTCATGAATACATTCAGGTATTCGTTGGCAAACACCGTCATGTCGGGCGAAGTATTGCCTGCCTTTTCCGCCAGCTCGGTGAAACGAACGGTAGCTTCGGGGGTGATAGAACCGCTGATCCATTGGTTGCACAGTGCGGGAAGGTCGGCATCAAACTTGAAGCCGTTGCTCTGTACCCACCAGTTGCGCAAGCCCACCGCCATCAGCGGAGCAAACATAGCACCGATGTTGATGAACATATAGAATATCTGGAAACCGGTTTCGCGCTTGTCGGTATACTTCGGATCGTCATACAACTGTCCTACTACCGCCTGCAGGTTGCCCTTGAACAAACCGTTACCAAAGGCAATGGCAAACAGACCAGCGCAGGTAAGCGTCAGGATCAGTCCTTTGTTTTGTACAGGTGTGGGGGTAGGTATGGCAAGCAACAGGTAGCCCACAGCCATCAGAATCAACCCGATGAGGATGGTTTGCTTATACTTCTTTGTCCGGTCGGCAATGATACCTCCGGCCAATGCCAAAAAGTAGATAGATGCGTAGAACACGGAATAAATCAGGGAACCCTGCGAACCTGTGAAACCAAATTTATTATTCAGGAACAACAACAGAATAGCCATCATGATGTAGAACCCGAAACGTTCGCCCATATTGGACAGTGCTGCACCCAGCAACCCTTTGGGATGTTTATCAAACATAAGTCTTTAGATATTAGAATGAGTAATATTTTAATTTTAACTGCAAATATATACAAATTCCTTAATTTCTCATACAAACAACACAGAAACTTCGGCACGAACTTCGCGAATTAAGTCCTGTGGGGCTATTTTTATCTGCAATCCCCGCTGTCCGGCACTGACATAAATGGACCGGAAGCCGAGGCAGGTTTCGTGGATGTAGGTGGGGAAATGCTTCTTCATCCCGATGGGAGAACAGGCTCCGCGAATGTATCCGGTGGTGGGGAGCAGCTCTTTCATGGGGATCATGTCGCAGCTTTTGTTTCCCGATACTTTGGCAGCCAGTTTCAGGTCTACTTCCTTGTCGCCGGGGACGACGCAGACGAAGTAGCCGGTACGGTCGCCGTGCAGCACGAGGGTTTTGAATACCTGGTCGATGTTTTCGCCCAGACTCTCGGCTACGTGTATGGCACTCAGGTCGCTCTCGTCTACCTCGTATGGGATGAGTTCGTAGGCGATCTTTGCTTTATCGAGCAGACGGGCTGCGTTGGTTTTATTTATTTTCATTGTCGTTGGGTTTTTATTCACCACAGAGTCACACAGAGTTCCACAGAGGATAATTAAGATAATAAGAGGACGAACGCTCCCTTGCCGTCGGTTTCAACCGACGGTTCTAATAATGAGGAGCGAAGCGACTTTCCTCTGTGGGTTTTAACCCCAGGATTTGATACAGTATAACACAAAACCTGGGGTTAAAACCCACAGAGGTATAAATGATTGCTTCGCAAACCGTCGGTTGAAACCGACGGCAAGGGAGCGTTCGTCCTCTTATTATCTTAATTATCCCCTGTGGAACTCTGTGTGACTCTGTGGTGAACTTATTATCATTTCAGCTCGTCTCTGAGGAACTTCGAGGTATAACCCTTTCCGCTGCGAACTACTTCTTCGGGTGTGCCGTAACAAACCACTTCACCACCGCCGCGTCCGCCATCGGGACCCATGTCGATGATGTAGTCGGCCATCTTGATCACATCCAGGTTGTGCTCGATGACGATGACCGTGTTGCCTTTGTCCACCAACTTGTTCAGTACCCCCATCAGCACGCGGATATCCTCGAAGTGCAGTCCCGTGGTGGGTTCGTCCAGGATGTAAAGCGTCTTGCCCGTATCGCGTTTGGAGAGCTCGGTAGCCAGCTTCACGCGTTGGCTTTCGCCGCCGGAGAGTGTGGTGGACGACTGTCCCAGCTTGATGTAACCCAATCCCACATCCTGTATCACCTTGATTTTATTCAATATCTGCGGCACGTTCTCAAAGAACTCCACCGCCCGGTTGATAGTCATGTCCAGCACATCGGCAATGGACTTGCCTTTGAAGCGTACTTCGAGCGTTTCGCGGTTGTACCGCTTGCCGTGACACACCTCGCAAGGCACGTACACATCGGGCAGGAAGTTCATTTCGATGGTTTTGTAGCCATTGCCCGAACAAGTCTCGCAACGTCCGCCGGACACGTTGAATGAGAAGCGCCCCGGCTTGTAGCCACGTATCTTGGCTTCGGGAAGCTCCACGAACAGGTTGCGGATGTCCGAGAATACGCCCGTATAGGTAGCCGGGTTGGAGCGCGGCGTACGTCCCAGGGGCGACTGGTCTACATTGACCACCTTATCTATATATTGCAATCCGTCGATAGAGCCGTACGGCAACGGATCTTGCAGTGAGCGGTAGAACTTTTGCGACAGGATGGGTTGCAGCGTTTCGTTGACCAAGGTCGACTTGCCACTACCCGACACGCCGGTGACGCAAATCAGTTTCCCGAGCGGGAACTCCGCATCGACATTCTTCAGGTTATTACCCTTCGCACCTTTCAGCACGAGCGACTTACCATTACCCTTGCGACGCTTGGCCGGCACCTCGATCTGCTTCTCGCCGTTGAGGTATTGCGATGTGAGTGTGCTGGTGAGCAACATCTCCTGCGGTGTTCCGGCAAATACCACCTCACCACCCAGTCGACCGGCTTTCGGCCCCATGTCTATCACATAGTCGGCCGCCATCATCATGTCCTTGTCGTGCTCCACCACGATGACCGAGTTGCCCATATCGCGCAGTTCTTTCAGCGAGTTGATGAGCCGTAAATTATCCCGTTGGTGCAGGCCGATGCTGGGCTCGTCCAGGATATAGAGCACATTCACCAGTTGCGAACCGATTTGCGTAGCCAGACGGATACGTTGGCTCTCACCGCCCGACAGACTCATCGAGCTACGGTTCAGCGAAAGGTAGTCCAGCCCTACATCGAGCAGGAACTTGAGGCGGGTGCGAATCTCCTTGAGAATCTCCACAGCTATCTTTTGCTGTTTGTCAGAGAGATGCTGGTCTACGTGTTCCATCCAGGCGTACAACTCACTGATATCCATGTTGGACAGTTCGTTGATATTCTTATCGTGCATACGGAAGTGCAGAGCCTCCTTATTCAAGCGGGCACCGTGACACTCCGGGCAGACAGCCGTCTTGGCAAACTGCTCGGCCCACTTCTGCGCCGTGGCCGAAGCATCCTTTTCCTGAAGCATCTGGATGTATTTCACCACGCCCTCGTACGTCACGAAGTAGTCCGATGACGTGCCGATGAGCGAACTTTTGATCTTGATACGGTCGTCCGAACCGTAGAGTATTTCCTCGATGGCATCGTCCGGCAGTTCACTAACGGGTGTCTTAAGCGACACCTCGAACTTCTCCAGCAAGGCACCGATCTGCCAGAATATCATGGCATTCTTGTACTTGCCCAGCGGGGCGATGGCACCATCGTAAATAGACAAAGAACGATCCGGGATCACCTTGTCCACATCAATCTGGTTCACCATGCCGAGTCCCTTGCACTTGGGGCAGGCTCCTTGCGGGGAGTTGAACGAGAAGTTGTGCGGAGCCGGTTCGCGGTACGACAGCCCTGTTACCGGACACATCAGCCGCTTGCTGTAATGACGAACCTCCTGCGTATCAGCATCGAGAATCATCAGCAAGCCGTCGCCCTGGCGCATGGCTGTGGCCACACTCTGCTTCAGGCGGCGGTCGTCCTTGGCTTCCACCACCATCTTGTCGATCACCACTTCGATGTCGTGGTTCTTGTATCGGTCCAGTTTCAGGCCGTGCGTCACCTCGCGCACCTCGCCGTCGATGCGTACGTAGAGGTAGCCCTTCTTACGTACCTGCTCGAAGAGTTCCTTGTAGTGCCCCTTGCGCGAGCGTACCAGCGGAGCCAGCAGGAACGTTTTCCGTCCGGCATACTCCTTTATAATCAGTTCCAGTATCTGTTCCTCGGTGTACTTCACCATCTTCTCGCCCGAGAGGTACGAGTACGCCTCACCGGCGCGGGCAAAGAGCAAACGCAGGTAATCGTACACCTCCGTGGTGGTACCTACGGTGGAGCGCGGGTTCTTGTTGGTGGTTTTCTGTTCGATGGAGATGACCGGGCTCAGTCCGGTGATCTTGTCCACATCCGGACGTTCCAGGTTGCCCAGAAAGTTGCGCGCGTAGGCCGAGAAGGTTTCGATGTAACGCCGTTGGCCTTCGGCAAAGATGGTATCGAATGCCAGTGACGACTTACCGCTGCCACTCAATCCGGTAATCACCGTGAGTTGGTTGCGGGGAATCTCGGCGTCGATATCTTTCAGATTATGTACGCGCGCACCGTACACATTGATATATTCAGTTTCTTGCATATTCCGTATCATAAAGAACCTGCAAAAGTACTCTTTCTGTCTGAAAAATAGCCTTAAAAAGATACAATATTATTTTCTTAACGCATTTATAGTACGGATATTTAGTAGAATTCGTACCTTTGGGGCTCGATTTCAATAACCCATAGTTATCAATTGATGAAGCCAATCAAACGAATCATCCTTTTCCTGACCCTCGTGGGCGGCAGCTACGTGGCAAGCATGGCACAGGAAAGCCAATATTTCCTGCACACAGTAGAAAAGGGACAAAATCTCACGACCATCTCCAGCATGTACGAGGTGCCGAAAGACGACATCGTACGTCTGAATCCGGGTAGTAACGAAAAGATCTATGCCGGACAGACCCTGAAAATCCCCCAAAAGAAAACTACCCAGCAACGTGAAGCTTTCCATACCATCCAGGCTGGCGAAACACTGTATCGCCTGACGGTGACTTACAACCTGTCGGCCAAGGAGATTTGCGATGCCAACCCGGGACTGAGCGCGGACAACTTCCGCACCGGGCAGGTGATACGTATCCCCTCGCCCGAAACAGCCGTCGGCACCACGACTCCGGCCGTGGCGCAACAGCAACCCACTACTACCGGCCCGGTGAAGCCCAACTACAAGGATATGCACAAGGTGAAACGGGGTGAAACCATTTACAGCATCAGCCGCCAATACGGCATCACCGAGCAGGAGCTGATCGCTGCCAATCCGGAACTGAAGAACAAAGGTCCGAAACGGGGTGCATTTGTAGGCATCCCCTACCCATCGGCTACTGCAGGAACCGCAGGACAGCCCACCGCACAGCCCCAACAGAATACGAGCATCGTACAGCCCAGCAACACCGAACTGTTTACAGCCAACAAGGAAAAGGTGGAGAAGTATTCCACCATCAAGGCCGCCATCGTACTTCCCTTCACGCAAGACAAGCGTATGGTGGAGTATTACGAAGGTCTGCTCTTAGCCGTCGACAGCCTGAAACGCAGCGGTGTGTCGCTCGACTTGTATGTGCACAACTCGGGCACGGACGTTTCTTCCATCAACGCCATCCTGGCTAAACCTGAGATGAAGAAGATGGACGTCATCTTCGGCCCGCTGAACCAGCAACAGATCACGCCGATGGCCAACTTCGCCAAGAAGAACGATATACGCCTGGTGATTCCTTTCACATCGAAGGACAACGAGGTATTCAATAACCCGATGGTGTACCAGGTGAACACGCCGCAGTCCTACCTCTATTCGGAGGTGTACGAGCACTTCACCCGCCAGTTCCCCAACGCCAACGTCATCTTCCTGGAAGCTACGCCGGCAGACAAGGATAAGGAGGAGTTCATTAAAGGACTGAAACAAGAGCTGACGCAGAAAGGCAACACCGTGAAACGACTGAAAGAAACGGCTTCGGTAAACGAACTGAAAGATGCTCTGGACAATGGGCGGGAGAACGTATTCATCCCCACATCGGGCAGTCAGACCACCCTCACCCGCATCGTTCCGCAGCTCACCTTGCTGGTACGCGAGGGCGGGCCGGCCAGCATCCGCCTCTTCGGGTACCCCGAATGGCAGACGTACACACGCGATTACCTGGACAGCTTCTTCGAGATAGATACCTACTTCTACTCGTCGTTCTATACCAATAACCTGCTTCCGGCGGCGGTCAGCTTCACCAACTCTTACCACAAATGGTACGGCAAGGAGATGATCAACACCTACCCCCGGTATGCCATGCTGGGCTTCGACACGGGCTATTTCTTCCTGAAAGGCTTGTCGCGCTACGGCACAGATCTGGAGAACAACGTGTCGAACATGAAGCTCACCCCCATCCAGACGGGATTCAACTTCCAGCGGGTGAACAACTGGGGCGGATTCGTAAACAAGAAGGTGTTCTTTGTGCACTTCACGCGTAGCTACGAGCTGATAAAACTGGATTTTGAATAACAACCTCGTCGTAACATGGGCAACCTAAGATACATATTCCTCACCGCTTTGTCGGTGCTCTTCGCGCTTCCCGCGCTGGCGCAGATGGGCGATCAACGCTACAACCTCTCCGTCGGGGTCAATGGTGGCATAAACATGAACACCGTCAGCTTCAGCCCCACCATCAAGCAAAACCAGCTGATGGGTGCCACCGGCGGGTTGACGGCCCGGTACATTTCCGAGAAGTATTTCTCGATGATTTGCGGAATTCAGCTGGAGCTCAACTACGCGCAACTGGGATGGGACGAGAAGTTTGAGGATGTAGGCGATGACCGTAGTTACGTACGTAGCATGAACTACATACAAGTGCCCTTCCTGGCTCATCTGGCTTTCGGTAAAGACCGTGGACTGCAATTCTTCCTCAACCTGGGCCCGCAGGTGGGATTCCTGATAGGCGACAGCGAGGAGTTCGGCGGCACCTGGGAAGGCGACGACAAGAAGTCCAAGGAAGAGTACGGCAAGAAGATAGACAATAAGTTCGACTACGGAATTACCGGCGGAGCCGGATTCGAGCTACGCACCAAGGCGGGCAACTTCCTCGTCGAGGGACGTTACTATTATGGCTTGGGCGATTTCTACAACAGTACCAAGAAAGATTATTTCGGCCGTTCGGCCAATACGACCATCGTTGCTAAAATCAGTTATCTGTTCGATATCTCTAAATAACTTAAACTCTATTTATGGACATTCATCAAGAACTCAAAGAACTTTCGAGGTTTCTGTCCGACTACTCTACCAGCCTCATGGCGGTCGGGGTACAGACCTCCCGTGTGGTGCGAAACACCAGTCGTATTGCCGAATCCTTCGGCTTTTTTTGTGACATGACGCTCTTCCAGAAGACCATCATCATGACGCTGCGCGATGCGGACAACACGCATTCATACAGCACCGTAAACAAGATCAAGCCCCTGCCGCTGAACTTTACGATCAACTCCGCACTAAGCGGGCTGGGCTGGGAAGCGTATGACAATCACCTGTCGCTCTCAGAGCTAAAGCAACGCTATACTACTATCATGGCTCGCCCACGGGAGAGCAAATGGCTGGTCATCGTGCTGGTAGCCTTTGCCAACGCCGCTTTCTGCCGGTTGTTCCAGGGCGACTGGGCTGCAATGGGTCTCGTCTTCGTGGCTACACTGGTGGGATTCACCATCCGCACGCTGATGATGGAACGCCACCTGAACCACCTGTCGGTCTTCATCACCTCGGCCTTTTGCGCTTCCATGATAGCCAGCACTGGCTACCTGGTGCAATGGAGCCAGACGCCCGAAATAGCCTTGGCCACGAGTGTGCTGTACCTCATCCCCGGTGTGCCGCTGATCAATTCCATCATGGACGTCATCGACGGGCATGTATTGGCGGGGGTATCGCGTTTCATCAACGCCACCCTGCTCATCATCTGTATCGCTATCGGACTTTTAATCACGCTTTTAATCACCGGAATCAGCAGCTTATGATGAATACAGAATTTATTACCGCCCTCGTGCTCGATGGCTTGTTTGCCGCTGTGGCCGCCATCGGGTTTGCTATTATCTCGAACCCGCCGCGCAAAGCGATCCTCATCTCGGCCTTGCTGGCTGCCGCGGGACACGCGTTCCGTTACTTCCTCATCCACGCACTGGAGCTGAACCTTCCTGCTGCTTCGTTCTTTGCCGCGTTGCTCATCGGGATGTTGTCGATACCATTCGCCCGGTACATCCACTGTCCGGCGGAGGTATTCTCTTTCCCTTCCTTGCTGCCGATGATTCCCGGCATGTATGCGTACAAGACGGTGCTGGGGCTCACCAGGTTCATTCAGTCTACGCACGAAGCTGATTCGTTGGATTCTCTCCTGGAGTTTTTCCGAAATGGTAGCACGGCGTTGTTTGTGCTGTTCGCACTGGTTGTGGGGGTGGCGATTCCTATCTTTATCTTCTCGCAACAGTCGTTCTCGGCTACTCGGTTGTTGAGGAAGCTGGCGAAGAAACCCTAGCGGGGGGCTTTACTTTCTCTTTTGCCTTGGCGCAAAAGAGAAAGTAACAAAGAGAAAAAGCCACGGCTGCATTTTCTCCGCTACTCCGCCTGTACGAAAAACGATCGGAGCTCCAACTCGCTACGCTCAAACAATCGCTCCTTTACTCGTTTTTCGCACAGGCTACGCTTAACGCTCCGAAAATGAGGCCGATCTTTAGGGCTCGCCACATCGCTTCGTTCGTGTCGTTTCTGTGCCGTCAAGGGAGGAGAGGCGCTTTGCTTCGCTCGCTGGAGTTACTTTGCACTACACTTACTCCTACATCGTACTGATAAATTGATTTTTGTCACCATTCACCATCTTTTTTGAGTTATTTGTCTGGTTATGTGGTGATTATTGGATGGTGAATACTTTTTCATTCACCATTTTGTCACCATTTTCCGGGGGATTCACCATTCACTTACAGCGCAACTAACTGTATACAACATGCGCCTGGGTAGCCGATGATGCGATATTCCATTCTTTTGAAATGCTTTACATCACAGACGGAACAAATAGTTTCATGCTACAGGAACTAAAAGTTTCAGGCTTTGAAACGAAGAGTTTCCTGCCTTGAAACGAGATAGGGCTTCGTGTGTCCGTAGGGCATATGGAGCCCGTGTTGTACGTTCCACTTGCTATGGGGATTCCCTTGGTATCTTCCCCTTCTGTGATATGTACCTCGTTTTTCTTTTTTATTTTTT
>JAVBUC010000055.1:0-54874 GCA_031555765.1 Bacteroides sp. | reverse complement strand
TAACGTCTTTGCCAACAACCTTTTACCCTAACCTATGTAAAAACAGCAACAAAGATTTATCATAATTAATACCCGCTATTCTGTTTCAAATTCGGATTCATCTTTTTCATTCTATCCTCTATCAGCAACCGTAATAAATTTTTTATTCCTTGAACTTAATCTGTTATCCCTTGAAGATAATAAAGGATCGTCAAGGGATAGGCGCAGGACTCTTGAGGAAACAGAACTCTCACAGGAAAAAACACGGATTTTACTCCCATCTCCCATAAGTTGCGGTTACAGTATAACACAGGGAAAATGATACAGATATACGATATTACAAATTCAAGAGCTGGCATCCATCAATGATTGCTTCCGTATGATAGGCGATATGTACTACAAGTTCCAAGACTATGACGAAGCAAAGGTGTTTTATAATAAAGTATTAGAGGACCCCATACCCGCTGCCGAGCACCATCTGTTGGCTTCGTGCTACAACGGGCTGGCGTTGATAGCCCGCTACCACGACAAGGATCTCGATGCCTCCGACCAGTATTTGCTCCAGATACTCGACATGCCACGCCACCCCACAGCTACCGAAGTGCATGTATTGTCATGGAAAGGCATCGGTAATGGAAACATTGGCTACAACCTCTACCTACGGAAGAAATACACAGAGGCCATTCCGAAGTTGGAGTTTGCCCGCAAACAAATGGCCGAGCTGAGTGACTTCAGCTACGCCGGCTATATGGCTGCCACCCTGGCCGATACTTACTTGTCCTTGGGGAATAAGTCGGCCTGTAAGAAATACATCGACCTGGCTGAAGAGTATAATGCCCGGATGGAATCGCACCTGGGGCACACCAATGTATACCCGGTCTTGTCTCGCTACTACCTCAGCAAAGGTGATTCCCGAGTGGGTCAGCAGTATATGGATTCGGCCACGGCATTTCAGAAGCGAAGCGTGGAAGAGTTCAGCATGATGAAGCTGATGAGGGCGGAACAACGTAACCACAAACTGGAGCAAGAGGCCAAGGAAGAGCAGCTCAAGGCCGAGCAACAACGTGTAAACCGCTATAAATCTATCGTGAAGAGCATCGTGAGCGGATTTTTCGTGTTGGCCATCGCAGGTGGGCTGGGGATGATAATATTCCTCCGGAAACGACATGCACGCAAAACAGTGGAGCAGCCACCCCAAGAGGAAGCCATATCCCTACCCCTATTACCCGAATCATCGGAGGAAGAACCCATAGCCGAAGAAGAGGAAGATACACAGGGACGATACGCCGAGTTGGCAAAGGAGATCGAACAATTAATGCTCAGTAAGAAATTGTACTTGCGAACCGACTTCCGGATGGTAGAGCTGGCCCGGGATTTGCGCACCAACCGAACTTATATCTCGCGTGCCATCAGCGAAGAGTTCGGCTGCTCGTTTTCCAGCTACATCAACCGGTTGCGGGTGCAACATGCCCAACTCCTGATACATACCCATCCGGAGATGCCGCAGGAACAGATAGCCGAGAAGTCGGGCTCTAAACATGCGGCCGTATTTAGCCGCACGTTCAAGGAATACACCGGGGTGACGTTCCGGGAGTGGCAGCGGGGATACAAGTAAGCCTTCGCCCTCTGGCATCGTCACAATAACTTCGCAGCCTCATCGATCACGCTGTTCGAAAAGCTATCCAGATACACATTCGTCGTGGTCAGATCGCTATGCCCCAGAATCTGCGAGATAACCTCGCGCGGCACCTGATTGTTTTGCAAGGTCATAGCCATCGTATGCCGGCTTACGTAACTCGTCAGCTTGATATCGGTAATGCCAAGCGTGGTAGCCAGTTTGTTCAAAACTTTATTGTTCCGTCCGAAACAAGACCGGATATGCCTGTACAGCTCCTCTCCTTTAAGACCGGGGACAGTAATAATCGGCAGAAGATGATCGTCGACCAGCTCGGTGTTGCCGGCAAACCACTTCAGGTAGCGTTGAATCTCGTCGGTGATTTTTATCTGAATGGGCTTCACTTTCTTCGCCCCCTTCGTCTTCGCCCGCTTATAGACAATGTACCGCCCGTTGTTATAGCGTACGATGTTTTTCTTGGTCAACAAAGCTGCATCGATAAACGAAATTCCGTAACAATAATACGAGAAGAGAAACAACCTGCGAGCCACCTCCAGGGAGAGCGATTTCATACTGTTCTGTTTCAGTTTTTCCATACTATCGAGCGGAAGATAGCGTTTGGGCGTCTCTTCCTCCAGTGCCGAAACGTTGAATCCACCGACACCAAAAGGGTAGTGCTTGCTCGAAACGACCTTCTCCTGAATAGCCTTATTGAACACTGAGCGAAGCGTTTTGATGTAGTACTTGCGGGTATTTCCTTTGCACGACCTTTTCTGTAGAAAGACATCAAAAGCCTTTACATACCTCAGGTCGATCTCCGTAAATATCCGGTGCTTGAAATGACAGTCGAAGAGCTCGAGCATACGCAGCGTACTGCTGTAGCAGTAAGAGTTGCCGATATGCTCCGTTTCACGCAGCGTAGAAATGATAGAGTCGATAAAATCCTTCACATTATTCTGGGGAGACTTATGAAGATAGATATTCTTGAACTGATAGAGCGTCCAGTCCACCTGGTCGAGTTGGAATTCCCGGAAAATTTCGTTGATCTGAACCTCCAGTTCAGACAAACGGGCATTCCACTCCCGGTATTCCGGAACCAACTTTTTATCGGCCAGGTACCTGCCAGAGTTCTCCTCCCATTGCTCAGGCAGAGCAGACAAGCCAGTCCTGATAAATATACTTTTTCTCTCCTTGGTTATTCTGGCAGATACGGGATAGCTTCCATCCTTTCTGCGACTTCCTGCAAATAATACAAACTTATATGTTGCCATACTATTTAAAAATTTATTATAAGCCTAGAACAGTTTTGCCGGAGTAATAATTTCAAAAGAAGGTTAATGGGATGAAATCTTAATTAAGTGCGATAACCCGATGCGCCATTCGCCTAACGAGGCGAGCCTGATTCGTCGCCGAAAGCTTGCCGATACGTGCAACCGTTCCTCCACTCGGAACAGCCATACGCCGTTTTCCCCTGGATAATTGTTCCTTTACCACACAATGGGCAAGGCTGTCCGACGGGCGTTGCAGGCATTACAGCTTGCGCCGCCTCTTCCTCCGGTTTCTTCTTGGAGGTAGATGGTTTACGGGTTCTTTTCTTCGGTTCGGCTTTCTTGTCTTCGCCCTCCGCAGTTTCCGGCAGTGGCTTCACCGCCTCCTCGATAGTGATGCGACGGTTGGAATTATCGCTCAGCACACTGGTAACTATTTCGGACACCATCAGCTTCAGTTCCTCGAGGAACTGGCGGGCATCGTACGTTTTTTTCTCAATCTCCCTGAGCTTCTTCTCCCAGAGACCGGTGAGCTCGGCCGATTTCAGCAATTCTTCGTGAATGGTCTGAATCAGTTCCACGCCGGTGGGGGTGGCTACCAGGTTCTTCTTCTCTTTTCGTATGTAATTTCGTTTGAATAGCGTTTCGATGATGGCGGCGCGAGTGGATGGCCGACCGATACCGTTCTCTTTCAGGGCATCGCGCAGTTCGTCGTTGTCCACCAGTTTGCCGGCCGTTTCCATGGCGCGCAGGAGCGTAGCCTCGGTGTACGGTTTGGGCGGTTGCGTCCATTTCTCATTCAGATCCGGTACGTGCGGACCGCTTTCGCCTTGCACGAAGAGGGGAAGCACGCGCTCCTCGTCCCCCTCTTTCTCTTCCACCTGTTCGCGGGCAAACACCACGCGCCAGCCCGGTTCCAGGATCTGCTTGCCGCTCACCTTGAACTCTATCTTGTCCACCTCGCCCAGCACGGTGGTGGTGGATATCTTACAATCGGGGTGGAAAGCGGCAATGAACCGGCGGGCAATGAGGTCGAACACGCGGCGTTCCATATCCGTGAGGTTCTGCGGATGCTGCCCGGTGGGGATGATGGCGTGGTGGTCGGTGACCTTGGAATTGTCGAATACCTTTTTCGATTTCGAGAGTTTGGCCAGATCCAGCGCGCCCACCAGCGTGGAATAGTCGCGCAAGCCTTGCAGGATGCCGGGGCACTTGGGGTAGATATCTTCGCTCAGGTAGGTGGTATCCACACGGGGATACGTGGCGACCTTCTTCTCGTAGAGCGACTGGATGAGTTTCAGCGTCTCATCGGCCGAGTAGCCGAACTTCTTGTTGCACTCCACCTGCAGCGAGGTGAGGTCGAACAAACGGGGGGCATACTCCACCCCTTTCTTGGCCGATACGTCGGTGACGAAGAAGTCCGACTTCCGCACGGTGTCGAGGAATGCCACGCCCTCCTCTTTCGAGGTGAATCGTCCTTTGGTGGCCGAGAAAGTGGTTTCGCGGTACACCGTTTTCAGTTCCCAGTAGGGTTCGGGGGTGAAGTTCTCGATTTCCAGTTGCCGGTTCACAATGAGTGCCAGCGTAGGCGTCTGCACCCGTCCGATGGAGAGCACCTGGCGGTTCTGCCCGTACTTGATGGTGTACAGGCGGGTGGCGTTCATGCCGAGCAGCCAGTCGCCAATGGCGCGAGAGAGCCCGGCCTCGTAGAGCGGTTGGAAGTCTGATTCGTCCTTCAGTTTGGCAAAGCCCTCGCGGATAGATTCCTCCGTGAGCGAAGAGATCCACAACCGCTTCACCGGGCAGCGGGCACCGGCTTTCTGCATCACCCATCGCTGAATGAGCTCCCCTTCCTGCCCGGCATCCCCGCAGTTGATGATCAGTTCGGCCTGTTGCATCAATCCTTCGATGATGTGGAATTGCTTCTCGTACGTGGGGTTGCTGATGATTTTGATGCCGAAACGTGGCGGAATCATCGGCAGGCTGCCGAGGCTCCACGACTTCCAGGCGGGAGTGTATTCGTGCGGTTCCTTCAGGCTGCACAGGTGGCCGAAGGTCCAGGTCACCTGGTACCCATTGCCTTCCAGGTATCCTTCTTTACGGGTTCTTGCGCCGAGGATTTCGGCTATATCTCGTGCCACGGAGGGCTTTTCTGCTATACAAACAATCATTTCATTTGCTTTATGAAATGCAAAGTTAATAAAAAGCGGCAGACGAGGGTCGATTTTCGTGAAGAGTTATCGGATTATCTCCCGATAAACCGGGCAGAACTGTTTAGGAACCGGACAGAACTATTGAGCAAACGGCAGGTGAGGTATGGGCATAAAAAAAGGCCATCTATCCCAGACAGCCAATCTTTTGTTAACCTTAAATCTAATACTATGAAAAACACAGTACAAAGATACGGACTTTGCACGAATCTCCAAATAATCCAAGCAAAAGCTTATGTTTTATAACACGATTTAAGACATCTCATCCAATTGTTAATAAATAGCGAGGCTAATTAAGGAACTGCAAGATTATTTAGAAAGATCCCTTTATGTACAATTTGTGCATAAATGCCGGAAGATAGTCATACACGAAAGACATTATATTTGCTACTTTTGCAAAATCAATGACCATGAAAACACATCTTTAATATGATACATCTCAAAAGGACCTTATGCTTGTCGGCTTGTAGTATTTCCATACTACCCACGGCAGCAGCCGGCGCAGACAAGCAGCCGGAAAAGCCGAACATCATCGTTATATTGGCAGATGATATAGGATATGGTGATTTAAGTGCCTACGGAGCCAGACGGGTTCAGACCCCCAATTTCGACCGTCTGGCCTTCAACGGCACACGTTTCACCAATGCATACGCAGCCGCAGCCACCAGCACTCCCTCGCGCTACGCACTGCTTACAGGCGAATACGCTTTCCGCAAGCCCAACACAGGCATAGCTGCCGGGAATGCATTCACCATCATCAAGCCGGATCAGGAGACGCTACCGCGCACCATGCAGAGAGCCGGGTATCGAACGGCTGTCGTCGGCAAGTGGCACTTGGGTATCGGCGATGAACGGGGTCAGGACTGGAATGGATTGCTCACCCCCGGGCCTCGCGAACTGGGCTTCGACTACTCCTACATCATGGCTGCCACGGGCGACCGCGTACCTTGCGTCTTCCTCGAAAACCAACGCATCGTCAACCTCGATCCGAATGATCCCGTGGAGGTGAGTTACGAGAAACCTTTCCCCGGTGAACCTTTGGGAACAACCCACCCGGAATTGCTTACCAAATTGAAATCCAGCCCCGGACAAGGACACAACAATGCCATCGTCAACGGAATTGGCCGAATCGGTTATATGAAGGGTGGCAAATCGGCTCTGTGGGTCGACGAGAACATTGCCGACAGTATCACCGCCAAAGCCGTTGCCTTCATCGAACGGAACAAGGAAACTCCTTTCTTCCTCTATTTCGCCACCAACGACATTCATGTTCCCCGGGTTCCCAACCCTCGCTTCGTGGGGGTGACAGGTATGGGTCCTCGTGGCGATGCCATTGCCGAGTTCGACTGGACAGTGGGACAAGTCATCGAGACACTGGAACGGAATGGATTGCTGGAGAATACCATGATCATCATCACCAGCGATAACGGTCCGGTGGTGGACGACGGTTATCAGGACCGCGCCGTCGAACTGCTGGGCGATCACAAACCGTGGGGAGCTCTGCGTGGTGGCAAGTACAGTGCGTTCGAGGCCGGCACACGGGTTCCTTTCATTGTCCACTGGCCTGCCCGGATGAAAGCCAGCCAGTCAGCAGCCCTGGTATCGCAGGTAGATATGTTTGCCACCCTGGCGGCACTCGTGGGGCAGCCGTTACCGGAACAGGCAGCGCCGGACAGCTTCGACCAGTTGGAAACCTGGACAGGGAAGGACCAAAAAGGGCGTCCATACATCGTGGAGCAATCGGGCACCTACTCCATCGTCAAAGGTCACTGGAAATACATCACTCCCCAGGAAGGAGATGCCTACTGGCCGCTCACGGATACGGAAACCGGGCTGGACATGAGGGAACAACTCTACGACCTGTCCAAAGACGTAGCAGAAAAGAATAACGTCGCCGCACAAAACCCCAAGTTAGTGGCCGAGCTATCGGCCCTCCTGAAACAAGTAAGAAATCAAACAAAAACAAGATGATACAATTAAAAAGAACAACATGGATCGCAATCTGCCTATGGGGCATGATAGGATCATGCGCCGCCGAAAAGCCAGGTAAGCCCATTGCCCAACATGTGATACTGATCGGGCTGGACGGCTGGGGAGCATACAGTGTGAACAAAGCGGAAATGCCGAATGTGAAGAACCTGATGGAACAAGGATGCTACACGCTCACCAAGCGGAGTGTGCTACCGTCATCGAGTGCCGTGAACTGGGCTTCCATGTTCATGGGAGCAGGACCTGAGTTGCATGGGTACACTGATTGGGGCACGAAGACACCCGATCTTCCGTCACGGGTCACTAATGTCAACGGGATGTTCCCTACCATATTCCAGCTATTGCGCGAGTCTCAGCCCAAGGCCGAAATCGGTTGCCTGTACGAGTGGGAAGGAATCAAATACGTGGTGGACACACTGGCCTTGAACTACTGTCTGCAAACAGCGGATTACGGTAAGAACCCTGACGACCTATGCGATATGTCCGTTCGTTATATCCTTGACAAGAAGCCTGTGCTTGCAGCCATCTGCTTCGATCGCCCGGACGGAGTAGGACATAAAGACGGACATGATACCCCAGCTTATTATGCCGCACTTACTGAACTGGACGTGTACATCGGACGTATTCTCCAAGCCGTGGAAGATGCAGGAATGAAAGACGAAACGATCATCATTCTCACCTCCGACCACGGCGGCATCGACAAAGGGCACGGAGGCAAAACGATGATGGAAATGGAAACCCCGTTCATCATCGCCGGGCAGCATGTGAAGAAAGGCGGACGCTTCGACGAAAGCATGATGCAGTTCGATGTAGCTTCCACCATCGCTTATATATTCGGTCTGAAACAGCCTCAGGTATGGATAGGGCGACCCATGGATCAGGTATTCACGAAGTGATATTCCTATATAAAGAAAGGCGGGACCGATGCACCAAGCACGTCCCGCCTTTCCTATTTATATATAAGAACAAGTTCTTATTCTTCGCTCAACAAGATTTCCAGAATCTGGCAAGCAGCCTTCGCCACCGGAGAGCCCGGGCCGAAGATAGCAGCCACACCCGCCTTGTAAAGGAAATCGTAATCCTGTGCAGGGATCACACCACCGGCAATGACGATGATGTCCTCGCGACCCAGCTTCTTCAGCTCGTCGATGATCTGCGGAACCAGCGTCTTGTGTCCGGCAGCCAGTGACGATACACCGACCACGTTCACGTCGTTCTCTACCGCTTGACGGGCAGCTTCGGCAGGTGTCTGGAACAGCGGTCCCATGTCCACGTCGAATCCGCAGTCGGCATAACCCGTGGCTACCACCTTGGCACCACGGTCGTGACCGTCCTGACCCATCTTGGCCACCATGATACGTGGCTGACGGCCTTCTTTCTTGGCAAACTTCTCGGCCAGTTCGCAGGCACGTTTGAAGTCGCTATCGCTTTTGCTTTCTGATGAATACACGCCTGAAATAGTTCTGATTACTGCTTTGTAACGGCCCACGATCTGTTCGCAAGCGTAAGAAATCTCACCCAGCGTAGCACGTACACGTGCTGCTTCTACGGCCAGTTCCAGCAAGTTGCCTTCCTTGGTTTCCACACACTTGGTGATGGCTTCGAGGGCAGCCTTTACCTTGGCCTCGTCACGTCCTTCTTTGAGTTCGGTCAGACGTTCTATCTGCTGGCTACGTACGGCTGTATTGTCGATTTCGAGGATGTCGATCGGTGCTTCCTTTTCGAGGCGGTACTTGTTCACACCCACGATGGTCTGCGAACCGCAGTCGATACGGGCCTGCGTACGGGCAGCAGCCTCTTCGATACGCATCTTCGGAATACCGGTTTCGATGGCTTTCGCCATACCGCCAAGTTTTTCCACTTCCTGAATCAGTTCCCAGGCGTTGTGTGCCAGCTCGTTAGTCAGGTATTCCACATAGTACGAACCACCCCACGGGTCTACGTTCTTGCAGATCTGCGTTTCTTCCTGGATATAGATCTGTGTGTTACGGGCGATACGGGCCGAGAAGTCAGTCGGCAGAGCGATGGCTTCATCGAGCGCGTTGGTGTGGAGCGACTGGGTGTGTCCCAGAGCCGACGCCATCGCTTCGATACACGTACGACCTACGTTGTTGAACGGGTCTTGCTCGGTGAGCGACCAGCCCGATGTCTGCGAGTGCGTACGCAAAGCCAGTGATTTCGGGTTCTTCGGGTTGAACTGTTTCACGATCTTCGCCCACAGCATACGTGCAGCACGCATCTTGGCGATTTCCATGAAGTGGTTCATACCGATGGCCCAGAAGAACGACAGACGCGGAGCAAAGGCATCGATATCGATGCCTGCTGCTGTACCAGCCCGCAGGTATTCAAGGCCGTCGGCCAGCGTGTAAGCCAGCTCGATGTCGGCCGTAGCACCTGCTTCCTGCATGTGGTAGCCCGAGATAGAGATCGAGTTGAACTTCGGCATCTTCTGTGAAGTATATTCAAAGATGTCCGAAATGATCTTCATCGAGAATGCGGGCGGATAGATGTATGTGTTACGCACCATGAATTCCTTCAGGATGTCGTTCTGGATGGTACCGGCCATTTCTTCGAGCTTCGCACCTTGTTCCAGTCCGGCATTGATGTAGAAAGCCAAAACAGGCAGTACGGCACCGTTCATGGTCATGGAAACCGACATCTTGCTCAAGGGGATACCATCGAACAATACCTTCATGTTTTCCAGTGAACAGATTGATACACCAGCTTTACCTACGTCGCCTACCACACGTTCGTGGTCGGGGTCGTAACCGCGGTGTGTAGCCAGGTCGAATGCTACCGACAGCCCCTTCTGGCCCGAAGCCAGGTTACGGCGGTAGAACGCGTTCGACTCCTCGGCCGTAGAGAATCCGGCATACTGACGGATGGTCCAGGGACGCAGGGTGTACATCACAGAGTACGGACCGCGCAGGTAGGGAGGAACGCCGGCAGCATATTGGAGGTGTTCCATTCCTTCAAGGTCTTCTTTCGTATAAACGGGCTTCACTTCGATGTGTTCCGGTGTTTTCCAGTTGCTCCGGATGCCGTTAGCCTCTTGCCACTCGGCACCGTTCGCGGGAGCCAGGGCGGCATATATATCTAAGTTTTTAAAATCTTTTCTCATCTTACTTCAAAAGTTTGGCGTTGTACTGCTTTAATGTATCCAGCACGCTCACACGCACGTGGATGAAATTCTCGATGCCTTCGGCTTTCAACTCGTCCATGCAAGCGGGAGCACCTGCCACGATAAACATGGCGCGTCCGTCGAGGGCTTTGCAGGCCGGAACGGCGTATTCAGCGTATTCGTCATCGCTGGAGCAGAGCACCACGATGTCGGCTCCGGCAGCCATGGCAGCTTCCACACCGGCTTCCACGGTTTCGAAACCGAGGTTGTCCACCACTTCGTATCCGGCGCAAGCCAGGAAGTTGCAGGCAAACTGGGCACGTGCCTGACGCATGGCCAGGTTGCCGATAGTAAGCATGAAGGCTTTCGGACGTTTCGTAGCGGCCTCGGTCTGCAGACGGAGAGCTTCGAACTCGCTGGCTGCGCGACTGAAGTCCAGTGTAGCCACATCTTTTTCGCAGTTGCTATCGTCCCCGCAGCAGCATGAGCATCCGACGGGTTGCTTGTCGCCTGCTATCTCAGTGAAGTTGGGGAACTGGTTGGTTCCGAGCAATACTTCGCGACGCGTAGCCACCGCTTTGTGACGAGCCTGGTTGCTGGCGTTCACGGCAGCCTGTACCGATCCGGCTTTCACGGCAGCGTAGAAACCACCCTCCTCTTCCACAGCGAGGAAGAGTTTCCAGGCTTCCTGTGCGATGGCCGTAGTGAGGTTTTCGATATAGTAAGATCCGGCAGCGGGGTCCACCACCTTATCAAAATGCGATTCTTCTTTCAGGAGTAATTGCTGGTTGCGTGCCATACGTTCCGAGAATTCGTCGGCCGTCTGGTACGTTTTGTCGAACGGAGTCACCGTCATCGAGTCCACACCGGCCAGGGCAGCACTCATCGCTTCGGTCTGCGTGCGGAGCAGGTTCACGTGCGCATCGAACAACGTCAGGTTGTACGAAGAAGTTTCGGCATGTATCTTCATCTTGGCAGCACAGCGGCATTCGTCGTTTTCGCCCTTGTTGTCGCAGTCGCGCAGACAAACGGGAGCGTACGATGCCACGATGTTGGCCCACAGCAGACGGGCTGCGCGGAACTTTGCCATTTCGAGGAAGTAGTTGGAGCTGATACCGAAGTTGAACTTGATCTTCTTGGCTACCAGGGCAGCGGGAAGTCCGGCATCGGTGAGTTGCGACAGGTATTCGTTACCCCAAGCCAGGGCGTAACCCAGTTCCTGAGCGATGTAAGCACCGGCGTTGTTCAGGCTCAGTGCGCCCACGTTCAGTACGCGGTACATGGGCAGGGGTTGGATGGCTTCGATGAGTGCTTTGGCTGTTTGGAGCATGTCGCCCTTTTCCTTGCCTTTGCTCAGCATCTTGTTCATGTAGTCGAAAGCGATGGAGCCATGCAGCTTCGTCATATCGTAATCTTTCTGCTGGAAGTAGGCTGCGAGCAGATTGGCCAGCTCCACCACGTGTCCCTGGCAAGTAGAGAAGTTCAGTTCCACGCATTCGGCGCAGATGCCTTCGAGCAGTGTTTCGATGTACGCTGCGTCCAAATCCTTAGCCTTGATGCCGAACGAGAGCGAATCTACACCTTTGTTCAGAATGTCCAGTGCTTTTGCGTTTGCTTCTTTGGGGCATTCCACTTTAATCTCCTGACGAACCAGCCAGGCGTTGCTATCCTTCTTTGTTCCGCGCAGATACGGGAACACGCCGGGAAGCGCGTCGGTGGTTTTCAACCCTTCCAGGTCTTCCATCCGGTAGAAAGGTTTCACTTTGAATCCTTCGTTTGTTTTCCAAACGAGTTTCTTCTCGTAGTCAGCACCCTTGAGGTCGGCTGTGACTTTGTCCATCCACGCCTCGGTAGAAACGGGTGCAAAGTCGGAGAAGAGTTTTTCTTTACTGTCTGCCATAATTTATTCTCAGTTATAAAATAAGATTAATTATCAATGTCTTTTTAGTACCTCTATACTAAATGTAATAATTAGAGCCGCAAAGATACTTAAATCATTTGAACGTGCGCGTTTTTTCAGAAAATTTCACGTGTGCGGCTACCTTGTTGACAGATAGGGAATACAAAATACCGATTGTTCTATTTTTCCTTCGCTCTCTCCTTTCTTTCGGACATTGTTTCACTCCCCTATTTACGTCGATAAAATGAAGTAGAATACTTGGTTTCATGAATAGTTATGAGTACTTTTGCGCGAAATTTCAGAAACTGTATAACTATTTAATATGGATTGGTTACAAACCCTTTTATGGGATCCAAGCTCGGTGGCTCACATCGTATTCCTGTACGCATTCGTGATCTCGGCCGGAGTATTGCTCGGGAAAATCAAATTTTTCGGAGTGTCGTTGGGTGTTACTTTTGTTCTGTTCACCGGCATCCTGATGGGGCACTTCGGTTTTACGGGCGATATTCACATCCTGCATTTCATCCGTGAATTCGGATTGATTCTGTTCGTCTTCTGCATCGGTTTGCAGGTGGGACCGGGGTTCTTCTCGTCGTTCAAGAAGGGGGGAATGCGGCTCAACGCGCTGGCGGTGGGCGTGGTGGTGCTCAACATCGCCGTGGCGCTGACCATCTTCTTCGTGGCCAACGGACGCATCGAACTGCCCATGATCGTGGGTATTCTGTACGGTGCAGTGACCAACACGCCGGGTCTCGGTGCGGCGCAGGAAGCCCTGACGCAACTGCACTACGACGGACCGCAGATAGCCCTGGGATACGCCTGTGCCTATCCGCTGGCCGTGGTGGGGATCATCGGCTGCATCATCCTGTTCCGTTACTTGTTCCGGGTGAACATCGCCAAGGAGGAAGAAGAGCTGAAGAATGCGGACAATAGCCTGAAGCAGAAACCTCACCTGATGGATCTGGAAGTGCGCAACGAGTCCATCACCGGCAAGACGCTGATGGAGGTGAAGAGCTTCCTGGGGCGGTCATTCGTCTGCTCGCGCATCCGGCACGACGGGCATGTGAGCATCCCCAATCACGAAACGGTATTCGCCACAGGCGATGAGCTGTTCATCGTTTGCTCGGAGGAAGATGCCGACGCTATCACGGCGTTCATCGGCAAGCCGACGAAGGTGGACTGGGAGAAGCAGGACATGCCGATGGTTTCGCGCCGCATCCTGGTGACGAAGTCGGAGATCAACGGCAAGAAGCTGGGTGCTATGCACTTCCGCAGCATGTACGAGGTGAACGTTACGCGTGTGAACCGTTCGGGTGTGGACCTCTTTGCCGATCCGAACCTGGTGCTCCAGGTGGGCGACCGCATCATGGTCGTAGGCCAGCAGGACGCTGTGGAACGGGTGGCCAACGCGGTGGGCAATTCACTGAAGCGTCTGGACCATCCTAATATCATCACTATTTTCGTGGGTATCTTCCTGGGTATCTTGCTGGGTAGCATTCCGTTGGTTTTCCCGGGCGTGCCTACGCCGGTGAAGCTCGGTCTGGCCGGCGGTCCGCTGGTGGTGTCTATCCTCATCGGACGTTTCGGACATAAGTTGCACCTGGTGACGTACACCACGCAGAGTGCCAACCTGATGCTGCGCGAGATTGGTATCGTGCTCTTCCTGGCCAGTGTGGGTATCGAGGCAGGGGCCAACTTTGTGAATACGGTGGTCGATGGCGACGGCTTGCTCTACGTGGGTTGCGGTTTCCTGATCACGGTCGTTCCGCTGATCATCATCGGTACCATCGGACGGCTGTACTTCAAGATTAATTATTTCACGCTGATGGGTCTTATTGCAGGTAGTAATACCGACCCGCCCGCCTTGGCGTATGCCAACTCGGCTGCGAGCAATGATGCTCCGGCGGTGGGGTATTCTACGGTGTATCCGCTGACGATGTTCCTGCGTATCTTGTCGGGACAGTTGATTTTGTTGCTGATGCTGTAGGTCGATTGATTCACCACAGAGTCACACAGAGTTCCACAGAGTTTTAACTACAGAGGGCGCAGAGGTTATATTACTCCTTTGTGCCCTCTAATATTTATAAAAAACTCTGTGGAACTCTGTGTGACTCTGTGGTGAACTATATCGACAGCAGATTTTCCTTCGCCCCGGGAGCATGCTGATGAACAGCACCCACCGTAGGACAATATTCCAGTCCTCCGCAATCACCGCAAGTGTTGAATCCTTTCGCATCCACGCACTTACGGATTTCGCAATAATCGCTGCAAAACGCGAACTTCACCCCTTCCTCCCGGCATCCCATGCAATTGATGGTCGCTGCTGTGATTTCCGATGTATTGTTCATCACGCTCCACTTCCGGGCAGTTTCTTCTCTCAGTGCATCGTCATTGCTGACGGTAGCTATGCGGGCATCGCAAGTTTCGCAATCCAGTCCGCAACAGGCTATTAATTGTTTCATCGTTGTATGATCTATAGACTCAGTTTCCGCCGCACGAAGCTTTCGATGAAATCCACCGTGGCTTCCACACCCAGCACAGACGAGTCGATGCACAGGTGATACGTCGAGGCGGCTCCCCAGGTCTTGTAACTGTAATAATTGTAATACTCGGCCCGACGCTTGTCGCCCTTGTGAATCATGCCCTTGGCCTCTTCCTCGGAGATGTTGTGATGGACGCAGAGGCGACGGATGCGATCGCCCATGCCGGCGGAGATGAAGATGTTCACCGCCCGGGGATGCTCCCGCAGGATGTAGTCGGCGCAACGGCCCACGAAGAGGCACGAATGCTCGTCGGCCAGGCGGCGGATCACGTCGCTTTGCACCTTGAACAGGGCGTCGTTGCTCAGGCAGTTGCCGTACGGGATGGAGCCGTCGCCCACGAACGGGAAGCGCATGCCGAAGAACCCGCTCACCAGGCTTTGCGAAGCCTTCTCGTCGGCCCGCTCGAAGAACTCCCGGCACAGGCCGCTCTCTTCCGAAGCCAGGTTGATGAGCTCCTTGTCATAAAAGCCGATGCCCAGGCGGGCGGCCAGCTTCTCTCCTATCTCTTTGCCACCGCTGCCCAACTGGCGGCCGATGTTGATCACATATCTTTCGTTCATACGCATACGAGGTTTTGTTATGTAGCAAACTTACGGTTTTCTGCGGATATTTCACAAAAAATGTAGGAAATTGAACAAAAAAACGAAACAATGGCCCTATTGTTTCGTTTTTTTATTTACCGGCGAGCAGCTGTTAGTTCATGGCGTGCAAGCCCAGAACGCCGAGTACGGAATACGTACCAGCCTGGAACCTTTTGCCAGGTATGACAAGGTGAAGGTGGTACCTTTGTATACGCTTTCTGAACTGATATTGATTCACGCGCGCGAAACCTAATTATAACGTCCGTTTTGAACGATTAATCCCCGTTATTGCCGGAATATGAAAAAACTTTCGTATTTTTGCCTCCAATTAGTGATAACAAGCAACGTAATGAACATACTAGAATTGAGTGAACAGGAAATCATCCGACGCAACAGCCTGGATGAACTTCGCGCGATGGGTATAGAGCCCTATCCCGCAGCTGAGTATATAACAAACGCTTTTTCTACCGACATAAAACAGCAGTTCAAGGACGAAGACGAACCCCGACACGTATCCATAGCCGGACGAATGATGAGCCGCCGCGTGATGGGAAAGGCATCTTTCGTGGAGCTGCAGGACGCCCAAGGCCGCATACAGGTGTACATCACCCGTGACGACCTGTGCCCAAGCGAAGACAAGGAAATGTACAACACGGTGTTCAAGCGGTTGCTGGACCTGGGCGACTTCATCGGCATCGAAGGTTTCGTGTTCCGCACGCAGATGGGCGAAATCAGTGTACATGCACAGAAAATCACTGTGCTGGCCAAGTCCATCAAACCCCTTCCCATCGTGAAATACAAGGACGGCGTGGCTTACGACTCGTTCGAGGACCCGGAAATGCGCTACCGTCAGCGGTACGTGGACCTGGCTGTGAACGAGGGCATCAAGGATATCTTCACCAAACGTACCCGCGTGTACAACTCCATGCGCGAGTATTTCAACGCACAAGGATACATGGAGGTGGAAACGCCTATCCTGCAAGCCATCCCCGGCGGAGCCGCCGCACGCCCGTTCATGACGCACCACAACGCACTAGACATCCCGCTGTACCTGCGCATCGCCAATGAATTATATCTGAAACGTCTCATCGTAGGCGGGTTCGACGGTGTGTACGAGTTCTCCAAGAACTTCCGTAACGAGGGCATGGACCGTACGCACAACCCGGAATTCACCTGCATGGAAATATATGTGGCCTACAAGGACTACAACTGGATGATGGACTTCACCGAGAAGATGATCGAGAAGATCAGTCTGGACGTGAACGACACCACCGAAGTGAAGGTGGGTGACAACATCATCAACTTCAAAGCTCCGTTCCAACGGGTGACGATGCTAGACTCTATCAAGCATTTCACCGGGCATGACCTGAACGGGCTCGATGAGGAACAGATCCGCCAGGTGTGCCGCGAACTGAAGATGGAAGTGGACGAAACAATGGGCAAGGGCAAGATGATCGACGAGATCTTCGGCGAGTTCTGCGAAGGAAACTACATTCAGCCTACGTTCATCATAGACTACCCCGTCGAGATGTCGCCGCTGACCAAGAAACACCGCACCAACCCGGCACTGACGGAACGCTTCGAGCTGATGGTGAACGGCAAGGAGGTGGCCAACGCCTACTCGGAGCTGAACGACCCGATCGACCAGCTGGAACGATTCCAGGATCAGCTTCGCTTGAGCGAAAAGGGCGACGACGAGGCGATGTTCATCGACATGGACTTCGTCCGCGCACTGGAATACGGTATGCCACCCACCTCGGGAATGGGTATCGGCATGGACCGGTTGGTGATGCTGATGACTGGACAGGTGGCCATTCAGGAGGTGCTCTTCTTCCCGCAGATGCGCCCGGAGAAAGTAACGAAGAAAGATGCCCCCGCACGCTACGCCGAACTCGGCATAGACGAATCCTGGGTACCCGCTATACAGAAAGCCGGGTATAATCTGGTGGACGATATGAAAGAGATAAACCCGCAGAAACTACACCAGGACATCTGCGGCATCAACAAAAAATACAAGCTGGAACTGGCCAACCCGTCGGTAGACGAAGTGGCCGGATGGGTGAAACGACTTAATTCGTAATTTAGCATATAAATCGCAATTAAATGAAACTACCCGGTAAGATAGCGATCATGGGCGGCGGAAGCTGGGCCACGGCCATTGCCAAGATGTTTCTGGCTCAGGAGGAGTCGATCAACTGGTACATGCGTCGCGACGACCGCATAGCCGACTTCCGGCGGTTGGGCCACAACCCGGCCTACCTCACGTCGGTGAAGTTCGACATGAAACGCATCAACTTCAGTTCCAACATCAACGATGTGGTGCGGGACTCGGACACACTGGTGTTTGTCACCCCCTCGCCCTACCTGAAGGCGCATCTCAAGAAACTGAAGATGAAGATCAAGGACAAGTTCATCATCACGGCTATCAAAGGCATCGTGCCGGACGATAACATGATTGTGTCCGAATACTTCACCAAGGAGTACGGCGTGCCGGCCGAAAATATCGCTGTGCTGGGTGGCCCCTGCCACGCGGAGGAGGTGGCACTGGAACGCCTGTCTTACCTCACCATCGCCTGTCCGGACAAGGACAAGGCGCGGATTTTCTCCCGCCGGTTGGCCAGCAGCTTCATCAAGACATCGGTGAGCGACGACGTAGCGGGTATCGAGTACGGATCGGTACTGAAAAACGTGTACGCCATCGCCGCAGGCATTTGCAGCGGATTGAAGTACGGGGACAACTTCCAGGCGGTGCTCATATCGAACGCCGTGGAGGAGATGAACCGCTTCTTGGACACAGTACACCCGCTGCACCGCAACATCGACGACTCGGCCTACCTGGGCGACCTGCTCGTGACGAGCTACTCCAACTTCAGCCGTAACCGCACCTTCGGCACCATGATAGGCAAGGGCTACTCGGTGAAAAGCGCGCAAATTGAAATGGAAATGATAGCCGAGGGCTACTTCGGCACCAAATGCATCAAGGAGATCAATAAGCATCACCATGTGAACATGCCCATCCTCGATGCTGTTTATAACATACTCTACGAGCGTATCTCGCCCATGATAGAGATCAAACTGCTCACGGATTCATTCAGATAACAACAACGGAAAGACCCTATTAACACTTATTACAGTATGATTAACTTGAATATTGAAAAGGCTCTTGGATTTATTTCCCAAGAGGCTGTGAACGCCTACGAGGCACAGGTAAAAACAGCACAAGCTGCGCTGGAAAACGGTACCGGACTGGGCAATGACTTCCTGGGATGGCTACACCTGCCCAGCAGCATCACCGCTGCCGAGTTGGCCGACCTGAAAGCTACGGCTCAGGTACTGAGAGAGAATTGCGAAGTAGTGATCGTAGCCGGTATCGGCGGCAGCTACCTGGGCGCACGCGCCGTGATCGAGGCTCTCTCGAACAGCTTCACCTGGTTGCAGGACAAGAAAACGGCTCCGGTGATGATCTACGCCGGACACAACATCGGCGAGGATTACCTGTACGAACTCACGGAGTTCCTGAAAGATAAGAAATTCGGTGTGATCAATATCTCGAAATCGGGTACCACAACGGAGACTGCCCTGGCCTTCCGTCTGCTGAAGAAGCAGTGCGAGGATCAGCGCGGCAAGGAAATGGCCAAGAAGGTGATCGTAGCCATCACCGACGCTAAGAAGGGTGCTGCCCGCATCACAGCCGACAAGGAAGGATATGCATCATACATCATCCCCGACAACGTAGGCGGTCGCTTCTCGGTACTCACTCCGGTAGGCTTGCTGCCCATCGCCGTGGCTGGTTTCGACATCGACGCGTTCGTAGCCGGTGCCGTGGAAATGGAAAAGGCTTGCGGTGCTGATGTTCCTTTCGCCAAGAATCCTGCTGCCATCTATGCTGCAACTCGCAACGAGCTGTACAAGAGCGGCAAGAAGATAGAAATCATGGTGAACTACAACCCAAAACTGCACTACGTAAGCGAATGGTGGAAGCAGCTGTACGGTGAATCGGAAGGTAAGGACAACCTGGGTATCTTCCCCGCTGCCGTGGACTTCTCAACAGACTTGCACTCCATGGGTCAGTGGATTCAGGAGGGCGAGCGCACCATCTTCGAAACAGTTATCTCGGTAGAGAAGGTGAACCACAAGTTGGAAGTACCCAGCGACGAAGCGAACCTGGACGGCCTGAACTTCCTGGCCGGCAAGCGCGTGGACGAAGTAAACAAGATGGCGGAACTGGGTACGCAACTGGCTCACGTAGACGGTGGTGTACCTAACCTGCGTCTGGTATTGCCGGAAATCAGCGAACGCAGCATCGGCGGCTTGCTGTATTTCTTCGAAATCGGTTGCGGTATCAGCGGTTATGTGTTGGGTGTAAACCCGTTCAACCAACCGGGTGTAGAGGCGTACAAGAAGAATATGTTTGCATTGCTGGATAAGCCGGGCTACGAAGAAGATTCGAAAGCCATCCGTGCCAGATTGTAAGAATTCATATATAGAATAGTAAAGCGAGCTGTCCCAACCTGCGGATAGCTCGCTTTTTTGTATCCAAACGCTATGAAGCCGCTTCTTCTCCAATTGTGTTATTTTCCCTCCGACCGGTCGCCCAACGTGGTACCACATCCGGTTGCCAATCACCGATAAAATCACGCTTTAGCGTTTTGGATGGGTTGCTATACAAGGGAATTTGTTTGGGGGCTTCACATCTTCCAACCTCTTGAAAACCTTTGCCCATCGGGGTTTTACTATGCATACCCCCCCTTCACCCGATCTTCACGCTATTCACAAAAAAATGGGGGGCATCCAGAAGTAATTGCCCCGACAGCAGGAGGCTACTGCCCCGACACCGGGAAGCAACCGTGTCGGCAGCGGGAAGCAACCGTGTCGGCAGCAGGAAGCAACCGTGTCGACAGCGGGAAGCAACCGTGTCGACAGCGGGTATCTGCGAGTGACGTAGCAGGTATCTACTGAAGCAATAGCAGGTATCTGCGAGTCATGTAGCAGGTATCTCCTGACTCACTCCCCAAAAAACACCGTGAAGAGCGTGAAGAGCGGGTGAAGGAGGGGGTATGCATAGTAAAACCCCGATGGGCAAAGGTTTTCAAGAGGTTGGAAGATGTGAAGCCCCCAACAAATTCCCTTGTATAGCAACCCATCATCTGCGAGCGAAGCAAAGCGCACCCCACAAAACAAAAACGACACGAGCGAAGCGATGTGGAGAGGAATAAAGATCGGCCTCATTTTCGGAGCGTTAAGCGGAGCCTTGCGAAAAACGAGTAAAGGAGCGATTGTTTGAACGAAGCGAAGCGGAGTGAGTTGGAGCTCCGATCGTTTTTCACGCAGGCAGAGTAGCGGAGAAAATGCAGCCGTGGTTTTTCTTTGTTACTTTCTTCTTTGCGCCAAGGCAAAGAAGAAAGTAAAACCACCACGCCGCACCCTATTTATTCAATTTAAAGACAAGTTCCAGTTTCGCCCCATCGGACTCTACATCCTTACAAAACAGATACAGATTCAGTGTGGCCTCCTCAGCCGACAGACGTTGCACCTTGGCCTTCACCTGCAGCGAAACCCGCGTCACCCCATCGGTAAAACCCAGCACCCCTTTCAGTTTATCGGTAAACTCCTTATCCTGGCTCAAGCTGGACTCGGGCAGCTTGTCGAAAGTAATATTCAGCTTAGAAGCGGTCCCCTCTTCTTTGAACTCCTGCGCCAGGAACGTATTCAGTTCACCACCATCGCCATCCAACCACAGGCTCACCGTCACCTCGTCCGAAAGTTCCAACGCAGGCATTTCCGACATTGACCGGGCATAGTTCGTCGCATCGTCGTTGACGAATACGCTACTGAGCATAATAATAGGATGAGAAGTCGACTTGGAACAAGCGACCAGCAAGAAAAGAGATAGTAGTAGACACAGTTTTCTCATGAACAAAACCTAAATAATATTGGCAAAAATACATATTATCTTCAAATTATCAAAAAAAACGTACCTTTGCACCCGAAATTAACATTCAAGATATATGAAACCCAACAAAATAGACTTGAAGTCGGTGTTTTTCGACATGGACGGCGTACTCTTCAACTCCATGCCCTACCACGCCGAAGCCTGGCACCTCACCATGGAAGCGCACGACCTCCACCTGAGCCGCGAAGAGGCCTACCTGCACGAAGGACGCACAGGAGCCGGCACCATCAACATCGTTTGCCAACGTCAATGGGGACGCGAGGCTACCCAGGAAGAGATAGAAAGCATCTATGACGAGAAAAGCCGGAAGTTCAACACCTATCCCGAACCCGAACCGATACCGGGTGCCTGGGAGGTTTTGCAGAAGGTGAAAGCCGCCGGACTCACGCCTACCGTGGTCACCGGATCGGGACAGACATCGCTGTTAGGGCGGTTGGACGAGAACTTCTCCGGCATGTTCCGCCGCGAGCTCATGGTCACCGCCTTCGACGTAAAGCATGGCAAGCCGAACCCCGAGCCCTACCTCATGGCCCTGGCCAAAGGCGGGCTGAAACCCCACGAAGCCATCGTCATCGAGAACGCTCCCCTGGGCGTAGAAGCCGGAGTAGCCGCCGGAATCTTCACCGTAGCCGTGAACACCGGCCCCATGGACAACCAGGTACTGATGGACGCCGGAGCGGATGTGCTCTTCCCCTCCATGCAAGCCCTGTGCGACCAGTGGGAGGAACTGCTCGCCCTGCTCCGGAAATAGCATAAAAAAGACAGCCTATCCTTTGGTGGATGGCTGTCTTTACTCTCTGCTGTACCCCCGAAGGGAACAAGACCTACAAAAAACGAGAAAACAAAGGAAAACAAAAGAGCATAAATTACAGATAATCAAGCGAATTCAGTCCTATCTACTTTCTTATACTTTCTTATCTCTTCTTATTATCGTCAAATTGTTACACCTATGTTACACTTGAATCAAATAAAACACTTATATTTGCAAGCAAAGGAAACTAAAAGAATATCAAAGGTTTAGCAATATGGCAAAGAATGATTCAAAGGTTACAGACAACCCTAAGTTGATGCAAAAGCAGCTGTCAGATGGCAACTACTCACTATATTTAGACTACTACCTGGGGCGGGCAAATGTAGAAGACCCTGAAACTGGGGAAATAACAAGCAAGGTCCAAAGGAAACGCGAGTACTTAAAACTAACACTCTATGCAACCCCCAGAACACCCATAGAGCGGCAAAGCAACAAAGAAACCCTTGAGCTTGCAAAGAAGATACGCTTTGAACGTGAACAGCAACTAAAAGAGGGTCTACAGGGATATCGGCTAAAGAAAGAGGACGGTATAAACTTCTTGATCTTCTTTCAATCGTACTATAACAAGCGCACAAAGAAAGACAAACGAATGGTCAAGGGGGCTATGTGTCGTTTCAATGATTTTCTAAACGAACATTACCCTTTGTTCTCCAAGTTTCTTAAGCCCTCACAGATCACCCCTAAGATGGTAGAAGAGTTTGTAGAATACCTGCAAAGCAGAAATTCAGGAGAAGGGGCAAACAGCTACTACAAGAAATTCAAGATGTCATTAAAGGCAGCCTATGAAGAGGGAATAATCAGAAAGAACCCCAGCACCGGGATAACATGCACCATTGATAGGGATATATTGAGAAAGGACGTTTTAAGCACAGAGGAAATACAGAGCCTCATCAAGACAGCATACCCGGAGCAAAACAAAGAAGTACGCCGGGCATTCATCTTTTGCCTATATACGGGCATACGCTTCTGTGATGTGATCGATCTCAAGTACAGCAACATAGACTATTCCAACAAACAACTGAGGTTTGAGCAGAGCAAGACCAAAGGAAACAGTAGCAAAAGCGGTGTTGAAATACCATTGAACGCCGGGTTACTATCTCTGATCGGCGATCATCCTGTAAACTCTGAGGGTGATTTTATTGATGGCTGTATATTCCACCTGCCAAGCCATACCATGTGCCTGAAAGCTCTTAGGAGTTGGACCAAGAAAGCAGGTATCACTAAACACATTACCTGGCATTGCGCCCGACATTCTTTTGCCGTGAATATCCTCAACAACGGGGCCAATATAAAGACCGTTGCCGGGCTGTTAGGTCATAGCGGGTTGGCTATGACTGAGAAGTACACACGCGTAGTGGATAAGCTTAAAGAAGATGCAATAAACAGTTTGCCAGAACTAACAATAGATCAGCATGTACCGTATCAATAACATAGAGCGTAGTTTATTTGCTATTGCGGACCTTTTAAGCCTGCAAATGGGGTCTGGATTTACAGTTAGTCACATCTACTATACCACGGAATACGAGTTTCTAAATGTCGCCGATTACTTAACCGAAGTAGAGGAGTATTTAGTAAAGTATGACGGGAACTATATAAGAGATAAGATAGCTAAACACCTCGCGGTTGCGGATTATATAAATGAAAACTTTGAATCGCTGTCTGGTATAGCTGGTGTTGATATACTCTGTACGCTTACTAATGACACTACGGCGTTTCTGAACGATGCAATTTTATGGTATCAGGACAATGACGAAAGGTGTTTTGCAGATATAGACATTGCGTATCATACAGTGTGTCCTACAGAACGTGGAGAACGTACAATAGTAGTAACCGGCTGGACGGAAAACAGAGGTAAGAATATAGAACTGGAACAAAGAGCCGGCAAAACTGAAACGGTAGAGTTTTGCCAGATAATTGACCAGGTTCAACGGATAATTGACGGGCTATCGAAACTTCCCCTTAGTGAGGACACCACACAGTCGGCCCCCTTGATTACAAAAAAGGATTTGCCTTGTCATTTCTCGTTAGACTGGACCGGTGATGGCGACGAAGAATACGCGCAAAGTGTATACACGAGATTAGTTGTGTATGAAATACTCCACACAGATACTACATACGAAGACTTTTACTACGTGTGTACTGGCTTGCGGGGTAGTGACAATTTTACCCCTTTACGTTGGTTGCTGAGGGTGAATGACCTGGCTTATTTTGTTGATAGTCTCTTTGGTGAACACCGAGGATGTACCAGTATTGCAAGCCGGTGCTTTGTCTTACGTGATGGGACAGCACCGAACATAGGAACAATGGATAGAAAAATAAATAAAATAAGAAACAAAGGAGAAGGCTACCCCCGAAACAAAGGAATGATAGATCTTTCAATATCGCGATAAATGTAGTTACTTTTACATACGTTTAAACAGATTCCGCCCGGACTCCGCCCTATTACGGGCGTTTCGGGCGGAATCTTTGCTTTTGTATGGGGTATGTTTGCCAGCAGTTTAATTTAAAACATACGAATTATGGCAAATGTAGAACAAAGACTACTTTTAGTAGAGGATGCCGTAAAAATGGCGGGGCTAACAAGTAAAGAGGTATTAACCCTTGATGAGGCTGCGCGTTTTACCGGCTTAACAAAAGGTTATTTGTATAAGTTAACGAGTGCCCAGAAGGTACCACATTATAAACCTATGGGGAAGATGTGTTATTTCCGGCGCGACGAGTTGCAGGAGTGGTTACTGCAGAACCGTGTAAGCACGACACAGGAACTGAACGAGAAGGCGCAAAGCTACTGTATAGGGCAGAAACCAGGAGGGCGTAGATAATGATAGAACTATACATCAACAACCGCCTTTGTGACGTCGGCGATGACATCGGCGTACGTCTGGACCGCCAGTTACTAAAGCCTGGCGAACTGAACACCAAGGACGCCCAGTGCAGTTATAAGATCACGTTACCGCCTACCCAGAATAACCACTCTATTTTCGGTTACGCGAACGTAGAGGAGACGAACAACAAGTTCAACCGCATGTACAACGCGGAACTGATCATTAACAGCGTCCGGGTGTTTAAAGGCATGTTCCGCATGTCGCAAGTGTCCGCACAGAGCTACATAGGTAACCTGTGCATCCCGGCACCGAAAAGCATTGCGGACATCTTCGGCGATAAGAAACTTAACGAAAACGCCCCTTTTCCTTTGGAATTTAAGGACTTCGCCGACGACCTGAGCAGATACAACGTAGACGCGCAAACGAGCCCACAGGCGGCTATATTTCCGTATACGCTGTACGGCGTTCTACCGAAGACCCCGGAGAACAAAGAGGGTGGGTACGCTGAACTACAAGAACCAGAAGCTAACCATTCTTGATAACTACTTTACGCTCCTGATTGACGGTAGCAGCCACTTTACGGAAGTGGAAGGGTACCTAACACCCGCACAGTACGACGCGCTGAACGGGGCTATTATGGCCATGTTCAACGGTGATATGTACTACGTGTCGCAGATAACGGGGTATGATCCGTCGGGGCGCAATAAGACTAAAATCAAACTGATACGAAAGATATGATAATATCGAGCTTTGAGAGAAAAGTAGGGCTAAAGGATATTTGCGAGTTCTTTGCCACTTCCCCGCACGGGTTAAAGGAATACCGGAAGGGAGAATTTAGCGCGGCATTTTCTAAAGTAGAAGGCCGTGTAGTGTTTGACGTAATAATGTACTTTAAAATATTAGGAGTTGAGATATGAGACATAGAAAAAAGAAGACCGCCCTACCTTTGCGCGGTAGTGGCGGCCCCAAGACTGGGAGCAAATATACAAATAAATCAGTAGATGCACTACTGTTAGGTAAAATATTCCATCGGCAAAAAGAAAGTTACGACGGCATAGCGTATAATCTTAAGCAACGCGTTGCGGTATTATATCGATTTGACCGCACGGCCCGCGGCGAGTTTGAAACGCTTACCGTGTCCGATCTACCGGAACAAAACGGCATATTAGCAATTAATATCATGCGCTTTTGCTATGGGATAAGAGCGGCTGAAGAAGTGTACACCGACGTAGAGAAATATATAAAACGTAAAATAGCAAACACCCCTGACGTATGTCTGAACTAATTATGCAAACTACCCAAGGAGCGGTTAAAGTAACTTATGGTCTCGATCTAATGCTACGTATCTCTGAGACTAAGGGCAAAAACTTAGGAACCATTACGCCCTGGGATATACAGTGGACGGAGTTTGCCCCCAAGTTGCTAACGACTACACGTACCAAGGAAACGGAAGCCAGATATCAAGAACTACATGAAAGTACTGATCAGGGAAATAAGGCTATTTGTGTTAAAATAAAGAACGTTGGCGGGTATGTTGGCAGTAGCTTCGTAAGCCAAACGCGTGAAAGAGCAGGCGTTACAGGTGCGCAGCTTCTTTCACTGGACTTTGACAAAGATGTAACCTTATCCGATGTGTGGGACACGTTTTGTTTGCTGGAATATGCCGGCCTTTTCTATACTACCCATTCACACACCCGCGATAAGAACCGGTTTCGTATTGCAATACCGTTAAGCAGGCACGTAAGCCGTGCGGAATACGAGGTGCTGGCCAGGGAGTTTGTATCTCTTTTGGGCAGCCCTGAGGTAGACGCGGGTTCTTATCAAGCAGAAAGGGTTATGTTTTGGCCGTCTACGCCAAGTGATGGGGAGTTTATTAGCGGTTATTCGGATGGAGATATATTAAACCCGGATGATCTACTACGGGGAGCCTCATCGGTAGTAACAAGCGCAGCAAATCGGCAAGTTCCTAAAAAACCGGAAGACCCTACGCAAAAAAAAGGTGTTATAGGTGCGTTTTGCAGGGCATACTCCATACACGAAGCGATAGCCGAATATATACCGGACGCTTACGAGTTGTGCGACCGTGGGGATAATTACTACACTTATAGGTCCGGGACGGCGGCCGGTGGATTATGGGTGCCTCCTCCGGGATTACATGCTTACTCGCACCATAGTACGGACCCAGCGAACACCGAGCACGCGGTAAATGCCTTTGACCTGGTACGTATACACTTGTTTAGAGAGCTGGATAAGCGGTCAAAGCCAGGTACAGAAGCTACGAAGTTACCCAGCTACAAGGCAATGCGCGAACTGGCCTTAGAATCCCCGGCGGTAAACGAAGGGTTGAGGCGGGAAGAAAGGGACCGGGCGGCCAGCGATTACGACGAAGCGGAAGCCGCATATAATATGTTAGGTAGTGAACCGGCTCAAAGGGTCTTATCTGAACTATTAAAGCAAATTAGCTGGGTGGACTTTAGGGATAAGGCTGACCTAAAGCAGGATGCCATAATCCCGCGTAAAACCTACGTAACTATCGCCGTCGATCAGCTTTTAGAAACGGCCGTATCTAATCAGTGGGGACTATGCACAAAGAACGGCTTTATTTACGTGTACAACGGCTCGTACTGGCAGGTCGTAGACGTTGGCGACTTTAGACAGTCCATAGCCAAGGCGGCTATTAAAATGGGCGTCCCGTCTTTGGAAGCGAGACACCACCTCTTCAGAGACGAACTCTATAAACAGTTCATAGCGGAGGCCAATCTTCCCACACCCGAAAGCAAGCAAAGCACGCTTATCAATTTAAAGAACGGCACATTTGAGATATCAGACACGGCGCAGGAATTAAGAGAGCCCCGGCGCGAAGACTTTATAAAGTACCAGCTTCCGTTTGAGTATAACCCGGACGCCGTTTGCCCGATGTTTGACGCGTTTATAAATCAGGTTCAACCTGATGAGGCCTGCCGTAGGGTATTGTCCGAATACATCGGGTATGTATTTGTACGCAGCCTTAAATTAGAAAAGTTGCTGATGCTATACGGTAGCGGTGCCAATGGGAAAAGCGTATTCTTTGGGATAGTGCGGGCACTGTTAGGCCCGGAGAACGTTTGTTCGTATTCGCTTGCCGATTTAACGCGCCCTGACAGTTGGCAAAGGGCGGAACTTGGGAACAACCTTCTTAACTATACAAGTGAGTTAAGCGTAAAGTTAGAGAACTCCATCTTTAAGCAACTTGTTAGCGGTGAGGCGGTGGGGGCGCAAAGGAAATACCAAGACCCGTTCACGATGACAGACTACGCCCGTCTTATGGTTAACGGTAACATTCTTCCACGCGCAACGGAATTAACGGACGCTTTCTTTCGTCGCTTCCTTATCGTGCCTTTCAGCGTGACAATACCCGAGGACCAGCAAGACCCGGAATTAACGGACAAGATAGTAGCAAACGAGTTAAGTGGCGTATTTAACTGGGTGCTTAGCGGCTTGCGTCGCTTGCTGGATAACAAGGGCTTTACTAAATCGGATGTTATACGGAGGCAGGTAGAATCGTATAGAAGGGAATCGGACAGCGTAGCTCTGTTTATGGATGAAGAAGGGTACGCCCCTTCCGTTGATAGGTCTATACCACTTAAAGGTATATACGAGGAGTACGGGCAGTACTGCTTTGATAACGGATATATGAAAGTATCTAATAAGGAAATGCGCAAACGATTGGAGGTCGCAGGATATATCGTAGAAAGGAAAAACGCAGGTAGGGTATTATACGCCCATAAGCCCATAAAGGAATAAAAGTGCCGATAGTGCCGATAGTGCCGTAAGAAAAAACTTTATTTTGTAGGTGATAGATTTAAGTTGTGCGTAATTTTACCGCTAAAGAAGTAAATTTCTATTTACACTATTCATTTACACTTTTTTTTAACGGCACTATCGGCACTATCGACACAAATAATAGAAAAAGTACTTACTATATATGATTTTCTACTATCTAAAGCACACCCAAAAAGATATCGCTAAATAAAAATATTGCAAATTGTTCGCTACGGCATAGATACGCGTACAGCGGCTTTTACACTGTAAAGATAAGATTAAGTACTATCTACCGCGCTAAGCGTATTTACTATCTACGCGCTATTTTCTGCTATTACGCGCGTAAAATTAGCGCGGCTTTTGTTATCTTAGCTAAAAAATGGAAATAACTATAGAACTGGGCGAAAGAACCATCAAACTAATAAAACAGTATTTCCCTCTCAGTGAGGACACCCGTAGAAAAGAAACGGGTATCAGCGGGATGAGTGAAGATAGCAAGCTACTTATTATAAGAGCGGAAGTCCTGAAGCTCACACATGATAAGAAGGGTACGGACGTTAAGTGGATGCTTGGCCAGTTCAACGCTGCCAGCGTGACCAAAGATGAGCCATTGCGCCCGGAAGACTACACCGACTTTTACAATGCGCTTATGAGATACAAGAACGGTGAAGAACTGGCCGACATTTTCCCCGAAGACGATTTAGGATAAAAAATTTCCCCGGATGAATAGCGCGCGTTATAGAATTATGCGTATATTTGTGATGTCTTCGCCAAAGATATTTATTTCAACATATAAGGGTTAGTAGCTATTTTTATGGCTATACGTTTGGTGTACCTTACAATATAAGGCTATCAAATCCCTGCGAGTTACTACGCTTATGTGTTGGTAATTGTCTTTGGCGAGACGGGAGGCGATAGCCTTTCTTTATGCTTTAATTTTTCATTCGCAATGCCAAAGACAATGAAAAGTAAACGCGCGAAGTACAGTAACGTGTCTACACGTACAGCCCACGAAACGGGCTACAGTTATCAACAGTTCCGAAGGTTCTACAAGCGCGTAACGGGCTTGTCCTTGCCCAGAAATGCGCAGCTTTGGGATGTAATGCGCACCGTAATAGGTGAGTACTACGCTGACAGGTCAGTACTAACACGCGACATCGGGTGCCTGGCCGATGTAGTCGGACAAACAAAACAAATGCGGCAAATAGTCGATGGCGTGCAAAAGCCTCAACGCGAAGTAATAGACGCACTGTTAGACGTTACCACCGCCGACCGATGGGGCGAAGTGTTAGACGGCGTAGTAGATACACTGGTAGGAGTGCTGGGGCAGTCTAACCTTAGCGATGTTGCTAAACAGTTGGCGTATGTCAGGGTATTACAGAAAAACTTCAAAGCCCTATGAGTACGCTAAGTAGTAAAGACAAGGGCGTGAAGGAAAGTAACGCGCCTGTACATGTAAGCCTGCATCCGGACTGTGTTAAAGAGTTCGTCACCGAACTGGCTAAATGCTTTCCGGATAAAATGGAGCTGCATTTAACCGTGCAGTACTTTAGCGGTAATTCCGGTACGATTAACACCGGTACTGTAGGAGGAAATAACACGAATGTCGTATGAAGAAGAGCGTCGCCAAGGACCAGGACGTGAAGGACAGTAACGCCCGGCCAGCCTGTAGGCTTATACCGCTATGTCCTAAAGTAGAACCCGTGCAGCATAACACGGATATCCTTTTAGTTAAAACGGGCTTAATAATGTTACGCGCACTACTGGGCTTTGTTGACCTTTCGGTAGAAGATCGCGAAAGCGCAGACCGTTTCTATCGTGAAGCCGTTGAGGCTTTAGAGAGGTTGAAGCCATGAAGCCCCGCGAAGTAAACATAAGCAGCGAAGCCGATTTAATCGCTTTGCTTAAGCATTTACCCGCCGGGTGTGTGGTGAATATCTTTATAGACAAGCTTAGATACGTGAATATCGTCAGGGACAACAACAATACGCCCATTGCCGGCAGTGATAATACGGTAGGGAAGAAGTAGCCAGGCGTATAAAGTATGGAAGCGGTTATAGTATTTGGCTATTTCCGCTTCTTTTTCGTTGGTCCGGCAAAATACTTCGGGGGTTAGGTTAAGTTTGCTTGAAGTGTGGCAGCGGTTGAAATGTTACACCTATGTTACACCTAACAAAACAAAAACGCCTGATAATCAAATGATTAAAAGGCGCATTTTGTACCCCCGAAGGGAATCAAACCCTTATCTTAGGTACCGGAAACCTACATTCTATTCGTTGAACTACAGAGGCGGGGTTTTGCGACGACAAAAATAGAAAAAAACTTCTCATCTTCCTAATGATTTCCGGTTTTTTGTAAAGAATCACTAGGAAGCAGCCCGCTTCAATATGTTATTTTGAAACTAATTTCATTCAATAACCGTACATTTTGACAATAATTTAACTAATAAACATGACATAAATATAAATTTATTCCTATCTTTGCCGACTATTAACATCAAAATGACCTTATGAGTTATCTGATAAGACCTCAAAATTACAAGCCCTTGCTCGACCTGAAACAGACAGAGTTGGGTATCAAACAAATAAAGGACTTCTTCCAGTTGAACCTGTCGTCCGAACTCCGTCTGCGCCGCGTCACTGCCCCGCTTTTCGTACTGAAAGGTATGGGTATCAACGACGACCTCAACGGGGTGGAACGGGCGGTAGCCTTCCCCATCAAGGATCTGGGCGATGCGCAGGCAGAAGTGGTGCACTCGCTCGCCAAGTGGAAGCGTGTTACCCTGGCCGACTATAAGATAGAGCCGGGCTACGGCATCTACACCGACATGAACGCCATCCGCTCGGACGAGGAACTGGGCAACCTGCACTCGCTCTACGTGGACCAATGGGACTGGGAACGGGTGATCACTAATGCCGACCGCACGGTGAGTTTCCTGAAAGAAATCGTCAACCGCATCTACGCCGCCATGATCCGCACGGAATACATGGTGTACGAGATGTATCCGCAAATCAAACCCTGCTTGCCGACGAAACTGCACTTCATCCACTCGGAGGAACTGCGTCAGCTATACCCGGACATGGAACCGAAATGCCGCGAACACGCCATCTGCAAGAAGTACGGCGCGGTGTTCATCATCGGCATCGGTTGCGAACTGGGTGATGGAGAGAAGCACGACGGTCGCGCACCGGACTATGATGACTACTCCACCATTGACCAAGACGGTTTGCCGGGACTCAACGGCGACCTTTTGCTGTGGGACGATGTGCTGCAACGCTCCATCGAACTCTCATCGATGGGTATCCGCGTGGACAAAACCGCTTTGCTGCGACAGCTCGAGGAATCCGGTCAGGAAGAACGCCTGGAACTCTATTTCCACAAACGCCTGATGGACGACACCCTGCCGCTCTCCATCGGAGGAGGTATCGGACAGTCGCGCTTGTGTATGTTCTACCTGCGCAAAGCGCACATCGGCGAGATACAGGCCAGCATCTGGCCCGAGGAGATGCGCGAAGCTTGCAAAGAAATTGACATACACCTCATCTGATTATGAACGTCAAGATAGAAGATAGCTGGAAAACGTACTTGCAGCCGGAGTTCGAGAAGGATTATTTCCGTCAGCTCACGGAGTTTGTCAAGAACGAATACCTCCAACAACCCATCTACCCGCCGGGAAAATTGATTTTCAATGCTTTCAACCTCTGCCCGTTCCACCGGGTGAAGGTGGTGATCATCGGTCAGGATCCGTATCACGGGCCGGGACAGGCGCACGGCCTCTGCTTCTCGGTGAACGATGGGGTGCCTTTCCCGCCTTCTTTGGTCAACATCTTCAAGGAAATCAAGAGCGATATCGGCACCGATGCGCCTTCTACCGGTAACCTGACGCGCTGGGCCGAACAAGGGGTACTGCTGCTGAACGCCACACTGACGGTACGCGCCCATCAGGCTGGTTCGCACCAGAACAAAGGTTGGGAAGCATTCACCGACGCGGCTATCCGCTCGCTGGCTGCTGAACGGGAGAATCTGGTGTTCATTCTTTGGGGGGCTTATGCACAACGCAAAGGGGCGTTCATCGACCGCAACAAGCATCTGGTGCTGAGCTCGGCACACCCTTCTCCCCTCTCGGCCTACAACGGCTTCTTTGGGAACAAGCATTTCAGCCGCACTAACGAGTATCTGAAAGCGCACGGGCAAACGGGAATCACCTGGTAGGTTTAGTTTACCACAGAGTCACGCAGAGTTCCACAGAGTTTTTACTATAAACTACAGAAGGGCACAGAGAAGTAATAAGACCTCTGTGCCCTTCTGCTATGATTAATACTCCGTGGTGAAACCTAAATCAATACCACTGGATATTGCTCTGCGTCTGGCTGCGCTGTTCCCACTTCAAGTCCTGCAGTACACTGGCATTGGCGCGGATGGTGAAGTTGTAATACTTATACACACCGAAGGGCGAAATACTGGCCGACATGTTGAAACAGTGCAAATCGCGTGAGATGGTGCAGGAAGTCATCGGGATCTTCTTGGCGATAAGGTCATAGCCACTGTTGAAGTTGAACGACCACCGGTTCGATATCTTCAGGTTGCCCGAAAGACTGATGGTATTGTTATTGATGGAGTACGGGTAGCGCATGGAATGCACGTTGATAGGCTTGGTGCGGTCCTCGGCAAAACCTATCTGGTAAGAGATACTGAGCGACCAGGGCATCTTGAACGGCTGATATCCGTCGGCACCGGCTTTGACCTTCTCTACCTTCTTCGGTTCAGGATTGGTGGGATCTTCATAATCCTCGCCCTCTTCATCGTCCGGACCAGTCTTTTTGGCAGCCGCTTTCTTCTTGGCTTCTTCCCGCTCTTCCTTCGACCCGAAGAGTTTCTTCCACGTATCGTTGTTCAGCGTGTAGCTGAAGGAGTTGCTGTATCCGCTGAAGCGCCCCATACGACCGTACGACCATTCCGTGCGGTTGCCCACGCGGACGTTACCGTTCTGGTCGAACTCATAGGCGTATGTAGCCAGCGACGTATTGAGATTCAACGTATAAGCCTTGCCGAATTTCAGACGCAGGCCGACAGACATATCGCTCCAGGGGCGCTCCTTGGCTGCCATGTTGTACGAAAGGCCGGTGGTGAAGTCGTCGATGCTGAAGGGGAACTTCACAGTAGAGTCGTTCTTATTCTTGTACTTGGCCTCGATATTGTTTGAAATAGAGAAGTTTATTGACCCCTGCTTTTCACGCGGAGCTACGCCGAATTGTTGTCCATCGAACGGAGAGTAGTATTTCGTCTCACCATACGCATCGACATACGTCTCATAATACTGCCCGAAGGCCGGCGCACCGGTAAAGCTCACCTGGGGCGAGAATACGTGGCGGATATCTATTTCCTTACTCTTCATGAAGAGCGGTTTGTAACGACCGTACAGTTTGGTATTCATGCTGACAGACCCGGAATAGTTGGCCACCCGGTAGAAACCGTTGAGCGTATCGCCGGGCACTGCCATCAGTTGTTTCTTCTCCATATCGTACTCCTTCATCACCTTGCGGGTGTACCAACGCTCGGTGTAATTGAACGACGGCACTACGTTGAGGTACTTGAAAAGCGTGAAAGTGGCACTGATGGGCACGTTGTGGTTCATGGCGTGATCCCATTTACTGAATCCGGCATTGAATATCTCTGTATCCTTGGTCTTGATGCTGTTGGTCAGACGACCGGTATAGGAGAGCGAAATCTTTTCGTACCACTTCTCGTCGCCCACGGCTTCCTTCCGCTTGAAAGGGAAGATACGGCTCAGGGCGATGTTCAGGTCGGGCAAGGTGATCGCGATGGATGAGTCGCGCATGGTCTGGGCAATATTGGCCGTACCCGAGAGTGTGAGTTTCTGATCGGGGAAACTACGCGAATAACTCACACTGGACGTCTTGGTATTCTGCGTCATGGCCTGCGCATTGTACAAGTTGTTCACATTGGTACGTTCGTAGCTACTGGTGGTGAAGTTAACGCTGGACGAGAAGGTGCTGTTGGGGCTTGCCTTGGCATCTTGCCGGTGACTCCAGATTACCTTGAAGTCTTTCGACACGGAATAGTCGGGCATATTCTTGTCACCCGTCTTCGTCACCTGGTAGCTGGCTTGGAACAAGCCGCTGTATTTGTATCGTTTGTTGTAGTTCGTTTCCACGCCCAATGCCCAGGAACCTTTGGTATAGATTTCCTCGGTGAGCTTCAGGTCCATCTGGTCGCTGATGGCGAAATAGTATCCCCCATTCACGAGGCCGAATCCACGGCTGGAGTCGTCCATGTACGTAGGCATCAATATTCCCGAGGAGTAGCTGCTGGAGAAGGGGAAGAAGAAGAAAGGCACCACGAGTGGCAGCGACACGTCCTCCACCACGAGGTGTGCCGGGCCGGTGACGACGTTCTTCTTGGGTCGTACTTTTCCGTAGGACATCTGGATGTAGAAGTGCGGATGGTCATGATGATCGCACGTGGTGTACATTCCACGGCGCATGTAGAGGTCATCGTTCGCCCCCTTCTTGGCGTCGTGACCTATCACGTAGCCCTCGCCCTGCTGGGTGACAACGTTGCTGATCAGTCCCCGTTTGCTCTTGAAGTTGTACCGGATGGTATTGGTTTCGTACGGCGTTTCGCCATCCTTGAACACCGGTTTACCTTTGACGGTACCCAGCGAGTCGGTTACCCCGCGGGCATATACCGTGCTGCTGTCCATGTTCATGGAGATGATCTGGGCTGCCAGCTCTATCTTTTCGTAGTTCACCTTGCCGTCGCCATAAAGATGGGCAAATCCGCCTTCGGTGAATACGATGGAGTCGGTGGCTTCGTAGACGACCGGTGCGTCGAGCGCGTCCTTCTTTTTCTCGGGTTTGAGCGGTATGGAGTCTATCTTGATGGAGTCTCCGGGCAAGGAGTCCGTCTTCAGCGTATCAGCATGGACGGTATCCCCTCTCCTGCGCCGTTGAGACATGACCTCACCCGACAGCAGTAAGAAGACAAACAGCAAGATAAAAGAGGTTACACATGTATTTGCTTTCGATGGGGTCATTCGCTCTTCGTTTTTTACGCGTTGGATGGGCAAAAGTACGCATTCTTCATCAATTATACGTACGAAACAATCTTTTTAATTATTTTTTAGTCGGTTACAAAAATATCTTGCACCACTCTTCGAAGCGTACCACACCCTCTTCGCCGTGCTTGGCGATGCTTTTGCGGGCACCCTCCACCGTCTTTTCCCGGGCCAGATGGGATTTGGAATAGAACTTATCGGCAAAGCAAACCACTTGTTCCTCCAGGCTCACGGGGCGCATATCGCGCTGTGGCAGGGGCAGGCGGCGACTGACGATTTCGTCCAACGACAGCCCTGCTCCGGTGTGCCGTTCGCATACCAGGGCGTGCCGGGGGAAGCCGTGTTGACGCAACAAGTCGGCACCGAGATACCCGTGGCAGATGTAGGGCGACGAGCCGAAGCACTGGATATCGGGGGCATCGGTGAGGAAGATGCCGATATCGTGCAGCATGGCGGCTTCGTAGATAAATGTATGATCGAGCACAAGTTCCGGATGACTATCGACCACAGCAAGGGCTTTGCGGGCCACCGCTTCACTGTGCGTCAGCAGGATTTCTTTCAGGCGATTCGCCCCGGGATAGTAGACGTCGATGAGTTCCAAAGGGTTTGTTATCTTCATATCTTATTGATTTCTATGTATATAGTAACGATTATCGGGGGTAGAAAGTTTGTGCATCAATGGGTGGCGGCATCCTTCCGGCGTTTCTTCCACAGTTGCCAGGAGTTGATGATGTTCTGCCACAGCACGTACGAGCCGGGACCGACGGAGGCCAATGGGTTGAGGTACGTATGCGCCATCCAGATGGCCAGGATGGTGTTCTTCTGCCCCAGGGCCTGCCCGGCACTGATGCGGTCGCCGTAAAGCGTGCCGATAGATTTGCCCAGGAAGAATTGCAGGCAGCAGGCCACGAGTGCACCGAAGGCGATCATCACTCCCATCCATCCGCCGGCCGGGTGATTCAGTAGCGAGGAGAGCGTCTGCGCCGTGACGATGGCCAGCGAGAAAGCCCAAAGATAGAACGACAGTTCGTGCAGGCCGAGCAGCACCCGGTGCACCCGCGGGACGAACCGTTGCAACAGCCACGCGGCCAGGAACGGGAAAATCAGTATAGGGAACACCTTACTTAATATAAGGAAGAACGAGGACAGGAAACTTACTCCGGGATGGACTTCGATCAGAGGGAAGAATACCGGAACGGCCAACGCTACGGCGATGTTGGCCAGCAATGTATACGCCACCAGGCTCGCCGCATTGCCGCCCAGCTTGGCGGTAATCACTGCCGCTGCTCCCGCCGTGGGACAAATGACACAGACCATCACCCCCTCGGCCACTATTTTGTCGAAACGGTACAAAAGCAGGTACACGCCCAGTGCGCCCAAAATCTGCAAGAGGAGCAGCCACAGGTGCCACGCCCGGGGGCGCAACTGTTCGGGCGACACCTTGCAGAACGTCAGCAGCAACATGCAAAAAATCAATGCCGGGGTCAGGAAAGAAAGGTAGATGAACAGGGGATACCCCACACAGCCTACCAGCATGGCAATGGGCAACGTCCAGTCTTTAAGGAATTTCAACATGATCGTTTATATTATGGATCGAGTGTGCAAAGTAACGCAGATTGACGGAAATATGCTACGTTTCGGTCGAAAAAACTTCGACAGCCAGCACAGAAAGCCCCGAAAAGCAGAAAATGGTGAATCTTTATGTGCTTTTCGTCAAGTATTCTATGCGTTTCACCAAGTGTTGTCCGCATAACTCTTCAGCAATTCCGCTCTTGGTTCTAAACATACCCGCCATACCTTCTAAACATACGTTGCTTTGCTTTAAAACCAACGATGTACGAGATGTGCATCTTAGACAGTACGAGATGCACATCTCATGCGGTACCAGATGTACATCTCGCGCAGTACCAGATGCACATCTCGTACATCGTATCTTTTAATGCAACACTAGCTTCCTTTAAAAGATAAGCCATGAATGTTTTAAACTATTCCATGATATCCCTTAGACAATCCAAACACCCCCTTATGTATACACCCTGCAAACCTTAAATAATGTATCAAAAAACTCAAAACTTAACCACAATTAGTGAGTTTTCAACAAAAATCTACTACATTTGCAAAATCTTTTTCAGAATATGGAACGAAGCAAGATACATATATTATATATCATCTGTCTATGCCTATTCTTGTCGCCAGCCTGTAGCAGCGACGCCTGGTGCAAAGAGTTTGTGGTAGTAATCGACCCCGGACACGGCGGCCATGACCCCGGTGCCGTGGGGAAGATATCCAAAGAAAAAGACATCAACCTGGCCGTCGCCCTGAAGGTGGGCAAGTTGATACAGAACAACTGCGACGACGTGAAACTGATATACACCCGCAGCAAAGACGTCTTCATTCCCCTGGACCGGCGGGCCGAAATTGCCAATAATGCCAAGGCCGACCTGTTCATCTCCATCCACACCAACGCCGTTGCTGGTTCCAAGACCATCACAGGAGCATCTACATGGACGCTCGGTCTGGCCAAGTCCGACGCCAACCTCGAAGTGGCCAAGCGCGAGAACGCGGTGATTCTCTACGAGAGCGACTACCAGACGCGCTACGCCGGGTTCAACCCCAACTCGGCCGAATCGTATATCATCTTCGAATTCATGCAGGACAAGTACATGGAGCAAAGCGTACACCTGGCCTCGCTCGTACAGAAGCAGTTCCGCCACACCTGCCAGCGGGTGGACCGGGGCGTACACCAAGCCGGATTCCTCGTACTCAAAGCCAGTGCCATGCCCAGCATCCTGGTGGAACTGGGATTCATCTCCACCCCCGAAGAAGAACGCTACCTCAACACGGCCGAAGGAACTACGACCTTGGCTAACGGCATCTATCGCGCGTTCCTTATTTATAAACGCGAGCAGGAGATCCGCCTCACGGGAGCCAGCCGCACCATCGTACCCACGGAAAAGATAGAAACAACGGCCGCAGCCGATACCGACCGCGTGGACAGCACCGCCGAACAGCCATCTGTCCGGAGCGAAGCATCGACGGCCAGCAACCGCACGCGCCGTCCCGCACCCGGAAGTACACCCGCCAGCCCCGCTGCCGGTAACACTCCCACCGCCGCTACCCCCGCAACTAATCAGGGCGGAATTACGTTTACAGTGCAGATCACCACTTCCTCTACACTGTTGGCAGCCAACAGCAAACAACTGAAAGGGCTGAAAGACGTGGATCACTACCAGGAGGGAGGACTGTATAAATACACCTGCGGAGCTACTTCCGACTATAACAAGGCTCTCCGCACCAAACGCGAAGTGGAGGGCACCTTCAAAGGAGCTTTCGTCATCGCCTTCAAGAACGGGAAAAAAATGGACATCAACGCTGCCATTGCCGAATTTTTAAAAAACAAAAAGAAATAAACATATGAAAATGAAATACATCACCAAAGAAGTCCGGATCGGCGTTGCAGGCATCGTTGCTTTGTGCATCCTCATCTACGGCATAAACTACCTGAAAGGAATCGACATGTTCAAACCGTCCAGTTATTTCTATGTCAAGTTCACCGATGTCAACGGCCTGGCCAAATCAAGCCCCGTATTTGCCGACGGTGTACGCGTGGGAATCGTGCGCACCATCGACTACAACTTCAACAAGCCTAAAGATGTGGTGGTGGAAGTGGAACTGGACAACGAACTGCGCATACCCCGGGGAAGCTCCGCCGAGCTGGTAGCCGAACTCATGGGTGGTGTACGCATGAACCTGCTCCTGGCCAACAACCCCCGCGAGAAATACAACATAGGCGACACACTGGCCGGATCACTGAACAACGGCATGATGGAAAAGGTAGCCGCACTCGTACCCCAGGTGGAAGGCATGCTCCCCAAGCTGGACTCCATCCTCACCTCGCTGAACGCCATCCTGGGCGACCCCACTATCCCCGCCACCCTGCATTCCATGCAGCACATCGCCAGCAACCTGGAGACGACCAGCGGGCAACTGAAGACGCTCATGGGTCGCGACATCCCGCAGCTCACCGGCAAGCTGAACACCATCGGCGATAATTTCGTGGCCATCAGCAACAACCTGAAAGAGGTAGACTATGCAGCCACGATGAAGAAAATAGACCAGACCATCGATAACGCCCGGATGCTTACCGAGAAGCTGAACAGCAAAGACAATACCGTGGGTCTGCTCCTGAACGATCCGCAACTGTACAATAATCTGAACGCCACAACAGCCAATGCCGCCAGTCTCCTGGAAGACCTGAAAGCACACCCCAAACGGTACGTTCATTTCTCCCTGTTCGGTAAAAAAGATAAACCCCAAGAGCCGGCTAATTAAGATTTCATCTAAATAGCGATTTTCTCATTAAATCAAAGTCCACCACCCTGCGGCGTCCGTTTGTCCACTCCCGGATAAACGGATGAGGACGGCTCGACACCCCGAGTACTTTAACTAACACGCCCAACTGCCTAATAATTAGAATCTTCCATTTTTGCAACATATTTTTCAGCACTATTTCACGACATATTTCCTAAGTCACTGAAATTAAAGAACTTATTCCCTGAACGAAAAATGCAAGTAAAATTGCATTTGTTTTTCTCAAATAAGATTCTGAAATTTGCATCTGTAGAAAGTATGCTTAATTAATAAATGTAGAATAGCCGTTATGATTGAATCGGATCATGTCGGGCTTTGGAACCGCTGTCTTGATATCGTGAGAGACAATGTTCCGGAGACGACATTCAAGACATGGTTTGCCCCTATTGTCCCTTTAAAATTTGAGGACCATACGCTGATCGTACAAGTACCGAGCCAGTTCTTCTATGAATACCTAGAAGATAAGTTCGTAGACCTGTTACGTCGCACACTATATAAGGTAATTGGTGAAGGTACCAAGCTGATGTATAATGTGATGGTAGACCGTACATCCGTTCCCCACCAAACGGTGAACCTCGAAGCAAGCAACCGCTCCATGGCCATTCCGCAACGAAGCGTGATCCGTGGAGGAGGCAACAAAGCTCCCAACGTGATGCAGGCTCCCGCCGTTCAGGATCTGGACCCACATTTGAATCCAGACTACAACTTCGAGAACTTCATTGAAGGATTCAGCAACAAACTGCCCCGCAGTGTGGCCGAAGCCGTTTCGCAGAGCCCTGCCAAGACGGTCTTCAACCCGCTCTTCCTGCACGGGCCTTCGGGCGTGGGGAAAACCCACCTGGCCAATGCTACCGGAACCAGAATCAAGGAATTGTACCCCGATAAGCGCGTGCTGTACGTATCGGCACACTTGTTCCAGGTACAGTACACCGACTCGGTACGGAACAATACCACCAACGATTTCATCAACTTCTACCAGACCATCGATGTACTGATCATCGACGATATCCAGGAGTTTGCCGGGGTGACGAAGACGCAGAACACTTTCTTCCACATCTTCAACCACCTGCACCAGAACGGCAAGCAGCTCATCCTGACTTCGGACCGGGCACCGGTATTGCTGCAAGGCATGGAAGAGCGTTTGCTGACCCGCTTCAAATGGGGCATGGTAGCCGAAATGGAACGTCCCACCGTGGAACTGCGCCGTAACATCCTGATGAACAAAATTCACCGCGACGGCCTGCAATTCCCATCGGAAGTCATCGACTACATCGCCGAAAACGTCAACGAGAGCGTACGCGACCTCGAAGGAATCGTCATCTCCATGATGGCCCACTCTACCATATATAATAGGGAGATCGATATGGATCTGGCGCAACGCATCATCCGCAAGGTGGTACGCAGCGAAACCAAAGCGATCAGCATCGACGAGATCATCAACGTGGTGTGCAAGCATTACGACCTCGAGCCGGCAGCTATCCATACTAAATCTAGAAAGCGCGAAGTAGTTCAGGCACGGCAAGTTGCCATGTACCTGGCCAAGGCGAACACCGACTTCTCTACAGCGAAGATCGGCAAGTTCATCGGCAACAAAGACCACGCCACGGTGATCCATGCCTGCAAAACAATCCAGGGACAGCGCGAGGTGGACAAAAACTTCCGCTCGGACATCGACAATCTCCAGACTATCCTAAGGAAGAAGAGAATATAAAAAAACGAGCCACAGACCGGTTATGAATCTGTGGCTCGCTTTTTTCGGCAGGCAGGCACTACCCGAAGAATCCTTGCCGGCGAAGCACTTCTACCAGATTTCCGGACATGAATTCATTGTCTTTCTTCGTGTAGCGCACATCGGTAAATACCTGTGCCAGTGTCTCTTTGCCGTTCTCTTCGATAAACTGTCGGTTCTCAGGAAGCGATTCTTTGTACGCATACAGTTGGTCGATCCGCTCCGGGGTATAGTCCTTATAGTGTTCTTCGTGCACGATGGCTTCCAGCGGCAAGCGATCTACCTGTGGTGGAATCACTGCCGGATAGCCCACCGTCACCGTGGTCACCGGCATCACCAGCTTAGGCAAATGAAGGAGGTCAATGATCTGCTGCGGATTGTAGGTGGTAGTACCCAGGTAACAAATACCAAGTCCGGCTTCTTCGGCCAGCGTACAGAAAGTTTGTGCCACCAGCAGCGTATCCTGGGCTGCATTGAAGAAAGACATGAAATTATCGTAACCCGGCTCGGCCCGGCGTTGCTCACACCACAAACTAACCCGGCGGAAATCGGCACAAAATGTCAGTACCACAGGAGCCGTTTTCACCATCGGCTGATTGAAATGAAAGGGAGCCAATTGCTCCTTCATGCCGGCCTCCCGCGTCACAACAATGCTATAAAGCTGCATGCCTCCCAGGGTGGATGCCCTGCAGGATGTTTCGAGCAAATCATTTAACAATTCCGACTGAATATCTTGCTGAAGATACGTACGGATTGTTCTTCGGTTCTTAACTGTATTCATTATTCTTTTTTTCTTGCAAATATAAAAATAAAAATCATTTTGTAACACGTGTATCGCAGAATAGTTTTCCGTTTTGGAAATTTTAGCACGTTTTCCAAAAATAGAATCCACTGATTATCAAGACGATGGCAAATACAATTAGAAAACTTCTCTGTTGTTAATAATTTAACGCATTTTTATTTTGATATAAAAAAAAACATTCATAGCTTTGCAAAACATTCATTGATAATAAGCAACTTCTACAAAATACTTGATTATTAAAGAATTCACAAGACGAATTAACCGTGGAAAAACAGATTTACTCGTATCAGGAAGCCTTTGAAGAATCTTTACGATATTTTCAGGGCGATGAGCTTGCCGCACGCGTTTGGGTTAACAAATATGCGGTAAAAGACTCTTTCGGGAACATTTATGAAAAGTCTCCCGAAGACATGCATTGGCGCATCGCCAATGAGGTGGGCCGCATTGAGGCCAAATACAACAACCCGCTCAGTCCGCAGGAACTCTATGACTTGCTGGACCACTTTAAGTACATCGTACCGCAAGGAAGCCCCATGACAGGTATCGGCAACGACTACCAGATTGCTTCCCTGTCCAACTGCTTTGTCATCGGTGTGGACGGCGCGGCCGACTCGTACGGTGCTATCATTAAGATAGACGAAGAGCAGGTACAACTGATGAAGAGACGTGGTGGCGTGGGACATGACCTGTCGCACATCCGTCCGAAAGGTTCGCCGGTGAAGAACTCGGCACTGACCTCTACGGGACTCGTTCCGTTTATGGAACGCTACTCGAACTCTACCCGTGAGGTGGCTCAGGATGGTCGCCGCGGAGCATTGATGCTCAGTGTATCCATCAAGCACCCGGACTCGGAGTCGTTCATCGACGCCAAGATGACGGAAGGCAAAGTGACCGGCGCCAACGTTTCAGTGAAGCTGGACGACGCCTTCATGCAGGCTGCCATCGACAACAAGCCTTATGTACAGAAATACCCCATCAACTCGGATGCTCCGGTGTACACCAAAGAGATCAATGCCAATGAGCTGTGGAAGAAGATCGTACACAACGCTTGGAAATCGGCCGAACCGGGCGTGCTGTTCTGGGACACCATCATCCGCGAATCGGTGCCCGACTGCTATGCCGATCTGGGCTACCAAACCGTATCGACCAATCCGTGCGGTGAAATTCCCTTGTGTCCGTACGACTCCTGCCGTCTGCTGGCCATCAACCTCTACTCGTATGTAGTGAACCCGTTCAAGGCCGATGCTTACTTCGACTTCGACCTGTTCAAGAAGCACGTCGGACTGGCTCAGCGCATCATGGACGACATCATCGACCTGGAGTTGGAGAAGATAGAACGCATCATGGAGAAGATCGGCGACGACCCGGAAGGCGGCGAAGTGAAGAGAACCGAGCGTACCCTTTGGGACAAGATATATAAGAAGAGCGGCCAGGGAAGACGTACCGGCGTGGGTATCACAGCTGAAGGCGACATGCTGGCAGCTTTGGGACTTCGCTACGGAACCGAAAAGGCAACTACTTTCTCGGAAGAGATACACAAGACTGTGGCCCTGGAAGCCTACCGTTCATCGGTACGCATGGCCGAAGAGCGCGGTACTTTCGAAGTGTACGACAGCGAGCGCGAGAAGAACAACCCGTTCATCAACCGTCTGCGCGAAGCCGATCCCGGACTGTACGAGGAGATGAAGAAGCACGGACGCCGTAACATCGCCTGCCTGACCATCGCACCGACGGGTACCACCAGTCTGATGACACAGACAACCTCGGGTATCGAACCAGTATTCTTGCCCGTGTACAAACGTCGCCGCAAGGTAAACCCCAACGACACCAACGTACGTGTGGACTTCGTGGACGAAACCGGCGATGCTTTCGAAGAATACGTCGTGTTCCATCATAAGTTCGTCACCTGGATGGAAGCCAACGGCTTCAACCCGGCTAAACGCTACTCACAGGAAGAGATCGACGCCATGGTGGCCAAGTCGCCTTACCACAAAGCCACTTCCAACGACGTGGACTGGCTGATGAAGGTGAAGATGCAGGGGCGCATCCAGAAATGGGTGGACCACTCCATCAGCGTCACCATCAACCTGCCGAACGATGTCAACGAAGAATTGGTCAACAAACTCTACGTGGAAGCCTGGAAATCGGGTTGCAAAGGATGTACCGTATATCGCGATGGCTCCCGTTCGGGCGTGCTCATCTCGACTAAGTCGGATCAGAAAGACGAACTGCCTCCTTGCAAACCTCCTACGGTGGTAGAAGTCCGTCCGAAGGTACTCGAAGCCGACGTGGTTCGTTTCCAGAATAACAAGGAGAAATGGGTGGCCTTCGTGGGATTGCTTGACGGACATCCGTACGAGATTTTTACCGGTCTGCAAGACGACGAAGAAGGCATCCTGCTGCCTAAGTTGGTAACAACGGGACGCATCATCAAGAACGTGGACGATCATGGAAACAAGCGGTACGACTTCCAGTTCGAGAACAAGCGCGGCTACAAGACCACCATCGAGGGTCTGTCCGAGAAGTTCAACAAAGAATACTGGAACTATGCCAAACTGATTTCCGGCGTACTCCGCTGGCGGATGCCTATCGAGCAGGTTATCAAGCTCGTAGGATCACTCCAACTGGACAGCGAGAACATTAACACCTGGAAGAACGGTGTGGAACGTGCCCTGAAGAAGTACATCCAGGACGGCACCGAAGCCAAAGGCAAGAAGTGCCCCAACTGCGGAAGCGAGACGCTGATCTACCAGGAAGGTTGTCTCATCTGTACTACCTGTGGCGCCTCCAGATGTGGATAAGAACAATAAATGAAAGAAAAGGAGCCCCGCAATGGCTCCTTTTTTTTGCGCCACGTTCCTATTAACACAAACGTTTGCATACGAATTAAACGAGTTAGATAAATCGTTTCGCGCGATGTTGGCAGAATATCTCTATTATTGCATTGTTTTACATCTGCGAATACATAAAATCTAATATATATGATCGTAACATTCAATATCGAATATCGAACCAACTGGGGAGAAGAAGTAAGAATCACCGGTTCTGTCTCCGAACTGGGCCATAGCGACCCCAGCCAATCCATTCCTCTTCGCACCATCGACGGCATACACTGGACTGTCGAGATAGCGATCGACTCCCTCAACGAAGGACGCCTCACATATAGCTACCTGATTTGGCAGGACGGCAAAGTAGTACGTCGCGAGTGGGACAACTTCCCGCGCGCCCTGTTCCCGAGTGGTGGCAACAAGAAAGCTTACCGGGTGTGTGACAACTGGAAGAATATTCCCGAACAGCAATATTTCTACAGTTCGGCCTTCACCGAATCGCTGCTGGCACACCGTAACCGGACCGCCGTGCCCCAGTCGTTCAAGAAAGGACTGATGATCAAGGTGTACTCGCCCCGCATCAACGACGATTACTGCTTAGGCATCTGCGGCAACCAACCCTCGTTGGGCAATTGGGAAGCCGACAAAGCTCTGCTCATGCGCGACACCAACTTCCCGGAGTGGATCACCGAGCTCGACGCGTCGAAGATCACCTTCCCGCTCGAGTACAAATTCGTGCTATATAATAAGGAGAAGAAAACAGTCGAAGCCTGGGAGAACAACCCCAACCGCTACATGGCCGATCCCGCCATCGGTGCCAACGAGACGCTGGTGGTTTCCGACCGTTACGCCTCGTTCGACATCCAGACGTGGAAAGGTGCCGGCGTAGCCGTCCCCGTTTTCTCCCTGAAGTCGGACAAGAGTGCCGGCATCGGCGACTTCGGCGACCTGAAGCAGATGATAGACTGGGCCGTCAGCACCCAGCAAAAGGTGGTGCAAATTCTGCCTATCAACGACACCACGATGACGCATACCTGGACAGATTCTTATCCGTACAACAGCATCTCCATATACGCCTTCCATCCCATCTATGCCGACCTGAAGCAGTTCGGCGCGTTGAAGGACCGGAAAGCGATGACGCAATTCAGCAAGCGACAGAAGGAACTGAACGCCCTCTCGGCCATCGACTACGAAGCAGTCAGCCAGCTGAAGTGGGACTATTTCCGCCTCATCTTCGCCCAGGAAGGCGAGCAGACACTGGCCTCCGAGGAGTTCCGCTTCTTCTTCGAAGCCAACCGCGAATGGCTCTTGCCCTACGCCGCCTTCAGCTACCTGCGCGATGAATACCACACGCCCAATTTCCGCGAATGGCCCAAGTACACGCAGTACAACACCGGGGAGATTGCCCGCCTGTGCGCTCCCGGCACGCCGGAGTACGCCTCCATCGCCATCTATTTCTACATCCAGTACCACCTCCACCTGCAACTGCTCGCAGCTACCACGTATGCCCGCGAGCACGGCGTAGTGCTGAAGGGAGATATCCCCATCGGCATCAGCCGCAACAGTGTAGAGGCCTGGACGGAACCGCACTACTTCAACCTCAACGGTCAGGCCGGTGCGCCACCCGATGACTTCTCGGTCAACGGACAGAACTGGGGCTTCCCCACGTACAACTGGGAAGTGATGGAAGCCGACGGTTACAGCTGGTGGATGAAACGTTTCCGCAAGATGGCCGAATACTTCGACGCTTACCGCATTGACCATATCCTCGGTTTCTTCCGTATCTGGGAGATTCCGATGCACGCCGTACACGGGTTGCTAGGACAGTTCGTACCCGCCCTGCCTATGTCGCACGAGGAAATCGAAAGCTACGGCCTACCCTTCCGCGAAGAGTTCCTCCGCCCGTACATACACGAATATTTCCTGGGACAAGTTTTCGGCCCGCATACCGACTATGTGAAGCAAACATTCATCGAGCCCAGCGAAACATGGGAAGTGTACCGTATGCGCCCCGAGTTCGACACGCAACGGAAGGTGGAAGCTTTCTTTGCCGGACAAGCCGATGAGGATAGCGTCTGGATACGCGACGGACTGTACGCGCTGATCAGCAACGTGCTTTTCGTTCCCGACCACAAAGACCCGGAGAAGTTCCATCCACGCATCGGCGTGCAGCACGATTTCATCTACCGTTCGCTGAGCGACTGGGACAAAGCCGCCTTCAATCGTCTGTACGACCACTATTACTACCATCGCCACAATATCTTCTGGCAACAACAAGCCATGAAGAAACTCCCACAGTTGACGCAATCCACCCGCATGCTGGTGTGCGGCGAGGACCTGGGAATGATCCCCGACTGTGTGCCCTGGGTGATGAACGACCTTCGCATCCTCAGCCTGGAGATTCAGCGAATGCCCAAGAACCCATCGTACGAGTTCGGACACCTGGGCGACTACCCCTACCGTTCCGTGTGCACCATCTCCACCCATGACATGTCCACCCTCCGCGGGTGGTGGGAAGAAGACTACCAACAGACGCAACGGTACTATAACAACCTGCTGGGGCATTACGGCGCCTCCCCGTCGGTAGCTACCCCCGAGCTGTGCGAAGAGGTGGTGCGCAATCACCTGGCCAGCAACTCCATCCTCTGCATCCTGTCCCTGCAGGACTGGCTCTCAATGGATGGCAAGTGGCGGAACCCCAACGTGCAGGAAGAACGGATCAACGTACCGGCTAATCCCCGTCATTACTGGCGATACCGGATGCACCTCACCCTGGAGCAACTCATAAAAGCTGAAGAAATTAACCAAAAGATACGAAATCTGATCAACCAAACAGGTAGATCGCCGCTGGTCTAAATCTCTTAAATAAAAAAGCGCGGAATAACCTTTACATATTAGAGGATATTCCGCGCTTTTTGCTACCTTTGCCCGCAGACTCAAAAATAGTCGTTTTTTAAGATTGAAGCAACGCTAAATTTCTGGAATTAACCGTCATCGACAAGCTAAAATGAGCGAAGAACAGTTGAAACGTATCGATTTTGTCGACTTAACGAAAGGGGTCTGCATAATCCTGGTTGTTATTTTACATGTTGGACTACAGGTAGGAGGAGAATTCGGCAGGCTCGCCAGTCATCCCATCCTTTCTTGTTTTCGCATGCCACTCTATTTCTTTATTTCCGGGATCTTCTTCAAGTCGTACGAAGGTCTTTTGGGATTTTTTGTCCGCAAAATCAACAAATTGATTATCCCATTTATCTTTTTTTATGTCAGTGCCTTCATGTTGAAATACCTTGTTTGGAAAGTAATGCCAGGAGTTTTCCAGTTGCCAGTGTCGTTCAGAGACATGCTGGTGGTATTCCACGGACACGAGCTGATTAAGTTCAACGCCCCTATCTGGTTCCTACTGGCATTGTTCAACTGCAACATATTGTTCTACCTCGTCCACTCGCTGCGTAAAAAGTATCTCCGGTTGATGTTTCTCGCCACGCTGGCCATAGGTGCTCTGGGCTTCTACATGAATGATTTGGGTATAGAACTCCCATTTTATATCGACGTAGCCATGACAGCCCTGCCCTTCTATGTAGCTGGATTCTGGATACGCCGTTACAACTTTTTCCTTTATCCGCACCGCTTCGACAAGCTGATTCCGGTATTTGTTGTAGGTGCCCTGGTCTTCATGCACTTCGTAGCCACCGAGCCAGGCATGCGCACCAACCATTACGACTGCAACATCTTCCAGTTTTATTCGGCAGCTTTTGCGGGCATTGGCATGATTATGCTGTTGTGCAAGCGGATTAAGAAAGTGCGGCTTGTGTCCTACCTGGGTCGGTACTCAGTCATCACGCTGGGCATACACGGGCCGATCCTGTTCTTTGCGCCGGCGATGCTCAGCAAGTTCATCCACAACGAATGGGCACTGCCCTTTGCCATCCTGTTCGTTACCCTCTCTATTTGTCTGATCTGCACTCCGATATTCCTGCGGTTGATTCCTCAGTTCGTGGCGCAAAAAGACCTGATCGAAACGCATTCATCGGATGCCCAACAATAATCGCCTATGCAAACCATTAGCTACATTTTTCTGGACAATGTCCGTTTCTACGCCTACCACGGGGTAGCTCCGCAAGAGCAACTGGTAGGCAATGAATTCACCATCAACCTCCGCCTGCAGGTAGACATCGTGCAGGCGATAGCCACCGACAATGTGGACCACACGGTGAGCTATGCTGATGTGTACCAAGCCGTTAAAGCCGAAATGGAGATTCCATCCCGGCTATTGGAACATGTATGCGGCCGTATTGTGAAAAGGCTGTTCGATGAGTTTCCGCTCGTGAATGCCATCGACCTCCGACTGGCGAAACGTAATCCGCCCATGGGTGCCGATATCGAGGCGGCAGGCATCGAGGTGCATTGCACGCGATAAACTGCCCTACTTCTTCCGCTTCTTCTTGGACACAGATTCCACAGCTTCGGTCACCACAGTCTGGTTCTCGAAGCGCTTGGCGTACATAGAGTAGTCCGGCCGCACCTGCACATATTCCGGGTCCACGAACAAGGGGCTGGTGATGATATGGTCGGCCGTGGAGCGGTTGCAGCAGAACACGATGTTGGCCACGCCAGCCAGACGCGTGAGCGCCTTTACGTCTGTATCGTGCGGTTGAAGCGTCATCGGGTCGGTGAAGAAGAAGAGGTAATCGATCTCCCCGTCGACGATGCGCGAACCTATTTGCTGGTCGCCCCCCAACGGACCGGAGTGCAGCAGGGTGAAATCCCATTCGATGTCCGTATGCTTCTCTTTCAAGGCTTCCAGAATCAATGCCCCGGTGGTTCCGGTGCAATAAAACTTATGACCGGCCAGCAACTCAGAGTTCCAGAGCACCCACTCGATCATGTCTTTCTTCATGGCGTCATGCGCCACTAATCCGATCTTTCTTACTAATTTATTCATAGACATATTGTTAAGTGCAAGTAGGGCGGATTTAGTTTCGTCAAATGAAACCAACAGTTTCCTCAAGTGAAACAAGGTGTTTCGTCAAGTGAAACTTTCTGTTTCAAGGCATGAAACTTTCGGTTTCAAGCGGTGAAACTGTAGTTTTGCTGACTACAATTGCGAGAAGAACTTCCGCCCCTTCACATAATACGACCACAAGATACTGGTTTTTGTTCGTTCGGGAATGAAAACAAGGGAAGTTTTTTTGAGGTTCACCTGCCGGTCGGCTAGCAGGAAAGGGCGCATACGGCTGTACTCCCGGCGTGCGGCGAGTACTGCTTTTGCATTGGGTATCTGAAACTTAAGCACGAAAACGAGTGCAGCAACATAGTCCAGCAGACGACGCACACGCATCACCTTCCGTAGTTCGGCCTCCGGAAGATTTTTGTAGAGCATGACAAGGTTGTTACGAAAATTAAGGAAGGTCTTTCGCGGATTCTCCTTTTTTAGCGTAGCACCGCCTACATGATACACCACACTTTGGGGCACACAGACAATGGTTCGGTTGCGAGCGCGCAACCGCCAGCAGAGGTCGATCTCTTCCATGTGGGCGAAGAAGCGTCCATCCAGTCCTCCGGCTTCGCGGTAATCAGTCAGGCGGATGAACAGGGCGGCACCCGTAGCCCAGAATATCGGGGCGACGGTATCGTACTGCCCGCGGTCTTCCTCCACTGCATCCAGGATGCGCCCGCGGCAATACGGGTAACCGTAGCGGTCTATCCAACCTCCGGCGGCTCCGGCGTATTCGAACTGCGCCGGCTCGTGCCAGCTCCGGATTTTCGGTTGGCAGGCAACGGCTTCGGGGTGAGCGTCTAAGTAGTCGGCAAGCGGGGTGAGCCAATGCTCGGTCACCTCCACGTCAGAATTGAGCAGCACCACGTATTCGGCTTCCACCTGCGCCAGAGCCCGATTATAGCCGTCGGCAAAGCCGTGATTTTCGTTCAGAAGAATGAGTCGTACGGTAGGGAACTCGCGGCGGAGCACCTCTACTGAATCATCGGTGGAGCCATTATCGGCCACACAAATCTCTACTTCCGGGCTTTCGGAGTGGCGAAGCACGGAGGGCAGGAAGGTGCGGAGCATCTCCGAACCATTCCAGTTCAATATGACTACGGCGATCTTCTTCATCTTGCACGGGTATTTATTGGGATACGAGGATGCCTTGTAAAGCGGTTCCATCTTCGGTGAATGCTCCGAGCTGCACTCTCACCATGGTGTTATCCAGCGCAGGAATGTTCTCGGTTTCCACCCGGATATAATTGGGCGTGAAGCCATGCATCGGCGTGCCGGGCTTGGCTTTCTCCATCAGCACCGGTAGCGTCCGGCCGATGTGGCGGGCATAGAACGTCCGGGCCTTCTCGTCGGACAAAACCAACAGACGCTGGCTGCGCAGGTGCTTATCGGCCGGCGTCACCGTATGCTCTATCTTCAGGGCTTGCGTGCCGGGACGTTCCGAGTAACTGAACACGTGCAGTTGGGTGACGTCCAGTCCGGCGATGAACGAGAATGCCTCTTCGAAGAGTTCATCCGTCTCACCGCGCGTACCCACAATGACGTCCACGCCGATAAAAGCGTCGGGCATCACTTGCCTGATCTTGGTAATCTTAGAGGCGAACAACGCAGTGTCGTACCGGCGGCGCATGAGTTGCAACACGCCGTCGCTGCCCGACTGCAAGGGTATGTGAAAGTGCGGCATGAACCGCTTGGAGTGCGCCACGAACTCAATGATCTCGTCCGTCAGCAGATTCGGCTCGATGGACGAGATGCGATAGCGCTCGATGCCCTCCACCTCGTCGAGTGAGCGGACCAGGTCGAAGAAAGTCTCACCCGTTGTCCGGCCGAAGTCGCCGATGTTTACGCCCGTAAGCACGATTTCTTTTCCCCCGTCGGCAGCAGCCTTGCGGGCTTGTTCCACCATCGAGGCGATGGTACCGTTCCGGCTTCGCCCGCGGGCAAAGGGGATGGTGCAGTAGGAGCAGAAGTAATCGCAACCGTCCTGCACTTTCAGGAAGAAGCGGGTGCGGTCGCCCTGCGAACAGGAGGGGGCAAACGAACGGATGTCCTTCGTGGCGGTAGTGAACGCCTCGCCAGCCTCGCGTTTCTGCAAATCGCCCAGGTAATCGAGCAAATCGTTCTTCTGTTCGGCACCGAGTACCACGTCCACGCCCTCTATCTGCGATACATCTTCCGGTTTCAACTGCGCGTAGCAACCCGTAACCACCACAAAGGCTCCGGGATGTTGCTTCACCAACCGGTGAATGGCCTGGCGGCATTTCTTGTCGGCCACTTCCGTCACCGAACAGGTATTGATCACACAGATATCGGCCTTCTCCCCCTTGCGCGCCGTGCGTACACCGGCCTCCTTCAAGGTCTTGCCGATGGTAGAGGTTTCCGAGAAGTTCAACTTGCAGCCCAACGTATAGTAAACGGCGGTTTTGTCCTGAAAAACAGTAGAATCTATCATAACTTGTTCACTTTCTTAATCGCGGCAAAGGTACACATTATTATAATAATACAGAAAACATTTTCGACAATGAAAGTTTATTCCTATTTTTGCACAGTTTTAAAGAGTTTGTGCAATGATCAAAGAGAATTTCATCAAGTTATACGAAAACAGCTTTCGCGATAACTGGGATTTGCCGTGCTACGAGGACTACGGCGAACCGGTAAGTTTCACCTACGGCGAGGTGGCCGAGGAGATCGCCCGTCTTCACCTGCTATTCAAACACTGCAGCCTCCGACGGGGCGACAAGATATCAGTCATCGGCAAGAACAATGCCCGCTGGTGCATCGCTTACATGGCCACGGTAACGTACGGCGCCATCGTAGTGCCCATCTTGCAGGACTTCAACCCGAACGACGTGCATCACATCGTCACACACTCCGAGTCGGTTTTCCTCTTTGCCAGCGATAATATCTGGGAACACCTGGAAGAAGAGAAGCTGACGGGACTCCGCGCTGCATTCTCACTGACCGACTTCCGTTGCCTATACCAACGCGACGGCGAAAGCGTCCAAAAGTTTCTGAAATACTTAGACAACGAGGTCTCCGAAACTTACCCCAACGGATTCGCCCGCGAGCATGTAGAGTACACCACCTTGGGTAACGAAAAGGTAATGCTGCTCAACTACACCTCCGGCACCACCGGCTTCAGCAAAGGAGTGATGCTCACCGGCAACAACCTGGCAGGCAACGTCACTTTCGGCATCCGCACCGAGTTGCTCAAAAGGGGCGACCGCGTGCTCTCTTTCCTCCCACTGGCCCATGCCTACGGTTGCGCATTCGACTTCCTGACGGCAACCGCCGTGGGTTCCCACGTCATCCTGCTAGGCAAAGCCCCCTCGCCCAAGATCCTGATGAAAGCTTTCGAAGAGGTAAAGCCGAGCCTCATCATCACCGTTCCGTTGGTGATCGAGAAGATATACAAGAACGTCATCCAGCCGCTCATCAGCAGGAAGGGCATGCGCTGGGCACTGAATATCCCCTACCTGGATAGTCAAATTTACGGACAAATCCGCAAGAAACTGATCGACGCCCTGGGCGGACGTTTCAAAGAAGTCATCATCGGCGGAGCAGCCATGAACCCAGAGGTAGAAGAATTCTTCCACCGCATCAAGTTCCCGTTTACCATCGGTTACGGTATGACGGAATGCGCGCCACTCATTAGCTACGCTCCCTGGGATGAGTTCATCCCCACCTCATCGGGCAAGGTACTCGACATCATGGAGGCCCGTATCTATAAGGAGAACCCTGATTCTGTCACCGGCGAGATACAGGTGCGCGGTGAAAATGTGATGGCAGGCTATTACAAAAACCCGGAAGCCACCAGTGAAGTATTCACCGAAGACGGCTGGCTACGCACGGGAGACCTCGGCACGATAGACGCCAACGGCAATGTCTTCATCCGCGGACGATCTAAAACGATGATCCTCAGCTCCAGCGGCCAGAACATCTTCCCTGAAGAAATAGAAGCGCGGCTTAACAATATGCCGTTCATCCTTGAGAGCCTTATCATAGAACGCAACAAAAAACTGGTGGCCCTGGTGTGTGCCGACAACGAAGCTCTTGACTCCCTGGGGCTGAACGAACCGAAACACCTGAAAACCATCATGGATGAGAACCTGAAGAATCTCAACAATGCTGTTGCCGCCTACGAGAAGGTTAGCCGCATACAACTTTATCCGACCGAGTTCGAGAAAACTCCGAAGCGCAGCATCAAGCGGTACTTGTACAACAGTATCGCCGAGGATTAAAAACCAACCAGTTTGTTGTTAAAAAGTAATGTTCTGGAAAAAATTCAAAAAAAAATTGCCTTTAATAGAACAACGTATTTAAAAAGTACATACCTTTGCAGCGTTTTAAAAGCAATTAATTGTATTACAGAATTTAAAAAGCAAAGAAAATGAAAAAATTAGTTTTGATGTTCGCAGCTATCGTAGCAGTATCATTGGCTTCATGTGGTAACAAGGCAGCAGACGCTGAA
>JAVBUC010000050.1:0-66299 GCA_031555765.1 Bacteroides sp. | reverse complement strand
ACACCTAATTTATCAACGATAATCGCTTTCACTCTTGATGCAATTTCAGACATAACTTTAAATTTTTAATTAGTAATTAGTTTTATTTCTTTAAATTTGCGCTGCAAAGGAATAAATATTTATTGTCCTGCGCAAATATTTAAGTAAATAAATGAGGGGTTTTGCACATTTTTCACGTATGTGTGCATTAAAAGAGCGAGATTATGGGGAAAAGTATAGCGATTTTTGCTTCCGGTTCCGGTTCGAATGCCGAGAATATCATCCGGTATTTCGAAGAGAATGACGCGGTTAGCGTGGTTTTGGTGGTGTCCAACAAGGCGGATGCATACGTATTGGAACGTGCAGCCCGGTTAGGGGTGCCTGCGCGTGTATTTTTGAAAGCGGATTGGACGGACGGAGTGGCGGTGCTGGCTGCTTTGCGTGAGTACCGGGTGGATTTTATCGTCCTGGCGGGCTTTTTGCTGCGGGTGCCGGAGGTGCTTTTGAATGCTTATTCCGAAAAAATTATAAATATACATCCTGCCCTGTTGCCTAAGTTTGGCGGAAAGGGGATGTATGGCGACCGGGTGCACGAGGCGGTCGTGGCATCGGGCGAGAAGGAGAGCGGCATCACTATACATTATATAGATGAACGTTACGATGAAGGAAGCGTCATCTTCCAGGCTACCTGCCCGGTACTTCCTGCGGATACGCCCGACGATGTGGCGGCGAAGGTCCATGCCTTGGAGTATGAACACTTCCCGAAAGTTATCGATCAACTACTCAGTTGTTGACTGGTTTCGCAGGAAATCTTTCGGGAGCATTCCGAATTGCTTGTGGAAGCACTTGGCGAAGTATGAAGAGGAACTGAACCCAACTATATAACACACTTCATTAATCCTGTACTCACCCGACCGGATCAGTTGCGCAGCTGTTTTCAGGCGCTCCAACTGGATGTATTCGTTGGGTGTCATTTGTGCAATTCCTTTTATCTTACGGTGAAGGCTTGAGCGGCTCATGTTCATTTGTTCGGCCAGCGTGTCTACGCTGAACTCCGGTTCAGATATGTTTTTCTGAATGGTCACAGTGAGCTCTTCGAGAAAAGATTCGTCGGCCTTGCTTAAAGCGATACTTTTGGCTTCTACCAGCGGAGAAGAGGCGAATGCTTTGCGAAGTTTCTCTTGATTGGTTAGCAGATTGACTATACGAACCAGTAGGTACTCTATGGAGAAAGGCTTCTCAATGTACGCGTCCGCGCCTAATTCAATACCTTCTATCTTGGATTGCAAATCAGCTTTAGCTGTAAGTAGTATGATGGGTATGTGGCTGTAAGTAATGTCGGATTTTAACATCCTGCACAGCTCAAAGCCATCCATTTCGGGCATCATTACATCACTCACAATCAGATTTACCGGATTCTCCAACAATATTTCCAGCACTTCTTTACCGTTGCCGGCAGTGAGGACGGTATATGTTTCTCTTAGCTGGTTGCTTACAAATGCCATCATCTCCGGTTCATCTTCTACCAGCAGAATGGTATTACCCGTTTCGCCCGGTTTGCTGACTTTGGCCGTATGCGGGTTTATTTGTTCAATATGCCCCTTGTCCAACTGGATGATTCTTTCTTGCTTTATGGGCAGTTCCACACAGAAACAAACTTCATTGCCGGAATTTATCAGGTACAGATTCCCTTTATGCAGTTCGGCCAATGAGCGTGCCAATGGCAATCCGATGCCGGTGCCGGTTATCCGTTGCCCATTTGGGAGTCTGTTGATCTGGATAAACGGCTTAAATATTTCTTCCTTCATTTCGTCGGGGATGGGGGTCGTATCATTGGATACGATGATGCGGAAAATTCCGGACGTTTGTTCCACTTGTGTGTGCAGGGTAACATCGATGTAGGACAAGGCATACTTCAAGGCATTGTTAAACAAGTTGCTTAGTATCTTCGTTAGGGCCTCCTTGTCGACTGGAGCATAAAAGTCTGCTTCCGGCAGGTTCAGCCGGAAGGTCAGATTTTGCTGTTGGGCCATAGGCTCGAAACGTTGGTAGGTTTCCCGCAGTAGTCCGGAGATATTGTACTCCATAAAGTTGAGACTAAACCCTTTTGTTTCGGTTTTTCGGAAGTCCAGCAGTTGGTTGACAAGCGTAAGCAGCCGGGTGGTGTTTTTTTCCATAACCTGCAGGTTGTCTTTGACTACTTCTGTATTTAAGTCGTTTTTCTTTAAAACAGACTCCAATGGGCCTTTGATCAGAGTTAACGGAGTACGTATTTCATGTGCGATATTGGTGAAGAAGTCGATTTTAGCGTGGTAAATTTCTTTTTCTTTTTCCGATTCAAGCAGTTCCATCTGTCGGCGTTGTTTGTTTGTAATGCGTCGCTGGAATACATAGATTAGGTATCCGATACTGAGTATGGAAAAAATGAGATAAACAATGTAGGCTATGCTTGTCATCCAATAGGGAGGGCGGATGTGTATTTGTATCTTTTTGAAATCCTCCGTCCATATTCCGGCATTGTTGGCCGAGCGGACACAAAAGGTATAGTCGCCTGGCTTGAGGTTGGTATATGTAGCCATCCGGCTGTTTCCGGCCGGGTACCACTCCTTGTCGAACCCTTCGAGCTTGTAGGAAAGCTGGTTTGTTTCGGAAGCAATGTAGCTCAAGGCCGAGAAACGGAAAGCAAACGAATTCTGGCGGTGGCTTAGTGTAAGCTTATCGGAAAGGGTGATACTCTTTAAAAGAGGGGAGTCATTGCCGATCTCTGCTTTTCGGTTGAACAGTAGGAAATCAGTAATAGCCACCGGTGGGAACTCCTTATTCTCTATAAAGGAATTCGGGTCGAATGAGATGAATCCACTTATTCCTCCGAAATAAATCTGTCCGTCATTTCCTTTGATTCCCGAACTGTAATTGAACTGATTGTTCAGTAATCCATTGTCCGTAGTATAAGTCCTGAAGGTTCCATGTTCCACATCGAACCGGATGAGTCCTTTGTTTGACGATAGCCACAGGATATTTTCTTTTTCTTCAATGATTTTATAGATCACATCATTGAGCAGGCCGTTGGAAGTGTTGTAAGTTTTAAACGTTTCTGTTTCCGGATTGAAAAGGCAGACACCCCTGCCGATGATGGTAAACCAGAGGCGTTTCTTGCTGTCTTCGTACACACTGATAACTTTGTTGTAGGGTAGACTGGTCGTGTCGCCCGGGATATGTGCGTAGTTTTTCCATAGTTGGGTACGGGGATTGTAACTGAAGATTCCCGAAGTATAGGTTGCCAGCCACAAGATACCATTATTATCTTCAATCATACCGAAGACAAAGATGCCCTCCAACTTATCGATCCGGGTAAAATCGTCCGTTTGCCGGTTGTATTTATTCAGTCCGTTGGGGGTACCTATGTATAAATCTCCCAACGATGTTTTACACATAGAATAAATGCTGTTCTCGTTTAGAGTGTTGTCCTGTTGTCCGGCCTCATATTGTTTTAATTTGCCGGATTTCAGGTCGAGTAGATGCAGTCCTTTGGTATAAGTTCCTATCCATAACTGGTTTTCATCCAGGCAAAGGGCATGAACGTTGTGGTATAATCGGGGGTTTCTATACGGTGTGACTTTCTTGGTTTGTGTGTCGAATTTGTTTAGTCCTCCATTTTCGGTGCCTATCCATAAATTGCCCTCGGTATCTTCGCAGAACTCTCTGACTACGGTTCCGCTCAGGCTGTTGGACTCGGGCAATGGATAGTATTTTTCAAATCGGGTGTATGCTTTGGGGTAATAGTCGATACCTCCAAAATAGCTTCCTATCCACATTCCTTCTTCCCGGTCCTTATAAATAGAATGAATGGCATTGTCGGAGATGGAATAGGGGTCGTAATAGTCGTGTTCCTGATGCTGGGTCTGGTTTGTTTGGAGGTTATGGATATAAAGGCCGCTTTCAGTGGCTATCCACAGCCTTTCTTTCGTCTCTTTGACAATCCGTCTGACAAAGATATGCTCGCTGCTCCCTGTTGTTGGTAGTATGTCGGTCAGTTCTCCGCTTACGGCATTCAGCTTTTTAAGCCCTCCTGTGGCCATACCTAAATATAATAGATTGTGGCTGTCGGGCAACATGGCAAGTATGTGATCGTTGTTAAATCCGATAACGTCGGTGCTTTGGACTTCCATCCGGTGGAGATGGGCGAAGCAGTCGTCCGTGTAATACAAACCTCTTCCTTTGAAACTTATCCATATACGCTCCTGGGTGTCTATGCAGAGACATCCGATGGGGTTGTGGTAAGGGGTGGGGAAGTGTTTTAGCTTTCCCGATGCATATTCGTAGCAAAAGATTCCCTGAGACTCTACACTCAGCCATATATTCTTGTCTTTGGTCTGTATGATATTGTAAACCGGCTGAGTGATTTTGGTATGATCTTCGCTGTATAGATCAAGGGGGGTGAAAGATTCTTGTTCGGGATGGTAGATGAATATACCCTGGTCCGTGCCCACCCATATATCACCATTTTCAATCTCAAGCATAGAATTGATTACATTATTTCCGATGCTGTACTTGTCATTACAGTCATATTGGAATACCCTGAAGTCCACCCCGTCATAGCGGTTAAGCCCATCCTTCGTTCCAAACCACATGAATCCGTTCCGGTCTTGCAGGATGCACAGTACGGAACTTTGGGACAAGCCTTTTTGCATTCCCAATCGCTTGAAGTAATATTTCCCGGTATTTCCCAGGGCAGTTGCAGTGTGAATAAGGAACAGGAAAATCAGGATAAGTAACCTTTGCATGTTTTTGGCATTTTATATGGCAATAAAAATAGATACTTAATTTTAGTTGTGCAACGGGTTGACAGGAATATCGTGTTTTTTGGCAGGATTCTTTTCTTTTTCATAGAATGTTTTTTCCTTTGCACAGGAAATCTCTTTGTGTTCTTTCGCTCTTTTACTTTTGACAGGATATTGTCTTCTTTTGAAATAATACTATCGTCTCTTCCGGTTGTAATGTATTATGTTTGTCTCAACAATTACTCTTAAAAACATCTTATCATGAAACATCACTTTCTTATCCAGAATGAAGCTTCTCCGTAACAGTTTTATCTCTATTGGATTCAGACAACTATCAACAAATTAATTTATGGTTATTTATGAACATGAAAAACATTCTTATGAACAGAAAATTAATCAATCGTGCGTACATGCGTACATTATTAGCTGTATGCCTATTCGTTGTTGCTGCACAAAGTAGTTATGCGCAACAAAGCCGGACTATCTCCGGTACGGTTCATGACGAAAAATCAGAGCCGCTTATTGGGGCGTCTGTGATTGTAAAAGGTACTACTAATGGTGGTATTACTGACCTGGATGGTAATTTCAGGCTGACTGTAAATACAACTAATCCTATCCTTGTCGTCTCTTTCGTTGGCTACTTGCCCCAAGAGGTTAAAGTAACCCGGGAAAGTAATATCAGGATTGTGTTACAGGACGATACCAAATTGTTGGACGAAATTGTAGTGGTGGGTTACGGTTCGCAGAAAAAGAGCGAATTGACTTCTGCCATCTCCAGTGTCAAGGCCGACCAATTTGTGCAAGGCTCTATTGGCGATGCCGGCCAACTCCTGAAAGGAAAGGTTGCTGGTCTTTCCATCATTACGCCTACGGGCGACCCTACTGCCAACTCAGTGGTTCGGTTGAGAGGTACCAACTCACTACAGGGTGATAATTCGCCTTTGGTGTTGATTGACGGTATCCCGGGCGACCTGAGAACAGTATCACCTGAAGACGTAGCCCAGATAGATATCTTGAAGGACGGTTCTTCGGCTGCTATTTACGGTACACGTGCCACGAATGGTGTCATTCTTATCACGACCAAGAAGCCTGACGGTCAGTTCTCTATCGGTTATAACGGATATGTAGGAACTGCCGATTTTGTGAAGACCGAAAGAGTGCTTACTGGCGAAGAATTCCGTGGATTGATCAATGACAAAACCATCTCTGCTACGGACTTCGGAGGAAATACGGACTGGATCGATGCCATCACCCGCACTCCGTTCAGCCATGGACATAACCTGAATATCAAAGGCGGATCACAGAAAACCAACTACCTGTTGAATGTCAACTACAAGAGTACCCAGGGTGTATTCAAGAAGTCGGACAACGAAGCCTTTATCATCCGTATGGCTGTCAACCATTCCATGTTCAACGACCGTTTGTTGTTGAATGTCAACCTGAACAGCAATACGCAGACGTACACCACTACGGGAGACGGCTCCTCGTTCAATGCCGGAGTTTACAGTGCTGCTCTGGTTACTAACCCGACCCTTCCTATCTACAAGTCGGACGTCGATCCGAAAATATTGGCCTCCATGCCTGCTTACAATGGTCCGTGGGCACAACCGCCTGCATTGGTAGCTGTTGCTAACCCGCTGAGTACCATCGAAACCGCCAATGGTAAGAACAATAGTCAAAGCACCCGCTTTTACGGAAATCTCTCCTTTATGCCCATCGATGCGTTGAAGCTGAATGCTTCTTTCTCCATTAATAAGTGGAATCAGACACGTGGTTATAGGGAAACGTTCGATAACTTCATTACCACAGTGGCTGCTACCAGAAACGGATTCGCCTCACGCGGAACAAGTGCCTCGACCGACAAGCTTCTGGAACTGACAGCCCAGTTCAATAAAGAGTTCGGTGCGCACAACCTTTCTGTATTAGGAGGTTATGGTTATCAGGACAATGTATATGAGAACTATTGGATGCAGAACTGGAACTTCCCGACCGACAAGTTCGACTGGAATAACATGGGATTGGGACGTGCCAATACCGATATCGAAGGCTCACCCGTTCCTATCGGCAGTACCAAGTCGTCACGTAACCTTATCAGTTTCTTCGGCCGTGTCAACTACATCCTGTCGGGAAAATACCTGGCTACATTGAGCATCCGCCATGAAGCCGACTCTCGTTTTCTGGGATCGGATCAGGTTTGGGGTACCTTCCCTGCTGCCAGCTTGGCCTGGAGAATCAATCAGGAAAAGTTCATGAAAGATGTGAAATGGGTGAGCGACCTGAAGTTGCGCGCCGGTTATGGAGTAACGGGTATTGCACCGAACGATCCTTACCTGGCTACGTATCGTCTGGGATATACCGGGAACGATAATACATTCTATTATAATGGTCAATGGGTAAATATGCTTGAGCCTAAGAGTAATCGTAACCCGGCGTTTACCTGGGAAAAGAAACGTGAGTTCAACGTAGGTTTGGATTATGGTTTGTTCAATAATAGAATCAACGGAACCATCGATGCTTATTCACGTAAAACAGTTGATTTGCTTTACAATTATCCGGTACCCATCCCACCCAATGTATACGGAACCACACTGGCCAACGTAGGAACGATCTCCAACAAAGGTCTGGAATTTTTGGTGAATGCAGTTGTATTTGATAAGAAAGATTTTGGATGGAATACCACATTTACTTACTCCATCAACGCCAATAAGCTTGATAAGTTGAACAGTAACCAGTACCAGCTCAATAATGACTATTTCTATGTGGGTGATGTACAGCCTCCCGTATCGGGTGTACCCACTCATCGTGTAAAGGTAGGAGAACCTATCGGACAGATCTGGGGATGGAAAGTGCTCGATATCGACGATAACGGTAAATGGATCTATGAAGGCAAAGACGGTAATCCGGTAGAGTCGGCCAAAGCCCAGCCGGACGACAGACAGGTATTGGGTAACGGTTTACCTAAATACTACATCGGATGGAACAATGATTTCCGTTACAAGGGATTCGATTTGAGTGTCACCATGAGAGGTGCTTTCAACTTCCAGAACGTCAACTTCACCCGTATTCACTACGAGAACTACCGTGACCAGTCTATGAACAACCTCAAGGCCGGTTATGGAAAGGTATTCGGTAAGGCGGTGTTGATGGACGGTAAGCAGTTCAATAGCTATTATGTAGAAGATGGCGACTATTGGAAGATAGACAATATTGTGTTAGGATATAATTTCAAGAGTAATTTTATCAAAGGAATCAAAGGGTTGAGGCTGTATGCTTCCGTTCAGAATGCCATTACCATCACAAACTACAAAGGGTTGGATCCCGAAGTAGGAGGTTCCTTGCTGACACCGGGTACGGACGACCGTAACAAGTATCCTACCACCCGCTTGTACACGTTTGGATTGAATCTGAATTTTTAATGTTAAATCTGAGTAAATATGAGAACCAAATATAAATATATACTCCTTCCGGCTTTGGTTGCTTTGGGGGGAATGCTGAAGAGTTGCTCCATCGATGACAGCATATACAATACGATTGTGGCCGATAAGTATGACTATACGGAGAACGATGTGGTACGTATTCTCGGTACTGCCTACTCTCCCTGGCGTGGAGTAGTGACAGGAGCATTGAATGAAGCTGATATCTCGGCCGATGAGACCGTCATTCCGGTGCACCCGTGGGGATGGACCGGACCGGGCACCCTGAACATGCACAATCATACCTGGAATTCCGAAACCGGTGAAGCTACCAATCGTTGGGGTGAATTGTACAGAGGTATCAATAATTGCAATCAGGTGATTTATCAGATCGAGTCTGGTCTGCTGCCTATTTCCGAAGGAAAGGACGAATACATGGCCGAACTGAAAACGCTTCGCGCATCTTATTATTATAAACTATGCGATTATTTCGGAAATGTACCGTACGTCACCCGTTTCGATGTGCCCGATGGATTTCTCCCGGAACAGAGCACCCGTAAGGCTGTATATGATTCCATCGTGAATGAAGTAACTGCGGCATTGCCTCTTTTATCCGAGAAAGCAGATAAGACTACTTACGGACGTTTCACCAAGTGGGGCGGATATGCTTTGCTTGCCAAGGTGTATCTCAATGCAGAGGTGTATACCGGTACTCCCCAATGGGCTAAATGTATTGAAATGTGTGATCAGGTAATCAATTCCAAGCTTTTCAAACTGGCCGATAACCAGAAGGATATCTTCAAAGCGGAGAATGAGATGAATAGCGAAGCTATCTTTGCAGTGCCCTTTGATCAAAGCTATGCCGGTGGACTGAATGTTTTCAACTATGCACTGAACGGGCAATTCTCCAAAATGTATGCCACCAAGAACTTCGGTGGATGGGGAGGTGCAACAACTATTCCCCAATTCATCGATACTTTCGATCCGGACGACAGCCGGTTGAAGGATAACTTCCTCATCGGACAGCAGATGTATCCAGACGGAAACATGATGTACTGTGAGATTGGTGAAAGTCAGGGAAAGCCTTTTGATATACAAAATGTCGTTCCGTCGGTGAATTGGGCGGAAGAAATTCACGGTTATCACCTGGCCAAGTATGAGTATGTAACGGGAATGTCGCCCGGTGCCATGAGCAACGATGTCTTTCCTTTCCGCTATACGGATATCCTGATGATGAAAGCGGAATGTTTGCTGCGGACAGGTAAAGCCGATGAGGCTGCAACAATCGTTACCGAGGTGCGTCAACGTGCATTCAAGAGCAATCCTTCCAAAGCTACCGTTACCGGTGCCGAGTTGGTGTCCGGAAGCAGTTACGATTATGGGTTGAGAGAGTCTGCTTTTGCATCGAGAGTGGCTAACCCACGCGTTACACATGAAGGAGGAGCCGACATTCAATATGGCCGTTTCCTCGATGAATTGGGCTGGGAATTTAATCAGGAAGGCCGTCGCCGCCAGGATATGATTCGTTTCGGTGTGTTCCATACCAAGTCATGGCTCTCTCATACAGCTTCGAAAGATTTGAATCGCAATCTGTACGCCATTCCCCGGTCAGAGTTGGATAAGAACTCGAAACTGAAACAGAATCCGGGATTGAATTAATTATAGGATAACAATAGGGTATTAGTTTTTATTCAGAATGTGGCGGGAGGCGATGATGTCAATTCCCGCACATTCTTCTTTACCGTTTTCAGTGATATACATAACATACACATACCATGAAAAAGTTATTGCTTTTATTGATTACTCTTGCCTTCGGAATATGCCCGGATGCGCTTTGGGCACAATCTACCTGGGAAATTACCAATCCGGTACTTCCCGGTGACCGTCCTGACCCCACTGTGATAAAGATAAACGGTGAGTATTGGGCCACATCTACTTCTAACGAATGGAGTCCTTTATTTGCTATTCTGAAATCCAAAGACCTGCTCCATTGGGAACAGGTCGGTTTCGCTTTTCCTGATGGTGCTCCCGAGTGGGCATCAAATAACTTCTGGGCACCCGAACTATCTTATGATGAAGCTCAGCAGAAAGTCTATCTGTACTATACCGGTCGCGATAAAAAAACCGGCCGTCTCTCTTGTGCAGCTGCTGTAGCCGATAGTCCTATGGGCCCTTTTAAAGACCTTGGCCCCCTGGTAGCCCAGGAACCCGGTTCCATCGATGCTTTCGCTATGCGCGATGCTGACGGGAAACTTTACCTTCTGTGGAAAGAAGACGGCAATAGTATGGGATATCCTACCATCATGTGGGCACAAGAGATATCCGAAGACCGTACCCATTTGAAAGGAGAGATGCACGAGCTCTTTTATAACGATACCCCATGGGAAGAGGGTCTGGTCGAAGGTATCTGTGTGTTCCGGAAGCACGGCTATTTCTATGCCCTTTACTCTGCAGCCAGCTGTTGCGATAAGAATTGCAATTACAAAACCGGTGTAGCCCGTTCCAAAAGTCTGCTTGGCCCTTGGGAAAAGTATGATAAGAACCCTATACTCATCGATAATGCCGATTGGCGTTGCCCCGGACACGGTACGGTGGTGGAGCGCGAAGGCAAAGAGTATTACTTGTACCACGCATACAATCGGGCTGGTTCTGTTTATGTAGGTCGTGAGGGAATACTCGAAGAGTTGCAATGGACAGCCGACGGTTGGCCTTACTTCAAGAACGACGCGACGTACGACAGGAAGAACACTTCGCTCGATTTCGTCGATACATTCCAGGGCCATCGTCTGCTCCCGGTCTGGCAATGGAGAGTAACGCAGGACATACGCTATACTACCGGTAAAGACGGACTAAACCTGCAAGCTTCCACTGAGAACCGTGATCTGGGCTCTCTGCTCGTTCAACCCATCAAGACATTGAACTTCTCTGTGACTGCCACCATCGATGCCGCCCGATCCTCTGCTGCTACCGGCATTGCCCTGATCGGCGGAGCAAACAATGGTTTCGGAGCACCACTTGCCGGAATCGGTATTTCTGTTTCCGATGGAAAGGTACAATCCTGGAAAACCATCGATGGAAATACCACCATCTTACATACATCCCCTATCAAAATATCAGCCAGGACCCTTATCCGCATGACGGTCAAAGAGGGCTATAAGCTGACCTTTGAGTACCTTGACAGTGGGAAGTGGAAAGAGCTTTCAACCGGTATCGACGCCTCTCCGTATGTTCCTTGGGGCATGGGCTACCGCATCGGACTCTGTGCCAAAGGTACAACTGAGACATCGGCCTGCTTCAAGCAAGTAGAGATATCTCATTAATCGAACAAATCAGACTCAATCTATAAATTCAAAAATCATGTCAATACGTAAACTCTTTACAGCGACTTTACTTCTCCTCTCGGGTGCCGGTATTGCCTCTGCCTCCGAATACGATGCCGCGCGAAAGGCTCCTCAAGTGAATGTACCCCAATGGGAGTCTTTCTCTCTTCACGAGGTAACCCTTACCAACAGCTATTTTAAGCAGGCGATGGAACTGCATAAGAAATACCTGCTGACGTTGGAAGTGGATCGGTTGATACCCCATGTGCGGCGTACCGTTGGCCTGGAGCCCAAAGGGCAAAATTATGGCGGATGGGAAAAAGGTGGCGGTTGCACCTACGGACATTACATGTCTGGCTGCGCGTTGATGTATGCCTCTACAGGCGACAAAACGTTCCTGGACCGGTTGGACTATATTATTAGCGAACTAAAAGCTTGCCAGTCAAAGACCAACGACGGGTGGTTCATCACCGGAAGCCGGGGAAAGGAAGGCTATCTGAAACTGATGGGGGGCGAAGTATTCCTGAACCAGCCGGACGAAACCAAACAGCCGTGGAATTATAACCAGAACGGTAACTCATGGTACTGCATCCATAAAGTGATGGGCGGACTGCGCGATGCGTATATCTATGCCGGGCGCAAGGAAGCACTGGATGTGTTGGTGCCGCTTGCCGATTTTATAGCCAACATCGCCTTGACATCGAACAAGGACCTCTTCCAAAGTACACTCAGTGTAGAACATGGCGGGATGAATGAAGTTTTTGCCGATCTGTACGGCATGACAGGCGATAAGAAGTACCTCGAAACTGCCCAGCGTTTTAATCATATCAATGTGATCTACCCCATGGCCAATGGCGAAGACGTTCTCTTCGGACGTCATGCCAACGACCAGATCCCGAAGTTTGTCGGTGTGGCTCGTGAATATGAGTATACGGCTAACCCGGTTTTCCTGAAGGCAGCGGAGAATTTCTGGGATATAGTGACATCGGACCATACGGTAGCTATCGGTGGGAACAGCTGTTTTGAGCGTTTCGGAGTACCCGGAGAAGAGAGTAAACGGTTGGATTACACCTCGGCCGAGACTTGCAATACTTATAATATGCTGAAGCTTACCGGAGAACTTTTCCGGTTGAAAGGCGATTTCAATTACCTCAACTATTACGAACATGCCTTGTATAACCATATTCTGGCATCGCTCGATCCGCACGAAGGAGGCTGCATGACTTACTATACCTCCCTGCTTCCCGGATTCTGCAAACAGTACAGTACGCCGTACGATTCTTTCTGGTGCTGTGTCGGTACCGGATTGGAGAATCATTCCAAATACGGCGAGTCCATCTACTTCAAGGGAGAGAACAAATTGCTGGTCAATCTTTACATTGCTTCGAAACTCAACTGGGAAGAAAAACAGTTGCAGTTGACTATGGATACCAGCTTCCCGGAATCGGATACGATACGGGTCAAGATAGATAAAATCGGCCAATTCAACGGTGCTTTGATGTTTCGTTACCCGTCATGGGCGGGTGGTAATGCCACTGTGTTTCTGAATGGAAAGACTGCCGCCGCGGAGTATAAAGAAGGAGAGTATATCCGCCTGCTCGCTTCGGTGGCAAGCGGAGATGAAGTTACACTTGTGTTCCCCCGTCATTTATATATAAGGTATACGAAGGATGAACCCAATTTCGGCAGTGTCATGTACGGTCCCTTGTTGTTGGCAGGAGGCTTGGGTACGGCTCACATGCCCGAAGATCATGTGGTGGACAACCGGGCCATGCGCGAAGTGTTGCCGGTGAAAGATATTCCCATGCTGGTAGGTTCGAAAGTCGATATGGATAGCTGGATAGTCCGTACATCCGATCATCCGCTTCGTTTCGAAGTGAAGAATGGAGGCGGGCAAAAAGGAATCGAACTCATACCGTATTTCCAGATGCATCACCAGTGGCACTCTGTTTACTGGAAGATCTATTCGCCGGAAGAGTTCCAATACCGGAAAAGAGTGCTGACCGACGAGGTCATCATCGGCGATGAGGCGAATGAGAAGCGGCATGCACTCAAAGGGGAGCGTGATTCACTTTACTGGCACGATTACTTCTGGGCGAAAAATACGCAGTACCGCATGGCGCAGGAGGAAGGATGGTTCTCGTATGACCTGGCTGTCGATAAGAAAGAAGTGAAGCCTTATCACCTGATTTGTCGGTATTGGGGCGATGAAAAGGCGGAAAATTGCTTCGAGATATGGATAGACGGGCAACTGTTGCGTACGGTCGATCTGAACCGGAAGCTATACCTCACGTATGTGGACGAGGTGTACGACATCCCTGCCGGGTGGACGAAAGGAAAGAGCAAGATAACTGTCGCGTTCCGCTCGGGCAAGGGGCAGAAAGCCGGAGGGCTGTACCAGTTGAAAGTTACGGCCGATCCCGATTTCCGGTAAACAAACAAATATAAATAATAGATAAAATCAACTATCATGAAGAAAATACTATTGGCAGTATGCCTCACTCCACTGTTGTTCTCCTGTAAGTCGGAAGAGAACACGATGGACTACCATTACCAAGATGTGCCTTTTACCCATGTTCATTTCAATGATCATTTTTGGGCTCCCCGTATAGAAACGATTCGTACGGTAACGGTTCCTTTTGCCTTTGCCAAGTGCGAGGAAACAGGACGTATCGATAACTTTGCCATAGCCGCCAAGCTGATGGAAGGAAAGTTCCGCACGGTATATCCTTTCGATGACTCCGATGTTTTCAAGATCATGGAAGGTGCTTCGTTCCTGCTGGCTGTACAAAAAGACGAGAAACTGGATGCCTACCTGGATAGTCTTATTTCTCTCATTGGTGCGGCACAGGAGCCGGACGGCTATCTGTATACCAACCGAACCATTAACAACCCTCCTCATCCCTGGATCGGGAAGGAACGCTGGGTGAACGAATGGGACAACAGCCACGAAACTTATAATGCCGGTCACATGTACGAGGCTGCCGTAGCCCATTACCTGGCTACAGGAAAGCGCAATTTCCTCGACATTGCCATCAAGAATGCCGACTTGATGTGCCGGACGTTCAATCCGCAGGGGCTGTGCATCGCTCCCGGACACGAAGTGATTGAAATGGGACTGGTGAAACTGTACCGGGCTACGGGCGATAAGAAATACCTGGATCTTTCCCGCTTCTTCCTCGAAGCCAGAGGTAAGAGCACCCGGTTCGACAAGAACTCCCTGGATATCTTCCGTAACGGTGAGTACTGGCAGGATCATCTGCCGGTGGTACAGCAACGGGAGGCCGTGGGGCATGCCGTAAGAGCTACCTATCTGTACGCAGGTATGGCCGATATTGCTGCCATCATGGACGATGAGGCTTATTTGCAAGCTGTTGACTCTATCTGGGCGAATATTGTAGGAAAGAAAATGTACATCACCGGAGGTATTGGGTCTACCGCTCACGGAGAAGCTTTCGGAAAGAACTATGAACTTCCTAATGCCACTGCTTATTGCGAAACTTGTGCCGCTATCAGTAACTGTATGTTCAACCACCGCATGTTCATGCTTCATGGCGATGCCAAATACATGGATGTGCTGGAACGTTCGTTGTACAACGGTATGCTCTCAGGCATTGATCTTTCGGGTGATAAATTTTTCTATCCCAATCCGCTGGAAGTAGGCAAAGCCGGACAAGCCCGTAGCGAGTGGTTCGACTGTTCCTGCTGCCCGTCCAACTTATCGCGTTTCATCCCGTCGATTCCCGGCTATATGTATGCCACGGACAAGCAGGCTGTCTATGTCAATCTGTTTGCCCAAAGTTCGGCCGATGTGCCTTTCCATCAAGGGAATGTACATATAGAGCAAACCACTGAGTATCCCTGGAAGGGAGATATTGCTTTGACGGTGAATCCGAAGGATGCTGGAAACTTTACACTGAAGATCAGAATACCGGGATGGGCGCAGAATGAAGTGGTACCTTCCGATTTATATGCTTTCACCGAGACTTCCGACCAGAAAACGGTGATCAACCTGAATGGAAGACCTTATAAATACAAAGAAGAAAAAGGCTATGCCGCCATTAAGAACGACTGGAAGGAAGGCGATAAGCTGACCATTTCGTTCCCCATGCAGGCACGTACTGTCAAGGCGAATAGTGCTGTAGAGGCTGATAAGGACCGCTTGTCAGTAGAATACGGGCCGCTAGTGTACTGTGCTGAGTTCGTGGACAACGGTGATTTTGTGAGTAACCGTACCATTGCTCCCAATACGGCTTTTGCGGTGGAATACAAACCTGAACTGCTCGGCGGAAGCAATGTGTTGAAAGGGAAATCCATGATTTATACGATGGATATGGACACAAAATCGATCCAGTCGGTCGAAGGGGATATTACCCTGATTCCTTATCCTTTGCGTTCACACCGAGGTAACGGAGAAATGTCCGTATGGTTGCCGGATAATCCGGAAGCCATCAAAAGTAAGTACATGCAGGCCTTCCGCATAGTAGATGCCGTAATTGTGGCCAATGCAGAATCAGAAAAAGCACACAACCTGCAGGGTAGTAAGACCAACTTCGGTGGTTCGGCCAATGGCTGGCGCGATGCTGCGGACGGCGGCTGGTTCTCTTATGACATGGACGTGGTACCGAACGAACCGTTGGAACTGGTCCTGACTTATTACAGCCAGGACGGTGGCAACCGTTTCTTTGAGATTCTGGCCGATGGTGTGAAGATTGGTGAACAGAAGTTGCGCACCGAGACCTTTACGGAAATGATTGAACGCAATTATCCCATTCCTGCCGAACTGTTGAAAGGCAAGAAGAAGGTGACCATCAAGATACAGGCTGTTCCCGGTAATATAGCCGGTGGCGTCTGGGGATGCCGGATACAACGGGCTGAATAAAATCATACATTATGCGGAAAGTAGTTGTTATCATCTGTCTGCTAACAGTTTCGTGCTCACTCTTTTCTTCTCAAAAGAAAGGGAAAACGCAGTTGGTGCATCAGCCGAAGATCTCACTCTTCGGGCTTGCTGATGTTCGTCTTCATGACAGCGAGTTCAAACACATTATGGACCTGGACCGTGCATACCTGCTTTCTCTGGAACCCGACCGTTTGGCGTCGTGGTTCCGGAGGGAGGCAGGACTCACTCCCAAGGCCCAACCTTATCCTTTCTGGGAATCGGAAGATGTATTCGGCTGCGGTCCGTTGGCCGGACACATCATGGGTTTCTATCTCTCTTCTATGTCCATGATGTATGCCTCTACAGGCGATACTACCCTTATCAGTCGTCTGAAATATACCCTCCGGGAGCTGGACGAATGCCAGCAGGCACAGGGCGACGGCTATTTGTTGGCTACCATCAATGGGCGGCACGTCTTTCAGGATGTGGTCGACGGGAAATTCACTACCACCAACCCATTGATCAACAGCACCTGGGAGCCTGTGTATATTATGAATAAGATCATGCTGGGGCTGTATGGGGTATATACTGAATGCCACCTTCCCCAAGCCAGAGATATACTGGTGAAAATGGCCGACTGGTTCGGCAACCAGGTGATAGACAAACTCTCGCATGAAGACATGCAGAAACTGCTGGTCTGCGAGCACGGCTCCATCAATGAATCGTACATACAAGTATATTCGCTGACAGGTGATAAAAAGTATCTGAACTGGGCTTTGCGCCTGAATGATGAAGATATGTGGGTACCCATGTCGCAAGGAAAGGACATTCTCAACGGCTGGCATGCCAATACACAAATACCAAAGTTCACCGGTTTCGAAGCTGTTTATGACTATACCGGCGAGAAGAAATACACTGATGCCACCCGTTTCTTCTGGCAGACAGTAGTGGATAAACATACCTGGGTGATGGGAGGAAACAGTACGGGCGAACATTTCTTTCCGCCCAGCGAGTTCGAGAAACGGGTGACTCTCGATGGCGGACCGGAATCATGCAACTCGGTGAACATGCTCCGGCTCACAGAAGCGTTGTACCGTGACTATGCCGAACCGGAGAAAATAGATTATTATGAAAAGGTGCTCTTCAACCATATTCTGGCCAATTATGATCCCGAAGAAGGTATGTGTACCTACTATACTTCCATGCGGCCCGGTCATTACCGCATTTACGGCACAGAGTACGATTCTTTCTGGTGCTGCACCGGTACAGGTATGGAAAGCCCTGCCAAGTTCGGCCGGATGATTTATGCGCATGACGATGCCAACCTGTATGTCAATCTCTTTATCCCTTCGCAGGTAACCTGGAAAGAAAAAGGAGTGGTCATCACCCAACAAACCCGTTTCCCGGACGAAGATTTTGTGGAATTTACCGTTTCCACCGATAAAAGCAAGCGTTTCGGACTGAAGATTCGTCATCCTCACTGGACTACGGCGACGAGCCTTTCCGTGCAGATTAATGGAAAATCCGTCGTTCTGGATTCGCAGAAAGGTGGTTATGCTTCGATACAACGCACTTGGAAGGATGGGGATAAAGTTCGTGTGGCTTTTCCGGCTAAAATTACCATCGAGAAGTTGGTCAACAGCAATAAGTTTGCCGCCGTGAAATATGGCCCCATCGTTTTGGCTGCACCCATTGATAATGCCGGATTGGAGAAAGAAGCTTTCCGCCAGGCAAGAACAACAGTCGGCAATGTGGAGCTGCCTCTGTACAAAACCCCCGCATTGATCGGCGAACCGGAGGTCATTACCGCAGCCATCACCCGGAATCCGGGCGAGCATTTGTCGTTTACTTACCAGTCTCCGGCAGGTGTTTCAGCTCAGCTGATTCCTTTCAACCGCATCCATTTTTCTCGTTATTCCATTTATTTTCCTTATTATCACAGTTTTTCCGATTACGAGAAGGTGTATGCGGCAGACCTGAAGGACGGTGAAGAGAATATGAAAACGGAGAAGAATACGGTAGATAGGGTCATCATTAACAATCCGGCATCTGAAAAAGAACATCGGATGGAGGTTGTGAACTCTTTCTCCGGAGGCGCATGGAGAGATGCCCGCAAAGGTGGTTACTTCATGTATCAAATGAAAGTACTGCCCCATGAGAAGCAATCGCTGTACATGGTATTTATCAGTAGCGATGCCGGTGCACGTGTTTTCGATGTTTTGATCGACGGGCAGCTGTTGGAAACCATCGATCATACAAAACCCAATGAAAGTGTTCCAAATGGTTTGTACACGCATGTTACTCCTATCCCGGATGTGATGTTGGCAGGCAAGGAATACATTACTGTGAAGTTTCAGGCCCGGAGGGAGAATACAGCCGGAGGAATTTTCGATGTGCGAATCTTGCATGACTAAATGTATGTAAAATTCGGATTTTGCTATCTGGAATGCTGGAAATTCGCCAAATTAGTGACTCGTACTTTCTCATTTCGCACTCATCTAAGGTTTTTTAGGAATAAATATGCGGTATGAAAATACAATTTGGCTCGTTTTGAATCTGTTTTTGTGTTTAAATATTCAGTTTTGCTCTACGAGCAAAGGGGGTGTTGCTCGTAGAGGGAGGAGCCGTTGCTCGTAGAGGGAAGATCCGATAATCGTAGAGCAACGACCCGAAGGATTTGACACCTCGACTTGAGTGTTTTAAACCTTCGGGATTTAACTTCTATTTACAGTGTTTTCTTCTTTTTTCAGGTGGTGTTGAAAAGATTAAAATAACAGAAATATCTATTGAATAGTGTAAAAATGATATTGTTATAAACAGAAGATGAGTCAAAGAGGCCTTATGATATGGCATGTGCTGTCAGATTGGAAATTGAAAACGGCCTGTAGCTCGTTTCTTTCGCCTTCGATGTGGTTTGCTGTTAAAGAAGCGATTGTAGGCCCCTTTCGTTTGTCATATTGTCAACGCTGACATTTTGATATCCTCTATGGCTTCCTGCACACAATGGAGTAGGCAGTTTCTTCCCGCCGCAACGGATAGTCGCCCCGGTATTGCTCAAAGAGCTTGGGCTGTGCCTTGAGCAACTGGCTGTCGGTGCGTGGATCATACATTTTCAATAAAGCTTCCTTTCGGTTGGCAGCACGAACAGCCGACGCTTCCGGCGCGGGAGGCGTGATCTTGAAATCGGCATCGAGGTGAAAGAAGCGGCACAAAGCTTCGAGCGACATCCGGGTAGCGTTCGCTTTCCCATCGGCCGAATAACCGGCAATGTGCGGGGTGGCAATCATTGCTTTCTGCAGCAAGTCGAGGTCGATGTCCGGCTCCTGTTCCCATACGTCAATGATGGCTTCGGAGAGAACTCCGCTTTCCAGTGCTTCCAGTATGGCTTGCGTGTCGACTACCTCTCCGCGCGATGTGTTGATGAGGACGGGTTTCCGCCGGAGCAAACCGAAAAACTCCCGGTCGGCCAGGTGGAACGTTTTATATTCTCCTTCTCTATATAGAGGTACGTGAAAGGTAATCACATCGCATTCGGTCGCTACCTGCTCCAGCGAAACGAACTTTTCCTGTCCTTCCTGCTTGGCACGGGGGAGGTCGTTCAGCAACACCCGCATGCCCAGCTTCCGGGCAATCGTTTCCACTTTACTACCCACATGGCCCACGCCGACAATGCCGATGCACAGTTGGTCGAGGGCTTTCCCCCGGGTGGCTTCCAGCAGGAGCAGGCAGGATTGTATGTATTGAGCCACCGAACCGGAGTTGCACCCGGGTGCGTTGGTCCAGGTGATACCGGCTTCCCGGCAATAGTCAGTGTCGATATGGTCGAACCCGATGGTAGCCGTAGCAATAAACTTTACCCGGCTGCCCTCAAGTAGAGAACGGTTGCAGTAAGTACGGGTGCGGACAATCAGTGCGTCGGCATCGCGTACCACTTCCGGTGTAAACGCTTTGCCGGGCAGGTAAACAGCTTCTGCTCCCAGTTTTCCGACGGCTTCCCGGATGTACGGAATCTTGTCGTCTATGATAATTTTCATATACATTTCTCCTTTCTCGGAGCAAAGGTAATTAATTAAAAAAGAAGAAACGGTTGCTCGAATGAGAAATATTGCATAGCTTTGCCTTATATACAAATATTTAATAGGCAGATAGAAATGACTTTTAGTACACTTTGCAACGAAATCTTTGAGAAATCGACAGCCGCTTACCACGTAACGGATAGTGTCGATGCTTCGATGAACAATCCTTACGAGATGAAGTCGATCGAGTATTACTTGTACCTGAAAAACTGGATTGATGCAGTGCAGTGGCATTTCGAGGATATCATCCGCGATCCGCACATAGACCCGGTCGGGGCACTTGTGCTGAAAAGACGGATTGATAAATCCAATCAGGACCGTACGGACCTGGTGGAACTGATCGATAGCTATTTCTTTGACAAATACAAAGATATACAGGCGTTGCCGGATGCCACTATCAATACGGAAAGCCCTGCCTGGGCGGTAGATCGCCTGTCTATCCTGGCCTTGAAAATTTATCACATGCAGCAGGAAGTGGATCGAACGGATACCACCAAAGAGCATCATGATCAGTGCCAAGCCAAATTGAATATTTTGCTGGAGCAGAAGAAGGACCTTTCTTCGGCTATCGACCAGTTGCTGGCCGATATCGAAGCGGGCCGCAAATACATGAAGGTGTACAAACAGATGAAGATGTATAACGACCCGGCGTTGAACCCGGTTCTTTATGCCAAGAAATAAGGAAAGATGGCGCGCATTCTTGTGATTCGTTTCTCGGCCCTGGGCGATGTGGCCATGATGGTACCGGTACTGCATTCGCTGGCCCTGCAATATCCGCAGGACGAGATCACCGTGTTGAGTCGCCCGATGTGCCAACCGCTCTTCCAGGGCTTGCCGGAGAACGTGAGTTTCTACGGGGCCGACTTAGCAGGAAAACACAAAGATGTGATGGGGCTGACCGGGTTGTTCCGCGAGTTGAAGGTTATGCGTTTCGACTACGTAGCCGACATGCACGGCGTAATCCGCTCCCGCTACCTCTGCTGGTTGCTCCGGCTGACGGGAGTCCGGGTGGCTGCTATCGACAAAGGACGGAAAGGGAAACATAAATTGGTACGTCGCAAGGACAAAGTACTCGAAAATCAAAAAAGCTCCTTCCGTCGGTACGCCGATGTGCTGGAAAAGCTTGGTTTCCCCGTACTGCTCAATTTCTCTTCCATTTACGGAGAGGGTAAAGGCGATTTCTCTGAGATCGAACCGGTTACCGGTCCGCGTGGGGAAACCAAGTGGGTGGGAATTGCTCCCTTTGCCCGCCATGCCGGCAAGATATACCCCATCGAACTGCAGGAAGAAGTGGTGGCCCATTTTGCTGCCGATCCGCGTGTCAAGGTCTTCCTCTTTGGCGGCGGCAAAGAAGAACAGGCTGTATTCAACTCCTGGATAGCCAAATACCCCTCGGTGGTTTCCATGATAGGTAAACTGAATCTCCGCACTGAGCTGAATATGATCAGTCACCTGGACGTGATGTTGTCCATGGATTCGGCCAATATGCACCTGGCTTCGCTGGTCAACGTGCCCGTTATCTCCATTTGGGGAGCCACCCATCCGTATGCCGGTTTCATGGGCTGGAAGCAACTGCCCATCAACGCCATTCAGCTCGACCTGCCTTGCCGTCCTTGTTCGGTATACGGACAGAAACCCTGCTGGCGCAAGGATGCACCGTATGAATGTTTGCGCAGCATTCGTCCCGGGCAGGTTGTTGAGAAAGTAGAACGCATCTTGTTTTGAAAATGTAAAGTATAACTGTATGAGGACTGTTCTGTATTACGTGATTTTCTACTGTTGGTTTGCCACCTCTCTACTACCGTTCCGGATACTTTACTTCTTCTCCGATCTGCTTTATTATCCGTTGTATTATCTGGTTCGTTACCGTCGGAAGATTGTCCGGAAGAACCTTACCAACTCATTCCCCGAAAAAAATCTCTCCGAAATTATTCAAATAGAAAAAGAATTTTATTCCTTCTTCTGCGATTACCTGTTCGAAACCATCAAGCTCCTTTCCATCAGTGAGAAAGAGATGCGTCGGCGCATGAAGTTCGAGGGGATGGAAGAGATGAACGCTTACTTCCGGGAGGGACGCTCCGGGTGCCTGTACCTGGGGCATTACTGCAACTGGGAGTGGATTAGCTCATTCCCCTTGCACGTTGAAGAAGGTGTAGTGGCCGGACAAGTCTACCACAAGCTAGAGAATAAGACCTTCGATGACTTGTTTCTCCACCTGCGTGGACGGTTCCAGGCAGTGAGCATCGCCATGAACGATACTTTCCGGAAAATAGTGGAACTCCGTCGCGAAGGGAAAACCATGGTCATGGGGCTCATAGCCGACCAGGTTCCTATCTGGCGCAGCATCCACTACTGGACAGACTTTCTGAACCAGGACACACCGGTGCTGACAGGTTCCGAACGCATTGCCCGCCAGGTGAACTTTGTGGTGTTCTATGGTGATGTGTTCCGGGTGAAGCGTGGGTACTACGTGTGCCGCTTGGTACGTTTGAGCGATGCGCCCAAGGATCTGCCCGAGTTCCAGCTGACAGAGCTTTACTTCCGCGAGTTGGAGAAGACCATCCGACGGGATCCTCCGTACTGGCTGTGGACACACAACCGCTGGAAGCGTACCCGCGAAGGATATTTGCAATTCGAAGAGCGGCAGCGTGAAAAGTCCCGCCGCCCTAAAAAGACAGTATAGACAACGTCTCTCAAAATAAATGCTCATGCGCTACCTCTTGTTTGCATCAGTTTCTTACTCATATCCTATTCTGCGTCCTCTTCAAAGTGAGATCAGACGAAGGGGTCAGGAGGTGGCATGGTACATCGAACCCTCCTGCCCGGTTAGTTTATCGGAGGATGAAAAGCGTCTGGAAACTATTCAGGAAGTGATGGACTATAACCCGGTAGCCGTGTTTGCTCCGGGCAATTATATCTACGACTTCTTTCCGGGCGTGAAGGTGTATGTAGGCCATGGGTATCCTATTAATAAACGGGCAGATAAGCGCGACGATCATTTTACCATCCGCGGATGGTTCGATGTGTATTGTGCACAAGGCCCCAGCAGCTATCTCCCTTTCAAAGAGCTGGAGGATAAGTTGGGTTATTTCAAGGTATACGAAACAGGTTGGTGCAAAGTAGATAGCTTCATCGATGCCATTCAATCGCCCGAACAGCATCCGCGGCCGGTTGTTCTTTACTCCACGACATTCACTAAAGGCATCACTTCGGCTCCTTTGTTGATACAGGAAATCACCCGCTTGGCAGAAGAGCAACCCTGGGATTGGTTGATCACCTTTCACCCGAAATTCAATGATCAGGATACGATTCAGGCTTACCGGAATCTGGCTTTGCAATACCCTCACGTGACTTTCCATGAAGGACCGGTTGATATTGAACTGCTGAAGAAAGCAGATGTGATGCTGTGCGACGCTTCGTCCATCATCGTAGAATTTATGTTGCTGAACAAGCCGGTAGTTACTTTCCGGAACCAGGTATTAGGTAAGGATTTGCTGAATGTCGACACCCCCAAAGAAATCGAAGAAGCCTTGAAGCAGGCCATAGACCGCCCGGCCTGGCTGATGGATAAGATCAAGGCGAAGACAAAAGAGTTGGAGCATAACCCGGATGGAAAATCATCTGCCCGTGTGCTCGATGCAGTGGACGACTTTATCCTGAATTACCAAGGACGGATTAAATCGAAACCTCTTAATCTGATCCGGAAGCTGAAACTGAGGAAGAAACTTGGTTATTATAAATGGTAACAAAAAGATGCCGGAGAAAATGTGTAATTTATATGTGGAAGGAATCAAACATATGAAGATAGTAGTTTTCGCCCATTACGATCAGGACGGAATCATCGACGATTACGTATTGTACTACCTCAAAGCGTTAGCCGAGTCATGCGATAAGATAATTTTTGTTTCGGATGGCCACTTGTCAGCGGGCGAACTATTAAAGATAAACAGCATCGCTGCCCACGTTATAGCCGGACAACACGGCGAATACGACTTCGGTTCTTACAAACGAGGATTTGCGTTTGCCAGGCAGGAAGGTTTGTTGGACGATGCACAATGGCTTATATTGGCCAACGACAGCTGCTATGGGCCTTTGACCTCGCTGGACAAGGTGTTTGGTGTCATGGAATCGTCCGGAAAGCAGGCTTGGGGAATAACATCAAATTATTTCGGATTCAATAGAGCTAACCTTCCACATCTGCAAAGTTATTTTCTGGCTCTGTCGCGGGATGTATTCTGTTCGGAAGGATTTGCAGATTTCATCGGTTCGGTAAGAAAGCAGGGAGATAAGAAGAATATTGTAAAGTTCTATGAGATAGGGCTGTCGGAATGGCTTCAGAAAAATGAATTCTCGTTCGGCTCCTATGTTCCCCTCGACTCCTCTACAACAGATCCATTCCAGTTTCGCTGGAAACCAATGTTTGCACAATACAGGGTGCCTTTCATAAAGGTGTCGATGGTGGGCACTTCGGCTGTAAGTCAATGGCAAAGAATAGTAGAACGGAACACGGATTACCCATTTGGGCTGATCGTATTGCACAGATCACGGACGGGAATATTCGCTTTTAAGAGTCGCAACGGTCAACCGCTGCCTCTAAATCGCAAAATAAAACTTGTGCGACGTTATATAATAAGATGGCAGCGTAAGAATCGGCGGGTATGTTTTTTCGGAGTATGGTATACTTATTAGTAGGGCAGCAACCATTTCCAAGCGGGGGCGATGACGATTTGCTTGTCTCCTCGTGTGATCGTTGCTTCTTCATCTTTTGTGACAATGAGCAGATTATCACATCCGGTTGCCACGGAAGCTTCCAGGATACCGGCAACCTCCCGCTCGCGGGTACTTTCGTCAGTCATATTCCAAGTGACTTGTACAAGCTGTGCTACACTCTCACCCCGTTGAAGTACGAAGTCACATTCGCCATCGCCTTGATAATAAGAGATCTTGTCTGATGGAAGTCTCATACGGTTTAGGTGCATGAATACGGAGTTCTCCAGATTCTTACCATAATCATTGCTTTGGGGCATAAGCACCGCACCTCGTAAACCATTGTCTATGCAATAATATTTGTCGAGCGATTTCTGTTCCTTTGCCAACGAGCGGTCGTACTTGGGGATGCGAATAAACATGAAAATATCACAGATGTAATTTGCCCAAAGATATAAATCATCCTTTCCCACTTTCAGACCTTGTGACTTGATATCTTTATAGATGCCATGAATGGCTGTCGGTTTGGTCAGGTTCGCCATGATACGCTTGACGAAGTATCTTACCACACTTGTGTTTGATATTTTGTAATGTTCGGCCAAGTCTTTCAGTAGCATGGTGTCAAAATAGCCATGAAGTAACTTCAGTTGTTCTGACTTGGATGCCGTTAGTACGATTTCCGGGAAAGCACTCTCTTGATTGTACGCCTCAAACGCATTTTTCAACCTTGCCTTGTCCTGTTCCAGATAACTATTTGTTGGGATGCCTTTAAAGCGGCAATACTCATTAAATGAAAGCGGGTAGGTCTCGTATTCAAGCGGATAGCCTCTCAATACTGAACTTAATTCGGAAGAAAGCATTGTGGCGTTGCTACCGCACACATAGATATTCTTGCAATAAGTTTTGTAGAGTCGTAGCACAAAATACTCCCAGCCCTTGATAAGCTGGATCTCATCAAAGAACATGTACACCTCTTTGATGGGAATATCGGGGAACATCTCCATATACGATGTAATCACTTCGTCCAGTTCTTCTGATACCATATTTCTCAGACGTTCGTCATCAAAACCCAGCCATAGGATTCTCTCTCGTGCCACACCGTTTTGAACCAGGTTGTTAATAGCTATTTCCATCAAGGTGGATTTGCCGCAACGACGCACACCGGGGATGGTGATAATCTTCTTGCGGTCGGTTGGCAACTTCACGTCACGCTCTATCACATCGAATGGAATTTCACTTTGCTTGATGGCAATTAATGATTTGATAATCTCTCCCTTCATAACCTTTCCTTTTATTTAGGACAAAAATAATGATTTCTTTCCTAAAATAAAGGAAGCACCCATATTTCTTTTCCTTTTGATGGAATAACAGGGCCGAAACCGCAGTTTTTTGTTAAAAAGCATTAGGTTTGAAGAGGTTTTCAAGGCGTAATGACTTAAAACATCTAATTTTGCCTCTTCATATATAATATAGGTGTAAATAGAAGTCATCATGAAAGAAAAGATAAAAGCGGCTCTTTCCGCTCCTTGGGCTTGTGTGGTCAATTTATTGCTGGTTTACGTCTGTTTTGCTTTGTGCCGGATCATATTCGTCTGGGTCAATTATTCCTCTTTCCCCGACCTGACATTCTCCCGTATCTGGGAGATGGGGTGCGGCGGACTTCTGTTCGATACTTCCGCCATAGTCTATACCAATATCCTATATATACTGCTGATGCTTTTCCCGCTTCACTTCAAAGAGAGATGGGGTTTCCATACGGGCGCGAAATGGTTGTTCGTCGCAACCAATATGTTGTGTGTCGTTATGAACCTGATGGATACGGTCTACTTCCAGTACACCGGCAGACGTACCACCGCTTCGGTGTTCGGGCAGTTCTCTCATGAAGATAATCTGGCAGGTATCATCGGCCTCGAATTGCTGAATCATTGGTACCTGGTATTGGCAGCTGTTGCTATAGGGTACGGCCTGTATAAGTTGTACCGCCGTCCGCAGGTGCCTGTCCGTTCCGGATTGGGAACGTATTATGCGGCACGTGTCCTGGTGTTGGTAGCTTGCATTCCTCTCTGCGTGTTTGGTATGCGGGGTGGAGTAACCGGAGCCGTGCGTCCCATCACCATCAGTAATGCCAATCAATATGTGGATCGCCCGATAGAAACGGCCATTGTGCTGAATACTCCTTTCTCTATATACCGCACCTTCGGGAAGAAAGTCTTTGTAACTCCTCACTATTTCCCGGACGAAGCGTCGTTGGCACAAGTTTATACCCCGGTTCATCAACCGGTGGAAGGAGCTACGCCGAACCGGAAGAATGTAGTGGTGTTTGTCCTCGAAAGCTTCGGGAAGGAATACATCGGTTCCCTGAATAAGGACCTCGACGGAGGAACGTACCAGGGGTATACCCCGTTCTTGGACTCGCTGATCACCCAGAGCCTGGTGTTCGAGCACTCGTTTGCCAACGGGCGTGCCAGCATTGACGGCTTGCCCTCTGTGTTGTCGGGTATCCCCCGGTTTGTCGAACCGTTCTTCCTGACGCCGGCTTCGCTGAACAAATTGTCCAGCATCGGCGGGGAGCTGAAGAAAAATGGGTATTATACAGCCTTCTTCCACGGTGCACAGGATGGCTCGATGGGGTTCCAGGCATACGCCCGGACCGCCGGATATACCGACTATTTCGGACGGGAGGAGTACAACAATGATGCGGATTTTGACGGTAGCTGGGCCATCTGGGACGAAGAGTTCCTGCAATTCTTTGCCGACAAGATGTCTACCTTCCAGCAGCCCTTTGCTACAGGTATCTTTACGGCATCCTCCCATCATCCTTTCCGGATTCCGGAACGCTACACGGAACAATTCCCGGAAGGCCCGATGCCCATCACCAAGTGCGTCCGTTATTCAGACCATGCATTACGGCGCTTCTTCGAGAAAGCTTCCAAGCAACCCTGGTTTGAAAATACGCTGTTCGTACTTACGGCCGACCATACCAACCAGTCAAATTATCCTGAATATAAGGCGGACTGTGGCTTCTTTGCCGTACCTGTTATATTCTATACCCCGAATGGTGATCTGAAAGGACACCGGGAAGGCATCTCGCAACAGATTGATATCATGCCTACCGTGCTGAGTTACCTGGGGTATGACAAACCGTATGTCACCTTCGGATGCGACCTGCTAACCACACCTCTTGAAGAAACATTCGCTGTGAACCAACTTAATGATACGTACCAATACCTGCAAGGCAATTATATGTTACAATTCGATGGGCAGAAGGCTACCGCTGTGTACGATTATGTAAACGACAGGCTCCTAAAGAACAACCTGCTAGGCCAAGTCCCCGAACAGGCAGTAATGGAGCAGAAGCTGAAAGCTATTATCCAGCAATACATGGCGCGGATGAATGAAGACCGTATGGTGGTGAGCAATAACTAATATATTGATTAATATGGTAGAAACCAAAAATACACCCTTGGTGTCGATTGCTTTATGTACCTATAATGGAGAAAAGTATCTTGTTGAACAGCTTCAAAGTCTGGTTCACCAGACTTATCCGAATGTTGAAATCATAGCGGTAGACGACTGCTCTTCCGATGGGACAGTAGACATTCTAAAGGACTATGAGAAGAAATATCCTTTTTTCAAAGTACATACTAACCCTCACAATCTAGGGTGGGATAAGAACTTCGAACGGTGCATCAGTCTATGCAATGGCGAGTTTATTGCTATTTCTGATCAGGACGATATTTGGGAAGTAAATAAGTTAGAACGACAAGTCAGCCAGATAGGAGATAACCTCTTGATTTATTGCAATTCGAAAGCTTTCTGTGAAGGCAAGCCAATAAAAAGAAAGAAACATGCATTTCATCCCCATAAAGGTTACGATGGGAATGACCCCAGGGTATTCTTGTATTTCAATGTTGCGTCCGGGCATAATCTCTTGTTCAGGAAGGAGTTCACTCAGAAGTTAGATCCTATTCCTCAAGGTTGTTATTACGATTGGTGGTATGCTATCACTGCTACCCATTTGGGTAAAATCACTTGCTGTGACGAAGTCTTGGTGAAGCATCGGATTCACAGAGAGAGTGCCACTGCCGTTGTAAAAGTACCTCGCTCAGGAATGCTTAGTAGCTTAACCAAGGCGATTCTCCGCTTCCCGGAGTTGAAGCATCGTGATTTCTATGAGAAACTACTCAAAGCACAAATAAAGAGAGAAACAAAAGGCAGAAATTTCCCTTTGTTCTGGTTTACGTTGACTCATATGAAGGTTTTGTATACTACAGATTCTAAGAGTCTATTTTCTAAGCTCAATCATATGCGAAAGATTCTTCATTATTGAATTGTACCATAATTTGCCTATCTTTGCGGCAGTAATTACTTAACAACACGCGATGAAGGAATTTTTTCAAGTCGTGAGGCGTTTCCTGATGCCTTACAAGAGATACTTAGTATGGTCTGTGCTGCTGAATATGCTTTCGGCAGTATTCAATATCTTTTCATTTACCCTGCTGATACCCATCCTGCAGATTCTGTTCAAAATGACTACCGAGACGCATACGTTCATGGAGTGGGGCAGTGCTGGACTGGATAAAGTAGTAGTCAACAATTTCTACTATTACGTGGAGCAGCTGATCGGTGCATACGGACCTTCGCTTACGTTGCTTTTCCTCGGAATATTCCTGGCAGTGATGACGCTCGTCAAGACCTTCTGCTACTTTGCCTCGACGGCTGTGATGATTCCGCTGCGTACCGGCGTGGTGCGCGACATCCGCGTACAGGTATACTCCAAGGTGATGCGCCTGCCGCTGGGCTTCTTCACCGAAGAACGAAAGGGAGATATCATTGCCCGTATGAGTGGTGACGTGTCCGAAGTGGAGAACTCCATCACCAGTTCGCTGGATATGCTGATAAAGAATCCCATCCTGATAGCCTTCTACTTCGGAGCAATGATCATTACCAGTTGGCAGTTGACGCTCTTCGCCATCCTGGTGTTGCCGGGCATGGGCTGGATCATGGGAACGGTGGGCAAGAAACTGAAACGCAAGTCCCTCGAAGCGCAGGAGAAGTGGAGCGACACGATGTCACAACTGGAAGAAACGCTGGGCGGACTGCGCATCATCAAAGCCTTCATTGCCGAGGATAAGATGATCAATCGCTTTACGAAGTGCAGCAATGATTACCGGGATGCCACAAGCCGGGTAGCCACCCGCCAGGCGTTGGCGCATCCCATGAGCGAATTCCTGGGTACCATCCTGATCGTTATCGTGCTGTGGTTCGGCGGGTCGCTTATCCTGTCGGATAAAACTTCCATCAGTGCGCCCATCTTCCTCTTCTACATGACCATCATGTACAGCATCATCAATCCGTTGAAGGAGTTCTCCAAAGCCGGGTACAACATTCCCAAGGGACTGGCTTCTATGGAACGTGTGGATAAGTTGCTCAAGGCCGAGAACAAAATCAAGGAAGCCGAACACCCGGTGCCGCTGAAAGGACTCCAGGAGCAGATAGAATTCAAGAACATCACCTTCAGCTATGATACCCGCGAGGTGCTGAAAGGCATCAACCTGACGGTGGAGAAAGGAAAGACCGTTGCCCTGGTGGGGCAATCCGGCTCGGGTAAGTCTACGCTGGTCGATTTGCTACCGCGCTACCACGATGTGCAGGGCGGCGATATCCTGATAGACGGTGTGAGCATCAAGGACGTACGCATCTCCGACCTCCGCAGTATGATAGGTAATGTGAATCAGGAAGCCATCCTCTTCAACGATACCTTCTTTAATAATATAGCTTTCGGGGTAGACAATGCCACGATGGACGATGTAGTTGCCGCGGCCAAGATAGCCAATGCGCACGAGTTCATCATGGAAAAAGAGCAGGGCTACGACACCAACATCGGCGACCGCGGCAGCAAGCTCTCCGGCGGACAGCGTCAGCGCATCAGCATCGCCCGGGCCATCCTGAAGAACCCGCCCATCCTTATTCTCGATGAGGCTACTTCGGCCCTCGATACCGAATCCGAACGGCTGGTGCAGGAAGCGTTGGAGCACCTGATGAAGACGCGGACCACCATTGCCATTGCTCACCGTCTGTCCACCATCAAGAATGCCGACGAAATCTGTGTGATGTACGAAGGCGAGATTGTGGAACGGGGCAAGCATGAAGACCTGCTGGCACTCGATGGCTATTACAAGCGGCTGAATGACATGCAGAGCCTGGGATAAGGCCTGAATGAGATGGGTAGGCATGTGACAATGTGTGTGTGGCCCGCGTCTTGAAACATTACTCCTGGTAGGGGATAGTAAAGCTAAAGGTTGTTCCTTCTCCTAATTGCGAGGCTACTTCGAGCCTTCCGCCCATCAGTTCTATTAAACTTTTCGAAATAGCAACCCCGATGCCTGTGCCTCCGTACTTGGAGGCCAGTTCCGGACTGTGCAGTTGATGGAACGCTTTGCCGAGCCCGTTCAACTTCTCTTCTGCGATGCCGATGCCTGTGTCTTCCACATAGAATCGTAGCCCTTCGGGCTCTATGTCGTATCCATATTTTACATATCCGCTGTCGGTAAACTTGAGGGCATTGCCTATCAGGTTGTCCAGAATTTGCCGCAGACGGGTGTAGTCCAACAGGAAGACGGCGGGCTTTCCCCGTTCCGGTTCCTCCAGGAGGAAGTTCACCGGCTTGCCATTGAGCATCTGCGAAGCGGCAAATGATTTGTGTATGCTGTTCATCAGTATGCTCAGATCGCTCCGCGAGAGGTTGAGCTTTAGCTGCCCGATGTCCAGTTTGGAGATGTCGAGCAGGGTGCCGATGAGTCGTAATAGCTGGTTGGCATTGTCCGTGATGAGTCCCATGAATTCTTTCCGGGTGTCCTGGTCCAGTTGGTACCCTTCGGTATTGAGCAGGTCGAGGAAGCCCACGATGGCGTTCATCGGGGTGCGTATTTCGTGGCTCATGTTGGCCATGAAAGATTGCAGCCGGTTTTCCTTTTGTTTCAGGTCGGAGATGTCGGAGAGCGTGACGATGTGCGCCCGTCGTTGGCCGGGCCATTCCGCCAATACGCTGCTCGTCTTGAACCAGGTGTGGTGAAGAGGATTGTAATGTTCCCGCAGGAGAGGTTGTCCGAAAGGCTTCTGAAGCATCTCCGGGATTTTGCAGTACGGACAGGGCCCATCGAAAGGAGAAAGCACTTGCCAGCATTTCCGGCCTTCGAGGTCGTTGCTTCCGTGTCTTTCTTTCAGCAGCTTGTTGGCGTAGAGAATCTCGTATGTGTCCGCGTCGCAGACATATACTTTAGCCATAACGTTGTCGAGAATAACTTGCAACGATTCATTTCCTTGTTGTGTTTGATCACCCATAGACATGTTATATAAATCTATATCCGGCTCCCGTTGCAAACTAAAAGCTAGAAAGCGTGGGAACTGCCTTTTTCTTATTTGCTTTAGAGGTATCGCCAAACACCCACCGAACAAATAACAACAGTCCCACGCCCTAGAGTATACATAACCTTTTCAGGGGAGTATAAACACCAGGCGTGAGCGTTCTGTTGTATCACTTGTTCGGTTTGAAAATTGGCGATTTTCTAAAGCAAGTAATATTAAACGCTCTTTATAACAAAAAACGGTTCCCTTCATTAACGCAATAACTTTCAGGAACTTGCGCAAAGATAGGAAAAGGCTTTTAATACGGCAATTTTTGAAAGATATTTAAGGTGCGTATTCCTGTTTGTTGCATCTTTAACACCCGGCAACTTGCATTTGGTTTGGGCAACTATACATGGTGATTTATTTTAGGCCTTCACATCTTCCAGTACCCCTGAAACCCTTTGCCCATCGGGGTTTTACTATGCATACCCCCTCCTTCACCCGCTCTTCACGCTCTTCACGGTGTAGCGGCAGGCAAAAAAGATTCTTCCGGGAGGCCATATTAGTTATACAGTAAGGCTATAATCGACTTTGCTTAAGGCATTTTGCTGTTCCACTACTGTGGAACGGCTATTCCACAGTAGTGAAACGGCCGTTCCACAGTAGTGGAACAGCAAAATGCTTGAGTATAAATCATTTATTGCTTGTTGCTTTAACAAATATAGCCTGCTGCAAGTACTAAAATAGCCTGCCGCTACACCGTGAAGACCGTGAATAGCGGGTGAAGGAGGGGGTATGCATAGTAAAACCCCGATGGGCAAAGGTTTTCAAGAGGTTGGAAGAAGTGAAGGGGCCAAACAAATCATTCTGGGGCTTCGTCAATTTAAGTGCAGATTGCCCAGTCAAAATGCTAAATCATACTTTTGCTGACAATCCGATGTTTGCCCGGATGCGACGATTCTATTTCCGCCCGAAGTCCGCCGGAATCTCGCCCCATTCTTTGGTTTCCCACTTCAGGATGCGGGTAGAGTAGGTATTCTCGCGCAGCCACTTCTCGGCACGTTCGATGAGTTGGAACAGATACTCCGTCTCCGGTGTGCGGGGGAGCTTCGTTTTGCACTTCTTTTGCTTCACCCAGCTGATGGCGTTCACGCTGTCACTGTACACCGGCATGTCGAAACCCTTCTGCTTCAAGAGTGCCAGTCCGTGTACCAACGCCAGGAACTCCCCGATGTTGTTCGTGCCCTTCATCGGCCCGAAGCGGAACACTTCCTGCCGGCTCAGTACGTGCACGCCGCGGTACTCCATCGGCCCGGGATTGCCGCTGCAAGCTGCGTCCACGGCCAGGCTGTTCTCCACCACTGCCGCCGGAAGCGTGCCCGGAGCAGGCTTCGTCGCTGCCTTTGCGGCCGCAGCTTTCTTACCGATGTACGCATACGGCGAGGAAGCGAATGCCCGTTCGGCCTCCTCCCGGGAGTCGAACGACTTGTACTTCGCCTGTTCGTATCCCTTGATCTGGAGTTGGCAGTCGGTCCACGACGTGTAAACGCCCGGCGTCACCCCGTCCCATACCACATAAAATTTCTGTTTGGCCATAATTGAAAAATAGAAATGCGGGCGTAAAGGTACAAATAAATCTTTTCGACCGAACAACTCTGCCTGCACGTTTGTTTCATTAACAAAAGAAATACAAACAAATAAAGAAAGGAGAACATTATGGAGAGATCTTTTGGCGAAGCCCTGAAGCACCGTAGAACGTATTATTCAATAACGAACCAATCGCCTGTTTCCGACGAGGAGATAGAGAAAAAAATAAACTTTGCGGTTACCCACGTGCCTTCCGCTTTCAATTCGCAGAGCACCCGTGTGGTATTGTTGCTGGGCGAGAACCACAAGAAGTTATGGAGTATAGTCAAAGAAACGCTCCGGAAGATAGTACCGCCCGCTGCGTTCCCGAATACCGAAGCCAAGATCGACGGCTGCTTTGCCTGCGGTTACGGCACGGTGTTATTCTTCGAAGACCAGACCGTAGTGAAAGGTCTTCAGGAACAGTTTGCTGCTTTCAAGGATAATTTCCCCGGTTGGTCTTTGCAGACATCGGCCATGCATCAGTTGTCCGTATGGACTATGCTGGAAGATGCCGGACTGGGTGCTTCGCTGCAACACTACAATCCGTTGATTGATGAAGAAGTGCGCCGCACCTGGGGATTGCCCGAAAGCTGGAGCCTCATATCCCAAATGCCGTTCGGACTGCCTACGAACGAACCCGGCGAAAAAACATTTCAGCCGTTGTCTGAGCGCATCAAGATATTCAAGTAAAATCAGTGAATGTGTGAATAAGAGAGCCGCGGATGTGGAAATCAAGTAAGATTTACCCATCCGCGGCTCTGCTATATTCTCCGGAATCATTACCTTTGCCCGCAAATAGCATGGATAAAGATGATACGGATATTTCTCACCGGCTACATGGGAGCCGGAAAAACCACCCTGGGCAAAGCATTGGCCCGTCAGCTCCAACTCTCCTTCGTAGACCTCGATTGGTACATCGAAGAGCGACATCATAAATCGGTAGGCGAGCTATTCGCAGAGCGTGGCGAGACCGGATTTCGCGAGCTGGAGCGTTCTATGCTGCATGAAGTGGCCGAATTCGAGAATGTGGTCATCTCCACCGGCGGTGGAGCTCCTTGCTTCTTCGACAATATGGAATTTATGAACCGCAGCGGACAAACCGTCTTCCTCGACGTGCATCCCGATGTGCTTTTCCGTCGCCTTCGCGTAGCCAAACAGCAACGTCCCATCCTACAAGGCAAGAGCGACGAAGAACTCCGGGCCTTCATCATTTCCGCCCTCGAAAAGCGGGCATCTTTCTACCATCGGGCGCAACTTATTTTCAACGGCGATGAGCTGGAAAACCGCTGGCAAATCGATCAATCCATCGTACGCCTGAAAACATTGCTCTCTCTTTGATTCGCATTAATTCTTAAAAAAACTACCTTTCTGATTGTAAACTATAGATTTATACGTACTTTTGCCCTCTATTTTATTTACTAAAACACAACAGAATTTGTAAAATGAGAAAATGGCGTATTGAAGATTCTGAGGAACTGTACAACATCAATGGTTGGGGTACCTCGTACTTTGGTATTAGTGAAAAAGGGCATGTGGTAGTTACCCCCCGTAAAAACGGAGTGGCCGTGGACCTGAAAGAGCTGGTCGACGAATTGCAACTACGCGATGTGGCAACCCCTGTCCTGGTTCGTTTTCCGGATATTCTGGACAATCGTATCGAGAAAACGTCGTACTGCTTCAAGCAGGCCGCCGAAGAGTATGGATACAAGGCCCAGAATTTCATCATCTACCCCATTAAGGTGAACCAGATGCGCCCGGTGGTGGAAGAGATTATCAGTCATGGTAAGAAGTTCAACCTCGGACTCGAAGCCGGCTCGAAACCCGAGTTGCATGCCGTGATTGCCATCAATACAGACTCTGACTCGCTCATCATTTGCAACGGTTACAAGGACGAAAGTTACATCGAACTGGCACTGTTGGCACAGAAGATGGGAAAACGTATATTTCTCGTTGTCGAGAAGATGAACGAGCTAAAACTAATCGCCAAGATGGCGAAGCAACTGAATGTGATGCCTAATATCGGTATTCGCATTAAATTAGCAAGTTCGGGCAGTGGCAAATGGGAAGAGTCGGGCGGCGACGCCAGTAAATTCGGACTCACCTCCAGCGAGCTGCTCGAAGCACTCGACTACCTCGAAAGGAAGGACCTGAAGGACTGTCTCAAGCTGATCCATTTCCACATCGGCAGCCAGGTGACTAAGATACGCCGCATCAAGACGGCCTTGCGCGAAGCTTCACAGTTCTACGTGCAGTTGCATGCCATGGGCTTCAAGCCGGAATTCGTCGACATCGGTGGCGGACTCGGCGTGGATTACGATGGTACCCGCTCATCGAGCAGCGAGAGCAGCGTGAACTACTCCATCCAGGAGTATGTCAACGACTCCATCTCCACCCTGGTCGATGCCAGCGATAAGAACGGCATCCCGCATCCCAATATCATCACTGAAAGCGGACGCGCGCTGACCGCCCACCACTCCGTGCTTATCTTCGAAGTGTTGGAAACAGCTACGCTGCCTCAGTGGGACGATGAAGAGGAGTTGAACGAAGATGCGCACGAGTTGGTACGCGAACTCTATAATATATGGGATAAGCTGAATCAAAACAAGATGATGGAGGCTTGGCATGACGCCCAACAGATACGCGAGGAAGCACTCGATCTCTTCAGCCACGGCATCGTGGACCTGAAGACCCGCGCGCAGATAGAACGCCTCTACTGGTCCATCACCCGGGAGATCAACCAGATTGCCGGTGGGCTGAAACATGCCCCGGACGAGTTCCGCGGACTGTCGAAGTTGCTGGCCGATAAATACTTCTGCAACTTCTCCCTGTTCCAGTCGCTCCCGGACTCCTGGGCCATCGACCAGATATTCCCCATCCTGCCCATACAGCGGCTCGACGAACGTCCCGATCGCCAGGCTACGTTGCAGGATATCACCTGCGACTCGGACGGAAAGATTGCCAACTTCATCTCCACCCGCAACGTGTCGCACTACATGCCGGTGCACAGCCTCAAAGGAAAAGAACCTTACTATTTAGGGGTGTTCCTCGTGGGGGCGTATCAGGAGATCCTGGGCGATATGCACAACCTCTTCGGCGATACCAACGCGGTACATGTATCGGTACACGAGAAAGGCTATACCATCGACCAGATCATTGACGGTGAAACGGTGGCTGAAGTGCTGGACTACGTGCAGTACAACCCCAAGAAGCTGGTTCGCACCCTTGAAATCTGGGTGACCAAGTCGGTGAAAGAAGGCAAAATATCGGTCGAGGAAGGAAAAGAATTCTTGTCCAACTATCGTTCAGGACTCTACGGATATACCTATTTGGAATAAGATAGAACAGATGAAAGAAAAACTGACTGTAATCAAAGTGGGTGGCAAAATCGTAGAAGAGGATGCCACCCTCGGTCGTTTATTGAACGACTTCTCGTCCATCTCCGGGCATAAGGTATTGGTGCACGGCGGCGGCCGCTCGGCAACGAAGATAGCGGCACAGCTGGGCATCGAAAGCCAGATGGTGAACGGACGGCGCATCACCGATGCCGAGACGCTGAAGGTAGTCACCATGGTGTACGGCGGGTTGGTGAACAAGAACATCGTAGCCGGGTTGCAAGCCTGTGGCGTGAATGCCATGGGCCTGACCGGTGCTGACATGGATGTGATCCGCTCCGTGAAACGTCCCGTGAAGGATGTGGACTACGGCTTCGTGGGCGACGTGGAGCAAGTGAACTCCGAACTCCTGGCCGACCTGATTCACAAAGGAGTAGTCCCCGTCATGGCCCCTCTCACACATGACGGACAAGGCCATCTGCTGAACACCAATGCCGACACCATCGCCGGCGAAACTGCTAAAGCGTTGGCCCGTCACTTCGACGTCACCCTCATCTTCTGCTTCGAGAAGAAAGGCGTGCTGCGCGACGAGAACGACGACGACAGCGTAATCTCCACCATCGACCGTGCCCAATTCGAGCAATACGTAGCCGAAGGCGTCATCCAGGGCGGTATGATCCCCAAACTGGAAAACTCTTTCGATGCCATTAATGCCGGAGTCTCTCAAGTGGTAATCACCTTAGCCACAGCCATTAACGGCGAAGGCGGAACGGTGATTAAAAAATAATTGAAAAAAAGTGCCGACAGCCTGTAACTTTCGGTTTCCCCATCCGTCATTTATTTAGAGATGCAAGAAATCAGCTTCCGAAACGACATTCTGCCGCTGAAAGACAAACTCTTCCGGTTGGCGTTCCGCATTACGATGGACCGCGCCGAAGCCGAAGATGTAGTTCAGGACACCATGATACGGGTTTGGAACAAACGGGAAGAGTGGTCCCGCTACGAATCGATTGAAGCTTACTGCTTAGTTGTTGCCAGGAACCTGGCCATAGACCGTAGCCGACGAATGGACACCCAGACCGTGGAACTGACCCCGGAGATGGAGGAAGAAGCTGAGTCATCTACGCCCTACGACCAACTGGCGGAACGCGAGCAACTGCGCATCATCCACCGGCTGATTAACGAGCTTCCCGAGAAACAGCGCACCATCATGCAACTGCGGGATATCGAAGGGAAAAGTTACAAAGAGATTGCCGACATTCTGCACCTGACCGAAGAGCAAGTCAAAGTAAACCTGTTCCGCGCCAGGCAGAAAGTGAAACAACAGTATACAGAAATCGACGAGTATGGATTGTAAGTATGTAGAACAACTTTTAGAGCGTTACTGGCAGTGCGAAACTTCCCTCGAGGAAGAAGCGCAACTCCGCCACTTCTTCGCCAGCGAAGAAGTACCTGCGCACTTGCTTCCTTACAAGAGCCTGTTCGTATATCAGCAGGTTCAGCAGGAAGAAGGATTGGGAGCCGACTTTGACGCTCGCATACTGGCACAGGTGGAAACACCGGTAGTCAAAGCCCGTCGCCTGACGCTGCGTCACCGCTTCATGCCGCTGCTCAAAGCAGCCGCTGTGGTGGCCGTGATGCTCTCCCTGGGTAATGTAGCCCAGCGTACTGTCTTCGGCAACGACGCACTCGATTACAATTATGAAAGCTATAAGGATACGTATGATGATCCGGAGGTGGCCTACAAGCAGGTGTCTTCCGCGCTCATGATCTTGTCCGAAGGAATAAACAAATCGCAGGACCAGCTCGAAGCCGATAGTGTGGCACACGTGCAGGTCAGAGAATAGCTGAATGATGAAACGTGTTCTTTTACTCTGCTGGATGGCAGGATTCGCAGTGTCAATGATGGCACAGGATTTCGCTTCCCGCTTCATGAACGATCACAAGGAAGACTCCAATCTCACTTGTGTCACTATCAGTCCACGGATGATGGCGGAGATTCTGAACAGCGAAGGCGAACGGAACGAAGAGGTGCTCGACATCCTCTCCAACCTGAAAAGCATGCAGATGCTGACCGCCGATAAAAAGGGGCAACAGTATTACGACGATGCGGTGAAGATTGTGGAGAAGAATTCGAAACGGTTTGAACCTTTCCTCTCGTACGAAGGAATTTCGGAGAATTGCCGCATCCTGGTACGAAAGAGAAACAAATCGATCATCGAACTGGTGATGCTGGTACACAACAAGAACCATTTCATGGTGGTAAACTTTACCGGAAATATGAATGCTACATTCATCCAGAAGTTGGCCACGGCCATGAAACAAGGTTCATAAACAAGAAATTTTCATTTGCTTTAAAATAAATATAGTTAGTGTGCTTATTAAAACAGAAGAATAAACGAGGCTGTGAAGTTTCAATTCTCTCAACTTTTCAAAAAACTAACTAAATAAAAAGGCTACCGCGTGATGCAGTAGCCTTTTATTGTTTGGTATAGTTGGTAGCCGATTACAGCTTGTGTACTCCCTTTTTGGAGAAATCGGTTTGCGACGGATTTCCTCTGTAACCGATGCTTCCGCTTCCGTTGACATGGGCTTTCAGGTATTGGTTGGCATGGCATCTCAGGTCGCCCGAGCCGTTGGTAGAAGCCGTTGTTCTTTCGGACTTCAGGTTCTCGGCACTGATATCGCCCGAACCGGCGATAGAGAAGTTGGCTTCGTTGCATTTGCCGCTGAGTGCCACATCGCCCGATCCATGGATCTGTGCATCTACTTGTTCAGCTTCTATCTTACTCAGTGTCACATCGCCCGACCCCTGAATCTGTACACGTACTTGCTTGGCGTCTATTTTGCCCAGTGCAATGTCGCCCGATCCTTGGATGGAGAGACCGAATTGGCCGCAAGAAATGTCCGATCCCTGGATATCGCCCGAACCCTGGATGTTGAAATCCATACTCTGTTCTCCTTTGATACCGTTGGTCAACTTAAAGTCGCCCGATCCTTGTATGCTGACATTCGCCAACGTCGGGTTGCTTACCCGCACTTCTATCTTGCCGGAGTTCATGATAGAAACGCCCTTCTTGAACTTTACCACCAATGTGCCGTCTTCTGCGTAAACATCCATCAGGTCGATTACATTATCCGAAGCATAGATCTCGACATGTCTGTTCGATGCCTGGGTGAATACCACATCCTGGCTTCCTTGTATCCGAATGGAGTTGAACGAGTTTACTTTCACCTCTTTAGTGGTGTAATTTTTGCTGGCTGTTACCCTGTTCTGTGCACAGGCGTTGAAGCTAAACAGCAATGTAGCAATGATCATTGTTGACAATAAAATCTGTTTCATAATCAATTTCTTTAAGAGTTTTCGTATGTTTTAATTAGTATGATTTGACTGTGCCGAATCCGTCTTTGGTGATTTTCTTCTCCGAAGGATTGCCTTTGTACTTGATACTACCCATTCCTTCCACCGATGCTTTCAGGGCCTCGGTAGCGTGGCAGGTGATGTTGCCTACTCCCTGTGACGATGCTTCTACACGGGTAGCTTTCAGGTTGACGGCGTCGATATTGCCTACACCCTCAGAGCGGAGGCTTGCCTTTCCGGCGGTGCCTGTCAGCTCCACATTGCCTACTCCCTGGGAGTGAACGTTTACCTCGTCGCACGTCAGTGAACGAACCTTGATGTTGCCTACTCCCTCGCTGCTCAGCTTCAGGGTAGTAGTCTTCAAGCCTTTATCTATCAGGATATCGCCTACACCACTGGTGGAGATGCTTTTCAGTGACGGGCTGGAGAGGGTTATCTTGAGCTTATTGTTTTCCCATTTCGTCTGCCGTCCGGTGTCCAGTCTCAGCAGGCCATCTTTCAGGTCCACTTGGAGTTGTTCGATAAGGGCTTCCCGTCCGTACACCTGCAAAGTCGAGGATCCGTCGGTGGTCTGCGTGTAGATGACTTCGGCTACGGTGCTCAGCTCTACCTGGTCGAATGCCGTTACCTTGAAGTTGCGAGTGATGAACTGTTCCCCCTCGTCGTTGCCGGCCAATACCTTGGTGGTACCCAGTACGAAGCCCAGAAGGAGTACTAAAATGATTTTGATATTTGTTTTCATATCCCTATTGTTTTTAAGTATTTACAGGTTAGACGTGAAGAGTTGCGGGAAAGTTGCAAGATTCTATCTATTTCTTCTAATTTTGCAGAAAAAAGTGAGAAGTGGATCAAATTATCGATGATAAACAGCTTGGGCGACTGGTGATACGCGTCAATCCGCGTGCCCGCCGCCTGGTTTTCCGTTCCAAGAGCGATGCCATCTATGTGTCCGTCCCGCCGCGCACGTCGCTGGCCGAGGTGGAGCGGGCTATCGAGAAATTGCGCGACCGTCTGGCCGAGTCGCGGGAGAAGTTACCCCGTCCGCTGATTAACCTGGACTACCGCATCGATGCCGATTACTTCAAGCTGTCATTGGTAACGGGTGCTCGCGATAAGTTTCTGTCTCATTCCGAGTTGGGAAACATGAAGATAGTCTGTCCACCCGATGCCGATTTTGCCGACGATAGCTTGCAAGCCTGGCTGCACAAAGTAGTAGAGGAAGCCTTGCGTCGCAATGCCAAGGTCATTCTGCCGCCTCGTCTGTACATGCTGGCAGAGCAATACAAGTTCACTTACCGCAGTGTGAAGATCAATTCCAGTCAGGGACGGTGGGGGAGTTGCTCCGCCCAAAAGAATATCAACCTTTCTTATTATATGATGTTGCTACCTTCACACCTTATTGATTATGTGCTGCTGCATGAGCTTTGCCATACCCGGGAGATGAATCATAGCGACCGCTTCTGGGCGTTGCTCGATGAGGCTACGGGAGGAAAGGCCATTCAGCTACGCGAAGAGCTAAAGAAATACCACACGGAAATATAAAATGTTTCACCACAGAGTCACACAGAGTTCCACAGAGTTTTTTACTTTTCTCACCAAGTACTAAAAAACTCCGTGGAACTCTGTGTGACTCTGTGGTGAAATAAAATCATTGTGCCAGTTGTTTCACTCCATCGGCATCTCTTTCAAACCGGTACGTGCCTCCTTTCGCGCTTAGTTCGAATAACGATACATGCTCCGTGGCATTGTCCACAATCATCAGTGCACTCTCCTCCGCAAAGCGACCCACCTCGAAGGTGAACGGTTCCTCGCTGATCATCTTATTCACGATCAAACTATCATTGACAAAGACAGAAACCGAATCGCCCGCGAAACCTTTCGTCAGGCTGATGGAGTACGTTTCCGGGAAGTGTCGTTCGGCATCATTCTTTTGTTGCTGCCGCATGCTCATATAAACGAAGATTACTACGACGATAATCACGGCAAAAGCCAGGAGGCCGTTGCCCAGCATAAATTGCTTGTTCGTATTCAGACGGTGTGTCATGATGGAAAGTTTTTAGTTGTTGAGCTCAAAGATACTACTTTTGGTATAAAATGTAAATGAAAGCGTCCCATTTTGTTAGGAAACCATATTTTGAAACATTCCGGGGAGATGGGATATGGTTAAAATTCACTACTTTTGTGCATTGACATTCCGGGCGAACTCTTAAGGAACACACCTGCCGAATCGTCTTTCATTCAGAGATTACTCTTTTAACCCTTTATCATAAATGTATATCATGAACAAAAGAATTTTAGTATTCGCTGCATTGGCAGTTACCCTGCTGTCGGCTTCGGCGCAGAAACCGGTCGCCCCGGTCATCCCGGCCGATCCGAAGATCGAAAAGAACATTGAGAAAACACTCAAGAAGATGACGCTCGACGAGAAGATCGGGCAGATGACACAGCTCGCCATCGACCTGCTTATCAAACCGGGAAGCGATGGCAAGAACGGTTTCGAGTTCAACGAGGCCAACCTGGACTCCATCATCTCCAAATACAAAATCGGTTCTATCCTGAACGTACCGTACGGTGCGGCTGTGTCCAACGACGTATGGACGCAACTTATCACCCGTCTGCAGGAGAAGTCCATGAAGGAGATCGGTATACCTTGTATATATGGCGTCGACCAGATTCACGGGGCTACCTATACCGCCGGTGCCACCTTCTTCCCGCAAGGTATCAACATGGCAGCCACCTTCAACCGTGCGCTGGTGCGCCAGGGATCGGAAATCTCTGCCTACGAAACCAAAGCCGGAAACATCCCCTGGACATTCGCACCGGTGGTCGATCTCGGTCGTGATCCGCGCTGGCCGCGCCAGTGGGAGAACTACGGCGAAGATGCCTACGTGAACGCTGAGATGGGCCGCGAGTCGGTCATCGGCTTCCAGGGCACCGACCCCAACCACATCGGCAAGAACTCCATTGCTGCTTGTATGAAGCACTACATGGGCTACGGCGTTCCGGTATCGGGCAAAGACCGTACCCCGTCGTCCATCACCTTGCAAGATATGCGCGAGAAACATTTCGCACCTTTCCTCGAAAGCATCCGTGCCGGAGCACTCTCGGTGATGGTGAACTCGGCCATGAACAACGGACTCCCGTTTCATGCCAACTACGAGCTCCTCACGCAATGGCTGAAAGAAGACCTCAACTGGGACGGCCTGATCGTCACCGACTGGGCGGACATTAATAATCTGTACACGCGCGACAAGGTAGCCGCTTCGAAGAAAGAAGCCATCAAGATGGCCATCAACGCCGGTATCGACATGTCGATGGTGCCGTACGAATGGAGCTTCTGCACCTACCTGAAAGAATTGGTGAACGAAGGCGAAGTGTCTATGGAACGCATTGACGATGCTGTGCGCCGCGTGCTCCGTCTGAAATACCGCCTGGGTTTGTTCGACAAACCCAACTGGAAGGTGGCCGACTATCCCGACTTTGCTTGCGGTAAGTTTGCTGCCGCTGCACTGACTTCGGCCGAAGAGTCGATGGTGCTGTTGAAGAACGTAGACCAAATACTCCCGCTGGCTGCCGGCAAGAAACTCCTCCTCACCGGACCGAATGCCAACTCTATGCGTACGCTGAACGGCGGATGGTCGTACTCCTGGCAGGGCGACAAGGTGGCACAGTACACTGCCGCTTACAACACCATCCTCAAAGCGTTCCAGAACAAATTTGGTACCGACAATGTGGTGTACGAAGCCGGTGTAACTTACAAAGAACCGGGTGCCTACTGGCAAGAAAATACTCCGGAGATAGAAAAAGCCGTGGCTGCCGCTGCCGGTGTGGACTACATCGTGGCTTGCATCGGTGAAAACTCGTACTGCGAAACGCCGGGCAACCTTACCGACCTGAATCTCTCCGTCAACCAGATGAATCTGGTGAAAGCCCTGGCTGCCACCGGAAAGCCCATCATCCTGGTGCTGAACGAAGGTCGCCCCCGCATCCTGCGCGACATCGAACCGCTGTCCAAAGCCGTGATCAACATCATGCTCCCGGGCAACTACGGTGGCGACGCCCTGGCGAATCTCGTAGCCGGCGATGCCAACTTCAGCGGCAAGCTACCTTATTCCTATCCAAAGGAAATCAACTCCCTGGTGACGTATGACTACAAGCCGTGCGAGAGCACCGAGACCATGGCCGGTGCCTACGACTACAATGCCGTAGTGTCCGTACAGTGGGCTTTCGGTTACGGACAGAGCTACACCAGCTTCGCGTACAGCAACCTGAAAGTGAATAAACCCAGCTTCACCGCTGCGGACGAACTCGTGTTCACCGTCGACGTGAAGAATACCGGCAACCGTGTGGGCAAAGAAAGCGTACTCCTCTTCGCCAGCGACCTGATAGCTACCCTCACCCCGGACAACCGTCGCCTGCGTGCCTTCGAAAAGGTAGAGCTGCAACCCGGCGAAACCAAGACCGTGACCCTGAAGCTGAAAGGCAGCGACCTGGCTTACGTAGGTTATGACGGCAAGTGGATCCTGGAAAAGGGCGACTTCCGCATCCAGACCGGCAACCAGGTACTGAACATCAACTGCCCGGATACCAAGAAATGGGATACCCCGAATAAATAGTAGTAGTTAGGAATTAGATTGTATGTGAGCGGCTCTTGGCTATTTAGTCAAGGGCCGCTCCTGTTATTTAAGCAGCGTGTTTCAACCCTGTCTGAAACAAAGTGTTTTATCGCCATTTGAAACAGTTTGTATCTTTAAAAGGTACAACGTGTTTCTTTTAAAGATACACAGTGTTTCTTTAAAAGGTACACAGCGTATCATTCCGGGGTACATCTCTTTGATTATAATTCTTGTATCCTCTGATCTCTGTATCCTCTGTGGTGAACACGCGGAATATAATTTTTTCTCTCTAAGATTTTGTTGTTGAACATATTATTTATATCTTTGTGCCCGAAATGGGATGAAGAGGTGAGGGGCGATTAAGCTCCTTTTTTTGTTCTTATTACAAAGTATCAATGATAGAAAAGAAAATTGTTTGTCAAATTGTAGAGGAATGGTTGGAAGGTAAAGACTACTTCCTGGTAGAAGTAGTTATTAGCCCTGACAACAGGATCGTGGTCGAAATAGACCATGCGGAAGGAGTATGGATTGAAGATTGCGTGGAGTTGAGTCGCCACATCGAATCGAAATTGGACCGGGAAACGGAAGACTATGAATTGGAAGTCGGCTCTGCCGGTATCGGGCAGCCATTCAAGGTGCTGCAGCAATATTATAACCACATCGGCTGCGATGTGGAAATACTCACGAAAGACGGGCGCAAGTTGGCCGGTGTGCTGGAAAGTGCCGACGAGGACAAGTTTGTGGCAGCCGTGCAGAAGAAGGTGAAAGCCGAAGGCGACAAACGTCCCAAGCTGGTAGAAGTGGAAGAAACTTTCGCTTATGAGGATGTGAAATATACGAAATACTTAATAAGTTTTAAATAATTATGGCCAAGAAAGAGGAAACAATCAGTTTGATTGATACATTTTCGGAATTTAAAGAGCTGAAGAATATCGATAGAACCACGATGGTAAGCGTGCTCGAAGAGTCGTTCCGGAGTGTTATTGCTAAGATGTTTGGCACAGACGAGAACTATGACGTGATCGTGAACCCGGATAAGGGAGACTTCGAAATATGGCGGAACCGTGAGGTGGTAGCCGACGAGGACCTGACGAATCCGAATATGCAGATTTCACTGACGGAAGCACAGAAGATCGATGCTTCGTACGAAGAAGGAGAAGAGGTGACCGACGAGGTTATTTTCGCCAAGTTCGGACGTCGTGCCATTCTGAACCTTCGCCAGACACTGGCTTCAAAAATTCTTGAGCTGGAGAAAGACAGTATTTACAACAAATATATTGATAAGGTAGGCTCTATCATCAATGCGGAAGTATACCAGATATGGAAAAAAGAGATGCTCCTGCTCGACGACGAAGGCAACGAACTGTTGCTTCCGAAGACCGAACAGATTCCGTCTGACTTCTACCGCAAAGGCGAAACAGCCCGTGCCGTTGTGGCACGTGTGGATAACAAGAACAACAATCCGAAGATTATCCTGTCGCGTACCTCGCCCGTCTTCCTGCAACGCTTGTTCGAGATGGAAGTACCTGAGATTAACGACGGACTTATCACTATCCGTAAGATTGCCCGCATCCCCGGCGAACGTGCCAAGATTGCGGTCGAATCGTATGATGACCGTATCGATCCCGTAGGTGCCTGTGTAGGTGTGAAGGGAAGCCGTATTCACGGCATCGTACGCGAGCTTCGCAATGAGAACATCGATGTGATCAACTATACATCGAATATCTCCTTATTTATTCAGCGCGCTTTGAGCCCGGCCAAGGTGTCTTCCATCCGCTTGAACGAGGAAGAACACAAGGCAGAGGTGTTCCTCAAACCGGACGAGGTGTCGCTGGCTATCGGTAAAGGCGGTTTGAATATCAAACTGGCCAGTATGTTGACTGAGTACACGATTGATGTGTTCCGTGAATTGGATGAGGCTTTGCAGGATGAAGATATCTACCTGGACGAATTCCGCGATGAAATCGACGGTTGGGTAATCGACGCCATCAAAGCCATCGGAGTAGATACGGCGAAGGCTGTGCTGAATGCTCCGCGCGAGATGTTGATTGAAAAGACGGACCTCGAGGAAGAAACCGTGGACGAGGTAATACGTATTTTGAAATCGGAGTTCGAGGATTATGAGTAAATAGATTCATCTTTCTTTCACTCCATTATTCATTTAATTTGAAATATGACGATAAGGTTAAACAAAGTTACAAGAGACTTGAATGTAGGGATTTCGACGGTTGTTGAGTTTCTGCAAAAGAAGGGACACACGATAGAGGCGAACCCTAATACAAAAATTTCCGAAGAACAGTATGCCATACTTGTGAAAGAATTCAGCACGGATAAGAATCTGCGCCTGGAATCGGAACGTTTCATCCAGGAACGCCAGAACAAGGATCGCAACAAGGTATCTGTGGCTATCGAAGGTTATCAGAAGACCGAGAAGCCGAAATCGGAAGAAATCAAAACGGTGATTCCCGATGATGTGCGCCCGAAGTTTAAACCTGTCGGCAAAATAGACCTGGACAGCCTGAACCGGAGACCGGAAAAACCGGCAGCCGAACAGCGTCCGCAACCGCAGCCACAACAACCGGCTCCTGTAGTGGAAGAAAAGAAAGAGGAACCCGTGGTGCAGAAACTTGTCGTAGAAGCTCCGCAACCTGTTGCCCAGCCCGAGCCTGAGAAGGTGGCTATCCCGGTGGCCGAAGAAAAGCCGGTAATGGAAGCAAAAAAGGAAGAATCGAAACCCGTGGTGATGGAGGAAATAGCAGAACCGATAGTGGTGAGTGAACCCGTAGCCGACGATGAGGCTTCGGATGAGGATAGTGTATTCAAAATCCGGCAGACTGAGAATGCACCGGTGCAGTTGAATGTCGTCGGGCATATCGACCTGAATGCACTGAACCAGTCGACACGTCCCAAGAAAAAATCGAAAGAGGAAAAACGGAAGGAACGTGAAGAGAAGGACAAACAACGTCAGGATCAAAAGAAACTGATGAAGGAAGCCATCATCAAGGAAATTCGTAAGGACGACAATAAGATAGTGAAGCCGAAAGATGCCATCGATGAAGCAAATGCGAAGAAAAAACGCAACCGTATTAATAAGGAGAAGGTAGATATCGCCAATGTAGGTGCCAACTACTCCGCTCCGGCAGGCGGCGGTGCTCGTCCCAAAACCGGCAATGCACAGCAGGGGGGTGGTAATCGCCCGCAAGGTGGTGGTGCCCGTCCGCAGGACAATGCAAACGGCAGACGTCCGAATAACAACAATAATAATAACAATAGGGGAGGCGATCGCTTCAAGAAACCTATTGTAAAACAAGAGGTTAGCGAGGAAGATGTAGCCAAGCAGGTGAAAGAAACCCTGGCTCGCCTGACCAACAAGGGTAAGACAAAGGCCTCCAAATACCGTAAAGAAAAACGCGGCATGGCTTCCAACCGAATGCAGGAGATGGAAGACCGCGAAATGGCCGACAGCATGGTTATCAAGCTGACCGAGTTCGTGACTGCCAATGAGTTGGCAAGCATGATGGACGTGTCGGTGAACCAGGTTATCGCTACGTGCATGAGCATCGGTATGATGGTGTCCATCAACCAACGTCTGGATGCCGAAACCATCAACCTGGTGGCGGAAGAGTTCGGATTCACTACGGAGTATGTGAGTGCCGACGTGTCACAGGCCATCGTGGAAGAGGAGGATGCCGAGGAAGATCTGAAGCCGCGCGCCCCGATCGTAACGGTGATGGGGCACGTTGACCACGGTAAGACTTCGTTGCTCGACTATATCCGTAAGGCGAATGTTATTGCCGGTGAGGCAGGAGGTATCACCCAGCACATCGGTGCTTACCACGTATCACTGGAAGATGGTCGCAAGATCACATTCCTCGATACTCCGGGTCACGAGGCGTTTACCGCTATGCGTGCCCGTGGAGCCAAGGCAACGGACATCGCCATCATCATCGTAGCGGCGGACGACAACGTGATGCCGCAGACGAAGGAGGCTATCAACCACGCCATGGCGGCAGGTGTCCCCATCGTCTTCGCAATTAATAAGGTGGATAAACCGACGGCAAATCCGGAAAAAATTAAGGAAACACTGGCTCAAATGAACTTCCTGGTCGAAGACTGGGGAGGCAAATACCAGTCGCAAGATATCTCTGCCAAGAAAGGTGACGGCGTGAAGGAATTGATGGAGAAGGTACTGCTCGAAGCAGAAATGCTGGATCTGAAAGCCAATCCGAACCGTAATGCCACAGGTTCTATCATTGAGTCTACCCTGGATAAGGGACGCGGATATGTAGCTACCATGCTGGTATCTAACGGTACCCTGAAAACGGGCGATATCGTGTTGGCGGGAACCAACTACGGACGTGTGAAGGCGATGTTCAATGAACGTAACCAACGCATCAAGCAGGCCGGACCGTCCGAACCGGTACTGATCCTCGGTCTGAACGGTGCTCCGCAGGCAGGTGATACGTTCCACGTATTCAGTACAGACCAGGAGGCACGCGAAATCGCTACCAAGCGTGAACAGTTGCAACGCGAACAGGGACTCCGTACCCAGAAGTTGCTGACACTGGACGAGGTAGGTCGCCGTATCGCTTTGGGAGACTTCCAGGAGTTGAACGTCATAGTAAAGGGCGACGTGGACGGTTCTATCGAAGCATTGAGCGACTCGTTAATCAAGCTGTCCACCGAACGTATCCAGGTGAACGTCATCCACAAAGCTGTGGGACAGATCTCGGAATCGGACGTTACGCTGGCTGCTGCTTCGAACGCCATCATCATCGGATTCCAGGTACGTCCGTCGGCTTCGGCGCGCAAGTACGCCGAGTCGGAAGGTGTCGATGTACGCATGTACTCGGTGATCTACGCCGCTATCGAAGAGGTGAAGGCCGCTATGGAAGGTATGTTGGCGCCGGTGGTGAAGGAAGAAGTGACGTCTACCATCGAAGTGCGTGAAGTGTTCAACATCACCAAGGTGGGTACCGTTGCCGGTGCCATGGTGAAGGAAGGTAAGGTGAAACGTAGCGACAAGGCTCGTCTGATCCGCGACGGTATCGTCATCTTTACCGGCGAAATCAATGCACTGAAACGTTTCAAGGACGATGTGAAAGAGGTGGCTACCAACTACGAGTGCGGTATAAGCCTGGTCAACTACCACGATATCAAGGTGGGCGACTTTATCGAATCTTACCAGGAAGTGGAAGTAAAACAAACGTTATAATACGGTGTGCCGGTTAAGGCACTCCGATTAGATGTGCCAGTATGACAATTTCAGATAGATGTTTACATCGTTCCGGAGAATTGACGTATTGGCACATTGACATATAAAAACTTTTCGACGATGACAGGAATGGATTTCTTTATACTGATGCTGGTGGGAATCGGTGTCGTATTGGGCTTTATGAAGGGATTTATCCGCCAGTTGGCATCCTTGCTGGGACTGATAGCCGGCTTGATAGCTGCCAAGATGCTGTATGCCTCCCTGGCCGAGAAGCTTTGTCCCACGGTGACCGACTCGATGACCGTGGCCCAGATACTGGCCTTTATCATGATTTGGGTAGCCGTGCCACTGCTGTTCACATTCGTGGGCTCTATCCTGACACGCACCCTGGAAGCCGTCTCGCTCCGCTGGCTCGATCGCTGGTTGGGAGCCGGGTTCGGTGCTTTGAAATACCTGTTTCTCATCAGCCTGGCCATCTGCCTCATCGAATATTTCGACGGGCACAACTCGCTGATCAGCGAAACAAAAAAGAAGGAATCTTTGTTCTATTATCCCATGGAAAGGTTTGCAGGAATCTTCTTCCCGGTAGCCAAAGATGTCACTAAACAGTTAATATCAAACAACGATGATGCAACAAGAAGAACCCAATAAATACGTCAAGGAGTTCACCCAAGAGAAATACAAATACGGATTTACCACCGACGTCGATACCGACATTATCCCCGTAGGACTTAATGAGGATGTGATCCGGCTGATCTCTGCCAAGAAAGAGGAACCGGAGTGGTTGCTCGAATTCCGGTTGAAGGCCTATCGCCATTGGCTGACGATGGAGATGCCTACCTGGGCGCATCTGCGCATTCCCGAGATCGATTATCAGGCTATTTCATACTATGCCGACCCGCGCAAGAAAAAAGAAGGGCCGAAGAGTATGGACGAAGTAGATCCCGAGCTGATCAAGACATTCAATAAACTCGGTATCCCGTTGGAGGAACAGATGGCGTTGAGCGGCATGGCTGTGGACGCTGTGATGGACTCGGTATCAGTGAAGACCACTTTCAAGGAAACGCTGATGGAGAAGGGAATCATCTTCTGCTCGTTCAGCGAAGCAGTACGGGAACATCCGGACTTGGTGAAGAAGTACATGGGCTCTGTAGTGGGCTACCGTGACAACTTCTTTGCGTCGCTCAACTCGGCGGTGTTCTCCGACGGCTCGTTCGTGTATGTTCCCAAAGGCGTACGCTGCCCCATGGAGCTTTCCACCTACTTCCGTATCAATGCGGCCAACACCGGTCAGTTCGAACGGACGCTGATTATAGCCGACGACGACGCATACGTGTCGTACCTCGAAGGATGTACGGCTCCGATGCGCGACGAGAACCAGTTGCACGCTGCCATTGTAGAGATCATCGTGCACGATCGTGCCGAAGTGAAATACTCCACCGTACAGAACTGGTACCCGGGCGATGCCGAAGGCAAAGGCGGTGTGTACAACTTCGTAACCAAGCGCGGCAATCTGAAAGGGGAGAGCAGCAAACTTTCCTGGACGCAGGTGGAAACCGGCTCGGCCATCACCTGGAAATATCCGTCGTGCATCCTCACCGGTGATAACTCGACGGCCGAGTTCTACTCGGTAGCCGTGACCAACCACTACCAGCAAGCCGATACCGGCACGAAGATGATACACTTGGGCAAGAATACCCGCAGCACCATTGTGAGCAAAGGTATCTCGGCCGGAAAGAGCGAGAACTCTTACCGCGGATTGGTACGTGTAGCCGAGAAAGCCGACAACGCGCGCAACTATAGCCAGTGCGACTCATTGCTCTTGGGCGATAAGTGCGGTGCCCACACCTTCCCATACATGGATGTGCACAACGAAACGGCCATCGTGGAGCACGAAGCCACCACCAGCAAGATCAGCGAAGACCAGATATTCTATTGCAACCAGCGCGGTATATCTACCGAAGATGCCGTGGGACTGATAGTCAACGGATATGCCAAGGAGGTGCTGAACAAGTTGCCGATGGAATTTGCCGTGGAGGCACAGAAACTGCTGAGCATCTCTCTGGAGGGCAGCGTAGGATAGTAACAGGAAATAACCATAGATATGTTAGAGATAAAAGATTTGCATGCCAGCATCAATGGCAAAGAGATATTGAAAGGAATCAACCTGTCCGTGAAGGCGGGCGAAGTGCATGCCATCATGGGACCGAACGGTTCGGGCAAAAGTACACTTTCGTCGGTGCTGGTGGGCAATCCGGCTTTCGAAGTAACCAAGGGCAGTGTGAAGTTCGAAGGAAATGACTTGTTGGAACTCTCTCCCGAAGACCGTAGCCACGAAGGTATCTTCCTGAGCTTCCAGTACCCCGTGGAGATTCCGGGCGTGAGTATGGTGAACTTTATGCGGGCGGCGGTGAACGAGCAACGCAAATATCGCGAACTACCTGCTCTTACCGCCAGTGAGTTCCTGAAGCTGATGCGCGAGAAGCGGGAAGTGGTGGAAATGGACAACAAGTTGGCCAGCCGTTCGGTGAACGAAGGGTTCTCGGGTGGGGAGAAGAAACGCAACGAGATATTCCAGATGGCTATGCTGGAGCCTAAGCTCAGCATCCTGGACGAGACGGACTCCGGACTGGATATTGACGCCCTGCGCATCGTGGCCGAAGGTGTAAACAAACTGAAAGACCCGGCGAAGAGCACCATAGTCATCACGCATTATCAGCGTCTGCTCGACTATATCAGGCCGGACAAGGTACACGTACTCTATAAAGGACGCATCGTGAAGTCGGCCGGACCGGAATTGGCTTTGGAACTCGAAGAAAAGGGATACGATTGGATCAAGAAGGAGTTAGGAGAATAACGTATGGGTGCAGAACAACAATACATAGACCTCTTTGCGCAAGCGGAACCCATGATCTGCCGGCACAGTACTCAGGTGCTCAATGTACCCCGTGCTACTGCTTTTGCCGACTTTGAGCGGATTGGTTTCCCTACCCGCAAGCAGGAGGAATACAAATATACCGATGTCAGCAAGTTCTTCGAACCTGACTTCGGTCTGAATCTGAACCGGTTGCCCATTCCCGTCAATCCGTACGAGGTGTTCAAGTGCGACGTGCCCAACATGAGTACTTCGCTCTACTTCCTGGTGAACGATGCTTTCTATAACCAGGCGTTGCCCAAGAGTGCATTGCCGGAGGGAGTGATCTTCGGTAGCCTGAAAGAGGTAGCCGAACAGCAACCGGAGCTGGTGAAGAAATACTACGGTAAGTTGGCCGATACCTCCAAGAATGGAGTGGCGGCACTGAATACCGCACTGGTGCAGGATGGCGTCTTCTTCTATGTTCCCAGGAACGTGGTGGTGGAAAAGCCTATCCAGCTGGTAAACATCCTTCGCGCCGATGTCGATTTCATGGTGAACCGTCGCCTGCTCATCGTACTCGAAGAAGGAGCACAGGCCCGGTTGCTTATCTGCGACCATACCATGGACAGTGTCAACTTCCTGGCTACCCAGGTTGTCGAAGTGTTCGCCGGAGCCAATGCCAGCCTCGACTTGTACGAACTGGAAGAGAACCACAACAGTACCGTTCGTATCAACAACATGTACGTGAAACAGGAAGCCGACAGCAACGTGCTATTGAACAATATGACCCTTTTCAACGGCATTACCCGGAATACCACGGAGGTGACGCTTGCCGGGCGGGGAGCTCATATCAGCCTCTGCGGCATGGCGATTGCAGATAAGAACCAGCATGTGGACAATCATACGATGATAGACCATACCGTGCCCGATTGTACCAGCAATGAACTCTATAAATATGTGCTCGACGACCAGGCTACCGGAGCTTTTGCTGGTTTGGTGATGGTTCGTCCCGACGCGCAACGCACCAGCTCGCAGCAAACTAACCGCAACCTGTGTGCCACCCGTGACGCCCGTATGTACACCCAGCCGCAATTGGAGATCTATGCCGACGATGTGAAGTGTTCGCACGGAGCCACCATCGGCCAGCTCGATGAAACCGCCCTGTTCTATATGCGCTCGCGCGGTATCCCTGAGAAAGAAGCCCGGTTGATGCTGATGTTCGCCTTCGTGAACGAAGTAATCGATACCATCCGGCTCGACGCATTGAAAGACCGTCTGCACCTGTTGGTAGAGAAACGCTTCCGCGGCGAACTGAGCAAATGCGAGGGCTGTGCTATTTGCAAATAATTTACATCCGTCACTGGGTGTTATGCTAAAGTTAGTATGGACATACAAAAGATAAGGGCCGATTTCCCCATTCTCTCCCGCGAAGTGTATGGCAAACCGCTGGTGTACTTCGACAACGGTGCCACGACGCAGAAACCCCGCATCGTGGTCGACTCGTTGGTGGAGGAATACTATTCGGTCAACGCTAATGTGCATCGCGGTGTGCATTACCTCTCCCAACAAGCCACGGAGCTGCACGAAGCTTCCCGCGAAACGGTGCGTCGCTTCATCAATGCCCGCAGCACCAACGAAGTGATCTTCACCCGCGGCACCACCGAAGCCATCAACCTCATCGTTTCCAGCTTCGGCGAGGAGTTTATCCAGGAAGGCGATGAGGTGATTGTGTCCGTCATGGAGCACCACAGCAACATCGTCCCCTGGCAGATACTGGCCGCCCGCAAAGGCATCGCTATCAAGGTAATCCCGATGAACGACCGCGGCGAACTACTATTGGACGAATACCGCAAACTCTTCTCGGATAAGACTAAGATCGTCAGCGTGACGCACGTGTCCAACGTGCTCGGCACGGTGAACCCGGTTAAAAAGATGATTGCCGAAGCTCATGCCCACGGCGTACCCGTGCTGATAGACGGTGCACAGGCCGTACCGCACACACAAGTCGATGTGCAAGACCTCGATGCCGATTTCTATGCCTTCTCCGGGCACAAAGTATACGGACCTACCGGTGTAGGCGTACTCTACGGCAAGGAAGAGTGGCTCGACCGCCTGCCACCGTACCAGGGAGGAGGGGAGATGATCCAGACCGTTTCGTTCGATAAAACCGTTTTCCAGGAACTTCCCTTCAAGTTCGAAGCCGGAACGCCCGATTACATCGGTACCACCGGACTGGCCAAGGCACTGGACTACGTATCGACCATCGGTATGGAGAACATTGCCCGGCACGAGCACGAACTCACCGTCTACGCCATGCAGCGGTTGAAAGAGATACCCGGCATGCGTATCTTCGGGGAAGCCGCACACAAAAGCAGTGTGATTTCCTTCCTGGTAGGCGATATCCACCACCTCGACCTGGGTACTTTACTCGATCGCCTGGGTATTGCCGTTCGCACCGGACATCACTGTGCCCAGCCACTCATGCAACACCTCGGTATCGAAGGAACCGTTCGCGCTTCCTTTGGTTTATATAATACAAAAGAAGAAATCGATGTATTGGTGAGCGGCATTGAACGCGTTAGCAAGATGTTCGGATAGCGAAACAGGTAAGTTACTGCAACCTTCTCTACCTTGCTTGCGTCTAATAAAGATAATTTTAAACAAGAAAACTATGTTAGTAACAACTACTCCCTTGATTGAAGGCAAACGAATCGTCGAATATTACGGCATCGTTTCCGGTGAAACCATTATCGGTGCTAACCTGGTACGCGACTTCCTGGCTGGTGTACGCGACATCGTTGGCGGTCGTTCCGGCTCTTATGAAGAAGTGCTTCGCGAAGCCAAAGAGATAGCACTCCGCGAGATGCAGGACAATGCCCGTCAGCTGGGTGCCAATGCGGTGATTGGTGTCGATCTGGATTACGAAACAGTGGGCGGCAGCGGAAGCATGCTGATGGTTACCGCTTGCGGAACAGCCGTGCGGATAGAGGATTAAAGTCCGAATTCTGATATAGGATAACTCCCTTCTGAGACAGGTTTGTTTCGTGGGGAGTTATTTTTGTTTATAGAAAAGCGGGCTGTTATTTGGAAAACTCGTTGATAATCAATATTTTTAGCCTCATAATCTTTTACTAATTACTTAAGTCTATGGACAGTTTACTTTTCTGGCTGGTTCCTGCAGCCTCTGTGATGGCTCTCTGCTTTGCTTATTATTTCCATAAGCAGATGTTGAAAGAGAGCGAAGGTACTCCACAAATGGTGAAAATCGCAGCCGCCGTTCGCAAGGGGGCGATGTCTTATCTGAAACAGCAGTATAAGGTTGTCGGCTGGGTGTTCTTGGGATTAGTTATCCTCTTCTCGATTATGGCTTACGGCTTCGGGGTACAAAACGGGTGGGTACCCGTTGCCTTCCTCACCGGTGGATTCTTCTCCGGTCTCTCCGGCTTTCTCGGTATGAAAACCGCGACTTATGCCTCTGCCCGTACCGCCAATGCTGCCCGTGGCTCACTCAACGCCGGACTACGCATCGCTTTCCGGAGTGGTGCCGTAATGGGACTGGTGGTAGTGGGTCTCGGACTGCTCGACATTTCCTTCTGGTACTTGTTGCTTAACTGGGCCATTCCGGCCGATGTGTTCACTCCGACACACAAACTCTGCATCATTACCACCACTATGCTTACCTTCGGGATGGGTGCCAGTACCCAAGCCCTCTTTGCCCGTGTGGGAGGAGGTATCTACACCAAAGCGGCCGACGTGGGAGCCGACCTGGTGGGTAAGGTGGAAGCCGGCATTCCCGAGGACGATCCGCGCAACCCCGCTACCATCGCCGACAACGTAGGCGATAACGTGGGCGATGTGGCCGGTATGGGTGCCGACCTGTACGAATCGTACTGCGGTGCTATCCTGGCTACAGCCGCACTGGGTGCTGCCGCCTTTATTCACTCGGCCGACACGGTGATGCAGTTCAAGGCCGTGATTGCGCCGATGCTGATTGCCGCCGTGGGCATTGTTCTTTCCATCTTCGGAATTTTTGCCGTTCGCACCAAGGAGAATGCAAAGATGAAGGACCTGCTCGACTCGCTGGCTTGGGGGACAAATCTGAGCTCGGTGCTGATTGTGGCGGCAACTTTCTTTATTCTGTGGCTGCTCCAACTGGAAAACTGGATGTGGATTTCTTGCTCCGTGGTGGTCGGCTTGCTGGTCGGTATCATCATCGGACGATCCACTGAATATTATACTTCGCAGTCGTACCGCCCTACGCAACGGTTGAGCGAGAGCGGGAAGACCGGTCCGGCCACTGTAATCATCTCCGGTATTGGCCTGGGCATGCTCTCTACTGCTATTCCGGTGCTGACGGTGGTGGTAGGAACCATCGCTGCCTTCCTGTTTGCTTCCGGATTCGACTTCCATAATACCGCTATGGGACTTTACGGCATCGGTATCGCTGCCGTGGGTATGCTCTCTACGCTGGGTATCACGTTGGCAACGGATGCTTACGGTCCCATTGCCGATAATGCCGGTGGAAACGCCGAAATGTCGGGGTTGGGCAAGGAAGTCCGTCAGCGTACCGATGCGCTCGACTCACTGGGCAATACCACTGCCGCTACCGGCAAAGGCTTTGCCATCGGCTCGGCCGCGCTGACCGGATTGGCATTGCTGGCCTCGTATGTAGAAGAGCTTCGCATCGGACTTACCCGTATCGGAACTACTGACCTTATGATGCCGAACGGTGATGTCGTGGCTACCGGCAAGGCTACTTTTATCGATTTTATGAACTATTACGAAGTCTCGCTTATGAACCCGAAGGTGCTTTGCGGCATGTTCCTGGGTTCCATGATGGCTTTCCTTTTCTGCGGACTCACCATGAATGCCGTGGGACGGGCTGCCGGGAAGATGGTAGACGAGGTTCGTCGCCAGTTCCGCGAGATCAAAGGTATTCTTACCGGCGATACCGAGCCCGACTATGCCCGTTGCGTGGAGATCTCTACCAAAGGTGCACAGCGCGAGATGATAATTCCGTCGCTGATAGCTATTGCTGCTCCTATCCTGACTGGCTTTATCTTCGGTGTGACGGGCGTGTTTGGTCTGCTGGTCGGCGGATTGAGCAGTGGTTTCGTGCTCGCCATCTTCATGGCCAATGCCGGAGGAGCGTGGGACAATGCGAAGAAGTACGTCGAAGAGGGGAATCTCGGCGGCAAGGGCGGTGAAGTACACAAAGCTACCGTGGTAGGCGATACCGTGGGCGATCCGTTCAAAGATACTTCCGGCCCGAGCCTGAACATCCTCATCAAACTGATGAGTATGGTGTCCATTGTCATGGCTGGGCTGACGGTGGCCTGGAGCCTGCTCTAGCATATAGATTTAATATCTTCCATTCGGAGGAGGTCAAAACATCGGCTTTCTTCCGGATGGAAGCTTTTTTATATCCAATAAATCCTAACGATACTCTTCATTCTCCCGATGTTCCGTATATTTGACAACACAATTAAATGGTATATGTCCAAATTCAACATCCTGCTCCTGGCAATCTTCTGCCTGACAATACTCCCTGTAAGTGCTCAGAACAATGCATGGGAAGATCAATGCAAATCTTCTAAGACAGTGGGGAATCTGCGGTTTACTTTTCCTTCGGAAGTTCCTGTCGATGAGCGACTCCGTTACATAGACCGGAATCTGAAGTGTGTGAGTGAGTGCCTGACACTCGTCGAAGAAACCATTTTTACCGATTCCATCGAGGTGGAGTTCTTGCAAAGCCGCGCAGAGATGGGGAAATACCTGGGTTGGCCTGCTTCCGGCATGGCTTACCCCGACCGGAAAACGATGTTCTGCATTGTAGCCGATAAGACACCTGTTAAACACGAATGGATGCACATGATTACCATGCTGAAATGGGGAGAACCCTCGCCGTCGCTTACCTGGATGAACGAAGGATTGGCTACGTATGCCGACCGCTGTTCGCCTTATTCCAACGAAGAAATATATGCTTACTTCCTCCGTAATGGGAAACTTATCCCCACGGAAGGGTTGGTTCATCAGTTTTATGAACAGAACGATGTGATATCTTACTTTCAGTCAGCTTACCTGGTGGAATACTTGTTGGGAAAGTACGGCATAACCAAGTTCCGGGAATTGTGGAAGAGTGATATCACCCGGTTCGACAAAGTATACGGGCTGTCAATGACAGAGTTGACCGATGAAATTGCGGAAAAATTTCATAAAGAGCATCCCGGCACGATAACGTTCGATTGGGAACTTTTCGAGAAAGGTTGTTATTAATTAGAGAAAGATGAATAAGAAGAAAGTTATAGCCGATACAGAGCAATACGTAAAAGAAGAAATGCTGGCAGATGCGACCGGACATGACTGGCAGCATGTATGCCGGGTTCGTAACACAGCACTTCAGTTGGCATGTATCGAGAATGCCGATTTGTTTGTGGTGGAGATGGCCGCTTTGCTACACGACCTGGATGATTATAAACTGACAGGAGATGCGTCGGCCCATTTGCCGAGAGCCACCCGATGGCTCGATAGAATGGGGGTCGATCCCAGTATCGCCCGTCAGGTACTCGATATTATCACGCACCTGTCATTTAAAGGGGCGGACGTGGCGACCCCTATGAGTGATAAGGAAGGTTGCGTTGTCCAGGATGCCGACCGTCTGGATGCCATAGGGGCTATCGGTATTGCCCGTACGTTTGCTTATGGCGGAGCCAAAGGGCGTACAATGTATGTCCCGGGAGATGAACCTGTGCAACATAAATCGTTTGAGGAATACAAAAACAGTACAGGGGCTACCATCAACCACTTTTACGAAAAGTTACTGCTGCTGAAGGACCGGATGAATACTTCTGCTGCCAAGGACATGGCAGAAAAACGCCATCAGTTTATGCTCGACTTTCTGAGACAGTTTTCCGAGGAAGTAGGATTGTAAAGTGATGCCCTCTACTACACCGGTGTTCCGGTAGAAATCGTATCTTTGTCCCGTCAAAAAAGAAGAAAGTATGTTATTACCCTGGATGCACGAAGAACTCATAGAAGCCGGATGTGATGAGGCCGGACGCGGTTGCCTGGCAGGAGCGGTCTACGCGGCTGCCGTGATACTCCCGAAAGATTTCCAGAACGAGTTGATGAACGACTCCAAGCAACTCACCGAAAAGCAACGGTATGCCTTGCGCCCGATCATCGAGCAAGAAGCCATTGCCTGGGCGGTAGGTGTCGTTTTCCCCGATGAAATCGACAAAATTAATATACTGAACGCATCGTTCCTGGCTATGCACCGTGCCGTGGATCAGTTGACCGTCCGTCCCGAGCACCTGCTTATCGACGGCAACCGGTTCAAGAAATATCCTGAGATACCTCACACCACCGTGATAAAGGGCGATGGCAAATATCTCGCTATTGCTGCTGCTTCCATCCTCGCCAAGACCTACCGGGACGATTATATGAACAGCCTGCACGCTGAGTTTCCCGTATATGACTGGTGCGGCAACAAAGGATATCCCACCAGGAAGCACCGTGCCGCCATCGCCGAGCACGGCACTACGCCCTATCACCGCATGACGTTCAACCTCTTGGGCGACGGACAGCTGGAGCTTCCATTCCTATAAACAATCATGGAAATCGGTCTTATCATAAATAGGATATATGAACTCCCGTCAGCTTCGAAAACGAAGCTGACCGAAGTTATCGTCGAGGTAGCCTACCCCAAAGGATATCGCCTGCTGAATGCAGATAAGGTAGAACGGAATATCTACTTCGTCAAGCAAGGCATCGTGCGTGCCTATACGAATGCTGCCTACGATGAAATCACTTTCTGGTTTGGTCAGGAAGGCGATACAGTCGTGTCCATGCGGAGCTATGTGGGCAACAGCGAAGGGTATGAGAACATCGAACTTCTCGAAGACAGCATACTGTACCGGCTGAATATGACCGCCCTGAACCGCCTGTTTGCCGAGGACATACACATTGCCAACTGGGGCCGGAAGTTTGCCGAGCAGGAGCTCCTCAAAACCGAAGAACGACTCATCGCCCGGCAGTTCCGCACGGCTTCGGAACGGTACGCAGAACTGATGAAGAACCAGCCCGAACTGCTTCAACGCATACAGTTGTCCTATATTGCTTCCTACCTCGGCATCACACAGGTCTCCCTGAGCCGTATCCGGGCGAAGCTAAAGTAATTTTTTAAAGCAAAGCTGCCTACCTCACCGAGGTACACAGCTTTGCTTCCTTACTATCGGACAGTTTGTTTTATCCAAGACGAAATATCCTCCAATACTTCGGGCGCGATGGTCTCTTCTATTTTCTCATACTCTGTGATAAGTCCCGTGGTGCAATGCTGGAACAGATGGTTGAGCCCGGGATACTTTCTGAGGGTAACCGGCCCTTTCACTAAAGCTTTCACGCGGTCCAGGTTGATGTCGGCAGGAACCTGCAAATCCTTGTCACCGTTCAAAGCCAGTACTGGGCACTTGATTCTTTTCAGCGACTCGGCAGGATTGCAGTTCATCAAGGATTGCAACTCGGGACTCATTAGCTGTGTGATTCCTTGCCGATACCCGTTCCTGAACTCCTGGTTGTTTCTCTGCGACTCCGGCAGGAGGCTATCAATGAGTTGGTCCATATTCTGTCGGATATATTCTGCCGGGTGCTTCTGAATAAGGTCGTTGATATGAACCAGTACCACTTCGTTTTGTGCGATTACCGCATCGGGCACACCACTGGTTTTTCCTGTCAGGGAGCGTTGCATTTGCATCAGGCTGTCTCCGGGGATGGACATACCCGCCATCGAAACAATAAAAGCGAGGCAGTTGCTCCTCTCGCCGGCCAGGGTGAAAGCGATGGTTCCCCCTTCGCTATGACCGATGATACCTATCTTCTTCGGGTCGATATCCTTCCGCGTCTTTAGGTAACCGATGGCAGAGGCGGCGTCCGAAGTGAAGTCGTCGAGATTGGCTTTCGGGTAATCGCCGGTCGACTCGCCTATTCCCCGGTCGTCATACCGAAGGACGGCGATGCCATGGCGCGTCAGGTAGTCGGACAGCACCAGAAAAGGACGGTGATTCAGTATTTCCTCGTTTCTATTCTGTCCCCCGCTACCCGTTACCAGGATGGCAACCGGGAAATTTTTCCCCTCCTGCTGGCGGGTGAAGGTTCCTGCCAACGTGATTCCGGCTTTCCGGTTCTCGAAACGCACCTCTTCGGAGTGATACGGGTAGGGAGCGATGGGGTCTTGTGGTCTTACAACGGACTTAACCTCTACTTTTCCCCGCGCCAGATTCAGCGGAAGGGCCATTCCCATCTGTTTGAAGGTCCCCACGATGGAGTCCTGCTTCCATGTTCCTTCGTAATTTGCTCCCAGGTTGGTAATTGTAAAAGTGAGTTGGGTATTCTCGAAGACAATGGTGGTCACCGGAATTTCCTTGACTCCCTGACTGGGACTGTCCATCGTGGCCGAATAGGTGCCTTCCTTTTCGGTGATGTTGAATACTAACGGGAGCTTGGCCGGACCTACGCCCAGCATGCCGCTCCAGGAGCCTGTGATGTCTTGTGCAAAGACCGATGCAGCCAGCCACGTGCAAGCTGCAAGCGCAATCATCCTTTTCATGGTTTCTTCGTATTAATAAATGTGGGCAACAAGTATCAGTGTTGCGATTTCGGTAATGACCAGAGCACTGGCAAACAGGATGGCGCATGTTGGGTTCTTCAGGTTGGTCGATACCCGGAATGCGTTGTACAGCAGGGTGATTTCCCAAACGAATAGAATGATGGTAACGATGCTGAATAGGCCCAGCATGGCATAGTCGTTGATTGTCAGTCGGTTATTGATGATGTCGGAGGTCTCGATAGCTGCCAACCCCTTGCCTAACGCCAGTGAAAGGAGTGCCATCAACAAAAGCGGATATTTGGCCATCGTTACCGTCCCAAGGATGTCCTGAAAGCGGGTGCGGCGGTTAAAAAGCAAGGCTGATACATACATGACGGTTACTGTAATGCCCAGCCCCAGCCCCTGGAGGAAGAAAGCCTTGCTCCAGCTTATCTCCGGGACAACTTTCACTTCGAGCGCAAAGAATACCGTGTGTCCGAAATAACCCATTACGGTAGCGATGCCTAACAATACAGCACCCAGGCCGAAAGCTTTCCACCCGGCCACATACTCAAAAGGGTTGTAGAACCATTTCCATTTACTCTTCATACTTCTCTACTTTTTGAATGATTTCGTCCAACAGGTTCCGTACGGTAGGGTAACTCAGGCCCAATTGCTTGGCCATGTCCTTGAGGCTTCCGCTGCATTTCACGAACTTCACGATAAACGTTTGGTCGTCCGGCGACAAGCGGGCTAAGAGAGGCAGTTCATAAAGGCCGGTCACTTCCGTGTTGCACGCTTCGCAACGCAGGCTTTTTACTTTCAGCTGTGACTGGCAGCTGGGGCATTTGCATGGTAACATGATTAAATATATTAAGTGAATACGGCGTAAAGGTAAAATAAAAATGAATAATATAAAATAATAGGTTAATAAAATTGATTTTATGGAAGAGTTTATAGATTATTTAGATAAATATAGGGAAGGTTTCAGCCCATATTCTTCCTGAAAACATTTGCTGAAATAGCTAGTAGTGCCAAATCCTACGAGATCGGCTACCTCAGACACAGACAAGCCTTGTTCCAACAGTTGGGTAGAACGTTTTAGACGGATGGAGCGAATGAAGGCGGTAGGTGGCTGACCGGAAATGGCTACCAACTTGCGATAAAGCCCGGTACGTTCCATACACATATCCTTGCTGAACTGATCTACTGAATATGAGGGATTACTCATATTCTTCTCTATGCATTCCAAGGCTCTCTTGATTAACACCTCGTCAACGGGTGTAGTGGTTACCGATTCCGGATTCACAATTAGTGCCTTCTTGAAGAGCATCTTCCGCTTTTCCTGTTGCTCGATCAGGTGCTGGATACGTAATTGGAGGATATCCATGTTGAATGGTTTGGAGATATACACATCTGCTCCGGCTTCGTATGCCTCAATTTGTACATCCTCCGAAGAGCGTGCTGTAAGCAGGATAAATGGAATATGCGAGGTATCTATCGTACGCTTTACATGCTGGCAGAGTTCAATTCCATTCATTTCGGGCATCATAAGATCGCTAATGATTAAGTCGGGTGTATATTGGGCGATCTGCTCTAAGCCTTTCCTGCCGTTGGTAGCTGTAATAACCATGTACTGGTCGGACAGTTCGTTGGTAAGGAACCTGAGGAACTCTTCATTATCTTCCACAATCAGTATTCTCAAGCCATGTGTGTTTTTCTGTTCCTGCACCTCCTTTGATTCCTTATCAACGGGATGCAAATTGGTGGGGATGCATACGGTAAATTGGCTGCCTTTCCCTATCTGGCTTTTCACGCTGACTGTTCCATTATGCAGTTGCACATATTCCTGAACCAGATGCAGCCCGATGCCGCTACCGGTATTTTGCCCGGGTTGGTTATCCATCTGATAGAAACGGGTAAATATGTGGGGAAGTTCCCGTTCGGGAATGCCGCAGCCGGTGTCGGAAACTTCGAAACAGATCTGAGGAACGTCGTTTTCCTGTATCAACTTCACATACAGCCCGATGTGTCCTCCCTGGGGTGTAAACTTATAGGCGTTGGACAGTAGGTTGTTGATGATTTTATAGAGCTTATCCGAATCGACAAATACATGGATATCTTCCGGCTCCACCAAGCAGTCGAATGTGATGTTCTTATGGGCAATTAGTTCCCGGAAAGACAAACTGATGGCTTGAACAAACTCTCCGATATCGCATGAGCTTAGATTGATTTTCTCGCCCTTCATTTCAAGCTTGCGAAAATCAAGGAGCTGGTTGACGAGCTTCAACAAATTATTTGTGTTCTGGCGTATACCTTCGAGCTGCGTCTTTATCGGAGTATCTTCTACCTTTTTAATAACTGAATCCAACGGAGTCAGGATCAAGGTAAGCGGTGTGCGCAGTTCATGACTGATATTGGTAAAGAAGCGGAACTTCAACTGGTCCAGTTCCTCTTTCTGTGTCCGTTGCATCTTTTCCTTATTGCGTCTGGACCAGTTGTAGGAGACTAGATATATCACCAATGAAAAGAATAAAAAATAAGCAAAAAAGGCTACAGGCGTTTTCCAGAAAGGTGCCGTGATGGTTATCTTTATCTGGGCATATTGATCGCCCCACTTCCTGGAATTATTGGTTGCACAGACTTTAAACACGTAAGTTCCCGGAGATAGGTTGGTGTAGTTTACACGCCCCATGCCGTCGGCGGTGGATATTTCCCGCCATGATTCATCAAGCCCCTCTAATCGATAACGGTAATAAGTCTGGGTGGGGTTCACGTAATTGAGGGCAGAGAATTGAATACCGAAGAAGTTCTGTTTGTACGAGAGCGTTATTTCCTGAGTAGAGGTAATGGAATGCTCCAATAGAACTCGCCCATCGTATTCTTCGCCCTGCTTGACCTCGGTACCGGATAAAGAGAAGCCAAGGAAGATAGGAGTGGGCAGCTGTTGCTGGTCGGATTCCAGACGTTTGAGATCGATAGCATTGAACCCGCCGAGTCCGCCGCAAATATACCGGTCGCTGGAGGTGAGCAAGGCAGCACGTGGCAGATACTCATACTTAACCCACATTGCACTTATAGCTTCTCCTACCCTGTTTACAAACATTAAAAGCGTCTATTTTGGGCCTGTTTTCCCTAAAAAGATGTTATAATTTGCCCTGCTTTTCTCTTCAAAATCGAATTATCCCTCCTGTAGTG
>JAVBUC010000084.1:0-6999 GCA_031555765.1 Bacteroides sp. | reverse complement strand
CACTACAGGAGGGATAATTCGATTTTGAAGAGAAAAGCAGGGCAAATTATAACATCTTTTTAGGGAAAACAGGCCCAAAATAGACGCTTTTAATGTTTGTAAACAGGGTAGGAGAAGCTATAAGTGCAATGTGGGTTAAGTTGGCCGGATTGGCTTTGTCGCCTTTTGGTAAGGATATAGTCGATAAGTAAAGACTGTCCCGCAGATACCTGCAACAAGCCCTGAACATACCTGCAATACAACTTGTTGCAGGTATGTTCAGGGCTTGTTGCAGGTATCTATGGGAGTGTGTTATTCGTGCTCCCGCTTATTTTTTGACTGCGCATTCTCGATGGAATCGGGGAATTGCGTAGTCTTTTTGTTTTCCTGGGCATTCTTCTTAACCTCATTCCGCAGCTGATTGGCTCGCCAACGGTTCCAGAAGAACAGCTCCTGCCACTTCTCAAAATCTTTCTTGTAGATCAGTCCCACGCCCTGGGTGGTGAGGTTGGTCTTGGTGTAGTAACGGTCGTTGGTCTCGTTGTACGCTTTCAGGCGCAGGTCGCCGGTGCGGGTGAGGAGCCATTCGGCCTCAAAGTCGCCCACGAAGTTGGTATTAGCCATCGGGTTGTCCCGGTAGCCGAAGTTACCGTTGATTATCAACCGGTTATTGAGCAACTGACCGGACAGTACTCCTTCGATCTCCATTTCCGACCATCCCTTCTCACCCGTGCTGAGGTTGGTACCGATGTTCCAATTGTTGTTGTCGATGATTTGCGACAGGACGTTGTTCAACTGTCCCGAGAGGGTGGACGAGAGCACGGACGACATCACGTTGGAGTTCTGCGTACCGTTCACGTCCTGGGTGTAGAACTTGCCGATACCAAGCAGGTACAGAATTTGTGTATTCATCTGTTCATCCGTATTGAGGTAGTTGCGCACCAGCGTCTGAATCTCTTCGCGTTCGTTGGGCAGTTCCAGGTTCATCTTGATGGTGGGGTGCATCAGGTTTCCGGTGAGGTTCATGAGGCAGTTCACCCGTACGTTAGTTTGCTGCACCATGGTCGAGGCATCGGGGATGAGGTCGTTCAGCGAAGCTGACGGGACGGTGTACACGGCCTGTACGTTCATGGTGGCATCTTCGTACGGATTGCCGGCGAAGGTCATGCTACTGCCGTCCTTGATGTTGAAGTCCTTTCGGATCACCTCTTGCAGACTGAACTTGTACACTCCCTGATTGATCATGTAGTTTCCGAACATCCTGAAATCGCCCTTGTTGTAGAACTCTGCCCGGATGCTGCCGGTGCCTTTGGCCGTGATATTGTCGCCAGCCACGGGATCCATGACGATCTTTACGGAGGCATCGGGTGTGGCATCCACCAGGAGGTTCAACCGGATATCCAGCTCGGTGTCCTTTTCTTCCTCCTGTTGCTGCCTGCGCTCGAAGTACGACGAGGTGCGGAGAGAGTCCAGCGCATCACGACGCGGGGTCTTGTCCACGAAGCGGATGAACTGGTTGCTCGCAGCCGAGGACACGGACTCCGTGCTATAAGTAAAGGTGGTGTTGCGGTTGGTGGTGATACCGGCATCGACCGTCAACCCCTGCGAATTGCCGGATAGCACGGCGTTTCCGGTTCCGTACACCGTTCCGTAGAAAGGCACGTCGAAGGATTCGCGCGTGTTCATCACCAGCATATTGATGGCGTTGATGTCGAAGTAATAGTTGATGTTCTTGAAGTGTTCGTAGCGCAGGTAACCGCTGAGCGTGCCCTGATGACCTTCGGCATCGCGAATCCGGGCTTTGTTGAACCGCAGCCCTTCGTGAGAGAGGTGGATGCTGTCATTGATGCCGAACGAGGTGTTAAGGATGCCGAAGTGCATGGAAGCATCGCCAAAGGCAGTTCCGTCCAGATCGAGGGCTTTGAACCGTCCGAAGAAGTGTACCTTTCCACTGGCGTGTCCGCGGATGTCGGTAGCCACGGATTTCATGAAATGCTCCAGGAACTTGATGTTGAGCTTGTCCGCGTTGATGTTCAGGTCCAGCCCGCTCTTGGGCTTCAGCGGGAAGATGAACCCGTCCACGTGTGCGCGGAACTGTTCCTTCTCCCGGATGGTGGCATCGAGGTGGATACCCTCCTGGTCGTTGTCCCAGTAGGCCAAGACGTTCGTATCGCCCAGCGGACCGTCATTCAGGGTGAGCTGGCGTACGAAGAGGTCGGCCGTCATCACCGGCTTGTTCATCGCCCGGCTGGCATACGCCCTGCCGGTGGCTTCGCCCGTGAAAGAGACATCGTCCGAGATATTGGCAATGTCGAACACATAGCCCAGGTTGATCTCTTTCAGGTCCACCTTCACGGTATCTTCGGGCAGGGCGGACAGGGTGCCGTTGATGTGCACGTGCCGGTCGTGGTGGCTGAAGTTGAAATCATTGATGTGCACGCGTCCGGAGTCGACGACTACCTGTGCGGGATGGATGTTCCAGAGCGTATCGTTCAGGATGACGTCCGTAGGCAGCACGTCGATGGTAGCCTTGATGGGGGCTTTTTCTCCTTCAGGACGGAAGAAGCGTGCGATGGTGCCTAGCTGTCCGCTGTACGTCACGGACGAGCTGTTGCCCCAATGCAGGGTGGTATTCAACTGGTTGTCCTGCGCGAAAGCATCGAGCGACAGGGTGACGGCACTCTCTTTCTTGAGGTTGGTCAGGCGGGCATTCACCTTTAGCTTGTCGGTATAATTATCGGCATGCAGTGTTCCCGATTCGATGAACGTATTCTTGTACTGAACGCGCGGGAAGTACCCGTCGATGCGTATCCGGTTCACCAGGTCGTTGACACTGCCCGTCAGCACGGAATGGGTGTAGATGTGCAGCGGTATGTGGAACACCGTGGGAAGTATTTCCGTATTATATATATGTATGTCGAACGTGAAGTTGTTCTTCGTGTCCACCGGCTTCTTGTTGGGCTGAATCAGGGCAGGGATATACTGCGAAGCGATGTTCTGAATGCAGGCAGGCAGCGTGTGGTACTGAAAATCGCCCTCGATATTAGCCTGCAGGAACTCGGAATTCACGCGCAGGTACTTCCTGTCTTCCTGTCGCCCGGCATTGACCTGGAATTTGTTCAGGAAGAATGACTTCTCGGAGTCGGTGAACGACAGGCTGTCCACATGGATCTCGCCCACCATCTTGTCCACGGAGGCACCAGTGAAATCGGCCTTTACCTGGAAGGAGAATTCCGTATCTTCCGGATATTGGTCGGTGAGTTGCAGCCGGACGGGACGAACGTTCCGCACATCGGCCTGGAAGTTGAACACGGGAGTCTTTTCGACGGTATTGAAGACACCATTCAGTTGCACGGACCCATTCTCGTCGTTCAAACCGATCTTCCCGTTGAATCCTCCCCGGAGGTACTCGCCGTCGAGGGTAATGTTCTGGTACTGGTAGTTGTTGTACTCGAAGGTCGGCACCAGCCCCTTGAGCACGATGTTGGGGTATTCGCGTCCCTTATTCTTGCCCTCCACGCTCACGTCCAGGCTTACCAGGCCCAGGTGCTGATTGTCGAGCAACTGTCCCACTTGGAAATCGGTGGTCTTGACGGTACCCGAATAGGCAAAAAGCTCCTTCTCCTTGTTGGAACTCAGCTTCAGGTCGGTCTGCACATAGCCGATGCTGGTGCGGAACTGCCCGTAGGTAACCAGGTCATTGAAGTAGCCCGACACCTCACCATTGAACGAGACATCGCCCAGACGGGGGAGGATAGGAGACACCTCGCCATCGCCTGCACTGAGATTGCGTGCCAGGAAGTTGACACCCTCCTGGCTGGCGTACAGATAGGATATCTTGCCGAAGACCAACGCATCCGACCCTTGCGAAAGATCCTGCAGTGAACCATTGCCCGTGAGCCGGAACTTATCGCCTGCATGAATCTCCAGGTGGGAACAGAGCAGCTGGTTCAGCGTGCCGCTGGCTTCCGTATTGATAAAGAGCTTGTCCTTGAAATTGGCAAACGCCGGTACGAAAGGCGAGATGTCCTTCAGCGTGATGTGCGAAGGCAGGGTGCGGAATTTGAAACGCACATCGTCCATGATGTGGGAGAATGCCCCCAGGCTGTCGAACTCCAACCGGATGGTGTCCATGCGCAGGGAAGTACCCGGCAACTCGGTGACGAAGTTCTCGATGTGCATCCACTTGTCATTGGCTACCACCTTCAGGTTCAGCTTGCTGAGCTCGATTCCCGAATGTTCCTCCACGCTGAAACGTTTGATGGCCGCATTGATGGAGTCTGCTTGCAAAGCCTTGAGCGAGAAGTTGGCTATGATGTTCTGCAGGTGTACGTGGTTGGGGTTGAATCGACCGGGGGTTTCCTGTTCAGACAGCACGTCGTACGACAGTTTACCCCGGCGGATCAGGATGGAATTGATGCGCAGGTCTATGTTGCTCTGCGTCTTCACCGTGTCCTTGGAGGCGAAAGCGTCGATGACAAACTGGAAGTTGGCCGGCACGTCCGGCGTAGGCTTGTTCAGGCTGATGTTGAACCCGAAGAGCTGCACACTACTGATGGAAATTCGTTTGTTGAACAGCGGGAGAATCTCGAACTTGGCCGAGAGGCGGGATATTTTCAACATCTCCTTTCCTGCCTGGTCCTGAAGCAGCAGGTCGTCAATGATGATGCGGTTCAGCAGACCCATGTCTACTTTCCGTATTTGCAGTTCGGTGCCCAGTATGCGCGACAGTTCGGTAGCTGTGACGGCAGCAAGCTTCTGCTGAAAATAGGGTATATTCAGCAAAATGACCGCACAGGCGTATCCTCCGAGGAGGATACCCAGCACCCACTTAACAATTCTTTTTAGTGTTCTGATAGGATTACTCTCAATTTGCGAACAAAAATATAAAATAATACGTTACGAGTCTTGGTTTTATCACTACTTTTGCAGCGTTTTAAACACTAATTACAATATGAGTACGATTATACTTGGAATAGAATCGTCCTGCGATGACACTTCGGCAGCCGTCGTGAAGGATGGTTACCTGCTTTCAAACGTGGTTTCCAGTCAGGCTGTTCACGAAGCATACGGCGGGGTAGTACCCGAACTGGCTTCGCGGGCGCACCAACAGAACATCGTTCCGGTGGTGCACGAAGCGTTGAAACGTGCCGGGGTATCGAAAGAGGAACTGAGTGCTGTGGCTTTCACCCGTGGACCGGGGCTGATGGGCTCGTTGCTGGTAGGCGTATCGTTTGCCAAAGGCTTTGCCCGTTCGCTGGACATACCGATGATTGAAGTTAATCACTTGACAGGTCATGTATTAGCTCACTTCATTAAAGTAGAAGACGAAGAAGAAGCGCAACCCAAATATCCTTTCCTGTGCCTGTTGGTATCGGGAGGAAACTCGCAAATCATATTGGTACGCGCGTACAATGATATGGAAATTCTGGGGCAAACCATTGACGATGCAGCCGGTGAAGCCATCGACAAGTGCTCCAAGGTGATGGGGCTGGGCTATCCCGGTGGCCCGATCATCGACAAGCTGGCCCGCCAGGGGAATCCGAAAGCTTATACATTCAGCAAACCCCATATCCCCGGACTGAACTATAGCTTCAGCGGCTTGAAGACGTCGTTCCTCTATTCGCTGCGCGACTGGATGAAGGATGATCCCGATTTCATCGAGCATCACAAGGAAGACCTGGCAGCCTCGCTGGAAGCTACCGTAGTGGATATCCTGATGGATAAGCTGCGGAAAGCTGCCAAAGAATACAAGATCAAGGAAGTAGCGGTAGCCGGTGGCGTATCGGCCAATAACGGATTGCGCAATGCTTTCCGTGACCATGCCACCCGTTACGGTTGGAATGTTTATATACCGAAGTTCGGATATACCACAGACAATGCCGCCATGATTGCCATCTCCGGGTATCTTAAGTACCAAGATAAGGACTTTTGCTCCATTGATCTGCCGGCTTATTCACGCGTTACACTATAAAAACTCGTTTCGATCAACCACCAACCACCAAAAATGAATCTATCGTTTGGATATGAGCGGATTAGTTAGGTGGTTGATTTGCTTTTGGGCCATTTTATCAACCACCTGTATCAACCATCAACCACCAGGTTGCAGGAATTTATCCTTTGGTGAACCTCAGGTTTCTGCGGATGTATATGATTTATCGTCAGGTGTTTATGATATATTCCGGTAAGAGTAAGTGAGCCCCCGGTTGCGGACCGATGGTCCCCCATATGCGGGCTCATCGTCCCCCATATGGGAGACCATCGGCCTCCATATGGGGGACCACTTACTCCTCAGCAGATAATAATTAATACGCGCACGTAAACCAATAATCATCCCTTCATCACGCTTATGTATAAGGAAGAAAACAACAAAAACGCAGAACCTATCGAGATAATCATAGGTGATTTGTTGAGAAAGAAGAAACTTTTCCTCTCCACAGCCGAAAGTTGCACCGGTGGGGGAGTTGCTTCGCGCATCACAGCCATTCCCGGTAGTTCGGACTATTTCACCGGCTCCATCGTGGCTTACTCCAACGAAGTAAAAACAAAATTATTACAGGTGTCGCCCGAAACCTTGGAGAAACACGGAGCCGTAAGCGAAGAAACTGTCAAACAAATGGTAAAAGGTGCGATGGAAACGCTGAAAACGGACTGCGCCGTGGCTACTTCCGGAATAGCCGGACCCGGCGGTGGAACGCCTGAGAAGCCGGTAGGTACAGTGTGGATAGCCGCAGCCTGGGGTGATGAAATACGAACCATGAAACAAGAAGGAGATCATGGACGGCAAGGGAATATCCGGCAAGCCACGGAGAATGCCCTTTTGCTACTTTCCGAACTCCTAAAATAGAGAATATTGCTGTGACGCAACGAATTATTTTAGAAATTACTTGTTTTTTATGGATAAAAGTGCTTACTTTGCGCTCTGTTTGAAATAAGTATGGATAAAAACAATAAAAAATAAGATAGAAATGTCGAAGATTTGTCAAATTACCGGAAAGAAAGCCATGATTGGCAACAATG
>JAVBUC010000071.1:0-30410 GCA_031555765.1 Bacteroides sp. | reverse complement strand
GAGGAGATAGCCTCTGTGGCCAATCTTCCGCCCGAAGAAAGGGCTAAGTACGAACAAAGCCTGAAGGTGTACCGGGATCAGCTCGTTACCATGGAATCGGCCACGAATAAAGGATTGAAGCAAGGACGCGAAGAAGGACGCGAAGAAGGACGTCAAGAAGGACGCCAAGAAGAAAGACTCCAGATTGCCCGCAATCTGAAAGCAGCAGGTGCATCGGTCGAGATGATTGCCAATGCTACCGGACTCTCGCCCGAAGAAATCGAAGCTCTCTAAACATCACCCAAGAAGAGATACATCCCCCGTTACCGCCGCCACACCCGTGGCAGCTGTAACGGGGGAATACTTTATTACCAGCGTTTCCTGGAATTAAACTTCAGCACCACATTCTCAGCCTTGTCCTTCTCCTCGTCCGGAACAAAAGATAGGGCTAAGCTTTTTCCTTCGATCATGGCGGTAAAGACCATTTGGGTGAGTAGATCCATATCGAGTTCCGCGTTTAGTTCGTCCATAATGCCGGAAGATAGCTTCATATAAGTGTCGGCACCTACCGCCTCTTCATTTAAAACACGATTTATCGAACTGTACGACACATTTGAGATGTCTACCAGATCCTGTTTTTTCCACTTATAGCGTTTTTTTACATTCTGGACGAACTCCTTTACACACTTTCTTCTAAGCTCTGCTGTAGAGCGTACTTTTGCTTTGATATCTACTTTGTTCATGAATGAATTGTATTTAAAGCTGCAAAATTGATGTATAAATAGTTATTTTTTTTTCAGCTGTGGAAACTTTTTCTCAGACGGTTTGCAGAAATTTGCAGAATGAAAAAGGAGTTTATTATTTATCGTATTCATACATCCGTACACTTCACGGCGAGCCACACCATACGCCCGCCACCCCTAACTGACAGCATGCTAAACATATATCCTCCTGCGAGAGGATGCACTAACTTATTCTAAAATCCAGTCGTCCGGACACGGACGATGACGTATAACAAACATTCTAACTCATCATGAACAGTACATATACTTTATCTTTTTTTAACAATGCCTTTTCCCAAACCCCAGTAACCATTACTCTGGCCCAATTCATCGACTCCATCCGGGGCACCCAGTACCAAGCCGTGGTGGAGCGATACCGCCTCCTGCTGAGCCAGGGCCTCAAGGCCGAAGCTTCCGAGGTGAAACGCGGCCTGCCCGCCGCCTGCATAGCAGCCGAGTGTCAGGGTGGGCGTAGCCTGAAGTACGTGCACCGTACCACCCAACTGGCCTCGCTGGATATGGACTACACCGGCGTGTACACGGACCAGGTGTTCGCCCTGCTCAGTGAGCTGTCCTTCGTGGTGGCCTGCTTCCGCAGCGTGTCCGGCCAGGGCATCAAGGTGGTGGTGAACATCGGCCCCCTGATGCCGGAGGAGTACCGCACGGCGTACACCGCCCTGTCCACACACGTGAGTGGACTTACGGGGCATGCGTGCGACAAGCAGTGCAGCGACCTCGTACGCCTCTGCTACGCCTCGCATGACCCGCTGGCGTACTTCAACCCCCAGGCCGAAATCTTTCCCTGGCGCGATGGGCTGGGCGAGGGGCTGCCCACACCCGTACCTACCACCCCGCCCGCAGAACCGCTTCCCCCATTCCTCACCGGCACCGCCTTGGCGTTCCTGGAAGAGTTCCTGCAGTACAATCCCTTCGTGACCACCACCCGCCACCTGAACATGCTGAAGCTGGGACGCAAGGCAGCCAGTAAGGATTTTTCGGAGGAAGAGCTCGAAGCACTCATCCGCGAAGCCATCCGTCGACTGGCTGTGGCCGACTATAATGACACCCAGATGAGACAAGATATTACATCTGGTTATCAATACGTTATGCGAAAAATAGCCGCCGAAGAGGTCTCAAGTCTCACTATGGTACCTGTGGAGAGCGATGACGACTCCATCGATAAGGTTTTATTGTTGGAAAAGAATCAAGAGATACAGGCAGCCCTGCCCTACATCCCCGAGCGTGTGTACCAGCGTATGCCCTGTCTGCTGAAGAAAGGAGCGAAGCTGCACAAGGCCAGTCGCGAGCGCGACTTCCTGCTCATGGCCATGATGGCCAACCTCAGCACCTGCCTGCCCAAGGTGCGCTTCCGGTATGACAATCTGGACTACTCCTGCCACTTCTTCTTTGCCGCCGTGGCAGGTACCGCCTCGGGCAAGGGTGTGGTGGCTCATGCCGCCCAACTCTCGCTGCCCTTGCATAAGTACCTGCACGAGAAGACCGCAGCTGTGTACCGGGACTACGAGGTCCAGATGCGCCGCTATGAGATGGATCAGCAGAAGGCCTGGAAGGAAGGGCGTGAGCTGGAGCGCGAAGCACCCGTAAAGCCTCCCGTAGTGACCCTGCAAGTATCGGGCAACTGCTCCAAGTCCATGCTGGTGAAAATCCTGCTGGACAATGGCGAGATGGGTGCGGTGATCAACGCCTCGGAGATCAACACGCTGGTAAGCAGCATGGGGCAGGACTACGGCAAGATGGACGACCTTTTCTGTGCCGCCACCCACCACGAGGGCTACGGGCGCGCTTTTGTGAAGGATGGCGACACCGCTTGGATGGAGTTTGTACGCCTGGCACTCTGCGTATCGGGCACTGTGAAGCAGTTCGTGGACTTTGTCCGTTCGCAGGAAAATGGTTTCTTTAGTCGTATAGGAGCCCTCACCGCCCAGTCGCAACCGGAGTTCCGTTCCTGTCGCCCCCGCGAAGGATCGGTGGACCTGCCCACCCACCTGCACGAGTTGGGAAAGGAAGTGCTGGCCATCTACCAAAAACTCATCGACATGCCCCACACCCGTATACACTTCACCGACGAGCAGTGGGACCGCCACACCGCCTACTTCCAGAAGACGCTGCTTCGTGTGCGCTTCGAGGGTACAGAAGATGTCAATGCCGTAGTGTTCCGCTTTGCCCTGCTGGCCATGCGTCTGGCAGCCATCTTCAGTGTGCTGCGCAAGTGGGAGGATGGCATCTATGCCATGGACCGTTGGTGCACGGACGAAGATTTCGAGAGTGCCATGGACATCATAGACGTGATGCTGAAGCACACGCTGCAGCTCAGTACCCTGTTCCCTCCCGTCAATGGTAAGAAGCTGAACCAGTACGAAAGGGTGCTGAATGCCATCCGTAGATTGTCTGCAGAATTTACCTATACGGAGGGCGTAAATGCTTTGGTTCATTCCGGGGTGTCCAGAGGCACTGCCAAGCGTTGGATTCCCCGTGCTGTGGAATTTCAATTTCTTGAAAAACAGGGAGATAAGTATGTGAAGACGGGACTCGTGTAGCCCCACTAGTCTCTAAGTGAGACTTGAGACCAATTTCGGCCCGAAACAACCCTTCCAGGATATTGATTTTGTTTAGATAATTTTGTTTTTGTTTCGGGTTCGTAGCAGGTATGTGCGAGGGGTGTAGCAGGTATGTGCAGGGGGTGTAGCAGGTATGTGCCAGGGTCATAGCAGGTATGTACCGGGTTCGTAGCAGGTATGTGCTGAAATGAAATGTCCCCCTCTGTACGCATGGTGCGCAGAGGGGGACATTGTTTTGTTCCGGGATATAGGGTTATAGTCTCTCGATAACGTCGACAGGGAGTTTGGTAAGTTCACTAATCAATGCAACATCCATTTCTTTGGACTTCATCTCCCGGGCTATACGGAGTTGTTCCTCTTTTTTTCCCTTCTCCATTCCCTTCTCCATTCCCTTTTCCATTCCCTTTTCCATTCCCCTCTCCATTCCCCTCTCCATGCTCGTTTGTTCGGCGTATTCCATGGTGGCTACATAGTCATTGTACACCCTGAGGCTATTTTCGTACTTATCCCGCTCTTCGGGTGGAAGAGCAGAAACATCGGCAATCTCTTCGAGCTTCTCGAAGACAGCCTTCTTTGCTTTAAATGGCATACGTTCCAATGTTTTCATATTTTTAAGTACATAAATCCATCTCTCAAAATCCGAAGAACATTCGTCTTCCTCTTTGCAGAACAGCGGCAAGGTGATAAATATCTGCCGCAGTTTGTCACTAAACAACTTTCCGCTTTCGCGGTCTGATAATATAACATCTATCCGTACCTTTGAGTTCTCTCTAAGTTCGAAGTTCATGAAGAATACCCCATAAACAGCTTTGATGTTATAATCTCCTCCGTCGCCTTGCATCCCTTGTTTCACGATGGCTCGCGACAGGTAGTAAAGTGCGCGTTCCCTGAAGTGTCTTTGCGAACTTCCTTGCATCTCTACAATGATTCGCTCACCGGTATCGGTGGTACAAAAGATGTCGTAAATAATTCCTTTCCCTTCCGGATATTCAGGCAACTGCTCGTTATTGAGAAACTGCAAGTCACATATCGCTCGCTCGCCTTCCAGCAGGTCGTTCAGGAACTCTATTAATAACTCTTTGGACACTTCTTGTCCGAAAATCTTCTTAAATCCCCAGTCTGTGAATGGGTTGATAAATCTACTCATTTAGTTAACTCGTTTTACGTTTACACTGCAAATGTAGCTTTTTTGATGAGATTTCAGGTTTGTTTTTCTAAGTTTTTCGATTTTGACTTCGCTTACCGTTGGTTCAACTCCTGATTCGCATATATAATACAAAAAAGCACCACGCCGCAAATTCACCACAAAAACAAACTTTTTGCTCAGATAATTCGTAATTATATAATAATTAGCTAATTTTGCAGGCTAAAATAGGAGGGATAGGAAACAACCCCTCGAAAAAGTAAAGCAAAATGCCCACAACAGCCAAATTATTGTTACACTGCCCCGACAAACCGGGAATCCTGGCAGACGTAACAAATTTCATAACAGAAAACAAAGGAAACATCGTCTACCTGGATCAGTTCGTAGACCACATAGAGAACATCTTCTTCATGCGGATAGAGTGGGAGCTAAAGACCTTCCTGGTGCCGCAAGAGAAAATAGAAGACTACTTCCGCACGCTCTACGCCCAGAAGTACGACATGCACTTCCGTTTGTATTTCTCCGACAAGAAACCCCGGATGGCGTTGTTCGTCTCCAAAATGTCGCACTGCCTGTTCGATATCCTGGCACGCTACACCGCCGGCGAGTGGCACGTAGAAATACCGCTCATCATCAGCAACCACCCCGACATGCAGCAGGTGGCCGAACGCTTCGGCATCCCGTACTACGTGTTTCCCATCACCAAGGAGAACAAGGCGGAGCAGGAGCAACGGGAGATGGAGCTGCTGGCCGAGCATGGCATCACGTTCATCGTCCTGGCACGCTACATGCAGGTCATCTCCGAGCAGATGATCAATGCGTACCCCAACCGCATCATCAACATTCACCACTCGTTCCTTCCCGCGTTTGTGGGAGCCCGGCCGTATCACGCAGCCTTCGAGCGGGGGGTGAAGATCATCGGTGCCACCAGCCATTATGTGACTACGGAACTCGATGCCGGACCTATCATTGAGCAGGATGTGGTGCGCATCACGCACAAGGATGCCATCGAGGACCTGGTGAACAAAGGCAAGGACCTGGAGAAGATCGTCCTGTCTCGCGCCGTGCAGAAGCATATCGATCGTAAGGTATTGGCGTACAAGAACAAGACGGTGATTTTTAGTTAGTGATTAGTGGTTAGTGATAAGTGATTAGCAAAGAATGAAAGTAGCCATTATAAAATACAATGCAGGAAATATCTGCTCCGTGGACTACGCCCTCAGGCGTCTCGGGGTGGAAGCCGAGATCACGGACGACAAGCACGCGCTCCTGTCGGCCGACAAGGTGATCTTCCCCGGCGTGGGCGAAGCAGGCACCACGATGGAGTACCTGCGTGCCCGCCAGATGGACGCACTGATCCGCGACCTGCGCCAACCGGTGCTCGGCATCTGCCTGGGCATGCAGCTCATGTGCCGCAGCTCCGAAGAAGGATCGGCCGATGGATTGGGCATTTTTGATGTCGACGTGAAGCGATTCATCCCCCGTCGACACGAGGACAAAGTGCCGCACATGGGATGGAACAGCCTCTACGACCTGCGTAGCACCCTGTTCCGGAGCGTGACGGACGATGAGTTCGTCTACTTCGTACACAGTTTCTACGTACCGGTATGCCAGCACACAGCCGCCACCACGGACTACATACACCCGTTCAGTGCCGCACTGCACCGGGACAATTTCTACGCCACCCAGTTCCACCCCGAAAAGAGCGGACGGATAGGCGAAACGATACTAAGGAATTTCCTTGATTTATAACCGATTAGACGATTTAATTGCATGATAGAGTTAATACCAGCCATCGACATTATAGACGGGAAATGCGTACGTCTGTCACAAGGCGATTACGACAGCAAGAAGGTGTACCGCGAGGACCCGGTAGAGGTGGCCAAGGAGTTCGAAGCCAACGGCATCCGCCGCCTGCATGTGGTGGATCTGGACGGTGCTGCCTCCAACCATGTGGTGAACTACAAGGTGCTGCACCGCATCGCCACGCAGACCTCCCTGGTGATAGACTTCGGTGGCGGTGTGAAGAGCGACGAGGACCTGGCCATCGCTTTCGAGAACGGAGCGCAGATGGTCACCGGCGGAAGCATCGCGGTGAAGAACCCGGAGCTGTTTGCCCGTTGGATAGCGCAGTACGGTAGCGAGCGGATCATCCTCGGAGCCGATGTGAAAGACCGGAAAATAGCCGTGAACGGTTGGAAAGACGGCAGCGACTGCGAACTTTTCCCGTTCCTGGAAGATTATATACAGAAAGGTATACAGAAAGTCATCTGCACGGATATAAGTTGCGACGGTATGCTCTCGGGCCCTTCGTTGGCACTGTACCAGGAGATCCTGGCCGAGCATCCGGAGCTGTATCTCATTGCCAGCGGTGGTGTGAGTAGCGTAGACGACATCCACCGGTTGCACGAAGCCCGCGTACCAGCGGTGATCTTCGGCAAAGCTATTTACGAAGGACGGATTACGCTGAAGGAGCTTCAGGTGTTTCTGTGATCGAACACATAGCCCCTCTGGGGCAAGCTTGTGAATGTCTTGGTTTTTCGGACTATTATGCGGATTAATAAAAGGATAAAATAGAAAATTGTCAACTGTCAATAAAAGAAATATGTTAGCAAAAAGAATCATCCCTTGTCTGGATATCAAAGACGGTCAAACCGTGAAAGGTACCAACTTCGTGAACCTTCGCCACGCAGGCGACCCGGTAGAACTGGCCCGCGCCTATAGCGAGCAGGGAGCCGACGAACTAACCTTCCTCGACATCACCGCCACGCACGAGGGACGCAAAACCTTCGCCGAACTGGTGAAGCGCATCGCTGCCAACATCAACATCCCCTTTACCGTAGGCGGGGGCATCAACGAGCTGGCCGATGTGGAGCGTTTGCTCTCCTCCGGAGCCGACAAGATCTCCATCAACTCCGCTGCCATCCGCAACCCGCAGCTCATCGACGACATCGCCAGCCACTTCGGCTCACAGGTGTGCGTCCTGGCCGTGGATGCCAAGCAGACGGAAGCCGGATGGAAATGCTACCTCAACGGCGGACGCATCGAGACGGGGCACGAACTGCTGGCCTGGACGCGCGAAGCACAGGAGCGCGGTGCTGGCGAGATTCTCTTCACCAGCATGGATCACGATGGCGTGAAGACCGGATATGCCAACGAAGCCCTGGCTGCCCTGGCCGACCAGCTCTCTATCCCCGTCATCGCATCGGGCGGAGCGGGTACTATGGAGCATTTTCGGGATGCTTTCACCGTAGGAAAAGCAGATGCCGCACTGGCTGCCAGCGTTTTTCACTTCGGTGAGATAAAAATTCCCGATTTAAAATCGTATCTTTGCGCCCAAGGAATTCCGATGAGGAAATAAAATAAGAATTGGTTCACCACAGAGTCACACAGAGTTCCACAGAGTTTTTAAGACATTAAGAACAAAGGAACATATTTCTGTGGTAGACTAAATAATAAAAAACTCTGTGGAACTCTGTGTGACTCTGTGGTGAACAAAATAACATAAGAAAATGGAATTGGATTTCGATAAAATGGACGGCCTGATACCCGCCATCATACAAGATAGTTACACCCGCAAGGTGCTGATGCTGGGCTTCATGAACCGTGAGGCGTACGATAAAACCGTGGAAACGGGCAAGGTAACCTTCTTCAGCCGTACCAAGAACCGTCTGTGGACGAAGGGCGAGGAGAGTGGCAACTTCCTGAACGTGGTTTCCATCCGGGAAGATTGCGACAAGGATACATTGCTCATCCAGGTGAACCCCGTAGGCCCTGTATGCCACACAGGCACAGACACTTGCTGGGGCGAAAAGAATGAAGAACCGGTGATGTTCTTCAAGGCTTTGCAGGACTTCATCGCGAAGCGTCATGAAGAAATGCCGGAGAAATCGTACACCACCAGCCTGTTCCAGGAAGGCATCAACAAGATGGCCCAGAAGGTAGGCGAGGAAGCGGTGGAGATGATTATCGAAGCCACCAACGGTACTAACGAGCGGATGATCTACGAAGGATCGGACATGCTCTACCACCTCATCGTGATGCTCACGGCGAAAGGCTACAGCATCGAAGATCTGGCACGCGAACTGGAAGTTAGACATAGTGGGTCATGGACGAAACACTGATTAGATATAAAGGAGTAGAAATACACCAGGAAGAGCTCTGTGTGCTGGCCGACGTGGATCTGGAGCTGCACAAAGGGGAGTTCGTCTACCTGACAGGAAAGGTGGGCTCGGGCAAGACGAGTCTGCTGAAAACATTTTACGGGGAGCTGAACGTGGCCGCCGGCGATGCCGAAGTGTTGGAACACAACATGCGCACCATCAAGCGGAAACACATCCCCGGACTGCGCCGGAGGCTGGGCATCGTGTTCCAGGACTTCCAGCTCATGACGGACCGGACGGTGTACAGCAACCTGGCCTTCGTGCTACGGGCCACCGGATGGAAGAACAAATTGGAGATACAGGACCGCATCGAAGAGGTGCTGAAGTTGGTAGGCATGGAGAACAAAGGGTATAAGTTGCCCAACGAGCTCTCCGGAGGCGAACAGCAACGCATCGTCATCGCACGCGCCGTACTGAACTCGCCCGCCATCATCCTGGCCGACGAGCCCACGGGGAACCTCGACGTGGAAACGGGCAAAGCCATCGTGGAACTGCTGCAAAGCATCTCCCGGGCAGGATCGCTCGTGGTGATGACCACGCACAACCTCGGCTTGCTGAAGGAATACCCCGGACGGGTGTACCGCTGTGCCGATCATCGGATTACCGATGTCACCCAGTAAAGGCCAACGGCCTTATAGCCATAGCGGCAACGCCCTACGTAATCGGATTCCCTCCTCATTTACACCCTGAAAGGGTGTGAGCATTGGGAATGGCTTACGCCCTTACAGGGCTAATATATATAGGTACGAGTTCGTAGGGCGATGCCCTACGCTATGGCTATAAGGCCGTTGGCCTCGCGACACCTGATATGGGTGACGATTATATGGAAATTAATTAAAAACAGATATTAATATTAACACGTTACGAAAGATGAAAGTTTTAAAGTTTGGAGGAACTTCCGTAGGCACCGCACCGCGGATGAAGGATGTGGCCAAATTGATTACCGATGGCGAGAAGAAGGTTGTAGTTCTTTCGGCCATGTCGGGAACAACCAATTCATTGGTGGAAATCTCCGACTATCTGTACAAGAAGAACCCGGAAGGAGCCAATGAAATCATCAACAGGCTGGAAACGAAATACAAACAGCATGTAGATGAGCTCTATGCTACGGACGAGTACAAGAAAAAGGGACTGGAAGTGGTGAAGTCGCACTTCAACTACATCCGCTCGTACACCAAGGATCTCTTCACGCTGTTCGAGGAAAAAGTAGTGCTGGCACAAGGTGAGTTGATCTCTACCGCCATGGTGAACTACTACCTGCAGGAGTGCGGGGTGAAGTCGGTATTGCTTCCGGCTCTGGACTTCATGCGTACGGACAAGAACGCCGAACCCGATCCGGTATATATCAAGGAGAAACTGGCTGCGCAACTGGAACTGTATCCGGAGGCGGAAATCTATATCACACAGGGCTTCATCTGCCGCAACGCATACGGCGAGATAGACAACCTGCAACGCGGCGGTAGCGACTATACGGCTTCGCTGATCGGTGCGGCTATCGGTGCCACTGAAATCCAGATCTGGACGGACATCGACGGTATGCACAACAACGACCCGCGCATCGTGGACCAGACGGCTCCCGTGCGTCAGTTGCACTTCGAAGAAGCGGCCGAGTTGGCCTACTTCGGTGCCAAGATTCTGCACCCCACCTGCATCCAGCCGGCCAAGTATGCCAACATCCCGGTTCGCCTGCTGAACACCATGGAGCCCCATGCTCCGGGTACCATGATCTCCAACGACACAGAGAAGGGCAAAATCAAGGCCGTGGCTGCCAAAGAGAACATCACCGCCATCAAGATCAAGTCGAGCCGCATGTTGCTGGCACACGGCTTCCTGCGCAAGGTATTCGAGATCTTCGAAAGCTACCAGACGTCCATCGACATGATCTGTACCTCGGAGGTAGGGGTATCGGTATCTATCGACAACTCCAAGCACCTGAACGAAATTCTGGACGACTTGAAGAAGTACGGCACGGTGACGGTGGACAAGGATATGTGCATCGTTTGCGTGGTGGGCGACCTGGACTGGGAGAACGTAGGCTTCGAAGCGAAAGCACTGGACGCCATGCGCGATATTCCGGTACGTATGATCTCCTTCGGTGGTAGCAATTACAACATCTCGTTCCTGATTCGCGAGTGCGATAAAAAAGCCGCTCTGCAATCGCTGACTAACGTGTTGTTCAAGGACTAATCTGCCATGAAAGGAGTATTCCCCGTAGAAAAATTCCGTGAGCTGCAGACACCGTTCTATTATTACGATACGCAGGTGCTGCGCGACACACTGAATACCATCAAGAAGGAAATAGCCCGGTACGAACGTTTCGACGTGCATTATGCCATGAAAGCCAATGCCAACCAGAAGGTGCTGACCATCATCCGCGAGAGTGGGATGGGAGCCGACTGTGTGAGCGGAGGCGAAGTGAAAGCGGCCATCAAGGCGGGATTCCCTGCACAGAAGGTGGTGTTCGCCGGCGTAGGGAAGTCGGACCGGGAGATCAACCTGGCGTTGGATTATAACATCTTCTGCTTCAACGTGGAGTCTATTCCGGAGTTGGAGGTGATCAACGAACTGGCTGCTGCCAAAGGCAAGATAGCGCAGGTGGCTTTCCGCATCAACCCCAACGTAGGTGCGCACACCCATGCCAACATTACCACGGGACTGGCCGAAAATAAGTTCGGCATCAGCATGGAGGATATGGACAAGGTGATCGATGTGGCGTTGGAGATGAAGAACATCAAGTTCATCGGGCTGCACTTCCACATCGGCTCGCAGATACTCGATATGGGCGATTTCATCGCGCTTTGCAACCGGGTGAATGAGTTGCAGGACAAGCTGGAAGCTCGTCGCATCCTGGTGGAACACATCAACGTAGGTGGTGGATTGGGCATTGATTATGATCATCCCAACCGTCAGGCCATCCCGGATTTCAAGTCGTACTTCGCTACGTATGCAGGGCAACTGAAGCTACGTCCGTACCAGACGCTGCACTTTGAGTTGGGTCGTGCCATCGTAGGGCAGTGCGGTTCACTCATCTCGGAGGTGCTCTACGTGAAGCAGGGTGCCAACAAGCAATTCGCCATCCTCGATGCCGGAATGACGGACCTGATTCGTCCGGCTCTGTACCAGGCATACCATAAGATAGAGAATATCACGTCGGAGGAACCGGTACAGACGTATGATGTAGTGGGTCCCATTTGTGAGTCATCGGATGTATTCGGCAAAGCCATCGACCTGAATAGGGTGAGGCGTGGGGATTTGATCGCACTGCGCTCTGCCGGTGCATACGGTGAGATCATGGCATCGGGCTACAACTGCCGCGAACTCCCGAAAGGCTATTTGTCGGACGAGCTGGTATAGTTTTATTTCACCACAGAGTCACACAGAGTTCCACAGAGGAATTAAAATAAAAAAAGAAAACTCTGTGGAACTCTGTGTGACTCTGTGGTGAATAATAAAAAAATGCAGAAGTAAAGAACATAATCTTGGGTTTGTTTGTTTAAGTGTCAATAAAGTATTTAAACAATCACAAAACAATTAAAGAATTATGTTGACGAAAAAATTAGAAAAAGCACTGAACGAGCAGATCGTTGCAGAAATGTGGTCTGCCAATCTTTATCTGGCTATGTCTTTTTACTTTGAGAAAGAAGGTTTGGACGGCTTTGCCGCCTGGATGAAGAAGCAGTCGCATGAAGAACTGGGACATGCGTATGCTTTTGCCAGTCATATTATCAAACGTGGTGGTACGGCCATCGTGGACAAGCTGGACGTGGTTCCTACAGGCTGGGGAACAGCCCTGGAAATCTTCGAACATGCTTACAAGCACGAATGCCATGTGTCTAAGTTGATTGACAATCTGATGGAAATCGCCATCGATGATAAAGACAATGCTAGCCAGGATTTCTTGTGGACATTCGTTCGCGAACAGGTAGAGGAAGAAGAAACTGCCCAAGGAATCGTAGACAAACTGAAACTTGCCGGACAAGCCGGATTGCTGTTCATGAACGCCCAACTTGGTAAACGCAGCTAATTGCTTAAAAGTAAAAGCTCTAACATAAAGAATCCCCGGATGGTGTAACGCTATCCGGGGATTCTGCTGTTTATGGCTTTCTGTGGTGCTTAAGTTTGGCATCCTTGTTAAAGTAGCAAAAATGTTATATTACAGCTTGTTGCTTTGTAGCAAATATGTTATATTTGCGTCGTTAAATAGAAGTTCATTGACAATATGAAGTACAACAATCTGTACGTGGAACTCATTGCTGCAGGTTGCCATATTATCAGACATGGGGCTATCATGATATTTGGTTTAGCCCGATTACCGGTAACACATGGCCAATACCACGGCATGGAAGCCACGAAGTACCGAAAGGCACTGAACGAAAAATCAGAAAGGTGATGGGGATTTAATCCCCTCCCTTTTGTTTGTACTTTGATGGATTCTGTTTGGCGGACAGGTGGTGCCGGTTCTTCCGGTGCCATCTTTTAAAACACAATGCAATATGAAGAAAGTAACGGTTATTATGGAAAAAGCCACCGACGGGTATTATTCCTGTTATGTGGAAGATGATTTGGGCGACTTCGGCCTTATGGGGCATGGAGAGACAGCGGACGAAGCCAAAAAAGATATGCTGGCTGCTTATGCGGAAATCAAAGAGATTTTCAATGAACAAGGAAAACCTATTCCGGAACTCGATTTCGTGTACAAGTATGACATGCAGTCTTTTTTCAACTACTTCTCATTCCTGAATATCTCCAAGATAGGGGAGATGGCAGGTATCAACAGCTCTTTGTTGAGGCAATATGCTTCCGGCACTACAATGGCGGGGCAAAAGCAGTACGATAAGATAAAACAGTGTATAGCAAAGATCACAAACGAACTGTCTGCCGCTACATTCTAAAGGATAAACTTTATCGCGATATAAAAGAAGGGGGATATCCGCAAAAGACATCCCCCTCTCTTATTTCAATACTTCTGCTTTATTTCAGCACCTTCAGTTCCTTGCCCACCTTGACGAAAGCAGCAATACACTTATCCAGATGCTCACGCTCATGTCCGGCAGAAATCTGTACACGGATGCGGGCTTCGCCTTTCGGTACAACCGGATAGTAGAACCCGGTCACATAAATACCTTCTTCCTGCAAGCGGGCAGCATACTCCTGCGACAGCTTCGCATCATACAGCATCACCGCACAAATAGCACTCTGCGTAGGTTTGATATCGAACCCGGCAGCCACCATTTGATCCCGGAAATAAGTCACATTCCCAGCCAACTTATCATGCAAAGCATTACTTTCCTTCAGCATCTTGAACATCTCGATACCTGCCCCTGTGATACTCGGAGCCAGGGAGTTAGAGAACAGGTAAGGGCGACTGCGCTGACGAAGCAGGTCGACGATCTCCTTCCGTCCCGTAGTGAATCCACCCATCGCCCCGCCGAATGCCTTGCCCAACGTACCGGTGTAGATATCCACCCGTCCGTACGTCTGGAACAGCTCACTCACACCATGGCCGGTGGCACCTACCACGCCGGCAGAGTGCGACTCGTCTACCATGACCAGGGCGTCGTACTTCTCGGCCAGGTCGCAAATCTTATCCATCGGAGCCACATTGCCATCCATAGAGAACACACCATCTGTCACCACGACGCGAAACCGTTGCGCCTGAGCTTCCTGCAAGCATTTCTCCAGCTCATCCATGTTGGCATTGGCGTAGCGGTAACGTTTCGCCTTGCACAGACGCACCCCGTCGATGATGGAGGCATGGTTCAGCGAGTCGGAGATAATGGCATCCTCTTCGGTGAATAGCGGTTCGAAAACGCCACCGTTGGCATCGAAGCAGGCAGCATAAAGAATGGTATCTTCGGTCCGGAAGAAATCAGCGATGGCCGCTTCCAGTTCTTTGTGGATATCCTGTGTGCCGCAGATGAAGCGCACGGACGACATACCATAGCCACGAGCCTCCATGGCACGGGTGGCAGCCTCGATGAGACGCGGATGATTGGACAGGCCCAGGTAATTGTTGGCACAGAAGTTGAGCACCTGCTTTCCCTTCACCAGGATGGAGGCTCGTTGTGCACTTTCAAGCAGTCGCTCGTCTTTATAGAGCCCGGCTTCCTTGATTTCAGCAAGGATATTGCTGAGATGATCTTGCATTTTACCGTACATACGAATTAAGAATTAGAGTTTCTATGCAAAGGACATCATTTTCCCCGAATAATCCATCCGGTTTTACTATAAAAGTGAAAAAAAAGTGCTTACTTTGTGCCACATTTTAACAGGGCGGTTTAGGGCTGCTTTAGAAGTTAAAAGCTTAACGTAGAAATGAGAAAGATTTTTGCAGGGATCACTCTCCTTATGTTATTTATTTCTTGCGGAAACAAAAAAACGGACATCAATCCTTTTGACGTAATTACCCGTGAAGTAGATTCCGCCCTTCACAAGAAAGCTGCCGATACGCTCAAGAAAGAGGTGGTAGCCGAAGAACCGAAGCCTATAGAAGCCGATGAGTCTTTTGATGATTTTATCTATAGCTTTGCCTCGGACGACGCGTTGCAGCGTCAACGGGTAGTGTTCCCATTGCCTTATTATGAGGGAGATACCTCTTCGAAGATCGAGAAGAAGGACTGGAAGCACGATAATCTCTTCACCAAACAGGGCTACTACACGCTGCTCTTCGATAACGAGGAGGATATGGATAAGGTGGGGGATACCAACCTGACTTCCATGCAGGTGGAGTGGATCTTTATCCGTGCCAAAAATATAAAGCGATATTATTTCGAGCGGATTAAAGGGGCGTGGATGCTGGAAGCCATCAACCTCCGGCCCTTTGAGAAGAACGATGGGGAGTCATTCCTTGATTTCTATAGCCGGTTTGCTGCCGACAGCCTGTTTCATAACCAACGGGTACGTCAACCGCTGGAGTTCATCACGATGGACCCGGACGACGACTTCGCAGTGCTGGAAACAACGCTCGACTTGAACCAGTGGCTGGCCTTCAAGCCGGAGCTGCCTGCCGACAAGCTGTCGAACATAGACTACGGACAGAAGAACGAAGACCGGTCGGCCACGAAGATCCTGGCACTGAAAGGCATCGGAAACGGGTTCTCCAACATCCTCTACTTCCAGCGGAAGGGCGGTGAGTGGGAGCTTTACAGATTTGAGGATACCAGCATGTAGCCTCGCCAAACATCAATTACACAGGTATGAAACAAGAACACTATTCACTGTTGCCGCACAATACATTCGGTATCGACGTGCAGGCGGCGGTCTTCCTGGAATATAATTCGGTGGATGAACTTCAAGCAATCATCGCAGGCGGAGAGATCGGTACGCCCTTCCTGCACATCGGGAGTGGGAGCAACCTACTTTTCACCCGGGACTATCCGGGTACGGTGCTGCACTCGTGCATACAGGGCATCGAGATCAAGGAGGAGACGGACGACAGCGTGCTGATCCGCGTAGGAGCAGGCATGGTGTGGGACGACCTGGTGGCGCACTGTGTGGAGCAGGGTTGGTACGGAACGGAAAACCTGTCGCTCATCCCGGGCGAGGTGGGGGCCAGTGCCGTGCAGAACATCGGTGCCTACGGGGTGGAGGTGAAGGACTTCATTACGCAGGTGGAAACGGTGGATATCCGCGGGAATGCACGTGTTTACACCACAACGGAATGCCGCTATGCTTACCGTGACAGCCTGTTCAAGCGTCCGGAGATGAAGGAGGTGTTCGTCACCTACGTGTGGTTCCGCCTGAGCAAGCAAGAGACATATACGCTGGACTACGGTGCCATTCGCCAGGAATTGGAGAATTACCCCGGGCAGACACTGGCCACGGTGCGGCAAGCCATTATCGCCATCCGTGAGAACAAACTTCCCAACCCGGCTGTTATCGGCAATGCGGGAAGCTTCTTCATGAACCCCATCGTGCCGCGGAAGCAGTTCGAGGAGTTGCTGGCACAGTACCCCCGCATGCCTTATTACGAGGTGGATGCCCACCGGGTGAAGATCCCGGCGGGGTGGATGATAGACCAGTGCGGCTGGAAGGGCAAAGCCTTAGGACCGGCTGCGGTGTACGAGAAACAGGCCTTGGTGCTGGTGAACCGGGGAGGAGCACGGGGGAGCGACATCATCGCCCTGTCTGACGCTGTCCGGGCTTCGGTACGCCAGAAGTTCTGCATCGACATCCATCCGGAAGTCAACTTTATATAGCAACAATGACACTAACGATACTTGGAAGCGGCACCTCTACCGGTGTCCCCGAAATAGGATGCACCTGCCGGGTGTGCACGTCCACCGATCCACGGGACCGACGCCTCCGTGCCTCTGCCTTGCTGGAGACGGACGATGCCCGGATACTGATAGACTGTGGCCCTGATTTCCGGGAACAGATGCTCCGTGTTCCCTTCGGACATATAGACGGGGTGCTGATCACCCATGAGCATTACGACCACGTAGGCGGGCTGGACGACTTGCGTCCCTTCTGTCGCTTCGGCGAAGTGCCCATCTACGCCGAGAAGTGGGTGGCCGATGCTCTCCGCACCCGGATGCCCTATTGCTTCCAGGACCACCTTTACCCCGGCGTGCCCAACATTCCCCTGCACGAAGTAGAGTCGCTCACTCCCTTCCGCATCAGGCAGACCGAGGTGCTCCCCATCCGGGTGATGCACGGACGGCTCCCCATACTGGGCTATCGCTTCGGAAACGTAGGCTACATCACCGATATGCTCACCATGCCCGATGAATCTTATGAACAATTGGCCGGACTCGATGTTCTGTTGATGAACGCGCTGCGAATGGCTCAGCATCCTACCCACCAAACGCTGGAACAGGCTCTGGAAGCGGCCCGACGCATCGGCGCGAAAGAAACATACTTTATACACATGAGTCATCACATCGGGCTGCACGCGGAAATAGAAAAAACGTTACCGGATAACATCCACTTCGCGTATGACGGGTTGAAGATTTTTTAGCAAAAGTTTTGTTTTATTTCACTTTTTCGTTATTTTTGCCGTGACACTATAAAAGGTTAACGCTATGAGACTCCGTACAGTAATAAGAATCGCTATAATCTCCTCGATTGTGCTTTTTTGTACAGGGTTCATCATGTTCTCGTTTTTCAAACTCTCCAATGCCGAGAACGAAGCCGAATACAACCTTTACTCCCTGATTCCCGCCGATGCTTCGGCTGTCTTCGAGACCAACGATATCGTACGCCTGGTACAGGGCATCGACGATATGGACTGTAGTAAAGACAATCACTACCTGCTTATTTCCCGCCTGTTTGCCACGTTCAAATCCTACCTGAACACCCTGCTGGACGATACTCCGCACGGTTTGAGCAAGCAGATGAACAAGATGGTTTTCAGCTTCCACGAACCGGATAATGAATGGAACCAGGTGCTGTATTGCAGCCTGGGATCGGGCGATTTCCAGTTGCTGGAGAAGTTCGTGAAGAGGCTCGATACGGGGGATTATCCGTCGCGCCTGTTCGAGTACCGGGGAGAGAACATCCGCATCTACCCGTTGCCCGACGGTAGCTTTATGTCCTGCTACATCACCTCCAAATTCCTGGTACTGAGCTTTCAGAAACGTCTGGTGGAGCAGGTGATCGACGCCTACCTGACGAAGAAATCGCTCATGGACGATCCATTCTTCGAAGCCATTCACGACGGTAAGAAGAAGCCCGGCCTGGCCACCGTTTATACCCGCATGTACTCCGTAGATATGGGCAAGGGGAACGGAAAAGCGCAGGTGCACACCAACCTGGGCAATTGGACGGAGTTCGACATGAAGATGAACGGCACGGCCATTTACTTCTCCGGCATCAGCCATGATTCCGATACGTGCCACACATTCATGAGTATGCTCCGCAAGCAGGAGCCGGTGAAGGGGTTTCCGGACCGGACACTGCCTGCCTCGACGTTCTTTTTCAGCCGGCGGTCAGTGAGCGACCTGGAATCGATGCTCCGCTTCACGGCCGAGCAGGAATATACGGATGCGAATTACTCGGACTACATCAAGAAACGCGACGAGGAGCTGTCGGCCTACCTGAAAGAGCATGGCAACAGCGACATCACCACCTGCCTGTTCCGTCCGTCCGACGATTCGCTCGGCACGGCAGCCGTGATGAGTATTCCTATGTACGATGTGCCCCGGGCCGAACGTTTGCTCCAACGCTTGCTGGAGACGACGCCTGCCGAACCGGAAACACCGCACATGCCGCACAGATCCACCCATCAGGAGGCCTCGAAAGCGTATAGCTTCTACGTGTTGCCCCGCAATACGATATTCACTCAGCTGACCGGTATTGCCAATACAGCCCTGCACGGACATGCCTGTTTCTATGCAGATCATTTGCTCATAGCTCCCGATGTGTCCAGTCTGGCACAATACATCCGCTACCTGGAGGCGGATCGGGTGATGGACGAAACGGCTGTCTACAAGGACGGTATCTCGGGCTTGTCGGATAACTATCACTTCATGCTCGTGGCCGACCTGGACGATATGTTGGCCCAGCCCGATACGTACACACGTCTGGTGCCCAGCTTGTTCTTCCGCAATCCTAACTTCTTCCGCTATTTCACTTTGTCGGCCCAGTTCCTGTGCAACGATGGGGTGGTGTATCCTAACATCGTGCTGTTTTATAAAGGCGAGTAAATCTTCGGTATAAGATATAAAAATCCGGGACACGGCACACTTCTTTTCAGAAGGAGCCATGTCCCGGATTCATTTCCTCGATGCGGTCTACCGATTAGAAAGGCAGATCGTCGTTAGCATTGCCCGGATTGAATTCCGGAGCAGCTGTCGCGGGAGGAACCGGTGAACCTGCGAAAGGAGCCTCGGCAGGAGCACCTGCGCGGTCTACCTTCCAGGCACGGATACTGTTAAACCAGCGATCCTGCCATTGGCGGGCATCTATATCGAATGAAACAGTCAGTTCTTCACCCATCTGGATGTTGAATTGCTCGATTTTGTCGGTACCAAACACTTCGAAACACATCTTACGAGGATATTGGTCATGGTTCTCGATGACGAATTCCTGTGCTTTCCATTCGTTACCAGTCTTGGATGTTCCACCTTTGGGAGCCAGTACGGCGATAATTTTTCCTGTAAATTCCATTGTGATCAAAATTAATTTGCGGCGAAGTTACAATATTTAAATTATATCCGGTCAACTATCTGCGCTTTTTTCTTCGGTTTTGTTGGCTTGCCCCAATCTTTTCATTACTTTTGTACTTTCATAAATTAAATATTTTAATACCGGAAATATATGAAATTTGTCGTTTCGAGTATGGCGCTTTTTAGTCGCCTACAGGCTATCAGCCGCGTGATTAACTCTAAAAATGCGTTGCCTATTTTGGATTGCTTCCTGTTCCAGTTGGAAGATGGAAAACTGTCGGTCACCGTTTCCGATAGCGAAACAACGATGGTCACTTCCCTCGATGTGAACGAGAGCAGTGCCAACGGCCGGTTTGCCGTGGTGGCCAAGACGTTGATCGACGCGCTGAAAGAGATTCCCGAGCAACCGCTGGTGTTCGAAGTAAACACCGACACGTACGAGATCACCGTGCGCTACCAGAACGGTAAATACAACCTCATGGGGCAGAATGCCGACGAATTCCCGCAATCGGCCGCGCTGAGCGAGAGTGCCGTCCGTCTGGAAATCGGTTCGCAGATCCTGCTGAGCGGCATCAACCGTGCACTGTTTGCTACGGCCGACGACGAGCTTCGCCCGGTGATGAACGGTATCTATTTCGACATCACCACCGAGGACATCACCATGGTGGCTTCCGACGGCCATAAGCTGGTACGTTGCAAGAGCCTGGCTGCCCGTGGCAACGAACGCGCTGCCTTCATCCTGCCCAAGAAACCGTCCGTACTGCTGAAAACGTTGCTGCCCAAGGAACTGGGTGCAGCCGTGATCGAGTTCGACGACCGCAACGCCATCTTCACCCTGGAGAACTACCGCATGGTATGCCGCCTGATCGAAGGACGTTACCCCAACTACAACTCGGTAATCCCGAAGAACAACCCGCACAAGGTCATCGTAGACCGTCAGCAGATGATGGGTGCCCTGAAACGCGTATCAATCTTCTCCTCGCAAGCCAGCAGCTTGATCAAGCTCCGCATGCAGGAAAACGAGATGATCATCTCCGGACAGGACATCGACTTCTCTACCTCGGCCGAAGAAACGCAGGTGTGCCAGTACAGCGGCAACGCCATGAGCATCGGCTTCAAGTCGACCTTCCTCATCGACATCCTGAACAACATCGCCTCGGACGAAGTGGTGATAGAACTGGCCGACCCGTCGCGCGCAGGCGTCATCATTCCGATGGAACAGGCCGAAGACGAGGACCTGCTGATGCTGCTCATGCCGATGATGCTGAACGATTAAAACAGAACAACCCCAAGGATAAACAATGAAATTGAACCTCAAAAATCCCATCGTCTTTTTCGACCTCGAAACGACCGGGATCAACATCAATACCGACCGCATCGTCGAGCTGTGCTACCTCAAGGTGCACCCCAACGGCAATGAAGAGTCGAAAACCATGCGTATCAACCCCGAGATGCACATCCCTGAAGGTGCTTCGGCTGTGCACGGTATCTTTGACGAAGATGTGGCCGATTGCCCCACCTTCAAGGAGGTAGCCAGGACGTTGGCCAACGATATCGAGGGATGCGACCTGGCCGGGTTCAACTCCAACCGCTTCGACGTTCCCGTACTGGCCGAAGAATTCCTGCGTGCCGATGTGGATATCGACCTGAGCAAGCGGAAGTTTGTCGACGTGCAGGTCATCTTCCACAAGATGGAGCAACGCACGCTGACGGCTGCCTACAAGTTCTACTGCGAGAAGGACCTCGAAGATGCCCACTCGGCCGAAGCCGACACACGGGCCACTTACGAAGTACTGCTGGCACAGTTGGACCGCTATCCGGAGCTGAAAAATGACGTGGCTTACCTGTCCGAAGTATCCAGCTTCAACCGCAACGTGGACTTTGCCGGACGCATGGTGTACGACGAAAAGGGGGTAGAGGTGTTCAATTTCGGTAAATACAAGGGAATGTCTGTGTCCGAAGTGCTGAAAAAGGATATGGGCTATTACGGCTGGATCATGGGCAACGACTTCACGCTCAACACGAAAGCCATGCTCACCAAGATCCGGCTGCGCGAACTTACAGGAAAATAACATGTTGAAAGGAAAGAAGATCATTCTTGGTATCACCGGAAGCATTGCCGCCTACAAGGCTTGCTACATCATCCGGGGACTTATTAAGAAAGGAGCCGAGGTGCAGGTAGTTATCACTCCGGCAGGCAAGGAGTTTATCACTCCCATCACCCTGTCAGCACTCACCAGCAAACCGGTTATCAGCGAGTTTTTTGCCCAGCGGGACGGTACGTGGAACAGCCACGTGGACCTGGGACTGTGGGCCGATGCTATGATCATTGCTCCGGCCACGGCTTCTACCCTCGGGAAGATGGCCAATGGCATAGCGGACAACATGCTCATCACCACTTATCTGTCGGCCAAAGCACCGGTATTTATAGCTCCGGCCATGGATTTGGACATGTTTGCACATGCTGCCACGCAGAAGAACCTTGCCGTGCTCCGTTCCTACGGTAATCACATCATCGAACCGGCATCGGGCGAGCTGGCCAGCCACCTCGTGGGCAAAGGCCGGATGGAAGAGCCGGATGTCATCGTCCGCGTCATAGAAGATTTCTTCTCATCCACCGATGAAATGGCAGGAAAAAAGGTGCTTATCACCGCCGGACCCACCTACGAAAAGATAGATCCGGTACGTTTCATTGGCAATTACTCCTCCGGTAAGATGGGCTTCGCCCTGGCCGAAGAGTGTGCCCGTCGCGGTGCGGAGGTTTACCTCATAGCCGGACCGGTACAGATGGAAACCCGTCACGAACGCATCCGCCGCATCGACGTAGAGTCGGCCGAAGAGATGCATGCACAGGCTATGGCCAACTTTGACACATCCGACGCTGCCATTCTTTGCGCTGCCGTAGCCGATTTTACCCCGGACACCGTGGCCGACAAGAAGATAAAGCGCGAAGGCGACGACCTGGTGCTGCAACTCAAACCCACGCAGGACATTGCCGCCAGTCTGGGCCGGCTGAAGCGTCCGGGACAAACACTGGTAGGATTCGCCCTGGAAACCAACGACGAGCAACACAATGCCGAACGCAAGCTGGAGAAGAAAAACCTCGATTTCATCGTGCTCAACTCGCTCAACGACGAGGGAGCCGGATTCAGACATAGCACCAACAAAATCAGTATCATCGACCGCCAGGGGAAGACAGACTATCCGCTGAAAACCAAATCGGAAGCGGCTGCTGATATCGTGGACAAGTTAGTTAAAATTATGTATTGATGCTGCAATCACTACACATTCAGAATTACGCCCTGATCGAAGAACTGGACATCCGCTTCGATTCGGGTTTTTCCGTCATTACAGGCGAGACCGGTTCAGGTAAGTCGATCATCCTGGGTGCCATCGGGCTGTTGCTGGGGCAGCGGGCCGATGTGAAAGCCATTCGTCAGGGGGCTGCCAAGTGCGTCATCGAGGCACATTTCGACCTGTCGGCCTATCAGATGCAGGCTTTCTTCGAGGAAAACGACATCGAGTACGAGGAGGAGTGCATCCTGCGCCGGGAGATACTGGCATCGGGCAAGAGCCGGGCTTTCATCAACGACACGCCGGCTTCGCTCACGCAGATGAAGGAACTGGGCGAACAGCTCATTGACGTGCATTCACAGCACCAGAACCTCTTATTAAATAAGGAGGACTTCCAGTTGGGGGTACTCGATATCCTGGCGCACAACGACGAGGTGCTGACGCAGTACCGTTCCCTGTATCACCAGTGGAAACAGGCCGACAGGGATCTTACCGCCCTGCGCGAACAGGCCGAACAGAGCCGTTCCGACGAGGAATACATCCGCTACCAATGCGAGCAACTGGAAGCCGTTCGGCTTACTGAGGGCGAGCAAGAGGAACTGGAACAGGAATCGGAAATGCTCACCCATGCCGAAGAGATCAAAGCCGGACTGTACCATGCCGAACAGCTGCTCGACTCGGACGAAGGCGGTGTGCTTGTGGCCCTGAAAGAGAGCCTGAACTCCCTGCAATCCCTGCAACGGGTATATCCTGCATCCATCGAACTGGCTGAGCGAATCCACACTACGTATATAGAGTTGAAAGAAGTGTTGCGGGAGATCAGTGCGAATGGCGAGGACATCGAGTTCAATCCCGAACGTCTGGAACAGGTCAACGAACGCCTCAATGTGATTTACTCCCTGCAACAAAAACACCGTGTACAGAGTGTGGAAGAGTTGATAGCTCTGATGGAGGAGTTCCAACAGAAATTATCGGCCATTTCATCGTTCGACGAACAGATAGCCGCACTCACCGCTCAGCGCGATGCATACTGGCAGCAACTCTGCGAACAAGCAGCCCTTCTGACCCGTACCCGCACCACTGTAGCCCCGGACGTAGAGAAACAAATGGCCGAAAAGCTGGTGCTCCTGGGCATGCCCAACGCTCGCTTCCGGGTGGAGATAGAGAAAAAGAAACTACCGGGACTCCAGGGCGAGGACACCGTCAGCTTCCTCTTCTCGGCCAACAAGAACGGCATGTTGCAACCTGTTTCCACGGTAGCCTCAGGCGGTGAAATAGCCCGTGTGATGCTCACCATCAAGGCCATGATAGCCGGTGCCGTGAAGCTCCCCACCATCGTGTTCGACGAGATAGACACCGGCGTGTCCGGAGAAATAGCCGACCGCATGGCCGACATCATGCAGGAGATGGGCGAGCAGAACCGTCAGGTGCTCAGCATCACGCACTTACCGCAAATCGCTGCCCGCGGACGGAAACACTACAAGGTATATAAGGAGGACAACGAGGTGGAGACCAACAGCCATATCATCCTGCTCACTGACGAGGAACGGGTGGAGGAACTGGCCCACATGCTCAGCGGAGCCACGCTCACGGAAGCGGCACTCAACAATGCCCGGGCTCTATTAAAAAGTAAATAATCCAACAGATAATGATAGACAAAAGCGAAATGATTTTCGGCGTACGTGCCGTAATTGAAGCCTTACAGGCAGGTAAGGAGATAGACAAGATCCTGGTGAAGAAAGACATCCAGAGCGACTTGTCGAAAGAGCTCTTCGCTGCCCTGAAAGGTACGTTGATCCCGGTACAGCGTGTTCCGGTGGAGCGTATCAACCGCATCACCACGAAGAATCACCAGGGCGTGGTGGCGTTCATCTCGTCCGTTACTTACCAGAGGACGGAGGACCTGGTTCCTTTCTTTTTTGAAGAAGGAAAGAACCCGGTATTTGTGATGCTGGACGGAATCACGGATGTGCGCAACTTCGGTGCCATCGCCCGTACGTGCGAGTGTGCGGCGGTAGATGCCATCATCATCCCGGCTCGTAACAGTGTATCGGTCAACGCCGATGCCATGAAAACTTCGGCAGGGGCGTTGCACACGTTGCCTGTATGCCGGGAACAGAGCTTGCACAACACGCTTCAGTTCCTGAAAGACAGCGGCTTCCATATCGTAGCTGCCACGGAAAAAGGCGATTACGACTACACGAAAGCCGACTATACCGGACCGCTGTGCATCATCATGGGTGCCGAGGACACGGGAGTTTCGTATGATAACCTGGCCAAGTGCGACGAGTGGGTGAAGATACCGATGCTCGGCAAAATCGAGTCGCTCAACGTATCGGTAGCTGCCGGTATCCTGATCTACGAGGCTGTGAAACAGAGAAATAACTAACGATCGATATAGCATGAAAAGAAAACTGCTTCTCTTTTTTGTAGGATGTCTCTTGGCCCAATGGGGTCACGCGCAGGCCTCCAAATGGGTGGAGAAAGCCAAGAAGGCCATCTTCTCCGTAGTGACGTATGACCAGAACGAACAGATCTTGAATACCGGTAATGGATTCTTCGTAAGCGAAGACGGCATAGCCCTTTCGGACTGCGGACTGTTCTACAATGCCCAGCGTGCCGTGATTGTCACGTCGGACGGTAAGAAGATGCCGGTGGACTGCATTCTGGGTGCCGACGGTATGTACGATGTGGTGAAGTTCCAGGTAGCCATCACTGAAAAGAAGGTTTCCTCCCTCTCCATCGCAGGAACATCGCCTGCTGTGGGAGCCGAAGTGTACGTATTGCCTTACTCTACACAGAAGGGTACCTTCACGCCGACCACCGTCAAGGAAGCCGCCAAAGCAGGAGAGGGGTACTTCTATTACACCCTCGGCATGCCGCTGAAGGACAAGATGGTGAGCTGCCCGGTAATGAATGCCGACGGACAGGTGTTCGGCTTGGCACAGAAGTCGTCCGGACGAGACACCACCACTATCAGCTATGCTGCCAGTGCCGCTTTTGCCATGTCGCAGAAGATAGCTCCGCTCTCGCTCAGCGACATCACCTTGAAGAAAATCGGCATCCGCAAGGGATTGCCCGATACGGAAGACCAGGCATTGGTGTTCCTCTACATGGCTTCTACGCAAGCCGCTCCGGCAGAGTATCAAGCATTGCTCGATGCCTTCGTGAAGCAATATCCCAACAATCCGGACGGATACATCCGCCGGGCTACTGCCACGCTGTACAGTGCCACGGACGATGCAGCGTTCGACAAGGTGGTGGCTGACATGGAGCAAGCTCTGAAAATCAGCCAGAAGAAGGACGATGTGTACTATAACTACTCGAAGCTCATCTATACCTATCAGATGAACAAGCCCGAGACCACTTACAAGGATTGGACCTTCGACAAAGCGTTGGAATATGCAAAAAGTGCCGAGTCCATCGATCCGCTGCCTGTCTATGTGCAGTTGCAGGGTGATATTCTTTTCGCTCAGCAGAAGTATACCGAGGCATTGGTTTGCTACGAGAAAGTGAACGAGAGCAACCTGGCATCGCCGTTGACATACTACACCGCCGCTAAGACGATGGAACTGGCCGAAGGTGATCCGAAAGCTGTTGCGGTAATGATGGATAGCTGCATTGCCAAGTGTCCGCAACCGTTGCCCGCCGAAGCGGCTCCGTTTGTGCTGGAACGTGCACAGGCGTATATGAATGCCGATATATACCGCCAGGCCTTGGTGGATTACGATACGTATTATGACCTGGTGAACGGACGGGTGAACGATGTGTTCTATCATCTGCGTGAACAGGCTGCCTTCAAGGGCAAACAGTTCCAACGTGCGCTGGACGATATCGCCAAAGCCATCGAAATGAAACCGGACGAGCAACTGTACCGTGCCGAACAAGCGGTGGTGAATCTGCGTGTGGGGCGTTATGACGAAGCCTTGAAAGTTATGAAGGAAGCCGTAGCTAAAGACCCCGAATATGCCGAAGGGTATCGCCTGATGGGTATCGCACAGATTCAGCTGAAGAAGAATGCCGATGCATGTGCCAGCTTTGCGAAAGCCAAAGAATTGGGCGACACAATCGTGGACGAACTGATCAGTAAGCACTGTAAGTAAACTATACTGGTTGACCGGAAATACTTCGCCGGGTACACTCTATATAAATAGGTGTACCTGGCGAATTTGTTTTATGACCGCATTTCAGCATTTATTCAGAATTAATCCGTTTATTTGCAGGAGACTAAATTCCAGTAACTTATGAAGATATTAATCATAGAAGACGATTCGGCTTTGCGCGAGATCATCCGGCGTTCGCTCGAGAAGGAGCGGTTTGTGGTGGAAGAAGCACCCGATTTCCGATCGGGCATCCTGAAAGCTGCAGATTATAACTACGATTGCATACTGCTGGACATCATGTTGCCCGATGGAAACGGGCTAAATGTGCTCCGGCAGCTGAAGGAGATGCGGAAGCGGGAGAATGTCATCATCATCTCGGCCAAGGATTCCCTGGAGGACAAGGTGTCCGGTCTGGAGCTAGGTGCCGATGATTACCTGGCCAAACCTTTCCACCTGGCCGAGCTGACGGCTCGTGTCCGGAGCGTCATCCGCAGGCGGCAAAACGATGGGGATACTACCGTTCGCCTGGAGAACATACACATACTGCCCGATACCTTCCAGGTCTTTGTAGACGAGCGTGAGGTGGAACTGAGCCGCAAGGAGTACGACATCCTGTTCTATTTCGTGCAACGACCCGGTAGGTTGGTGGACAAGCATACGTTGGCCGAGTCTATTTGGGGCGATCACATCGACCAGGTGGACAACTACGACTTCATCTATGCCCAGATCAAGAACCTCCGCAAAAAACTGAAAGAAGCCGGGGCTATCCCCGAGATCCAATCCGTCTATGGCTTCGGCTATAAAATGACTATCCCATAACCCGCTCTATATGAAACTGATATACCGCATCCTAATACGCCTTTCCCTGGCATTGGTCGCCGTGCTGACGCTCTGGGCCGTGCTGTTCTATATAGCCATGATCAACGAAGTGAACGATGAAATGGACGATTCTTTGGAAGATTATGCCGAAACCATCCTCATCCGTCACCTGGCGGGAGCGGAGCTTCCTTCGCAGGACAGCGGGACCAACAACCAGTATTTCCTTCGGCAGGTGGACCGGGAGTATGCTGCCCATCGCCCCAGGATTTCGTATGCCGACTCCATGGTGTACATCCGCGAGAAAGGGGAAACTGAGCCTGCCCGTATCCTGACCACCCTCTTCGAAGATGCCGACGGTACGTACCAGGAATTGACTGTTTCTGTCCCTTCCATCGAGAAAGACGATCTGAAACAGGCCATCCTGGGTTGGAGTATTTTTCTGTATGTGGCTTTGCTGCTGGTGATTATCGGGATTAATGCCTGGCTGTTCCAGCGAAGCATGAGGCCGCTGTACACCTTGCTGCATTGGCTGGACGATTACCGGACGGGTGGCAAGAACCGTCCGCTGAACAACGATACGTCGGTCACCGAGTTTCGGAAGTTGAACGAGGCTGCCCTCCGCAATGCCGAACGGAACGAGCAACTCTTCGAACAGCAAAAGCAGTTCATCGGCAATGCTTCGCACGAGTTTCAGACACCGTTGGCCATCTGTCGCAACCGGTTGGAAATGTTTATGGAAGATGAATCGCTGACGGAAACGCAACTGGAAGAGCTGGGTAAGACGCATCATACGCTAGATCATTTAATCCGGCTCAACCGATCGTTGCTGTTGCTCTCGAAGATAGACAACGGGCAGTTTCCCGAAGTGAAGAACCTCTCGCTGAACGACATCGTAAAGCAATACCTACCCGATTATCAGGAAGTATATGCCCATCTCTCTGTCCGGGTGAGTCTGGAGGAGCGGGGAGTGTTCGCTCTGTCGATGAACGAATCGCTGGCTACTGCTTTGGTTACCAATCTGCTGAAGAATGCTTTCGCGCACAATGTAGAAGGTGGAATTATTCATATAGAACTTAGCGAGCGGCAATTCCTCGTCCGGAACACGGGCATGTCTCAGGCCTTGGACGAGTACCACCTGTTCGAACGTTTCTACCAAGGTAGCAAGAAGGAAGGCTCTAGCGGACTAGGGCTGGCCATCTCTGATGCCATCTGCCGGTTGTATCACCTCCGTCTGCGATATTCCTACCAAGCGGGAGAACATATCTTTCTGGTTCATCCGTCAAAGGTATAGTTGCGAGGCCGTCGGCCTCGCAACTATACCTTTGACGGATAAATCTTTTTCTTTCTCCAAGTGAAATTTTAACAATACATCGCTCTGCTTTTCATAATCTTTTCAGTTTTGCCCCTCATCTTTGTAGTGTAAAATCAACCAAGTAATCACTATAAAAGAAAAAAAGTATGAAAAAGTTATTTTTAGTATTTGTGACCCTTTTCGCCATCCAGATGATGGCCGTTGCCGACGAAGACAAACCCGTACAGGTATCACAGTTGCCACAAAAGGCACAACAGTTCATCCAACAGAACTTTGCAAGCAGCAAGGTGGCGTTGGCTAAGATGGACGCAGAGTTTCTGGACAAGAGCTACGACGTGATTTTCACCAACGGCAATAAAGTGGAGTTCGACCGATCCGGAAACTGGACCGAAGTGGACTGCAAGCAAGGTGATGTGCCTACCGCCATCGTTCCGCAAGCTATTCGCGAGCAGGTGAGTACCAGTTACCCCGATGCTACCATCCGCAAGATAGAGCGTGACAGGAGCCGCTACGAGGTGAAACTGTCCAACGGATGGGAGCTGGAATACGATACCAAGTTCCGTTTGGTGGACATGGACAAGTAGTGCTCCGCCACCGCCTGAAGGCTCCTCTTTTCTAATCGGGCATTCCAAAGCTTGCGTATTAAAATATTCTGTTTATATTTGTGGCATGAATATACTTATGAACATCTTGTGGCTGCTCCTCGGAGGAATCTTTACAGCCGTGGAATACCTGATATCCAGTGTGCTGATGATGATTACCATCATCGGCATACCTTTTGGTCTGCAAACCCTGAAGATGGCTACCTTGGCCTTGTTCCCGTTTGGCAGGAAAGTGGTGACCCGTCCGCAAACGGGAGGGTGCCTGAATATCCTGATGAATGTGCTCTGGTTGTTCCTGGGCGGGTTCTGGATTTGCCTTTCGCACTTGGGATTTGGACTGTTATTGTGCATTACCATTATCGGTATACCGTTCGGTCGTCAGCATTTTAACCCACATTGCACTCTCACCCCTCTTCTCTTGGCCGTAGGAGATTGATTTCTTTATTGGGAGGGTGAGCTGGGTGCACTACAAATTTTCGTCTTTTGATTGGATTTTCTTTCAGTTTCAATGCCTCATATAGTTCC
>JAVBUC010000009.1:0-39183 GCA_031555765.1 Bacteroides sp. | reverse complement strand
GAACCGGTCTTGCGAGTAACTCTGCATCTCCACGATAATGTACTCACCGGTGTCGGTGGTGCAGTACAGGTCGTAAATCACTCCCCGTCCTTGGGGGATATCGGGCAGTTGCTCGTTGTTCAGGAACGTGAGATCGTGTATTACCCGCTCGCCTGCAAGCAGGTCGTTCAGGAAGTCGATGAGCAGATCTTTGGATACTTCTGGGCCGAATATTTTTTTAAATCCGTAGTCGGTGAATGGATTAATAAATCTAGTCATACTATTAATTGGTTTATACTGCAAAGGTAGGTTTTTCTGTCAAACCTCCAAACGACTGCGACTAAAAAACGCAGACCATACGCATGGATATTCAATACTAACCTTCGAAGAATGACACTGCCATGAAAACATCGCATTTACTCATAGCCGTGTTTCGAGGCCGTAAATACCTGCCGTCAAGGCTCGCCCAGCACGGAGACGATGAGCCGCACCTGCGCCGGGGTGTATCGCTTGGAACGTGGTGCCAGGCCGCTGCCGGCCAGCAGGTAGCGAAGCTCGGGGTGGAAATCTATCCACTCGTTGAACTCCCGGCGGGCACTGCCGGACGATAGCTGGGGGAGATACATCTGGGCCAATTCGGACTTGCCGTATGTGCGGTAGCGGAACGGGGTTTCGAGAGTGTCGTCGGTAGGGGCGGGGGTATGGTTCATGGGGCTGAATGGTTAGTTTATCATGCTTTAAAGGTACGAAAAAATAGTGATTAGTGTTTAACTATTAGTGATAAAGAATGCTAATCATTAACCACTAACCACTAATCACTATTTTATTGCGTGGTTATGTGCAGTTGTGTGCAGTTGTGCGTCCGGCGGCCTGCGGGTGGTGGTATCTTTGTATCACCAACCCGGCGGAGAATGTCCTCCGACGGATAAAACCAACAAACAAGTATGGCATTAGTAAATGTAGAGCGCGCACAGCGCAGAAAGATCCTGAGCGATCCGGAATCTCCCTTAGTGTACTTCATCAAGCAGATGAAGCATGACTCCAAAACATACGACATCGAGCGTGTGGCATCGGAAATCGAAACCGTAGGATCGCTTTCGATAGAAGACGTGAAACACGTCATCCTCTCATTCGTCCGCTCCATGAAAACCGTCCTGCGCGATGGCAACCGGGTGAAGATAGAAGGTCTGGGGACTTTTTACATCACCTTCCGCTGTCCCGGCGTGGCCACGGAGAAGGAGTGTACCATTAAGAGCGTACAGGGCATCAACATCCGCTTCAAAGTGGACCCCATGCTCCGCCTGGTGAACGACAGCCACGCCACCACACGCGCAGCGGCCAACAATGTGCAGCTGAACCTCATCACCCCGAAGGAAGGGGAGGACGGCAAGGAACCCACACCACCGACGCCTCCTACGCCACCCGTACCGCCCGTACCGTCAGGCGACGACGAAGAGGATCCGATCGTTGACCCGACAGCATAAACCCTTTAAACTCGTAGAACCATGAAAATATTCGATAAGATCATAGAGATCGTGCTCCTCGTACTGCCGTTCCTGAAACGCAAGAACGCCAGTGAGCTGAAGGAGTTCAGCCAACTCATCCAGGAGCAATATGGCTTCCTGGTAGACCAACTGGACAAGGCCTTGAAGGATTACTTCGGCCTGAGCGACCGCGTGAAGATACTGCACGAAGAGGTGGTGGCCCTGCGGCACCAGCTGGCAGCCGCCCTGAACGACCGTTGCCTGGTGGTAGGATGCACTAATCGCCTGACCTCGGCCGGGAAGAAACCACTCAAAAGGAAGGCGTTATGAGAAAGGAAGGCCCTGTGAGAAAGATAAACCTCATCGTGATACACTGCTCGGCCACCCGGTGCGACCGGTGTCTCACTGAGCACGACTTGCTGGACGATCACCGCCGCCGTGGCATGGACTGCATCGGCTATCATATCTGCCGCAGTTTGTCACTAAACAACTTTCCGCTTTCGCGGTCTGATAATATAACATCTATCCGTACCTTTGAGTTCTCTCCCAGTTCGAAGTCCATGAAGAAAACGCCGTAAACAGCTTTGATGTTATAATCTCCTCCATCGCCTTGCACCCCTTGTTTCACGATGGCGCGTGACAGGTAGTAAAGCGCACGTTCCCGGAAATGTCTTTGGGCACTTCCTTGCATCTCGACAATGATCCGCTCACCGGTATCGGTGGAACAGAATATGTCGTAAATTATTCCTTTTCCTTCCTGGTATTCAGGCAACTGCTCATTGTTGAGAAACTGCAAGTCACGTATCACTCGCTCGCCTTCCAGCAGGTCGTTCAGGAACTCTATTAATAACTCCTTGGACACTTCTTGTCCGAAAATTTTCTTAAACCCCCAATCCGTGAATGGGTTGATAAATCTACTCATTTAGTTAAACTGTTTTGTTTTACACTGCAAATATAGTTTTTTTGATGGTACTCATGGCACCTTTTCGCGTTTTTTGTTGGTAGGTCAAACGAAAAAAGCCGTATTAATTGTGCCCTTCATTATAGTAAATACACTGCTTACTGAATCACCAAAGTAAAACCACCACCGGGTGCCAGGTGAATCTTCATGGTCTGGCCACCGCTGACGCTTATGGAAGACTTCCGGTAATCGCTCGCTTTACGGTGTGCATTCACGCCATCGGCAAAGAGTGTAGCCTGACGGGCACCGCCCAGGGCAGCAGGCAGCATGAACTCCACGTCGCGCGGTGTCCAGTTGGTCATGCCGCCGATGTACCACGTGTTGCCATTGCGACGGGCGGTGACGATGTACTGGCCCAGCTTGCCGTCCAGGACAATCGTCTCGTCCCACACGGTGGGCACGCCGGCGATGAACCGGAGCGATTCCGGCTCGCGCTCATAGTTGGACGGAGAATCGCAGAGCATGTTGAAGGGCGACTCGAACACCACGTACATGGCCAGCTGGTGGCAGCGGGTGCCTTGGCTCATCGGCTCCGAATTCGACGGGTAGTAACCGCCCGTCGCAGCGTTGCGCATGGCACCCTGCGTGTAGTCCATCGGGCCGGCTACCTGGCGGATGAAGGGGATGCTGACGTCGTACGTCATCTGGTCCACCGTTACGGGGTTCCACTTCATCTGTTCCAGACCGTACACACCTTCGAAGTTCAGCACGTTGGGGTAGGTGCGGTTCAGTCCGGCAGGCTTGTACATGCCGTGTAGGTCCAGGATCATCTGGTAGCGGGCGCATGTCTCGGCAGCGCGGTAGTTGAACTCCACCATCTCCTGGTCGTCACGATCCATAAAGTCCACCTTGAAGCCCTTCACGCCCATAGCGGCGTAGTGGCGGACGACGTTCTCCATGTCGCGGTTGAAGGCATGGTAGCCTGCCCAGAGAATGATGCTGACGTTCTTCGTGGCAGCGTAGTTCACCAGCAGCGGGAGGTCGATCTCCGGCACCACCTGCATCATGTCCGCCTGCAAATTCACCGCCCAGCCCTCGTCCAGGATGACGTACTCGATACCGTTGGCCGAGGCGAAGTCGATGTAATGCTTATACGTGTCGTTGTTCACACCCGAGGCGAAGTCCACCCCCGTGATGTTCCAGTCGTTCCACCAGTCCCACGCCACCTTGCCGGGGCGTACCCAGGAGATATCGCTCACGCGTGAGGGGGTAGCGAGCTTGTACGTCATGTCCGTATCGGCCAGTTCTTTATCCGAAGTGGAGACGATGGCCACGCGCCACGGGAAGGTACGTGTGCCCTTCACCCGTGCCTGGTAGGTTTCGCGTTCCGTGACGTGGAACTGGAGATTGTTATGTCCGCCTTGTTTCGATGCCTTGGGGTACTTGGCCTGCATGCCGGTGAGGCGGTTATCGCCCTGCGCGTTGGTGAGGTAGAGGCCCGGATAACTTTCCAGGTCGGCCTCGGTGATGCAGAGCTTCTTGCCATCGGCTGCATCGACCACGAGCGGGAGGAACAGGAGGCGTTCCTTGTTCAGCTCCGACAGGCGGGCCACAGTGTATTGGTTCTCGAACGAGTTGTGGAACTGCGATTCGTAATTGCCGTCCTGACCCGTCTGTACGTAGGGCGCGGTAGCCGTCTGGTCGGCCGGGAAGTGGTAGTCCACCACTTCGGAATCGATGGTGAACGGTTGCTTGCGCTGGCTGAAGAAGCGGTAGGCGATACCGTCATTGTACGCCCGGAACTCCACACCCCATTGCTTGAAGGTGAGGCGAAGTTCCTGGTACGTGTCGCGAATCTGGTTGCGGCGGTAGAAGGGCGAAGCGATGGTTTGGTCCACCTTGCGGGTGGCGACTTTCGGCGAGCCCGTCTTTACGCCCCATACTTCGCCGCTGCTCAGTGTCATGGAGAGCGGAGAGGGCAGGAGTAGGGTGGTGGTACCGTGCTTCACCTCATAGGTGAGCTGAGGACCCGCCTGGATGGTAGCTACGAGCTGTCCGTCGGGCGAGGTGAGTTGATAACTCTTTTGTGCAGGGGCTGCCGTCGTTCCGAGGCAGGCCAGCAGGATAATCAGAAGTTTCTTCATGGTTTTTCTATTAGTTGATAATTATTTAATTAGTTGAGAGTTTATTTAGTGGTGAGTGAAGAGTGAGGCCGTTGGCCTCACTCTTCACTTTCCACTTTCCACTAAATTCACCAGTTGTCCGTACGGAAAGGAACCAGCGGCAGCTCACGTGTACCGGCTACATTCCCTACCTGGAAATTGCGAAAGCAGTAACGAACGGCTACCGGGGCGGGCACCTCCTCACTGCTTACGATGATCTGGAGATTATTATGCGTGCGGGCTACGGCAGGATGAAACACCTGGTCGGCACCGGCAATCTCGAATCCCAGCATATTATCCAGACGGCTGAACCCATCCTGGGCATGGTCGAAACTCAGGACGATGGCAGCATCCTTCACCTCCATCGACTTGTATTCCGGTCCGCGACCCGCGATGGTTGGCATGCCGTACGTATCGGCCAACGCCAGGTAGCTGAGTCGCTTACCCACATCCGTTTTGTTGCGCGGGTGGATATTGCCCGCTTCGTAGGGTTCCACCAGGTCGTTGGTAGAGATCATGCCGCTGTTGGCGATGATGGCTTGTGCCCGGTATTGCGCTTCGCGCAGGTAAGCTCCCGGCTCGCCTGGCCCATAGTTGTACGGAGCGATCTCCACGAAGTAGAACGGCAATTCGCCCAGTCCCCATTCCTTGCGCCACAGCTCCACCATCGTCTTCAGACGTGCGGCATACGTATCGTGCTTGCCCACGTTCGATTCGCCCTGGTACCAGAGGAACCCCTTGACGGTATAGTTCTGGAGTGGTTTCAGCATACCGTTGTACATCACCATCGGGGCGAGGTAGTCCGGTACAGTGGGTTTATCGAGATCGATATCGTCATACCCCTGCAGGATTTCGCGCGGGAGCCAACCTTCCACCTTCGATCCACCCCAGCTACATACCAGGATGCCCACCGGTACATCCAGCGTGCGACTGAGCGAGCAGGCAAAGTGATACGCCGTGGCACTGAACCAACGGGCGTTCTCCGGGGTGCACGTCATCCACCGGCCCGGGCAAGATTCCTGCGGCGTGGTGGCCGGGGTCTTGGGCACGGTGGCGCAACGGATGCCTGGGTGCTGGGCAGCACCGGCAATGTCCTCGTTGGCATGCAGGATGGGGCAGTTCCAGAAACCGTTGAGCGGCATCTCCATGTTGGACTGTCCCGAGCAGAACCACACCTCGCCTATGAGGATGTCGGTGAGCGTCAGTGCTTCGCCATCCGAGAGGGTGAGGGTGCGGGGTTCGTAGCTCGCTTTCGGGGTGGTGAGCAGAGCTGTCCACCGGCCGTCGGCACCGGCTTTCGCAGTGACGGGCTGCGTGCTCCACGAAGCACGGATGCTTACCGGAGCGTTGGCACGGGCTTTTCCCCAGAGTTTTACTTGAGTGTTTTGTTGCAACACCATGTGGTCGCCGATGATTTCCGGCAACGTGATTTTGGCACTTGCCGCGGAACAAGCCAGGGCAAGGGCGAAGAAGAATGGAATGAATTTTGTCTTCATGGTAGATTTATATTAAATAAATTCGGGTTCCGTATGCGATATATCCATTTTACATGCGAATATTACGAAGTTCGATATCCTTATTGCTCATAAAATGTGATTATTAAATTTGTACTAAGGTGCGTGCAAAGTTACTCATATTTGGTTGAATAAATCCATTGCTTAATATTAAAGAGGTATAAAAAGATAACAAATTATTGGCTTATTGCAGGAAGAAACATCCTGTAGCGTGTTGACAGGATATTCCTGAAAGCAAAGATTGAAAATATGCAACTAAATAAATTGCTTTCAGTTGTAAAAAATGAATCTCTCACTCTTCATTTTCCGATAAATAAAATCGGCTCTGTGATGGCTGAATAGTGGCTGTAAGTTTCATGCTATAATGCTGTTAATGAAAATTTGCAGAAATAATTGTATATACTGAGAAATCACTATTATATCCTAATCTGGCGCGTTAAATAATATGAAATGGTAATTAAAAATTTGCAAGTATATAGTTTGTATAATTATTTAATACTTACATTTGCAGAGAATTTCTCTATAATCTGTATGATTAAAACGTAAGAATAGTATAACGAATTAATTGATTGATAAATAATTACAGTATCATTTGTATCAGCAAAGCATAATTATTGCAGTAAGGGGAAATTGTTAGGATCGAAATAACAGATCTATTTATGGGAAGAATGAAAGCCATATTGGCCTTTCTTTTTGTCACTTGTAGCCTATTGGGGCAGCAGGTGGCTGATTCTGAAATAAAACTATCGAAAGTCAATGATGTAGTACTTTATTTCAGAATGCAGAGCGCGCAGATTGAATATAAGTTTATGAGTAATAGCCAAGTTTTGTCGTACATTGATTCATTAATTACCGATACGTCGTCATTTGTTGACAGTATCACTATAACAGGATATTCTTCGCCCGAGGGGGAGAGATCGCTGAATAATCATTTCGCTGAAATGAGATCCGTCAATGTGAAGAAAAGCCTTCTGCTAAACTACCCTATTTTAGTAAACAGTAAAATCATCTACACGCATTCGGCCGGAGAAGATTGGGAGGGACTCAGAAATGCAGTTCGGAACGACCTGTATATCCCTTCCAAAGAGAATGTGTTGAATATTCTCTATGACAATAGTCTGGGCGATAACGAACGAGAGGCGAAGCTCAAAGCACTCGAAGGTGGGAAGCCCTATAGGTATATGGTAGAAAATATGTTGCACCATCTGCGTCGTACTACCATCCGTATGGTGAAAAAAACAGTTGCCCCTCCTGTGCCGGCTGCCGTTGCCCTTCCTGCCGATACGCTCACAACGCTTCTACCTCCCGTGATATCTTATTCATCGGAAATCAGTGAAACAGCCTTAGAAGCCGCGGTTCCTGCTACTGTGCCGGCTGCCCGTATCTATCCGTTCAAATTTGCTATAAAAACCAACCTGCTGTATGATGCCGCGTTGGTTCCCAACATAGAAGCCGAGGTTTATTTTAAACAGCGTTGGTCGGTTAATCTTGAATTCCAGATGGCCTGGTGGAAGAACCTCAGCAAGGATAACTATTATCAGATATGGGCTGCAGGGCCCGAAGTACGTTACTGGCTGCGTGGGGATGCCACTTTCAAAGGTCTCTATGCAGGTGTTTACGTTGCTACGGCTGTGTACGATTTGAAGTACAAAGCCGAGGGTTACTGGAGCGATTACTGTTATAGCGGCGGACTCTCATGGGGGTATGTATGGCCGGTAGGTAAAAGGCTAACTGTTGAAGCAGGACTGGGCGTAGGATACGTCACTACTCAATACAAGAAGTATCTTCGTTATGAACCAATGGGAGCTCACTATTATTATGTAAGCACCGACCGCACCGGATATTTCGGCCCTACTAAAGCCAAATTGGCATTAGCTTGGAGGTTCAACCTCGGGAAAAAGAATAAAAACGAACGTTGATGTCTGCCCGTTTCAAGTATATGATCATGATTGCTACCGTATTAATGGTTACAGGTTGTCGTAAAGAGTTGTGTTTCGAGCCTTATCATCCGCACGAAAAACAACTAAGAGTAGTCATTGATTACTCACAGATGGACTATGTGCCCGAGCAGATGCGTCTGGATTTCTACTCGATAACCGACGGCAGTCATCACATGCGCTTCGTAACGTCCACCAGAAATGTCGTAGAACTACCATACGGCTTATACAACTTAGTGAGTTTTAATGACAATTCCGACTTTGTGAGTATTCGCGAAGAAAATAAGTACGAAAATATATTGGCCTTTCTGCCCAAGATCAGCCGTTCGCAGTACAACATGTTGTACGAAGGCAAGCAAATACGCTATTCCAGCAAACCAACGCGGGGAGATTCTGAGGGTGAGGAGAGTACTCCCCATCCGTCGACCGGCGAAGCCGAAGCAGGAGCATACACCATCGGGCAACCGGACTTGTTCTTTGTGGACAACCTGGACCTGATAGATGTAAAAGACATCGATGGCATTCAGACAATACACTTGTACCCAGTCAATACCACCGTAGTATATCACATCCATGTACGTGTGGTTGGTATGGAGTACGTATTGCAGTCTCGCGGCACCATGAGTGGGGTTTCACCCAGTCTGTTCTTGCACAACAAGCAACGGGAGTGGGTCAATGGTACGGTCATGTTCGACTGTGTGCAGCATACCGATGGAATCAACTCTTCGGTGACGGCTTTCGGAATGATACGGGGCGGCGAAGAGAATCCTTACATGCCGGAGCCCAATATGCTGAAGTTTGAGTTCTTGCTGAAAGACGGCACCGTGTTTACGGCAAGCTATGATATTGTCCATTTACTGACAGATGATATCTGCAAGAATGGTGGTACGCTCGATCTGGGCGATTGGGTCATCCATATCCCGAAAGTCAAAACGGACGGGGGATTCGATGTGAAACTTGAAGACTGGTACGATGAAGAAACCATCTCGCTGGAATAATATAGAATAAAAGCAAATACAAATTTTAATTTTTAAAAAGTAGAAAACAATGAAGAAAATGATTTTTTTGGCTGCCATGGTAGCCGTATGCATGACAAGTTGCACAAACAGTGAAATACTTGACATGAGCGAAGGAAGAGCGATCTCCTTTAAGAATGCTGTGATGACGAGAGCAAGTGCACTCGAAAGCGGCACATTCAATATTTGTGCTTTCAAGGCTGCAGCAGGCGGTTCACACACAGGTACAGCACTTTTTGAAGATGTCTATACATTGGGGACAGACAAGTATGGTGCTTCTGCCGACAAGATGTACTATTATGATGGAGTAAACTCTTACTGGTTCTATGGGTACGCTAAAACTAATGCTACTACGACTACCGCTGCTACTGGTTTTGTTAAGGATCCGGCTGGAACAACATTTACTGTTGCTGCAGCTCCTTCAATTGTATTCAATGCAACAACAGGAGGTAATATTGACTTGGTTGTCATGGCTACCGGAGAAAAAACGGTAGGTACAGCTCAGAACTCGCAAATGCCTATTACATTCTACCATGCACTTTCACGTGTACGTTTTACTGCAAAGACAACTACTTATGATGAAGATCTTCCTATTAAAATCACTGGCATTACTTTCACTACCCCTCAAGATGCTTGTACTGTCACAGGATTTGGACCTGCTAAAGCGAACTTAACTGTCACGGCTACAGGTAGCACAACAAAAACTTACTCTATCACAAGCGATTTCCAGGACAATTTGACAACAACTGCGGTAGAAGTAAATACTACCGACCAGGTATTCTTTGTCGTACCTCAAAATATACAAACAGGTGTGCTCAAAGTAAAATACAAAGTGAACGACAGTGTAACAGAGTTTGAGAAAACTATTACTCTTCCTAATCTTGGATTGCTGGCTGGAAACTCTTACAACTTCGAGCTAACTATCAATCTCAATGAAATTACATTCAATGCCTCACTTGAAGATTGGGTAGACATTACGAAAAATGAATTACCTGCAGTTCAGTAACTAATCCACAGGCCGGTCGGGGTTGAATGTCCCCGCCCGGTCACTTTAAAAGAGGAAACTCCTCCTAACTAAAACCTATGACAGCAAAATAATGAACAAATACAATTCTTGTATATTCGCCATCGTCACATTGTTATTACTATCCGCTTGCGGTACAGCCAACAATGATGAGTACGGGTCCACAAACTCGCCTATGAACTTCGACGGGGTTATGGCTTCGGACAAGGGCGACTGGGCGGTTACGCGTACTTCTACAAGGGCTGCATTTCCCACCGGAGAAAAGTTGGGCGTATATGCTTACAACACAGGAAGTACCCCTTGGAGCGGAGCAGCAGCCACTGCAACCCCCAATGTCATGTGCAACCAGATGGTAGAGAAAACCGCTACCGGATCCACCTATACACCCGTAAAATACTGGGTACCCACACAGTATTATTCGTTTTTTGCATACGCCCCTTATAATGCCACAGGCATCGACCTTATAACCGGAAGCACTACGCCCGGCACGCCCAGCCTGGAATATACCATGCCTGAATCCACTGCCGGTCAGGCCGACATACTGTACGCCTGGACTTTAGACCAAAAAGAAGAAAACAGTACGGCTGTTACACTAAACTTTAAACACGCGCTAGCCCGCATCCGGTTCTCGGCCCAGGTCAATGCCGGAGCCAGCCAGTATACAGCCAAAGTCACCGGCGTAACATTCAGCGGACTAATGAACAAAGGCACCTTGTCGCTATACACAGGAGCGTGGAGTTCCACAAGCGGCAATACAACCTGCGTCATCCTCGATCAGAACAGCGCTGCCGACGACACCGACATACCTTACAGTGCAACAAAACCGGAGGTGGCACTATCCACCCCCATGTACATATTGCCACAGAAAGTAGCAGACCACGGAGAAATAACAATCTACTACGAAATCGTTTCTCCTTTTGAAGACGATCCTATTAAGCGGACAGCTACATTCACCCAAAATGTTACGGATATGGAATTCGAAAGCGGAGAGTCCGCTCACTACCACTTTACCATCAAACTGACGGGAGTGCAATCTACCTTACAGGTAGAAGATTGGGCAGAAAAAGACGACCCGAATGAAGGAATTACCTCCATGGAATAACAAACAGGAATATATGGTTAGAAAAATAGGAATATATTTAATGGGGATTCTCCTGCTTACCGCTTGCCGGTACGAGCAGGAACCACTGCCCGGCGAGACTGTCCTGAAGTTTCGCACGGAAGGTATTTCTCAAACAGTACAGACCAAGGCTGGAACTACTTCGGATATTCCACAAGGCAGAACCGTACGCGTGGTGGTGTACCGCAGCGTGGAGGGAGCAACAACCCCCGACCTTAGCCGGAAGTTCGTCATGAGCAATACCTATGAAGTAATGAGCGATGGCTCGCTAAAGCCTTGCCAGGTAGACGATCAGGGTAACAAGATAGCCGGCGAAGCTTTTGACGTACAAGTCCCTGTGTTCGATGGAAACACCAGCTACCTCGATTGTTATGCTTATTCGCCTGCTCTGCCGCTGGAGGCCGATAACCAAACAGTGACCGTAACCAATAACATCGACTTTATAGCTACCGCCACGTATGGAGCAGGCATTACCCAGAGCACTACGCCGCTTGTGATAGGACTCCCGGCCATGCAGCGTTTATGCTGTGCACTTTACTTCAATCCCCTTTATAATAAAGACGGTGTGGCTCTCCAGGTTCAGGTGGGCAAGGAATACCCATCGAACCGGAAGCTTGGGGTATGTATAGAGAATCTATATCCCAGCGGGACTTTCACCTTAGGAACCGATGAAATCGAACTGCCCACCGATAATCAGGTTTCGGATATTGACTTTCCGGATCATGTACTTGTAAATCCCACCACGCCATCCTTGGTAGAGTCCGAACTCACCGGCCAGATTTATGTACTTCCGGGAGCTGCCGACAATACAAAAGCCAACAATTTTTTCTCTATAAAAATTGATTTGAATTTCTCGGTCACTTCACCGGTGCTGACGGCCAGTGCCAGAGTTACATCGTATCCGGCCAGCAGTGGGGAGGAGATTCTGAAAAAAGGCTTACGCACAACGTACAAAATATTGGTTACCTACCTCGGCCCGGGGCCTACAGACCTGGCGGTCTATACGGAATCCACTACCCCTATAACGGATTGGGTAAACGGGGAGGAAATAATTTTAAATTGACAAACAATTTTGAGTATGAAAAAAAACAGCAAACATATCTGCCTTTTGTTGTCCGGCTTATTCTGCATAACCGGATGTGCCAACGTGGACGAAGTATCCACTACCGGCGAGGAAGTCAGTCAGGACCCCATTGACATATTTGCCCATGTAGAAGACGATGCTGTAACCAAAGCCTACGGCTCTACCGATTATGAAGCAACAACCTTTGCTGCCGCCGACCAGATAGGAGTGTTCGCCACCCGCACACGAAAAGACGGCGGACGGATAACGGAACTGGATATCTTTCACGGATTCGCCAATGTGGGATATAAATCCGGAAGTTTGCCCACTTCCAGGTGGACTGTCCTGGTGTCGAGTGCAGTCATAAAAGCACCGTTGTTTCCCGGTACCAGGCTGAATCTCTATGCGTATTACCCACATGCCGGTATAATAGAACAGAATGCGAAAAGCAATATCATTATCAATACCAACGATCTTCATGCCATCACCTTCCGCATCCATCAAAACCAGACAGTGAACAACCTGCCCCTGTGTAACATTATGCGGGCGGTGCCTGTTCTGGATGCAGGTTATCCCGGGAAAACCCCCAAAGTAACCCTGACTTTCGAGCACATCCTGTCCTATCTCGAATTTCATGTCTATCTCGATTCTACTTCGGACGATCCGGAGGAATGCTGGGAAACCGGCGATGTGGTATTACTCGACCGGGTGGTTGCCCTGGGAAATAAAATCTCTACCGAAGGGTCATTTGATTTGGTTGATGACGATCCCAAGGTTACTATTTCAAGCAATGTCACAACAGCCACCGGCTCCATTTATAAAGCAGACTCCAAAGGAACGCCCATCGTGGATGGGATGACCGGAGCTACTCCCAGTGCAGAGCGGCTGAGCTATCTCCGCCGGCACATGATTATTCTACCTGCCCATATTGAAAAGGATGGTGAAGACGTAGATTCGTCGAAAGGCGAACAAGCAGATATGGAAGTGCTGGTGGAATTAAGATACGTACCGGCAAACACCAGCGACACCACTGTTGCGAACCGGCATTTTTATGTTCCGGCACCCACCACGTTTGAGAGCGGAAAGAAATATGTTATCAAAGTACCGGTAAAACGGCCAAACTCAGCCGGCCAGGAACGGCTCAATGTTCAGGAAGAGATGATGGGATGGAAAACATTTCCTCCCACAATATCTCCCACTTCTCAAACTTATGATTTTAATTAATTGAACAAGCGTCATGAACAGATCAATATATATAATCGCTGCTTTTATACTTCTTTTGCTGGCTTCGTGTACGGAAGAACCTGCCGGTCAGCCGGTGGAGACGAAAAGAAACATGACAGTGGATTTTGACATACAAATACCGGAAGAGGTGGTAACCCGTACCATGTATGACAAGTTTATATTTAATATCACCATATTGGTATTCAGGGAGAATGGTATTCTGTATTCCAAAAAAGTAGCAATTGATAATAAACCGAATACCAACGGATTAAGCTTACCGGTAAAAGATATAGCTGTAGAAAACAATTGCCGTGTCTATGCGATAGCCAATATCGGGCACAATACGGCGACAGACGCCAATTACTTCAACAACTTTTTTCAGGGTATTGTCGAAGAGGGGGATGTCATGCGAATTGTACGTTCAAGTAATATTTATTCGGATATACCAGTACCGGCTACCACCACACACCAGGGACTGACCATGGTGGGGACGGTTACAATACCGGATGTCAATGCCATGTCCGGTCTGATTACCATCCCGCTTCAACGGATCATGGCCAAGATAGCCGGCAACATCACCGTGAAACAAGCAGCAATAGATGCCGGTGTCAGATTGATTGGCGCCCGTATCGGTAATATGGCCGATGCCTCCTACCTGTTCCCCCGGTTCGATGAAAACGATAAAAGTATCGACACCCCCCTGGCGGACGAAGAATATTCCATTACCGACTGGTTTAGTCCCGTCCTGACCACTACTCCTCCCAATACAACGTTAAAGCTCCCCGACCACCTGTATGTATTCGAAAACCACAAGGGAGAAGGAAGGAATAAAACCGATATCACTTCGGCCGCTCCTCTTCCTCCCGCAAATGCAACATACCTGGAAATTCTACTCGACAAAAGCGGAACCCGGTATTATTACAAAATTTATATAGGCGGTAACAATACAACCAACTATGACATAGATCGCAATACCATCTACACGCTGACTGTAAATATCAATAATGTAAACAACATCGAGAGTGATATCCGGGTGACCAGACTGTACGAAGAAAATTTCTGGTATATCACCGACGGACTACTGCTGCACTACGATGGCATCAACAATAACGGAAGAGGGGAACGGGTGACAAACAGCACCAAAGACTGGATGCTCGATCCCCCAAGACCGGCCGGTAAAGGATCAGCGTATGACAACAACATATTCTATTACGATTACACCACGATTACGGCAGGTAAGTATGGAGGTACCAATCTCGGTGCAATAGCCGGGACAGACTATCCGGCCGGCGCCTACGTACCTGTGGTAACTACTTCTCCCGACGGAATGAAAAACCGGTGGAAAAACATTGCGCCTGCCACTCTGGGACGTTTTAATCTCCCTATTTATCCTAATGGTGCTGCAAACGTTGTTACTCAAAGCAGTGCTATATGGGGGGGCGATTGCCTTGCACTTGCCGGTAGCTTTTACGCAAACATGGAATACGACGAAACCAATGCGCCGGAACTCTTTCCGGAACTGTTCACCATTGAGTGCGTATTCCTTAGCTCCCCTTTGAATACCTCTGGCACCGGAAACGACTTGTTTGGGTTTTTCCTTGCACCCGGTATTCCTTATGTTATTGCCGATGTCGAAGTGTTCCAGGGAGGATTCGGACTGATAGCCGGAACGGCTCATAACAATATGAATTACGGTACCAGCGATATGGTGAATAAGAAACGACGCCTTGTGTTGCAATTTGACGGGCAAAAGATGATTGCCTGGTATGAGAACAAGATGGTGTATACGGAACCCAAACGAGTGCCGGGCGCCCTACCTTGGACCAAAGGAAAGATGGGATCGCCGGGCCCCAATTCTCCGATTGTGTCGCTCCGCGATAATTTTGCCACACAGTTCAGTCTGGGTACCTGGTGCCGCCACCAGATGGGCGACTTGTTCAAGGGTAATATATACGCGTTCCGTTTCTACAACCGGGTTCTTTCGCAAGACGAACTGGATAAAAACTATGCAATCGATGTGAAGCGCTTTGGTATGAGTAAATAAACAGTCAGGTATCATCTGTCAGCCCCGTGTATATCTTTTGGCTGTAGGCTACTGTATTTGGTGCAGTGAAATGCTTTGATTTGTCTGATTTTTTTCCGATGTTTGCATCAGCTTAAATAATTCATGTTATTATGATGACACATACGCGAATAATCCTTATCCTTGCACTGATCCTCTGCGCACCCTTCGCACCCGCTCAAGAGCAATATATGTTCAAGCATCTCTCTACCCGGGATGGGCTTTCGCACAGTCAGGTGAACCATATATTCAAGGATAGCCGCGGCTTCATGTGGTTTGCCACAGCCGGCGGACTGAACCGCTATGACGGCTACGACTACAAGATATACCGCAACACCGAAAACGATTCCCTTTCCATTCTCGATAGCTACATCAACCAGGTACAGGAAGACATCAAAGGACGCCTTTGGGTGCTCACAGCCGTGGGATATGTGGTTTACGATCCCTGTACCGAAATTTTCCAACGAGACCTGACCCCCTTCCTGAAAGAGATGAAGATGGAGGGCACCCCCACGCTGGTCTATATTGATAAGGAGAAAGACGTCTGGACGTTCGAGTCCGGCAAAGGCGCCACCCTCTGGCAGCACACCACCGGCCGTACCCTGTTCTGTCCGCAAGGAGGCGAAGGACTCCACCCGGGAAACGTGACCGATATACGCGATGCCCGGGATGCCACCCTGTTCATCTATGAGAACGGGCACATAGACTACGTGGACCGCACCACCGGCAAGGTGGTGAAGCGCGATAACTATGTATTTACCCACAATCCTTCCTGGACCGGTAAAACCTCCTTGTTCATCGACAAGGACGACGATCTCTGGCTGTACTCCAAAAACGCCACCGGGCTGGCCTGCTACTCGCAGAAGAAGGGCAGCTGGCAGCTGATGGACAACAGCCCGCAAAGCACCCCGTACCGCCTCACAAGCAACGTGATACAAGACATCACCCAGGATGCCAATGGAAAGATATGGCTGGCTACCGACCACGGAGGCATCAATATCATCAACAAGAACACCGAGTCGATGACCGTGTTGCAAAATGAGGTGGCCGACGAACGGAGCATAGCCAATAACAGCGTGAACTGCCTCTACTGTGACGATGTGAGCACCGTCTGGGTAGGCACATACAAGCGGGGCATCTCCTACTACAACGAAAGTATGTACAAGTTCGGGGTAGACCACCTCAAGGCCCTTCGGCAGGTGAAGAACTTTGACAGCGATGTAACCTACGTTACTGCGGATAAGAACGAATTGCTCTGGCTGGGCACCAACGGCAGCGGACTGATACGCATGAACCAACATACGGGCGAGAAACAACTCTTCGAACACTCGGCTGCCAATCCGGCATCGCTCTCGGGAAACGTTATCGTGGCCCTCTGCGCCGCACGCGACGGGAAGATATGGGTAGGCACCTACCTCGGCGGGATGAACTGCTTCGACGGCAAGCAATTCATACATTACAAGCATCAGCCGGGCAATCCAAACTCATTAGCCAATAATAACGTATGGACCATCATGGAGGATCAGGAAGGGATGATCTGGATAGGTACGCTGGGCGGCGGCTTGCAACGGCTAAACCCGGCTACAGGGCAGTTTACCACCTACACCACGGAGTTGGGATCGACATACATTGCCTCGCTCTGCATGGGCAGGGATTCGGAGATCTTCATCGGAACGGCCATTGGCATTTCCATCTACAATAGCAAGACGCAGACCTTTGAGAACCTGGAGGGCAACCGCCAGGGTACGCAACGCTTCTCCAACCAGAACGTGAACCATATCTATGAGGACAGTCGCGGACTGCTCTGGATATCCACCCGCAACGGGCTCAACGTGCTGGATCGCCGAAACGACCGTGTCATGATTCTGCATAGCCGTGACGGGCTGGCCGACGACATCGTGTATGCCACCGTTGAAGACAACAATAAGAATATGTGGGTCACCACCCCGAACGGTGTATCGAACATCGTGGTGAATACCGACCCCAAGAACGGCCATTACTTCTTTACCTTCTATAACTACGGCGAGCTGGACGGCCTTCAGGACCGCGAGTTCAACATGCGCTCCATAGCCCGCACCGTCCGGGGCGAGATCCTGATGGGAGGCATACGAGGGCTGAACATCCTGCGTCCCGACGCCATCAAGTATAATCACATCCTGCCGAGGGTGGCCTTCACCGGGCTGACGCTGTTCAACGAAGAGGTGCAGATCGGGCAGAAGTACAGCGGCAACCGCATCCTGCCCGCTGCCATCAACCAGCTGGAACGCATCGAACTGAAATACCGCCAGAACGTGTTCACCGTCTCCTTCTCGGGCATGAACTACATCCTGCCGGAAAAGGCCCGCTTCGCCTACATGCTCGAAGGGTTCAGCACCGGCTGGCTGTACACCGACGGAAGCATGCACCAGGCTACCTACACCAACCTGGCTCCCGGCACCTATACGCTGAAAGTAAAGGCGGCCAACAGTGACGGGTACTGGAACGAGGAAGCGGCACAGCTCACCATCGTCATCCTGCCCCCCTTCTGGCGTTCGGTATGGGCGTACATGCTCTATACGCTGGCATTGGCCGGTGTGCTGATCTATGCACGTGCCCAGATACTTCGCCGGGAACGGGAGAAGTTCAAACTCCAGCAGGTGGAACTGGAAGCCGCCCGTATGCACCAGCTGGACGATATGAAGCTGCGCTTCTTCACCAACGTGAGCCACGAGTTCCGCACACCGCTCACGCTGATCCTGGCACCGATGGAGTACCTCATCAGTCACACGGACAACGTGGCCAACAAGGAGAAGCTCATCCTGGTACGCCGCAACGCCCTGCGCCTGCTCAACCTGGTGAACCAGTTGCTCGACTTCCGCAAGGCCGACGTGAGCAGCCACAAGCTCCATGCCAAGGTAGACGATGTGATTCCGTTCCTCCGCGCCATCTGCCGCTCGTTCACCGAACTCTCCGACAAGAAAAACATACGCCTGGAATTCACTCCCGAGGTAGAGAACTGCCCGATGGTGTTCGACGAAGACAAGCTGGGACGCATCCTGATCAACCTCCTGTCCAACGCCTTCAAGTTTACCGGCGAAGGCGGCCGGGTCGATGTACGGGTGAAGATCCTCCCCGCCGTGGACGGTTTCCCTGCGCAGGTAGAAGTCCGGGTGGCCGATACCGGCATCGGCGTGGCCGATGAGGACAAGGCACGCATCTTCGAACGTTTCTACCAGGTAGGTGCCGACAACCAGAACAGCAGCGGCAGCGGCATCGGGCTGCACCTGGTACGCGAGTTTGTGGCCTTACACCAAGGCGATATACATGTGGAAGACAATCCCGGTGGAGGCAGCATCTTCGTATTTACCATCAGCAACCTGGCCGCTATGCAGGTCGACGGCTCCACCGACAACAACACCGAAATAAAACCGAGCGAACTGATACAGGACTGGACACCCGCCGCAGAGAGGGCCGCCGGCAACGAAAGCGAAGCCAAAGAAGCTTCCCCGACGGCTCCACTCGTTTTGCTGGTGGAGGACAATGACGACTTCCGCAGCTTCCTCAGTGACAGCCTGCGGGGCGTGTACCGCATCTGCGAGGCTCCCAACGGGGCGGAGGCGTGGAGTATTATTCCGGAACTGCAACCGGACCTCGTCATCAGCGACGTGATGATGCCCGAGATGGATGGCAACGAGCTCTGCCGCCTGGTGAAGAACGACATCCGCACCTCGCACATCCCGCTCATCCTGCTCACGGCACGTACCGCCGAGGAACAGAAGATAGAGGGGCTTTCCGACGGGGCCGACGACTACATCACCAAGCCGTTCAACTTCGAGATCCTGATGCTCCGCATCCGGCGGCTCATCGAACAGGGAGAGAAGAAACGCGAACAGTTCCGCCAGCAGATAGAACCCAACCCCAGCGATATCACCATCACCTCCCTGGACGAGAAGCTGATAGCCAAGGCCATCAGGTACGTGGAGGAAAACATCAGCCGCAGCGAACTTTCCGTGGAGGAGATGAGCCGCGAGCTGGGAATGAGCCGGGTACATTTATACAAGAAGCTACTCACCATTACGGGCAAGTCGCCCATCGAATTTATCCGCGTCATCCGCCTGAAACGAGCGGCGCAACTGCTGCGGGAGAGCCAGATGAACGTCTCCGAGATAGCTTATGAGGTAGGGTTCAACAACCCGAAATACTTCAGCAAATATTTCAAGGAAGAGTTCGGAAAACTGCCCTCAGAGTACAAGAATAGCAGTACTTAACAAAAGGAACCCTTTTGGGAAACATTCTGCTACCGCGTATTATACAAAATGCACCATTCCGTAATACATAATAGAATAGGTGTTTGGATGAAATGTCTTACTTTTGGGACATTGAAATTAAATACCAAAAAACATAGTATGATTATGAAAATGAAGAACACGTGCTTTTTGCTGAGTGCGTTGGTTTTTGCCTCCTGTGCGAGTAAAGGCTATGAACAGACTTCGGATGGAGTCATCGTTCGGCTTACGCCTAAGGAAAAGCAAGATGTACGCATGGTGCGCTTGCAGGTTGTCAATGACAAAGTGATCCACGTTTCGGCTACGCCGGAGAAGAAGTTCTCGGAAGAACCCAGCCTGATCGTTGTACCCCAATCGTCCGATTCGCCGTTCGTAGTGGAAGCCGTGGGCAATACCGTGGTGCTCTCCACAGCTGCATTGCGCGCATCGGTCAGCCTGGAAACGGGCGAGGTGACCTTTGCCGACAGCGACGGTCGCACCATCCTGCGCGAGAATGAGGGTGGGGGTAAGCACTTCCGTGCCATCGAAGTGGAAGGCACCAAGGGCTACGAGCTGCGTCAGGTATTCGAGAGTCCGGACGATGAGGCATTCTACGGCCTCGGTCAGCACCAGTCCGACGAGTTCAACTACAAAGGTAAGAACGAAGAACTTTTCCAGTATAACACCAAGGTGTCGGTACCGTTCGTGGTATCGAACAAGAATTACGGCGTGCTGTGGGACAACTACTCGCTGTCTCGCTTCGGCGACCCGCGCGACTATGCCCAGCTGAACGAAGCCTTTAAGGTGTTCGACAAGGATGGCCGGGAAGGCGGACTGACAGGTACCTGGATACCTTCGCCCCGCTCTGGCAAGGAAACGCTGGTACGCACCGAGCCGTTCCTCTACTTCGAGAACCTGAAAGCCAATAAGGAACTCCTGCCTGCGGATTTCCCGCTGATGGGATCGAACGTGACGTTCGAAGGCTCTATCGAGGCTCCGGAAAGCGGACTGTACCGCTTCATCCTCTACTATGCCGGCTATATGAAGGTGTATCTGGATGGCGAGCTCCTGGTACCGGAACGCTGGCGTACGGCCTGGAACCCCAACAGCTATAAGTTTGCCGCCGATATCGAAGCCGGCAAGCGTGTTCCGCTCCGCATCGAATGGCAACCCGACGGTGGTGCATCGTACTGCGGACTGCGCGCCCTGACTCCCGTACCTGCTGCCGAGCAGAACAAGCTCTCTATCTTCAGCGAAATGGGCAACGAGATCAACTACTACTTCGTGGCAGGCAGCTCGATGGACGATGTGATCAGCGGATACCGCACTATCACCGGCAAGTCACAAATCATGCCCAAGTGGGCCATGGGTTACTGGCAGAGCCGCGAACGCTACAAAACACAAGCTGAGATGCTGGACGTACTGAAGGAGTTCCGTACCCGCCGGTTCCCCATCGATAACATCGTGCTCGACTGGAATCACTGGCCGGAAAATGCCTGGGGTAGCCATGAGTTCGACAAGGCCCGTTTCCCCGATCCGAAAGGTATGATGGACAGCATCCATGCCATGCACGCAAAGATGATGATTTCCATCTGGCCCAAGTTCTATACTACTACGGAGCACTACAAGGAATTCGACGAAAAGGGTTGGATGTACCAACAGGCTGTGAAAGATAGTATCAAAGACTGGGTAGGCCCCGGATATGTAGGATCGTTCTATGACGCTTACTCGGCCGATGCCCGCAAGCTGTTCTGGAAACAGATTCAGGATCACTACGTGCCCCTGGGCATTGACGCCTGGTGGATGGATGCCTCTGAACCGAACGTGCGCGACTGTACGGACATGGAGTACCGCAAGCAACTCTGCGGACCTACCGCCCTCGGTCCCTCGACGAAATACTTCAACGCCTATGCACTGGAGAATGCCGAAGCTATCTATGACGGACAGCGCGGTATAGACCCGGACCGTCGCGTGTTCCTGCTCACCCGTTCGGGCTTTGCCGGACTGCAGCGTTACTCTACCGCTACGTGGAGCGGCGACATCGCCACCCGCTGGGAAGACATGAAAGCGCAGATCTCTGCCGGACTGAACTTCGCCGTGAGCGGTATTCCGTACTGGACCATGGACATCGGTGGCTTCTGCACGGAACGTCGCTATGAGGAAGCCCAGCGTGTGTTCGACAAAACTGGAAAGGAAAACGAAGACTCGAAAGAATGGCGTGAGCTGAATGCCCGCTGGTTCCAGTTCGGTGCTTTCTGCCCGCTGTTCCGTACCCACGGACAATATCCGTTCCGCGAACCGTGGAACATCGCTCCCGATACGCATCCGGCCTACAAGTCGATGATGTATTACACCGACCTGCGCTACCGCATGATACCTTACGTTTATTCATTGGCCGGAATGACCTGGTTCAACGACTACACCATCATGCGTCCGCTCGTCATGGACTTCGGCAAGGATACGAACGTCAACAACATCGGCGACCAGTATATGTTCGGAACGGCCCTCATGGCTTGTCCCGTCTATGAATACGGAGCACGTGCCCGCCAGGTGTACTTCCCCGAAACCACCGGTTGGTATGATTTCTACAGCGGTAAGTACATCACCGGCGGACAGAAGCTTGCCGTGGATGCCCCGTACGAACGTATGCCGCTCTATGTTCGCGAAGGTGCCATCGTTCCCTACGGACCGGCCATGCAGTACAGCGACGAGAAACCGGCCGAAAACATTACCCTCTATGTATATGCCGGACAGAACGGCGCATTCACCCTGTATGAGGACGAGAATGTGAACTACAACTACGAGAAGGGTAAGTACGCCATGATTCCGTTTACGTACGATGAGGCTGCCCGCTCGCTGATCATCGGCGACCGTCAGGGCGAATTCCCCGGTATGTTGCAGCAACGCTCGTTCCAGGTGGTACTGGTGGATAAAAACAACCCGCAACCGTTCGACCTGGCTAAAGCCAAAGGACAGGCGGTGCAGTATGACGGAACGAAACAAATCGTTAAGTTTTAATTCGTTCACCACAGAGTCACACAGAGTTCCACAGAGTTTCTCTTGTGGATAAAGAGTTAACCGCAGAGGACACAGAGAACACAGAGGTATTAATTGCAGGATATTGAAAATTAAAACTCTGTGGAACTCTGTGTGACTCTGTGGTGAAACAAATATTTTATATACATGAAGATAACAAGATTACTAACCCTGTGCCTGGCTGTCCTGATGGTCACCGCCTGTGCCACCCGTGAAGAATCCCCCCGTCAGCGAATCTCCTTCAATGACGACTGGCAGTTCCACCTGGGCGATACGCCCGAAGCCCCTGCTCTTGGCTTCGATGCTACTGCCTGGCGTTCACTCACGCTGCCGCATGACTGGGCCATCGAAGGCGAGTTCTCCAAAGACAACCCTTCCGGTTGCGGTGGCGGAGCATTGCCCGGTGGTATCGGCTGGTACCGCAAGGTATTCACCCCCGACGCCTCCCTGGGCGACAAGCAAGTGGTCATAGAGTTCGATGGGGTGTACATGAACTCCGAAGTATTCATCAACGGGCACTCCCTCGGTGTACGCCCCTTCGGCTACGTGTCGTTCTGCTACGACCTGACCCCGTACCTCAAACCCGGCGAAACAAACGTGCTGGCGGTACGCGTGGACAACAGTGAACAACCCAACTCACGCTGGTACAGCGGATGCGGCATCTACCGCAACGTGTGGCTCACCACGGTGAACCCTGTGCATGTGGATCAGTGGGGAACCTTCGTCACCACACCGGAAGTGTCGGCCAAGTCGGCCAAAGTATCCATCCAAACCCGGGTGAAGAACGGATCGAACGAGGCTGTGCAACTGGAACTGGTATCCCGGCTCTGCAAGGCCGATGGAAAAGTAGTGGCAACGGCTACCACTCGCCCGGTAGAAGCCAATACGGATAGCACCGCCGAGGTGAGCCAGGAATTCAACATCGAAGACCCCATCCTGTGGTCGCTCGAGAATCCGTACCTGTACACGGTGAAGACGGAAGTGCGCGTGGATAAGAAACTGGTCGACACGTACGAAACTACGGTGGGTATCCGCAGCTTCCGTTTCGATGCACACGAAGGATTCATCCTCAACGGCCGCCACGTGAAGATCAAAGGTGTATGCCAGCACCACGACCTCGGTTGCCTCGGTGCAGCGGTGAACACCCGCGCCATCGAACGTCAGCTGGAAATCCTCCAGGCGATGGGTTGCAACGGTATCCGCTGCGCACACAATCCGCCTGCACCCGAACTGCTCGACCTGTGCGACCGCATGGGATTCATCGTCATGGACGAAACGTTCGACATGTGGCGCAAGAAGAAAACCGAGCATGACTACGCCCGCTACTTCAACGAGTGGCATGAGCGCGATATGACCGACCACGTGATGCGCGACCGCAACCACCCGTCGATCTTCATCTGGAGCATCGGCAACGAGGTGCTGGAACAGTGGACACATGCCGATGCCGATACACTGGATATTCAGCAGGCCAACCTGTTGCTCAACTTCAAGCGCGACCCGTCGACCCTGGCGGCAGGCGACTCGATGAGCGTCAACTCCCTGCTTACCCGCAAGCTGGCCGATATGTACCGCACGCTGGACCCCACACGTCCGCTTACCGCCGGATGCAACGAGCCCAATCCCTTCAACCACCTGTTCCGTGCCCAGGCACTCGACGTCATCGGGTTCAACTACCACGAAACGTATTTTGCAGACGTGCCGAAGAACTTCCCCGGACAGCCGTTCATCGTTACCGAAAGCACATCGGGCCTGATGACCCGCGGGTACTACCGCATGCCGTCGGACTCGATGTATATCTGGCCCGTACGATGGGACATACCGTTCCACGAGCCAAGCTACTCCTGCTCTTCGTATGACAACTGCCACGTGCCCTGGGGAACCACCCACGAAGACTCCTGGCGAATAGTACGCGACAACGATTTCATCTCCGGACTCTACGTATGGACCGGTTTCGACTACCTGGGCGAGCCTACTCCCTTCTGGTGGCCGGCACGCAGCTCGTACTTCGGCATCATCGACCTGGCCGGATTCCCGAAAGATGTATATTATATGTATCAAAGCGAGTGGACCGACAAACCGGTGCTCCACCTCTTCCCGCACTGGAACTGGACACCCGGACAGACCATCGACCTGTGGGCGTACTATAACAATGCCGACGAGGTGGAACTCTTCGTGAACGACCGTTCGCAAGGTGTACGCCGCAAAGGCAAAGACGACTTGCACGTGTCCTGGCGACTCACCTACGAACCGGGTACGGTACGGGCTGTATCGCGCCTGAACGGTAAGACCGTCCTGGAGCAGGAGATACGCACGGCAGGTGAGCCTGCACAGATACGCCTTACGCCCGACCGCAGCGAGATCACTGCCGATGGACGAGACCTGAGCTTCGTCACCGTAGAGGTGCTGGACAAGGATGGAAACCTCTGCCCCCATGCCGACAATCTGGTACACTTCCAGGTGGACGGAGTAGGCTTCGTAGCCGGAGTGGACAATGGCAGTCCCACATCGCTCGAAAGCTTCAAAGCTCCCCAACGCAAAGCCTTCAACGGCAAGTGCCTGGTGGTGCTTCAGAACAACGGCAAATCGGGTAAAATTCAGCTTACGGCTACGTCGGAAGGATTGAAGGAAACTTCGATCAACGTGTCGGTCCGTCCGTAGGAAACGCCGGACAATTAATAATTAGGAATTAGTCAGTAAGAATGAACCCTGCATGGGGAATTCTTACCGGCTAATTCCTTTTTTAGGTTCATCCGATAAATACGTAGTTGACCATAGTAGGGTTCAGATTGTAAGTTGATCCATCATAGCCCAGCGGGCTATCGTGTTCGTAGCCGGGGGGTTAATCCCCCGGGGCAGGACCTTCCCTCGCTTTGCGCCACGGTGGGGGGCCGTGTGCAGGATATACAGCACCACTACGTGGCGCGTAATTAAAGTACATTTGTCCCGGGGGCTTACACCCCCGGCTACGAACACGTTGGCCCGCTGGGCCAAGATGAATGAACTTACGATTTGTTACTTTAAAACTATATGAAAGGACTTTTGACACACCCTCAGTCGGAAAGCCTGCCTTATACAATATCCAGCAGTTGGACTAAGCGGGTGATGCGGGTTACGTCCACTGTAGCGGGGGCATTGACAGCCGCTTCGGACGGGCAGCCCTGAACAGCCTGGCAACTCAACGCAAAGGCAGGAAGGATATCATTCTTCATTGAATCGCCTACCACCAGTACCTCGGCAGGAGTAAAGGAGGCGCGGTCGATGGCTGTCTTCCACAAAGCCGGATTGGGCTTGCGAACGCCTTCGATGGTAGAATCGGTGATGGAAAGGAAATAAGGAGCAATACCCAGGTCGGCGGCAATCTTACGGATATTACCGTAATAGTTGGATACCAGCAACAGGGTGTACCGCTTTGACAGCTCTTGGAGCACAGGCTTGGCTGCATCGACAAAAGCCGATGAGTACTCCGTCACCAAACGGGCCGCCTGCAAAGGCAATTCGTTCCGGTGGGCTGGTGTGTCAGCGAGTATGCCCCGGTCTATCAGGTCGTCGAACTGTAAACGGGTTTTGAACTGCTGTGTTTCCAGCAAGGAATGTTCGGGAGTCACCGGTTGAAGTTTCTCCATCATCCGTTCGGCATGCACGTAGGAGTCGCGGAAGTTCTCGCGCGTCAGGGGCAAGCCCAACTTGTCAGTGTACAAGCTCAGATAGATGTCCATCCAATGCAGGAAAGGCGAGTCCAAGGTCCCGCCAAAGTCAAAAGCAATCGCTTTAATTATCTCTTTGTTTACCATTTCCAATTTTCATTAATGCCAGTCCGATGACAATCCACACCATTTCGCGCACACGGGTAATCAAGGCTGCATACACCCCGTATGCTCCCGACAACGAGAGTCCGCCTACAGCGAGCGCAAAACCGCCTTCACGACCGCCTACCTGCATGGGCATAAAGAACAGCAGGTTGGCCAGGAAAGAAGAAAAGGCCACGATGAGCACACAACTGATGAAACTCACATCGGTGGTCAATATATTCAGGATGAGCCATACCTCCAGGCAGGAAACGATTCGTGCCAGATACTCCAGAAACAAGGCACTGTAAAACGTACTTTTCCGTTGCTTGTGCAGCAAACCTATCTGACTGTCGATATTCTCCAACCGTTCTTTATTGTTCTCCGCAAAACGCCTCACATGCTTCCTGGCAAAGGGGATGTGGCTTCCCAACCGCACAAAAGCCACCGCCATACCGTCCCGGTACCCTTTCACAAAAAGGATAGCCAGCACAAGGCAAAGTAAGGTTATGAGGCCCAGCACCACCCCCATGGTCCATTTCACCGGAAAGAAGGCCACGTAGATGCCCACGGCAGAGAGCCAGAAGCAGAAATGGGAAAAGATGTGCATCATGACGTACAGGATTACCGAAGAGGTGGCACGCTCCACCCCCACAAAAGGAGTGAGTTCCATGATGCGGTACGGTTCGCCTCCCATCAACCCTACCGGGGTGACATAATTGAGGGCAAAGCCGGAAACCGTGAGTTTATACAGGTGCCGAAAGGTTAGTTTACCGACATCCCCCCCACTCCGTACAATGATGTACCAGGCGCAGTTATTGATCAGGTAAACAATGAGCCAAAGCAACAGGATAAGCGGCAGGAAATAACCGGCACGTTTCAGGTTGCCCAGCAGTTCGTCATAAGACACATCGAAAGTAAGCAGCATCACAACTACTGCCACCACGCCAAAGGCGAGAAAGATATTGCGTATGCGACTGCTGCTCATTATTTCGTCCGGATTTGTTTGTACAAGTAATCACACCAACGCTCATGCTTGAACACCATGTAAACGAGGATTACGTTCAGTACAGTAAGTTCGAAGACAAAGTAGATCCAAGGATAACCCACGAATAGTGAAATGAACAACACGAACACGCGGGTATTGAACGACAACGTGTTGGTGTACTTCATCAACGGAAAGCTCCCTTGACGGAACTGCCGGCACAAGGCAGCATCTACTGCGTTGGCCCCGTATTGCTTTTTCACTTCAGAGAAAAAGCGTTGGAACTTGGGAGAGAGTTGCTCTTGCGACTGTGTATAGTTGCAGTAGAACCATTGGAAGAACTTCCGTCCGAAATTCTTTTTCCAGGTCAGCGTACGGTATATCTCTTTCTGTTGTACAGAGTTATCGAGTTCGCTTCCCGTTTTCCCTTTCAGAAAGAACAGGTGAATATTCCGGTAATAATCGGCCATGGAGGCTTGTTTGCTGTGGAAAAAGCCGGCTACAGCAGCCAACAGCCAGATGTAGTAGGACCACTCCGGCGTGAGTCGCAGACAGATAGCTGCATAAATGGAAATGAACCACAAATCGCCACACACCCCGTCGAGTATACGTCCCAGCTCAGACTTCTGTCCGGTCATACGGGCCAACTGTCCATCGGCACTGTCGTACATATTGGCCCATACCAGCAAGCACATGCCCACGATGTTGATCCAAAGTTCCGAGAAGTAGAACAGCACTCCGGCAGCAATGCCCAGGAAAATCGAGGCAATGGTCACTGCATTGGGCGATATCCCCAGGTTTCTGAACAGAACAGCCCATCGGTAGCCTATCGGGCGGTAAAACAATAAGTCAATCCATTCTTCCGTATCGGCCGATTTCAGCGAAGCTTGTAGTTCTGCATGCTTATCTGTTTTGTTCATTGCACTGGTAGTTAGTGATTTCCGCCCGTTCGCTCTCTTGCAGGATAACCTGCGCAATGGCTTTCGACGCTTCGTCACGGCAAGGTGCAAAGCTGGGCCAATCGTTGAAATCGATGATCCGGATGCTACCGTCGGGAGCCACGATGCAATCGCCTCCATACACCTGTACCTTTAGTACACGGGCAGCCTCATCGCACAAGCGTTTCAAACCGCTTTCGGAGAAGGTGATGCCCACGGGTGTACCGTTGATCTCTTCCAGCCCGAATTTACTGTGCTGTCCATTGTACGGGTAGAACCAGTGGAAGAAACCGGTACCTGCCACGCCGTAAAACTTAACCAGGTCGCCCTTTAGATGCTCGTTGATCACCACCCGGTCTATGCCTCGCAAAGCATACTCGGCAATCACCTCCTTCAACTCGGCATAAGTGCGTATGTACGTCACATCTTCGCGGTGAATGGCATGAAAATCGGCACGTTTCACCCAGCAATGTTCGAAAGTAGTTCCTGCGATCAGCTGTTCGGGGATGATTTCATTGGTGTTCCAGGTCAAGCTCTTGGGATGGGGTATTTTGTTGGCTATCAGCAAATCGGTCATCCGCTCACGGGTACAGTTCTCGATCCCGAAAGCAGAGTTGACAGCCACTACGCCTTGTTTTTCCAGTTTTTGTAAGTTGCGCACAGCTGCTTTGCTGCGCATCATGGTAAATACATATTTCTCTTTCAGCGGTGTAGTCAGGAAGTTTTGTTCAGTGTACATGTTCACCGTATGCCCGGCGTCGACCAGGTGTTTCGCCACTGCAGAAAAGATAGAAGCATCATTTCCCACGTGATTGGGCGAGAAAAGTGTATACCGCTGTATTCCGGCAAAAGTCTTTGGAGTCATTCTCTCTTGGTTATTCTACAAAAAATTGTTCGGCCTTCTTCACATCGGCCGCATGGTCAATATCTATGATCTTGGTAAACGGATAGGCCTGCATCTGCAGTCCGGCATCTACCATGTATTGCTGGAAGCCCCGCATACGCGAAATACCAGCCTTCCTGGCCTCGGGCAAAAGAGCCAACGCGCGCTGTCCCATGCAATAAATTCCGCCGGAGATGTACCGCGCTCCCGGATAGGACTCGCTGGCATAACCGGTAATCCGTAAACCGGCTTCCGTTTTCACATGCAACGGACGCTCGTCATCAATAAAGTCGGTCACCGCCATCAAAGCATCCAGGCTTTCATCCGCCACAAAGGCACGAATGTAAGCTTCGAACTCCGGCTCCCTGAAAATAGGGTCTACCGTAGTCAGGCAAAATTTACCCTCGCCCTGCAGAAACGGCATCAGTTCGCAAAAGCTTTGGAACGAGTCGGGCGTGGATTTCACCACCACCTGCAAAGGTACGGGCAACTTCTGTTGCTCCAGGAAATGACGTACTTCCTCCATCTCTTCGTTGATAATGATGCAGATAGACTCGGCCTCATTATCAAGAAAAATGCGGAACAGTCGCCCTAAAAGGGGTGCTCCGCCAACATTTATCAATGGCTTGGGAGTGAGAATCCCGTCCTGTTTCAGACGGGATCCTTCTCCGGCAGCAATTAATGCATATTTCATTGGTCCAACGAAGATTAGTCGATATAATCGAGAGTTTCTTCGCCGATCATCTTACGCAAGGTATTCTTCAGTTTGGTGTATTGAATGAACAAATCGTGTTCGGGGATATGTTCGAAGTCGTGCATCGGGCTCTTGAAGTAGAACGACAACCAGCTCTGGATACCGTACATTCCGGCACGTTGTGCCAGGTCGGAGAAGAGCACGAGGTCGAGTACCAGCGGAGCAGCCAGGATAGAGTCACGACAAAGGAAATCCACCTTCAGCTGCATGGGATAACCCATCCAGCCTACGAGGTCGATGTTGTCCCAACCTTCTTTATTGTCCTTGCGGGGCGGATAATAGTTGATACGTACTTTGTGGAAAATCTTTCCATAAAGTTCCGGATACAGTTCCGGTTGCAGGATGGTGTCGATTACAGAAAGCTTGCTCACTTCCTTCGTCTTGAATGAATCGGGATCATCGAGCACTTCACCGTCACGATTACCCAGGATATTGGTAGAGAACCATCCGTCGAGTCCCAGCATACGAGTCTTCAACATCGGAGCCAGAACGGTCTTCAGCATGGTTTGTCCGGTCTTATAGTCTTTACCACAGATAGCAACTTTCTGCTGGTCGGCAAATTCCCACATAGCAGGCATATCCACACACAAGTTGGGAGCACCCATGATGAACGGAGCACCTTCGGCAATGGCAGCATATGCATAGCACATACTCGGGGCAACAACTTCCGTCTTATTTTCCTTCATAGCCTTCTCGAAAGTAGCCAATGACTGGTGTTCGTCACACAGCGGCAAGTAGATTTCCGTACTGGCCGACCAGATAACTACCACGCGTTCGCAACCGTTGGCGGCCTTGAAATCGCGGATATCCTGACGAAGTTGCTGAGCCAGATCCCAACGGGTAGAAGCTTCTTTCACGTGTGTTCCGTGCAGACGTTTCACCCATTCCTGATCGAAAGCAGCCTTCATCGGCTTGATAGCCTGTAGTTCTTCTTTCACGCCTTCGAGGTCCTTTTGCTCAAGCACTTCTGCGTGTTGTGCAGCAGCATACACATCTTCCGGGAAAATATCCCACCCGCCAAAGACGAGATCGTTCATGCCAGCCAAAGGCACAACGTCTTTAATTTTGGGGAAGCGGTTCTCATTGCGTTTTCCCAACCGGATAGTAGCCAGTTGCGTGATCGAACCTATAGGTTTTGTGAGTCCTTTACGGGCAGCCAATGTTCCTACAATAAACGTGGAGGCTACGGCCCCACCTACTCCAACTACAAGTACGCCAAGACGGCCAGATGCCGGTTTAATGTTACATTCCATCTTTATGTTTATTTTAAATAAAATTAAATTGTCGACAAAGGTAGACCCAATATAAATAACAATAAAGTTCCATAAGTCGGATAAAATAGTCTAAAAGGAATTATTTTAGTTCCAACTTTAGTTCTATAAACAAACGTTCACTCTATCGGACTTTTCTGTTAAATGATTTAACGCTCAATATGATTAACAGAGCTACTCCTTAATTTGTTTTCGGAGGGCAAAGGTAATGCTCAAATGTCACAATTATCGGGCAAACGAACCGTAAAACAAGTGCCTTTTCCTTCCGTGGACGTGACACCTATGGTTCCGTTCAATCGCTCCACAATAGTCATACAAATACTGAGCCCCAACCCCGCTCCCTGGGTAAAGTTATCTACTTTATAGAATCGTTCGAATATGTGCTGAATACCCTCATCTGAGATACCCATACCGGTATCTTCCACATAGAGCGTGATGGCATCTTCTTCTTCCCGGTACCCGAAAGTAATGGATCCGGTAATGGTAAATTTCGCGGCATTGTTGATCAGGTTATTGATAACCTGCTGCAAGCGGACATTGTCGGTCATGATATACTTTTTATGCGCCGGCATATCGAGTACCAGCTTCACGCCGGGTGGCATATTGAGCGTTTGCGAGGCATATACCTCTTTTAGCAACAGAGGAATACTGTGGTTGGCAAACTGGAAGTCCATCGTTCCGGACTCAATACGCGAGAGGTCGAGAATATCGTTGATCAGCGCCAGCAACAATCCGCAATTGCGGTTGATGGTATAAATAAAGTTCGCGATGTCCTCCGGACTGAAGTCGCTTGTATCACGAAGCAAGTCGGAGAATCCCACAATGGCATTCAGCGGAGTACGTATTTCGTGGCTCATATTGGCCAGGAAGGCCGTTTTCAGTCGATCGCTCTGCAACGCTTTGTCGCGTGCCAAAGTCAATTCTTCTTCTGTTTCCTTGTATCGGTGAATACTCTGGCACACACCCAGGATGTTGTAAGGTAAATCGTCCGCCATACCATTGAGAGTCGATATGCGATACTCCCACCATTCGTACTTGCCATGGATGTTTCGTTGGCGGTAAATCATGCGAACGCGTGTGCTCGTTCCGGACAACACGGAGTCAAACAGCGTGCTGACTTCGGGCAGGTCATCGGGATGTACCTGGCTTTCCATGATATCACGTGTAATGGCTACCTCTTCCAATCCCTGCAATTTAAGATACCCCGCAGGGAAGGTAAAGATACCAGTCCGCACATTGAACTGCCACGGGTAGATGGAACTCTCTTCCACCGCCAGGTTGAAGAAACGTTTATTCATTTCTTCATCGGATACATTCCGGAAAGAAAGGGCTACACCACTCACTTTGCTGTTCATATACAAAGGTACCAATTCGCCTGAGATAGGGAAATAGTTGCCACTTTCCACTTCCTGCAAGAACGAATTGTCCGGAATAACCAATCTCATTTCCTTTCGCAGCACCTGTCTCAACATGGGAATCAGTATATCTTCTCCGCTATTGTAAATCTTGAACAGGCTGCCCACCGACTTTCCTTCGTACGGACGGGTGGCCATATTCTCCGGCAAGTTGAGCATGCGGTGCAACGAACGGTTGGTGAAATGAATCCTCATATCCGTATCGTAGGTAACCACCCCATCTCGGATAGAGTGAAAAATATTATCGAATTCATCGCGTTGCGCCACCAACCGGTTTTGTACCAGCAAACGGGTCTGTGCATGCATACGACGACGGGCTTCCCGGCGATTGGCGCGGATCAGCCAGAAAACGACAGCAATAAAGATGGCCAATATGGCTGAATAAAGCAGCACGAAATACCATTGGTACTTTTCGTTATAGGGCACGTTCATCACCACCCCACCCTTCACACGTTCCTTGTTCACATGGAAAAAAGCCAGCTGCTTATGGTCGTAAATAAAATCGAGGAGAATAGGATCTATGCCCACTGATTCAGGCTTCTCACCCATCAACACTTTGGCAGCCCGTACTGCGGTCAGCCGGGCTATCTCATAAGGCTCGGCATCGTAAGCGCAGAACACACCATTGGTCAGTGTTTCACATTGGGTGGAGAAGAAAGGAGCTTTGGAGTTCTTACCCAAGAATGAAAAGAAGTCCGACCACTTGGGTACAACCACTACACGACCGTAGCTATTGCGCGAATTACAGATGGCAGCAATGACTTTATTGGTCATCTCAGTCTGTACATTAAAGGTATTAAACTGGCAACCGGGATATGCTTTGGAGTATTTCTCCCAACTTTTTTTCAATTCTTCATAGCCTCGTTGGGAAAGGAAACTGTTATCGACTACACAAACAACTTCCTTTATTTGCGGGAACACACTCCTGGCTTGTTCCAGAAGCGCGTTGTAATCAGGTGTAGTGGTATATCCACAGAAATTTTTATGGCCCTTGATCAGTGCTTTATCGAGGTATTTCACCCCATAGAACACGACGGGAATCTGGTAAGATAATGAATCCCCACTGAGCAGCAATGAATGGAAAGCCTCATCGCCTGAGGTAAGAATCAGGTCTGTTCCCCGTTCCCGGGCACGGTCGCAATATCGCCGTATAAGCACTTTTTCGGCTGTAAACGTCCATGCTTCGGCATCCAGGTATTCGGTTACTATATTCACCTGGATATCCATACTGGCAAACCCTGCTTTCAGCCCTTCCAGATGTTCGGACATCCAAGGCGTTTTCGCCTCATTCGACTGTATATAAAGAACATTATATGTACGCCCAGCAGCAACCAGCCACAGAGGAATGGCCAGCAACAAGAAAAGTACCCAATAACGCATCCTACCCATCATATTTTCTTAGCAATATTCTCTGGCAAATATACATAAATTTAATTAATAAGGGGGATATGTGCGTTTTTTTTTACTTTCATTACATTTATAGGTGGGTATATCAGGGAAACAGTATCTTAAAACGGGTCCACTTGTCGACACCAGTATGTAATGAAAATGTACAACCGTGCTTCATCAGCACTTCCCTGATAAAGATAAGCCCGATACCTTGTCCATTGGGTTTGGTAGAAAAGAAGGGAGTAAATATTTTCGCTTCGACTTCTTTGGAGATGCCCTTCCCATTATCGGCCACCTCGATGTATGCCGGAGAAGTAATACGGATGCAGATCTCCCCGTCCTGCCCGATACTCTCGACCGCATTCTTGAGAATATTCACCAACACCTGCTCAAAGAGCACTGCATCCATCCGCACCATCGTTTTTTCAGGGCTTTTCTCCAAGGTCAGCTTAATGCTCCGCTCCATGCAAACACCTTCCATAAAACGCATGCAGGAGACTACAATCTCATTCAGCTCAACCGCCAGAAGATGGGGCTCGGGAATCTTTACCACATCGGCAAAACGAGTGATAAAGCGACTCATGGAGTAACAACGATCCGAGCACACCTTCATGACTTCGCCCATATCCTCCATACCTTCCGAATCGGACAGTACCTGCTCCATAGTTTCCAGGGTGGATGTAATGCCGGCAGTGGTATTGTTCACCTCGTGGGCAATCATCCGGATAACCTTTTCATAAGCTTTTTTCTCAGCCTTCATGACTTCGTCGGTCAGACTCTCGATGAGGTAGAAGGAATGCTGGAAGCCTCTGTCAACAAAAGTGGAATGTGTACATTTGTATATGCTCGAGTCGCTCAACCGGACGGTTCCGGTACTCCCCCGGGGGATAGAATCCAGTTCAGCGGCCAGCAGGGAGTCAATATCCGTCAGTTTCTTCTTGGTGACATCACTGGAGAGCACCCCCAGCATTTTTTGTGCCATCGGGTTGAGTTGGTCTATCTCGCCGTCGAACGACAAGATAATTACTCCCATAGGGGAAGCTCCAATGAGCAAGTCGAGAAAATGGTTCTGCTCGCGCAGGCGCAAGCGTTCGTCTTTCAGTTGCTCCATCATCCGGTTGAACACATTCACCATGCGGTCGGCCTCAAACTGCCCGACTTTACTCAGCCGGCTGCTGAAATCTTGCTCACGTAGCAAGTCCATACCATTACTAATTGCATCGAGCGGCTTTACTATTTTGCGATAGAAGAGGGCCAGATACAACAATATAACAGCCACCACGCCTTCCGCCGCATAGATATAGCGTACTTCTACCCATTTAACAAGGTAAACGAGCAGCCCACTGATACCCAGCAGTAAGAAGACAAGCAGCAAAAAGTAACCTTTGATTCGCATAGTAAACGTATTATCCGTTCACGGTAATATTGTATTTTTCTAATCGTCTGTACAAGGCAGCCCGGCTGATACCCAAGGCAGTAGCCACCTGGCTGAGGTTGCCTTTGTATCGATCCAACGCCTGCAGGATGGTCTGCCGTTCGATCTCATCGAGTGTCAAACCGGTAAGCGATTGGGCAGATGACTTCTGAGCCTCCGAATGATGGTATTGTCCGTCGAAGTCGGCAGCTGTCAGGAGCGGCTTCCCACTAACCAGAATGGTACGTTCTACCAGATTTTTCAGCTCGCGGATATTACCCGGATAAGGCAAACGGCTCAGCAGCTGCAGGGCATCGGCCGAGAACTCCGTCTGCGGAAGCCCGTTGAGCTCCGCCTGCCGGTGGGCAAAGTGGCGCGCCAGTAATGGGATATCGTCCTTTCGTTCGCGTAAGGCCGGTAATTTAATAGTGATCAGGTTGATGCGGTAAAACAAGTCTTCGCGGAACATGTGTTCCTGCACCATCCGGGGAAGGTCGGCATTGGTAGCCGCTACCACCCGTACATCGGTCTTCCGGGGACGACTGTCGCCCAGCACCTCGTACGTCTGATCCTGCAATACCCGGAGCAACTTCACCTGACAAGAAAGATCGAGCTCACCGATCTCATCCAGAAAAATCGTTCCTTTATCGGCCATCTCGAAACGTCCGATCCGGTCGGCACCGGCATCGGTAAAAGCTCCTTTCTTATGACCAAACATCTCGCTCTCGAACAAGCTTTGAGAGATGCCGCCCAGGTTTACCTTGACAAAGGCTTGCTTGGCTCGCTGGCTATTGTTGTGCAAGGCTTCCGCAATCAACTCTTTGCCCGTACCACTCTCACCTGTGATCAATACCGAAGCATTGGTACGGGCGATGCGTGCCACCATATTCAGCACGTCGGTCAGCTCCCGACTCTTACCTATTATATTAGAGCGGAGGAAGGTGCTGTCTTGCGAGGTCGGTTCCTCTTTCTTCACAGCCGTCAGTTCCAACGCAGTCTCGATGCGTTGCAGCAGGGCAGCATTGTTCCAGGGTTTGGTGATAAAATCGAACGCACCCGCCTGCATACCCAGTACAGCCAACTGGATGCTTCCCCAGGCCGTCATAAGAATTACCGGAGTATCGGGGCGGAACACTTTGGTTTGCTTCAACAGGGTAAGCCCTTCCTCGCCCGTGGTAGAAAGCGTAAAGTTCATATCCATCAGGATAAGGGCCGGAGCCACGCTCCGTATCACTTCCATGGCCTCCCGTGGGTTCGAAGCAGTCTGCACTTCGTACCCCGCACGCTTCAGCATAAAGCTTAGCGAAGAGCGTACCGCGCTGTCATCATCTATCACTAATATCATAATTCACCTGTTTTTGGTTGCAAATATATTATTTTTTACCCCTCTCAACGAATTATTGCATCAAAGTCTGCCTCCAGTTCTTCATTTCTTTGGAAATCCCATAACGTCAGACTACGAACCTGATAATAATAAGACCAATAGCTCCACAACTCGGAGATGTGCTTCTGACGGGCTTCGTCTTTGGAGTTCTGGGCATCGTTCAGGTCGAGCGTATTGATCTTTCCGATAAGGAAAGTCTCAATACTGGTCTTGTAGCGTTGCTGGGCAATAGCATCCGCTTCGCGGGCAATCTCCAATTGCTGCGCCTGATTATTGAAATGCTCTACCAACAAGAAAATATCCTGGTTGAAGTTCATTTGCTCCTGACGGATACGTGATAACGTTACGTCGCGGTTACTCTTGGCCACCCGCACCTTTCCTTGTCGTTTCCCCCAGTCGACGATAGGAATACGCACCCCTACCTGCACTATCTGGTTGTCGCGCAAATCACGATAAGCAGCAGACATTTCCTGATCCACTCCTGTATAACCGACACTGGCAAACAAGTCCACACTACGCAAGTTCCCTTTGGCTGTAGCCACGGCATAGTCAGCTTCCAACTGTCGACGGCGGATATTCTGGGCGAAAGAGTTGCGTTCCAGTGCTTTATCGAGCACATTGCCATAATTCATTTTGATATCGGGAAGTGATTCGGGCACCACCGGCAGCAAAGTCTCATCCTCGCTTACACCCAGAAAGGCACGGAGTTGGAACATCCTGGCATTGAGGTTGCTATTAGATTCCGTCAATGCTGCTTTGGCATTGAGGGCAGCCAGTTTCAGCTGAAGCAGTTCATTCTCGGAGATCTGTCCCATCTCACGCTTGGCTACGGCTACGTCATACAGTCGTTCGGCATTCTCTGCATTTTGCTGGGCAGTGCCCACTATCTCCTTAGCCAGCAACAGCTGGAAGAAATAAGTAATGGTTTTGATAGTCACATCTTCCGTAGCCGAGATAAACTCCGCCTTCGCTTCGGCATAGCGCACCGGATTGATGCGGCGGCTCCATTTCAGGTTGTTCACACCGAAAATGGGCTGCGTCAGTTCCAGACTCACAGGAACCGACATGAATTGCTCATGTCCGCCGGATCCCAACTGCTTCAGATAGTCGAGCGACGAGGTCAATGAGAGCTTACCCCCCGTAAACCAAATATTCTGATCAATGGAAAGCTGCCCCGACAACCCAAGGCTATTGTTGCGCACGAAAGCGTACGAACCGTCCGAATTCTGATAAGAATTGTATGATTTCTTATAATCAGGGAGCACACCGGTGAAATTCACTTCCGGAAGGAGGTCGGCACGGAATGTACGGTATTCCCAATAGGCCGTCTTCAACTCATTCAGTGCCACAGCAGCGTCTACCGACTGGATACGAGCCAAAGCGATGGCCTCTTCCAACGTAATCGAACGATTGTTCTGGGCCGCAACAGGCAGCGTACTCAGGCAGGCCACCACAAAAAGCTGTAATATTCTTTTCATAATCATTTATTTTACAACTTCTTTTATCCAAATAGTATGCCACAACAATACAGCATTAATTATCAACAAGTTATAAAGAAACGAAGTGTCCGAAAACGAACACTTCGACCGATTACGAACATCACGTACGGACATAAAAAAAGTGCACCCCGAACGAGATACACTTCTTTATAAAAGTGAGCGAAAGACGGGATTCGAACCCGCGACCCTAACCTTGGCAAGGTTATGCTCTACCAACTGAGCTACTTTCGCAAAAGAAATCAACAAATAAATGGTGCCCAGAACAAGACTCGAACTTGCACGTCTCTCAACACTCGCACCTGAAACGAGCGCGTCTACCATTCCGCCACCTGGGCTAAACACAAAACCTGCCATTATCAGACAGGTCCCTTAGGTGAGCGAAAGACGGGATTCGAACCCGCGACCCTAACCTTGGCAAGGTTATGCTCTACCAACTGAGCTACTTTCGCAAAAGAAAGTGAAGAGAATGAGACTCGAACTCACACGTCATAATTGACACTACCCCCTCAAAGTAGCGCGTCTACCAATTCCGCCATCTCTCCATTGATGTATAAAAGAACTCTTTACTTCGTAGTGCCCAGAACAAGACTCGAACTTGCACGTCTCTCAACACTCGCACCTGAAACGAGCGCGTCTACCATTCCGCCACCTGGGCGCACTAAGTGAGCGAAAGACGGGATTCGAACCCGCGACCCTAACC
>JAVBUC010000090.1:0-15870 GCA_031555765.1 Bacteroides sp. | reverse complement strand
TTCCGGCTATTTTCAGAAATATATTTCCCGATTCCGTAATAAAGAGATAACAGTTCTCGATTCGCCAATGCTGCCGCGCGATAACGGCTTTTGAGTATAGCACTCTTGATTAGCTGAATGGCCTTAGAATAATTATAGTTTACCTGTTGTTCCATTTGTTTTTATATCTTTAAATTTCTTTTTATTACAACTCCACAAGGTGATAACAACTGTTTCTGGTCATCTTTCTTGCCGGAATATTCAACTTACTCAGTACCCGGCCGAAATGTACGATCTTGGTAGCCGTCAGCTTCATGCCGCTCCGTTTCTGGATACGTTCCAGAATTTCCACCGCCATCAGCCACTCACCCTTTTCCTTTTCTCGGGCCGCCCGGAAGTACCGCTGGAACAACTGTTCCACCGGCGTTTGCAACTCGAACTCCTGGTTGGACTCCATCATCAGTGCCTCCTCCTCGGGCGAGAAGTAACTCCGTTCGCCCTGGCGCAACTCATAGTAAGCCTGCGCATATAGCTGTGCGTAGTTGGTCTTCGAGATATCCCCGATGCGGTCCGTCACGTTGATACAGATGAACCGGCGACTGCCCGACGGGTCGGTGAGCAAGTCGCTATGGTTGCTCGTGCCGATGAACGAGGCATACCGCCGCATCTCCTCCACGGCAGTCTGGTGCGGCTTGCGCACGTTCACCACCGGTTTTTGCAGGATGTGTTTCAGGAAACCCTGGCTGGACGGGCTAATCTGGTCGAACTCATCGATGTTGATCAGTCCGAACCGAGTGAGGTACAGCTCCGCATCGCGCTTGCGGCCGAAGTCGATGCTGTCCGTGTAGTACACGCGCAGCTCCGGTGGCAGGAGGTTGCGACAGAAGGTAGACTTGCCGCACCCCTGCGCCCCCACCAGCAGGGGCGATACCGAATTGGCAAACTGCTTCTGCCCGCCCATCCAGTGCGCCACCATGGAGAGGAACCAGCGGCGGAACAGCAACGGCCAGTGCGGATTGATGCAAGGCACACACGCCGCCACCCGGCCGATGCGATCCTTCCCGTCCCATTCCGGCAACGTGTACAGAAACTCCGAGATGGGCGAGTGAAACGGCACGCACGAAGAGTTCACCCACCGCCGCACGTCGCGGTCCCACAGGTTCAGCCCCTCCTTCATGGCATGCACGGCGATAGTGTTCAGCACCCGCTCCGTCACCGGGGCAAAGTCGCGGTTGAACGATTTCCGTTCCCGGTACTCCACCGCTCCCGTCATCCGGTTGTGGCGGAACTCGTACCGCCGCTTCATGAACTCGTCTATCCGTACCGACATGGTGAGCGGCACCGGGAGGCACGGCTTCTGTCCAAACCGCTTTTCTACCTCGTACACATTGCGAATGGTGTGTCGGATGAGCAGTTCCTTGATGGTGTGCGTGCGGAATCCGGTGTTGGCCTGGAACACCGCCTCCTCCTCCGGGATGCCCGAGTGAAAACAGTTGCGCCCAATCTCCGTGAGTAGCGGCACGAGCTTTTCGTCCCGCCCCAGGCTGCCCACCTTTTCCAGGGCAGCGTTCAGAGCCGTTTGGTACATCAGGTCGATCACCTCGGACCGTTTCAACCCCGGCAGCAACCGGCGCAGCGGATCCGGATCGGCCTGTACCTCTTCCCGGTAGGTAGTTTCCGCGGGCATCTCGAGCGGTTGTTCCAGGCGGATGGGTTCAGAAACGGGGTTGTAATATGCGTCCGGGTCGAACGACAGGAAGCACTCCTGTTCCGGTGACGAGAGGTCGAGCCGGATGTTTCGACCCATCTGTTGCAGCTGCCCCTGGTAGAAAGTCACCGCCCAGCGGAAGGCATGTGCATGAAACATACGGATTTCCTCCGGCGTCTGCGGTAAAGATTCGTCCGGACGGCAGAAAGGAACAAGAATCCGGACAGATTTCTCGTTCGTTCCGACGAAAGCCAGCCGGGTTTGTGGAATACAGGCGACTCTTCGGCGCACCTCTTCCGCCTCCTCCCGTCCCGAAAGAAGATTGATAGTCAGCAGGATGCATCCGTTGTATGCCTGGACAGAACTACCGTCTTCTTCCTTGCGGAGTTCCACGGAAAAATAAACAAGTGGAATCTTTTCTTTATACAATTCCTCGTCTCTCCAAGTGTTATATTGTAAACAATTACGATACTTTGTGACGGGCTGTCGGGAGGTTTCTTTCCGAAGGTTTTCTACTACTTTTTCTAGGTCTGCGATACGGAGGGTAAAGTCGCCCTTACCCCTTCTTGAGATGGTTACGTTCATGGTTTTGTTTTAAATGTTTACGAAGGTAAAGGTACTCATTTCTGCCTGGATATGCAAGGTTTATACGGGGAAATATTCAGTGAATATTAAAATTATATTACTTCGAACTACGTGATAGTTTTCAGATAGCAAGCTAGGAGTTTCGTCAAGTGAAACTTGGAGTTTCATCAGGTGAAACACATTGTTTCACCTGATGAAACTGAGTGTTTCACTTGACGAAACTGTCCAACAGCAGGAAGCAACTGGGGTAACACCGGGAAGCAATCGGGGAAGTATCGGGAGGCAACCGGGGCAATTGCCTCCTGATGAATGCTACGTTTCACACAGAACAAATAGCCAAAATTATGGGAGATGCCCCGGAAACATGGGAGATGAGAGGCAAATATGGGAGATGAAACAGCATCTCCCATACAGACACAATATTAATTATCAATCACTTACTTCCTTTTTTATGGGAGATGGGAGATGGTTTCACTTTTTTCATTGGGAGAAGAAGCACTGGGCCTTTCTTCCTCATACAAAAACGATTCGTCGCCCCACAGTTCTTCAGCCGTGGGGGCATTATGTATGGATAGCAAAATACCTATCCATACTCCTGTGAAAAGCAGCAGGCCCCCGATTGTGATTTCTATCCAAATATTGTCCATATACATTATATATGAGTGGTTCTATACATACCTACCACCTTAACCCACTTACACATGAATAATTTGTATCTCCCAAATGGGCGACAAAGGAACAAAGAATAACGGTCATATCAGATAAATGGAGTTTAATAAAATTGCTGTTTTCACATTACAATACTAAATTAACGAAGTTATATTATTCACACAAAAGAGCAACACATGTGCAAAAAAAAAGGGAAAGCACCCGGCTTTCCCTCTCTATACATTATACTAATTTCTGGCATCAATAAGCGTGCCCGCCGCCGCCCATCTCTTCGGCATCGATCGGCTTGCGGTCAATGCTTCGCCAGGCATAGAAGATGTACGCCAGCACGAACGGAACAAGGATGGACACGTATGCCATCACCCGCAGCGTGAACAGGCTGGAGCAACTATTGGATATGGTAAGCGAGCTTTGTATGTCGGCCGTAGAAGGGTAATAAGCGGTATTATTGAATCCCACCGTCAGCAGCAAGGCCAGTACGGTAAGCACTGTTCCCGGACCTACAAACCAGATGCCCCGGCGGAATGTCTTCCCGAACAGGGTACGAAGGATACCGAACAGCACCAGCACCACTCCTACCACAAAAGTAAGCAGCACCAACGGCATGTCGAGGAAATTGTGCAGATACTTATAGGGTTGCAGCGACACCGCACCGGTGGCAGGATCGACAGCAAAACCGTTGCCCAGCAACACATATCCCACAAAAGCGAGGAAGAAGACCAGGAATAACGCTGTATTGGTTATCAACACCCGTCGGCAACGGGCGGTCAGCGATTCATCGGAAATGTTATTGATGAAGTAGAGCAGTCCTTGCACACGGGCCAGGAACAGCACGGCCAGTCCCAGCACCCAGTTCCACGGATTGGTCAACGCATCGAGCCCATGCCAGTTATTGCCCCACTGGCTGATAATGGGCATCAAGGGATCGGTCAGATTGCCCTTGTTGACAAGGAAGTTGGAACCGGTAAAGAAGGTAGCCACGGCCGCCCCCAACAGGAATGGACCGAGTATTCCATTGATCACCAGGAAGGTACGGTAGGTTTTCTTCCCAAGCAGATTGCCCGCCTTGCTCTGGAACTCATAGCTCACAGCCTGCATCACAAAGGTGAAGAGGATGATCATCCACAGCCAGTAGGCCCCGCCGAAGCTGGTACTATAGAACAAGGGGAACGATGCGAAGAACGCTCCGCCGAAGGTAACGAGCGTGGTAAAGGTAAACTCCCATTTACGCCCGGTGGAGTTGACCATCATTTTGCTTTGCAGCTCCGTCTTGGGCAGATGGAACAACAGCGAGTTTCCCCCCTGCACGAAGAGCAGGAATACCAATAAGGCGGCCAGCAACGAAACGAGGAACCACCAATAATGCTGAAGTAAGGTATATGTATCCACAATTCTATTTTTTAGTGTTTAGTGATTAGTGATAAACGATTAGTAATTAGCTTATCACTAATCACTAACCGCTAATCACTCTATTAATGAATCTCTTCGGGTCCTTTCTTGATTTCGCGCAGCATGATACCTATTTCGGCTATCAGCATCACGGTAAACAGGAACAGGAAGAGGAAGAAGGTGAGTTGCACCGATCCGGTTTCCAGCCGCGATACGGCTGCCGATGTGGGAAGCATGTCGCGGATGGCCCACGGCTGACGACCGCACTCGGCCACTACCCAGCCGGCCTGTCCGGCAATGTACCCAAGTGGGATGGTAAGCATAGCCACCCAGTGCATCCAACGCCAGCCGACCAGCTTCTTACGGTATACCAGGAACAGGACAACGGCAAAGAAGAGGATGAAGTAACCACCCAGCATCACCATCACGCGGAAAGCGTAGAAGTTGAGCGGTACGTTGGGTACCAGCTGGTGCACATCTTTGATGTAGCCATAACCGAAATAAGCGATGTTGCTCTGTAGTACGGAATAGGCCAACCGGGCATCTTCTTCATTACCTGCGGCCTTGGCAGCCCGGTAGGCCGCCAGTGCGAAAATGGCTGTCTTTCCGCGTTCTATCTTATCCTGTGCTGAAAGAGCGATGGTACCGTCCTTCTGCATATATCCTCCCTCAATAATGTCGGTAATACCCGGCACGAAAGCCTGTGGGTCCCGTTCGGCCAGGAAGGATAGCAGGCTGGGTATCTCTACCCGGAAGAGGAACGGATCTACCCCGTCGTCATACGTCTTCTTCTCCGGGTTCAGGGCGGCAATAGCCACCAACCCGGCATTGGTCTTTCCTTCGTAGTATCCTTCTACAGCTGCCAGCTTCATGGGCTGGGTCTGTGCTATCTGGTAACCCGAAGCATCGCCTGTCCACGCCGCCAGCAACGATGCCACCAGACCGAAGACAGCTGCGATGCGGATACTGGAAAGGGCGAAATACTTCTCGCGCTTTTTCCACAGAAACCAGCAACTCACGCCTACCACAAAGATAGCACCCAATATCCAGCCGCTCAGCACGGTATGGAAGAACTTGTTCACCGCCACGGGTGAGAAGGCGATGGCCCAGAAGTCGGCCATCTCATTGCGCATCGTATCGGGATTGAACTCCATGCCGACGGGACACTGCATCCAGGCATTGGCTACCAATATCCACCAGGCTGAGAGTGTAGCACCCAGTCCGGTAAGCCAGGTGGAAGCCAGGTGGAAGCGTTTGCTGACCTTGTTCCATCCGAAGAACATCACCGCAATGAAGGTGGCTTCCATAAAGAAGGCCAGGATGCCTTCGATGGCTAACGGAGCCCCGAAGATATCGCCCACCAGGAAAGAATAGTTGCTCCAGTTGGTTCCGAACTCGAACTCAAGAATCAACCCGGTGGCTACTCCAACCGCAAAGTTGATACCAAACAGTTTCATCCAGAACTTGGCGGTACGCTTCCAGAAGTCATTCCCTGTAACGTAGTACATGGTCTCCATAATGCCCATCACCATGGCAAGTCCCAATGTGAGGGGAACAAAAAGCCAATGATACATGGCTGTCATCGCAAACTGGGCCCTCGACCAGTCGATTAACGAAGTGTCAATACTCTCAATCATATTAATAAGGTATTATATAGTAACTCAATAAATTCGTTATGGATTCACGCTACGCCTGAGAAGTTCGTCGTGCACATACTCCGCCTTATCGGTATCCTTGGGCAGGGTACTGAAATAACTGGGGAAGAAGAAAATCTTCAGGATGAAGAACATGATAAAAAGTTTAATCAAAATAAGAAGCCAGAGGGTCCGTCCCAGCGTCATGCTGCGAAAACCTTCCAGATAGAAATGCCATACTCCAGGCAGTGGATTCTTCATATTCAGAATAATAAGACAAATATGTTAATGCAAAATAGGGTTTTTCACTGATAATAACAAACGAAAGTGAAAAAAAGTTGCATAAGTACATGCTTTTAATGAATGTGGATACCCGTTTCGGGATAATCGGCATAAAAAAGGACTTCGGCGACAAAATTCGACTGTTGGTCTATTGCATTTGCCGTTCGAGATATTGTTTTCTAATTTCGCTGTCGTTAAACTCATAGATATACAGATATGACAATAGTAAAAAGATTGACAGTGATAACGCTATGCGCGGCCGGCATCTGGTTGGGATGCCCCGCCGACATGCGGGCACAGACTGCCCAGCCTGCCGAATGGACGCTGCAGGATTGCATCGACTATGCCCTGCAACAGAACATCAGTATCCGGAAGAACCGGATCAACTCGGAAAGTAGCCTGGTCGACGTGAAGACGGCCAAGGCTGCCCTCTTCCCCAGCCTATCGGTATCGGCCAGCCAGAACGTGACCAACCGTCCGTATCAGGAGTCGAGCGTCAACGTGAATGGTTCGGAAGTGGTACAGTCCAACAGCAAGACGAGCTACAGCGGCAACTACGGTCTGAGTGCTCAATGGACGGTGTACAACGGCAACAAGCGCCTGAACACCATCAAACAGCAGAAGCTGAATAACCAAATGGCCGAGCTGAACGTGGGCGAATCAGAGAACAACATCCAGGAATCGATCATGCAAGCCTACATGCAGATTCTCTATGCCGCCGAATCGGTGACGGTAAACGAAGGTACGCTGGACGTGTCTACTGCACAACGCGACCGTGGCAAGGAAATGCTTGCTGCCGGAAGCATCTCGAAAGCTGATTTGGCGCAACTGGAGTCGCAAGTGAGTTCCGACCGCTACAATCTGGTGAACGCGGAAGCTGCCTTGCAGAACTACAAGCTGCAACTGAAGCAGTTGCTTGAGATAGAGAGCGAGGACGAAATGGACCTGTATCTGCCGGTACTGGGCAGCGACTACGTGCTGACTCCGCTGCCTACCCGGAGCGAAGTGTATCTGGCTGCCCTCTCTCACCGCCCTGAGATAGAAGCCGGCAAACTGAACATACAGGCTTCGGAACTGGGTGTGAGCATCGCCCGGGCAGGGTATATGCCTACCGTCAGTCTGAATGCGGGTATCTCCTCCAGCAACCGGAACGGTACAGACTACGGATTTGGCGAGCAACTGAAGAACGGATGGAACAACACCATCGGGCTGTCGGTGAGCATGCCTCTCTTCAACAACCGGCAGACAAAGAGTGCTGTAGAGAAAGCCAAGTTGCAACAAACCACCAGCCAGCTCGACCTGCTCGATGACCAGAAAGCACTCTACAAGACCATCGAAGGGTTGTGGCTGGATGCCACTACCGCCCAGCAAAGTTTCGTAGCTGCAGAGGAGAAGATGACCAGCACGCAAACCAGCTTCGACCTGGTGAGCCAGCAGTTCGACCTCGGCATGAAGAATACCGTGGAGATGCTCACCGAGAAGAACAACCTGCTCTCTGCCCAACAGGCATTGCTGCAAGCCAAATACATGGCGGTGATGAATATCCAGATGCTCGGCTTTTACCAGGGCACCAGTTTCTCGCTTCCGCAATAAATGCTATATATATAATAAGGTATAGAAGAAAAAACAACTACATAGATATGAGCAAGAAAAAAATCAGTATCATCATCGCCGTTATTGTCGTCGTTGCCATCGCCGGCTGGATGATGGTCGGCCCATCGGCCAAACATCAGGTTACGTTCGAAACAACAACCGTAGCCAAAGGGAACATCTCGAACTCCGTTACTGCTACCGGATCTGTGGAACCGGTGACGCAGGTGGAAGTAGGTACGCAGGTGTCGGGTATCGTCAGCAAGCTGTATGCCGACTACAACAGCCAGGTAACCAAAGGACAGATCATAGCCGAACTGGACCGTGCCAACCTGCTCAACGACTATGGATCGAAGAAGAGCAGCCTGGCCAGTGCCAAGAGCGAATACGACTATCAGTTGAAGAACTACACCCGCCTGAAGACGTTGCACGACAAAGGACTGGTGGCCGACTCGGACTACGAAACAGCTCTCTACAGCTACGAAAAGGCACGCAACTCTTACGACATGAGTAAGAACGACCTGGCTAAAGCAGAAACCAACCTGGGATATGCTACCATCTACTCGCCCATAGATGGCGTGGTACTGAGCCGCGTGGTGGAAGAAGGGCAGACGGTGAATGCCGGTATGAACACGCCGACACTCTTCACCATCGCCAACGACCTGACAGACATGCAGGTGGTGGCCAATGTGGACGAAGCTGACATAGGCGGTGTGGAAGTTGCTCAACGGGTACAGTTCACGGTCGATGCTTATCCCAATGATACGTTCGACGGACAGGTAAAACAGGTGCGCCAGGAAGCTACCACCACCAGCAATGTGGTGACCTATGAAGTAGTGATCTCTGCTCCCAACCCTGACTTGAAGCTGAAACCGGGACTTACCGCCAATGTAACCATTTTCACACTGGAACGTGACGGAATACTTACTGTTGCTTCTAAGGCATTGCGCTTCAACCCGGTGGAACCTCTCATCGGCCCGGAAGATAAAGTAGTGGACTGCGAAGGTCGCCACAAACTCTGGACACGCGAAGGCAAGACCTTCACCGCCCATCCGGTGAAAGTAGGTCTTTCCAACGGTGTGCTGACGGAAATACAGGACGGTCTGCCCGAAGGAACAGTAGTAGTTCTTGATGCTACGATGGGACAAATGCCGGGACAGATGCAGCAGATGCAGAATGGCAATGGACAGCAACAGGAGTCTTCTCCTTTCATGCCTAAACGTCCGGGTAGTGGCAACAACAAAAGATAACCGGTGAATCACCTCACATTGAATGACAATGAAAGCAATCATCGAACTTAACAATATTAAGCGTGACTTCCAGGTAGGCGAAGAAACAGTCCGGGCCTTGCGCGGCGTTTCGTTCACCATCCACGAAGGGGAATTCGTCACCATCATGGGAAGCTCCGGTTCGGGGAAATCGACCCTGCTCAACACGTTGGGATGTCTGGATACCCCCAGCAGCGGCGAATACTTGCTCGACGGAGTTTCGGTACGCACCATGTCGAAGTCGGAACGGGCCGTGTTGCGCAACCGTAAGATAGGTTTCGTGTTCCAGAGTTACAACTTGCTGGCTAAGACTACCGCCGTGGAAAACGTGGAACTGCCGCTGATGTACAACTCGGCCGTATCGGCCTCCGAACGGAAGCAGCGGGCCATCGAATCGCTCGAAGCCGTAGGGCTGGGTGATCGACTGATGCACAAGTCGAATCAGATGTCGGGCGGACAGATGCAGCGTGTAGCTATCGCCCGGGCATTGGTGAATAACCCTGCTGTGATCCTGGCCGACGAAGCTACGGGTAACCTTGACACACGTACGTCATACGATATCCTGGTACTCTTCCAGAAGCTGCACCGCGAAGGTCGCACCATTATCTTCGTGACGCACAACCCGGAAATTTCGCAATACTCCAGCCGTAACATCGTACTGCGTGACGGAATGGTGAAGGAAGACACCGTCAACCCACACATCCTGAATGCAGCCGAAACACTGGCAGCCTTACCGGCACCGGTGGAACTGTAACTGCATCGACTAAAGATTATAGAATATGAATGGAACCAATTTATTCAAGATAGCCCTCCGCGCACTGGCGGCCAATAAGATGCGGGCGTTTCTTACCATGCTGGGTATCATCATCGGAGTGGCTTCGGTGATTACGATGCTTGCCATCGGGCAAGGATCGAAACGAAGCATTCAGTCGCAGATAGCCGAAATGGGATCGAACATGATCATGATCCATCCCGGAGCGGATATGCGGGGCGGTGTTCGTCAGGACCCCAGTGCCATGCAGACGTTGAAGCTGGAGGATTTTTACAAGTTGCGCGACGAAACGGCATTCCTTGCCGCCGTCAGCCCCAACGTGAGCAGCAGCGGACAGTACATAAACGGAGCCAACAACTACCCCAGCTCCATGAGCGGTGTGTCGCCCGAGTACCTGACCATACGCCAGCTAACGGTAGAGAATGGAGAGATGTTTTCGGAAGCAGACATTACGGCATCAGCCAAGGTCTGTATCATCGGTAAGACCATCGCCGACAATCTCTTTACTAACGGAGAGGATCCCGTGGGACGGGTGATACGCTTCAACAAGATTCCTTTCCGGGTGGTAGGCGTGCTCAAAGCCAAAGGGTATAACTCTATGGGGCAGGACCAAGATGCTGTGGTACTGGCACCTTATACTACTGTAATGAAACGTCTGCTGGCTGTGACTTACCTGCAAAGTATCTTCGCCTCGGCACTGAGCGAGGATATGACGGACGATGCCACCGAAGAAGTCACCGGCATCCTGCGAGAAAACCACAAGTTGAAAGAATCGGCCGACGATGACTTCAACATTCGTTCGCAACAGGAATTGAGCAGCATGCTCAACTCTACCACTGACCTGATGACTACCTTGCTGGCTTGTATCGCAGGCATCTCCCTCGTAGTGGGTGGTATCGGTATCATGAACATCATGTATGTATCGGTTACGGAACGTACCCGGGAAATCGGTTTGCGTATGTCGGTTGGCGCACGCGGCATCGATATCCTGAGCCAGTTCCTTATCGAAGCCATCATGATCAGCATCACGGGAGGTATCATCGGGGTAATCATCGGCATGGGAGCTTCACTGAGTGTGAACTCCATTGCACACTGGCCCATCTATGTACAACCGTGGAGTGTGATTCTTTCGTTTGCCGTCTGTACATTCACCGGAGTATTCTTCGGTTGGTATCCGGCCAAGAAAGCTGCCGATTTGGATCCGATCGAAGCTATACGGTACGAATGACAATGCGTACTGTCCGGATTTCGGATTTATCGTTTATATTTGCATTATGAAACAATCCAATACACGCCACATCCGGCAGTTCGAGATGCTAACCCATCTCATTGGCTGGGGCATTCTCATCGGTTTCCCGTTCTTTTTCTTCGGAAAGAACGGGGAACCTTTCCACTGGGCGGTTTATCTGCGTCATTGCGTAGTTCCGGTATTCTTCCTCGTTGTGTTCTACCTGAACTACTTCGTGCTCATCCCCAAGTATCTGTTCAATGAGCAGGTGAAGAAATTTCTGCTCATTAACCTCCTATTGATTATCGTCATCAGCCTGGGCTTACACTGGTGGCAAGGATACAGCTATATGCTGATGGTTGCTGATAAAGAGGTAACCAAACATCACGGTCCGCCCGCCTGGGTATTCTACACCCGTGACCTGCTTTCACTAATCCTCACAGCAGCTCTGAGTGTAGCCATCAAGATGACCGGACACTGGATGCGTATCGAGAACGCCCGTCGCGAAGCTGAAAAAGCACGCACGGAAGCAGAACTCAAGAATCTGCGCAATCAACTGAACCCTCACTTTCTGCTAAATACGCTCAATAATATCTATGCATTGATTTCCTTTGATAGCGACAAGGCGCAACTGGCCGTACAGGAACTGAGCAAACTGTTGCGCTATGTGCTGTATGATAATCAGCAGACTTTTGTGCCTCTGGGGCGGGAAATGGACTTCATCCGCAATTACATCGAACTGATGCGCATCCGCCTGACTACTAACGTCACGGTGGAGACTCGGATCGACATACCTTCGGACAGCCAGACACCGATTGCTCCACTCATTTTCATTTCGCTCATCGAGAACGCTTTCAAGCATGGTATATCGCCTACCGAACCTAGCTTCATCCACATTGCTTTCTCGGACAACGGGCAGGAAGTAACATGCCAGATCCGGAACAGCCACCACCCCAAATCTGAGACCGACAAAAGTGGTTCGGGTATCGGACTGGAGCAGGTAAGCAAACGGTTGGAGCTACTCTACCCCGGTCGGTATCGTTGGAACCGGGGAATAAGCCCGGATAGCAAGACCTATTCGTCGAATCTTATCATACAGACGGAAACGGATGTTGCCCCACTTATCACTAACCCCTAATCGCCGCAATTATGATTTTGAATTGTGCCCTTGTCGATGACGAACCTCTGGCCCTCGGCTTATTAGAGAGCTACGTAAACAAAACCCCCTCCCTACACCTGGTTGGGAAATACTCAAGTGCGGTGCAGGCCATGAAAGAGCTACCTGAGCAGGAAGTGGATTTACTTTTCCTCGATATACAAATGCCCGAACTTAACGGACTGGAATTCTCGAAAATGGTTGCCCCGCATACGCGAATTGTATTCACCACCGCCTTCAGTCAGTACGCTATCGATAGCTACCGGGTGAATGCACTCGATTATTTGCTAAAGCCTATTTCTTATGTGGATTTTCTGCAAGCTACCAACAAGGCTTTACAATGGTTTGAACTGCAACAGAAGCCCATTGAGGAAATAGAAAGCATCTTTGTGAAGAGCGATTATAAGTTGGTACAGGTGGAACTAAAAAAAATTCTTTATGTGGAAGGATTAAAAGATTACGTAAAGATCTATACAGAGGACAATCCACGTCCGATACTGTCGCTCATGAGCATGAAAGCCATGGAAGACCTGCTTCCTCCTACCCGCTTCATGCGCGTACACCGCTCATTCATAGTTCAAAAAGATAAGATACGGATTATCGATCGCGGACGCATTGTTTTTGATAAAATGTATATCCCGATAAGTGACAGTTATAAGCCCATTTTTCAAGCTTTTCTCGACGAAAGGAGTTAACATCGGTATACTTTGTAGAGAAAATGGAACAGTTTTCCGTCTCATATTTGCATATTAAATTACAATTTCTTATCTTTGCATTCATAAAGGAGTTGTGAAACTCTGAAGATAGAATAGTTTAGTTAAGTCTAGTTTAGTTTTTGTGTGGGTACTTCCTCCGTGAGCGAACGGGCCAGGAAGTACCTTTTTTTATTTTACCTAATCAAAAAACAGCAAAATTTGTTGGATATCTCTAACGAATGTGTATCTTTGGTACTTATTAAAGTTAACACAGCATCTGTCAATAGTTGCTCTTGTCAAACATTAATACTCATAACCATGAAAGGCTATTCGTTTCTACATCCACCCTGCCACTCATTTCCGGGAGCATATACAACCTCGTGTGGTCCTCCATTCTCTTTTACTGGTATTTATTAAACATTTATGGCTTCTTTAAGGCATGTGGAGAAAATTATAACCTGTTTAAAGCCATTTTATTACAAATTTCTTTGGAATTATTAAAATTGTCATTATTTTTGTGCCGAATTTATATAACAAAGAATGCCTAATTTTAAATATAAAGATTTAAAAAACAAGATAGATCAAACATTGAGCAGCTGCAAAGGCAGTAACTACAAAGTTTACATACTAACTTTCTTGTTTTGTTGCATTCATACTGTTTACAGTTACAGTCAGTCTGGAGAGTTGGCTGTTGATTCCTTAGTTAAACTAGGATTTGAAAATGTAAGTTGGACAGAAAGTGAGAATGAGCGGATATATGTAATGGAAAACATAGCATACCGCTTGAATGGTATAGGTATTGGAAAAGCTGTTGATGTTGTTCAAACATTAGGCTTACCCGAGCAGAAATCTTGCCGCCTTATTTTCTTAGATAATAATGTCCCCCAGATATCGCTCTGTTATAAGCCAATTCTGGGAGATAGCGTACCCGAAGCAAACCGGTCAGACTGGAAAGTGAGTTATGACCTGGGAGCAGATGGAATGAAAGCCATCAAGGGAAAGAAAAAAAATAGTTCTTTGTTTAAGGTAGATGTTGTTATATATCCTGAGTTGTCTTTTAAGAATTTGATTCTTACTCAAGTATATCAGGTGTTATTCAATTTGTGTCCTGCTATTGAAGTTTCTCTTTGGAATGGAATGAAGTTGACTGGTCAGATTGTAATACCTATCTACAACGATTATGGAAGCAGATATGATAAAATTCATCAAGGGTATGTAGGTTTAACGCAATCTTTCAGGCTGCCGCAAAACATATTTGTTACTGCAAGTGTTGGTACATTCAACATTAATCGGTGGGGAATCGATGTAAGAGCCAAGCGACCATTTAAAGATGAGCGTTTTTTCGCTGAGGGAAGAATTGGTTATACCGGCTATTCAGCTTTTGAGAATTGGCGGTGGCAGGTGGGCAATTTAAAACGGCTGACGTGGAATATTGGAGGAGGTTTTTACTGGGATCAATACAATACGCAATTCAGTGTTAAACTAGAACAATACCTTTTAGGAGAAAAAGGAGTAAGATTTGACATGACGCGTTATTTCAGGTATGCTGCCATTGGCTTTTATGCCATGAAAGTGGATGTGCCTTATAATAATGGAGTCAATGGAGGATTTCGTTTTCAGATAGCATTACCTCCTTTCAAAAACAAACGGAAAGGATATCTGAGAGTGACACCTTCGAAATCTTTTGGTATCGTTTACAACGCTGCCAATGAACAATATTATGGCAAATCATATTCTCCGCAGTTAGGAAATACAATTATGCAGGAAAATAGTTTTAACCCATATTTTATAAAGTCGGAATTATCAAATTATTAAATTTATTGAGATGAAAATGAAAACAAAATTCTTTGGAATTAGCGCTAAATTAGCGTTAGCCATTTTGGCAGTTAGCGGCTCTTTGTTTACAAGCTGCTATGATTCAGTTGACAGTGACATGTCTGTGCCTTACACGCCGCCCGCAGCGAAATACTTCTTGTCGGGTACTATCACTGATGCAGCTACAGGACTTCCGCTTGCAGCAACAGTAAATGGTACTACATTAGGTACTGACGGAACATATTTTATTACTGCTCAAGCTGGTGCAAACACTTTAACTGTTACAAAGAGTGGTTATGCAGATGTAACTCGTACAGTTACTATCCCTACTGTAGAAGCTGGTCAATCAATCACTTATGTAGCTAATGTTGCTATGGTTTCAACTGCAACCCCACCGTTCGATGCTGATGATGTAACTATTAATATATCATCAAAGACAACTTGGATAGATAACATTTTGACTAAGGCAGATGATGAGTCATTGAATATTTCTACAGGTGATCAAGCTGAAAACTTCGACAGAACTTTCATGGTTGACGCAGGTATAACCAGCGATATCGAGACTGCATTGGCAGATGCTCCGGCTGACCTCGCAAGATACATCAAGAATTATCTGGGTACTCAGTTCGGTACATTTGGTGAATACCAAGACAATGCTCTTCCGATGCCTTTCACTATCTCTTTGCCGGCATATGCTATCTTGGACAATGTAACTGTAAGATATTACTACGTAAAGACTTTGGCTACATTTGTATATGATGGAGCTACTTACAAAGTAAACATTGCAGGTATCGACACTTATTCATTCTCCCGTAAATACACTATTGATTCGCACAGCCACAGTCATAATGGCCACGGTCATGGTGATGCTATTAATGCCGGTGGTGGTATTGTTACTCCGGAACTTTAATAACGTGTAGGCGAGTTGAATTATAAAAAAAATAGGAACATGAAAAAAATAATCATATTATCTTTTTTGGCAGCTGCTGCTATTACGGCAACAGCCCAAAATAAGGAAAAATTCTATAGCGAAAAGGCTACAGACAATGTCTACATCAGTGTAGGTGCCGGAGCAGCTTTGAATATGTATAATGAAGATG
>JAVBUC010000005.1:0-49115 GCA_031555765.1 Bacteroides sp. | reverse complement strand
GAGGAGATAGCCTCTGTGGCCAATCTTCCGCCCGAAGAAAGGGCTAAGTACGAACAAAGCCTGAAGGTGTACCGGGATCAGCTCGTTACCATGGAATCGGCCACGAATAAAGGATTGAAGCAAGGACGCGAAGAAGGACGCCAAGAAGGACGTCAAGAAGGACGCCAAGAAGCAACCCTCAACAATGCCCGCAAGTTTAAAGCAGCGGGTGTCTCGGTCGATACGATTGCTTCCTGCACCGGACTATCGGCCGAAGAGATCGAAGCCCTCTAAGCTTCTCCCTCGAAAAGAGATACCAACCCCGGTAGCGGTACCAGCCCTGTGCGGCACAGTACCGTTACCGGGGTTTTTGCGTACACTCAGTCGAACAGTGCCGGCTGTCCAGCCAGGAGGCTGTGTCCACCTGCGTGCCGGTTATCAATGCTGCGAACTATCATCCACAGCCTCCATCAGATTCCCGCCGTGAATCCAAGTATTCGGATTTCCGATACTGGTGTTACAGGGATAGACAGTACCGCGATTTAGACCAACCAAGCCTCCTGTAGAATTATTATTTGCATTGCTGGAAGCTGCCCCAGCATTGGTGTTCTGATGAAGTACGCCAAAATTAGCGGCAACAATTCCCCCTACACGACATATTATCAAGTCGGAAAGGAGCCAGTTAGCACTGACTGCACCGGAATTATCACACCTGATGACTTTACCACCACTCATCACTTGTCCCACAATGCCTCCTGCATAACCGTTACCATTGGTAGCAAGGGCAACCGTACCGGAGTTGGAACAGTCATCGAGCGTGCCGTTATTAAACACACCGGCAATACCCCCCGCTAAATACTCAACAGATCCACTATTCGAAACGCTGATTGTACCGGAATTACTGCAACCTTTAATCAGGTTTGAATCAGAACAATCACCAACAATGCCACCGATAACCAAAGCCGAAGTCGAAGTCGTCCTTACATCAGCCGAGATGTGTAAGTTTGTTATTTCCGCACCGGATATTTGCCCGAAGAAACCGAAATACTTTGAGTTTCCCTGCAGCACACCGCTGATAGTACGATTGTTGCCATTAAACTTACCCTGAAACATAGTTGCTGAGCTCCCTATCGGAGTCCACTCAGCGGCAGTTACATGGATATCGGTATCGAGCCTGAAATAGTTGCCGAAATAGTTGTTACCACCCGCCACCTGATCCACCAGGTACTTCAATTGCGCAGCCGAAGTGATCTGGTAAGGATCTGCCGAGGAATTTCCCGAGCCTTCCGTCCAGGGTACACCCTCAATACTGCTGCTGAATAGTCCGGGAGAAGCCTGCATATCTATATCAGGGCTTATTTCAGCATGATACACTCTACCTGCAATGTAGCTCCAGCTGCCGGTAATCGGGGCTACAAGTGTGCACACGACGGGAGTAGGCCCGTCACAAAGCACCCTGTAGGTGATGTTGTCTTTCAGCGTGGAGGGCAGCATGGCCATGTAGGCCACAAAGGTGTCGGTCTTCGGTATGTTTTTCAGCTCCAGCGTCACGGTTCTGTTCAGCTCCTTCATGGCACCATTGCGTGCTTCACGGACGGTAACGAAACCGTATTTAGTGGGGGCCGATACATCCACGGTGGTTTCCAGTGTCAGGTGCGTGGGTATGTACTTGCCGGGCAGGGTCACCTCGATGCGGAAGATGGCTACTTCGTGCCGGAATACCAGGCTCTGACTGGAGATGGTTGCTGCTACAACCTCCGTGGGGTTGTACAGGGTCATGTAATTGTAGGCAGAGAGGTGGGCAGTGCTTCCGTCACCATTCTGCACCTGCCCGGTGATGTTGAACTCGCACTGTTCCCAGGTTTTATTTTCGGCTTTGGAGAACGGGTAGAAAGCGTTGAACGAGTTAGCACCGGAAGGCAACATACCGGAAAAGTTGGCTTCTCCGGTGTTTTCGCCACCGTTGAGTGTAAACTTTTCCCTCGTGCCATTGTCCACGCCGTAGAGCATGAAGGCATCGTCTGTGGTCCAGGTGATGCCCATGCCCTTGGTTATAGCGTCGTACGCATGTGCCAGGCGGGTTTGTTCCATGTTTTTCCGGATGGCGGTGAGGGTCACGGGCGTTCCTTGGGGCGTTTCATTATGGTCCACCGGCAGCTGGGTGTCGCTGCACGATGTGTACAGGGCCAGCAGGGCGGTGCACACGGCTATGAGTAAATGCGATGTTTTCATGGCAGTGTCATTCTTCGAAGGTTAGTATATCATTAATCAAATCTTCCAGCTCATGGCTGGTGCCATAGTTGGTGCGCATGGGTTCGCCGCCTATCTTTCCGCCGTCTATCATATCCTGCATACTGGTGGCCATCACGCCTTCGTTTTCCACATCGAAGATCTCGATGGCAGGGGGTAGGTACTCTTGCCGTTTTTCGGAGAGTGCCCGAGATACGTTTTCTTGGTTCATACGGGTGTTTTTCAGGTAATTGTTTTTCTTCTATCAATACGCGCAAATATAGAAATAAAATTTAGATATCATGCGTATGGTGTGATATTTCTTGGATAATTACGGTTGGTTCGCTTCATCGAACAGTGCCGGCTCCACCTCGTCCAGCCAGGAGGCTGTGTCCACCTGCGTGCCGGTGATGCACACCCCGCCGGGGGCGGTGGGATCCTTCGTCTCCTCGCAGGGGAAGTAGCGGCCGCTCACGAGGTTGTACACGAAGGTCTGGCAGGTGCGGCCCTGGCCCAGGTGCTTGAACTTCACCTTCTCGATGTGCAGGCGTACCACGTTTGCATCCACGTCGCGTTCCACGATGAAGCCGTAGTCGGTCTTGTTCAGGAACTCGGCCGAGCCGTTGATATCGTACATCTCGGGCACCATGCGTTGCTGGGTCACGTTGTTGCGGTTCATCTTGCGGGGGTGGGCCACGAGGATCACCAGGCAACGGTTTTGCCGGGCGAAGGCCGAAATGCGGTTCAGCACCTGGCCGATGTACTGCGTCTCCGTGACCCCGTGGGGCTGCCGGTGCTCGATGCAGCCGTACGGGTCGATGGCCAGGATGCGCACGCCGCGGCGGGCCACCAGGGCGCGGGCACGCAGGAGGATGCTTTCCAGGGTGTTGTCCGTGTAGGAGTGTATGTGCGACACGTTTTGCTCCAGGAACCGGCGCACGGCCTGGTAGCGGCCCTCCGTCATGCCCGGCGCGCTCTTGCAGAAGGGGATGCCCAGGAGTTTGTCGGCCAACTTCTTGTAGTGGTACTCGATGGGCATGTTCTCGGGGCTGAAGAAGGCTATGCGCCAGTCGTGCCTCAGGCAGAGGCGCAGGCAGAGCTCGTCGGTGAACTCCGACTTACCGTCGCCCGGCACACCGGTGATCACCACGAGGCGTCCCAGCTCGAAGGTACACTTGCGGTCCATCATCTCCCAGCCGGTCTCGGCACCGCCCGTCAGTCCGTTTTCGAAGAGGTTGCGGAGCGGCTCGTCCAGGTCGGCCACGGTGTAGATGCCTTCTATGGGCGGTTCCTCGGCCTGTGCCAGGGCGATGCGGAGGCTTTCTACGCCATACCGGACCAGGTGTTCATTGGCATCCTTGCAGCCGTGGCCGTAGTGCACCATGCGGCAACGCTCGGGGCCGAAGCGGCGGAGGAGCTCGTCGCGCAGCTCGTGCCCCTTTGCGTCGTCGTCCACGGCGATGTACACCGTCTGCTTGTTCTCGAAGTGCGTGGGCACGAAGCGGTCCAGCCATTGCAGGTTGGCCGATGCCCCGGCGGGTGCGCTCACCACGTCGGTGCGTCCGATGGCCATGAACGAGAGGGCATCTATCTCGCCTTCGGTGATGATGACCTCGGGTGTGCCGCGGATGCCGTCCACGTTGTACGGGATGAGCTCGGCATCCTTCACCAGCTTGAAGTTCTTCTGCTGCGCGTCGCGGAACTTGGTGTTGATGAGCGTGCCGTCCTCGTAGTAGTGGAAGCACATGCAGCGGGTGGTCTGCCCGGTTCCGGGCATGAACTCATCGGCCTGGCCGATGTGCATGTCTTTCAAGATGCTCTGGGGGATGCAGCGCGTCTGGACGAACCAACGCACCAGGGACTCGTCCATCTCGAGGGTGTGCGAGGGGCTGTACCGGGGCCGCTGGAAGTGCGAGGGGAGGCGCTGGGGAGTGCGGTCGGCCGGGATGGCGTCCACCCACGGGGCACCAACGGTGTCGGGCACGTGGCGGTTGAGGTTGAACTTCCAGCCGCAGTGGTAGCACTGGCCTTTTTCGAGGTCTATGTTGACCCAGAGCGATTTGTCGCGCTTGTTTTTGCGCTGGTCGTGGCACTTGGGACAGAATGTTTTTACTTTGCCGCTGGTGCGGCCGTTTACGTTGACTCCGATGGAATGGAAACTATGTTTCATGGTTTTTTATTATGGGGTTATGATTTGAAAGTAAAGGGCTGAACCAACGGTCGACGAAGTCAAAGCCCGATATATTTCCGTCCAGTTTTTTAATCCCGGGGCAAGTTAGGCGGTTTGCATCCTGCGAATCAGGAGTTGAAGGAGGCTGTGTCAAAAGTCCAACAACAGTCTACACCAGTTACAGATTGTAAGTTCGTCTATTATAGCCCAGAGGGCTATCGTGCTCGTAGCCGTGGGCTTCAGCCCACGGAAAATGGCATTACCTGCCTATGCGCCACGTAGTGGTGCCGTTGTATATATACAACACCACTACGTGGCGCAGGTGGGGGATTCATATACCCCCGTGGGCTGAAGCCCACGGCTACGAACACATTGGCCCGCTGGGCCAAGATTGAAGAACTTACAATTTGTAACTTACTCAAAGAACGATAGGACTTTTGACACACCCTCCTTTTGCATCATGCACGGGATGCTTCCCGCTTCGAGGGCAGTTGCTTCCCGGTACAAGGGTGTTAGCTTCCCGCTACGAGGGTATTAGCTTCCCGGTGCAAGGGTGTTAGCTTCCCGCTACGGGGGTGTTAGCTTCCCGCTAACGTGCATTTGGCTTCCTGCCGAATGGTTCTGCACTCAGATCCAGTCCTGTTTTTCATCATCCCACCAGGCTTCGTGTGACGGGCGTGGCGGGGCGTCGTCCGGTATGGGAATACCGCCGAGGTAGGTTCGTGGGCCGTCGGTACGGTCCTCGAAGCGGTACTGGTGTGGATTGTCGGCGGGCTGTGCGCCGGGATTGTCGGCGGGCTGCGCGAGGGAAGTTTCGGCGGGTGCGTCCCACTGGCGGAGTGCCTCGCGCAGGCGTCGGCCGGTGATACTGCTGGCCGAGATGAAGTTGGCAAAGTACCGCTTCACGGCTTTCGTGTCCTTCAGCTCGTCCTCCTTGGCGTAGGTGCGGATGTGGTCGATGAAGAACTTCAGTATGCGCTTCCGGTGGTTCAGCTGCGAGGGCGGCAGTCCGGCCGACGCCCAGGTGTGTTCCATCCAGGGGCGTTCCTCGTTCAGCGTGTCCACCAGCATCCCCCACGGGATCTGCACCGGTTCAGGTTTGCCGGAAGCGGAGGGCGTTGGTGCGTTTTTGCTGTTGTTGTTATTTATATTATCTGAGATAATATTATTATCATCAACAACAGAAATGCGCGTACGTACGCGAGGGAAATGGGTTTTCTCTTTGGAAATCTGCAAGTTGCATTCTCCACCAAACACGTTTTCGGTACTGTTTCCGGTACGTTCTTCGGTACTGTTTCCGGTACGTTTTTCGGTACTGTTTCCGGTACATTTCTGGTTGGTTTTCGCCCGGGAACGGATGCGTTTCGCAATATTCTTTTTTACTTGGGCCGCGCTGATGCCCATCGTTTCCCACGAGTCGACCGCATAAAACATGCCGCCCTCTACGTTGAACAGGCCATATTCCTGGATAATTCTTTTCACACATGCCGGTCGGCGGGTATTGGCTCTACATGCCAGATAGCTCAGATTCGCCATAGGCAAATAGCCATAAGGTGCCTGGGCCAACTCTTCCATCAGGGCCCAGAATATTCCGTAACTCTTGTTTCCTTCTACGCGGATCATCTCTTGCACGCGGGGGTCGTTCATGAATCCGGCCGGGTGTTTCAGGTATTTCTTATCATTCATGTGATTGGATTAAGGGGTTATTAACAGATGTTTCCGCAAAGATATTCACTGGCATAGGGCGTATGCAAAGGGAAATTTCCCTTTGTATCTCTTTTTTAGAACTTGTATCTTCGCACTCCCTTTGCAGAAGCATCTGTAGAGGGGATTTTACTAACAATTAAAATTTTATTAATTATGCGAAAAAAGAACAAAAGTGAAGAACCCCGTTATCGTAAACCTTCCGAGGAAGAAATAGAAGCAAGAATGGATAAGTTCCTTGCAAATTTCATCGCCAACATGATCAGTATACGCAAACAGTTAGACATGGATATTGCCCAAGCTGCATACCTGATAAGCAAAGGTAGTAAGGAACTGGGTGAGTATGCCGCAGGCAAACATTGCATAGGTGGCAAGAATCAAGCAAGAATCATAGCCGTTTACTCTATCATCATGGAAGAAAATGGCATTGTGCTAACAGGACCCGCTGCCGATTTCTTTTATGCATACACTCAGGACACAGAAAAAGAAGTGGAGGAATAGAGGAAGGTTCGCTCCCAAGCCATGTTGCAAAACATGGCTCGGGACGAGCCATATCTGCCCGAAAACGAATACCTTTACTGCGAAAACAACAGACTCGGCTTATGCAAAAAATCATCTTTACCATCCTGATGCTGCACCTGCCTCTGCTGCTGCTGCTTGCTCAAGAGAGTGAGGACGCGAAGAAGCAAGAAACGGTGCGTGCGACAGAGCTTTACCTGCCTGTCGTCAAGACGAATGCGAGCACCGCTCCGTCGTTATACGAAAAATACCAGCACGTAAAACCGGGTACCGTATGGGTGCTTCCGGCTTTTCGACTGAACGACGTAAACAGTGCCTACGTCTATCAGAAAAGCGCACAGATACCGCTGTACCCCAAGGATTTCGATGTGTCCGGCATCATCCTGCCGCTGTACCGGGGGGAGATTTCCGGACGGGGCTATGAGCAGAACTGGAAAGGCATCGGCATTGCCAATCAGGTGAGCGTTTCGTACTACCAGCAATTGGGCCAGCGGTTCGTGGTGGGCTCGCAGCTGCGTGTCAACAAGATGCGCACCTCGTATTTCTCGGATCAGTTCGTGGGCCTCTCCGGCGTGGTGGGCTACCAGCTGAACCACCGGGTACACCTGAAAGTCTTCGGGGATTATACCTCTTACCTTCCCATCAACATGCCATCGTACGCGTACGGGTTCTCGTCGGCCGTCGATGTGACGAACCGCTTCGGCATGGAGCTGGGCGTGCGGCGTCTCTATGATCCGTTCGGGAAACAATGGGAAACGCTGCCCGTCGTGGCTCCTTACTATAAGTTCAAGAAAATGACCATCGGGATGGATGTGGGGGAAGTGCTTCTGCATTCCCTGGAGAGCCTGTTGAAGTAAGGGATTTATCGCTCGAACTCCCTCTTCAGCCAGATAGCCATCACAGGATCGGGGATCACCACCGACTGCCGCTCTACCTCTATCAGTTCTTTCTTGATGAGCGCGCGCCTCACGGTGTTGACATTGGCCGACGAACCGAGTTGGTACTTCTGCATAACCTCTTTCCTGGTGAACTCCCGATGCACTCCGTGAACGATGGCACGCAGGAAGTTCATCTGATACGTGGTGAGGCTCTCGGTCTGCTTCTCGAACAGCGGGGTGTTTTGATCCACCAAATCCTGACGGGCCTCTTCGAAATCGCGGTCGGTGGCCACCGTCTGGGCGTGTATCCACACCAGCCAGGCCAGCTGCTGCACGTAGGACGAGTGGTTGTCCACCGCCTGGCAAATCCTTTCGGCCAGTTCCCTGGAAATCTGTTTCCCCGTTGCCCCGAAGCGACCGCAGATATACTCCACCCAGTCCGGTGTGCTGATTTTGGGCAGGTAGATGGCATCGCCGAATTTATAGAACGGCAGGCTTCTCTTCTCGAAGAGTTCGTTCATCAGGTGCTTCTTGCTGCCGAAGAGGCAGTAGGACACCGACTTTTGCAACTGCCACACCGTGCGCAAGCGTTTCTGGAAAGTCTTCGAGTCCTTGAACTCGGCTATCTGCTGGAATTCGTCGATGCACACCACGATGCTGCACCCTTTCTGCTGTGCAATCTTCTCGGGGAGTTGGAGGATTTCGTTGATGTCGTCGCTCTTCGGGTTCAGTTCCAGCGAGATGGAGAAATCCGACGTGGGGTCGGGACCCAGGGATATCTTGGGACTGATGCGCGAGAGGAACAAGCGGGCATTCTCCACCCATTCGTCCCACTTGGTAGATGTCTGCCTAAGCACGGCAGCCGCAAAGGCATCATAAAACTCTTTGTCGCTGCGGCACGAAAAGATGTCCAGATAGACTATCTTCAGATCGTCGGACTGTGCCAGGCGGCACACCTTTTGTGCCAACGAGGTTTTTCCCCAGCGGCGCGGCGATATCAGAACGGTATTGACACCGTGCCGGAAGTTGGACAGCAGACGGGCTGTCTCCTTCTCTCTGTCTGTGAAGTTATCGCCGGAAGTGGCCACTCCAAATATAAAAGGCTTGTTCTCCATGATTCTGTTGTTTCTTGTTGATGCAAAAGTAAGTAACAATTCGGTTAGTAACAACTTTATTACTAACAATTTTGTTACAAATCTCGTTTATCTCAGAGTGTATTGCTGCGTTTCCTCAAAAGCACATAGCAGTACTGTTCTTTTCCCCTCATTTGCCCGATAGCTTTGCCTACAAACGTTAATCCGGCAGTGCATTTTGCTATAGCATATCCATATCCTCGTAATTCTTCACATCAGTAAAACAATTGAAGAGTCTATTTTGAAAGCTGTTCTCAGGGTAAGGAAAGGCCGGAATTGCCAGTTGATAATAAACAGCTATTTTTTTTGTGCGACAAAGCAGTATTTTTTAAGTATCTGCATTTAGAGAATATGAATAAGAATTTATATCTTTGCACAATCTAAAAAAGAATTTTATGAAACAAATGAAAATGATGATGATGGCACTTGTGGCCGTGGTAGCTCTTTCGTTAACCTCTTGTATGAACTCGGACAGCTCTAACAGCTACGATGGTTATAGTTATGCAACAGTTTCCGGCGGAATGATGGGGACGACTTTATATTTGGATGGAACAGATATCGTACTGATACCGAACAACCCGAGTGCGCTGATACCGGAAAAAGCCACAGAACCAGTAAAACGTGCCTTTGTTTATTATAGCTTCCTGGATGGCGAAAAGTACACTGAAGGAAAAAAACAATACAATGTAAGTATTGTAGGTGGACATGGTATTCCGACAGCCGGAGTCAACCTGCGCCCCGACACGTTGAAGAACGCCTATACGATCTCTGATTTTAGTGCATGGGGAGCTAAAGAGTATCTCCAGACAAATACAGCGTTTTATCCATCGGAAGAGACTGCGGTGTTGGCACTCTATATTGATACAGCCAGAGTGGATGTGTCTAAAAACCTGCTTCCCCTGATCCTGAGATTAGATAAGGGAGGAGACAAAGGATCTCAGCAAGCTGTTTTGGAAAACAGTTGGGATATTACCAGCATGCGAGTAAGAGGGCTGGGCCTAAATCCCAACGATTCTGTGAGCGTACAAATAACAGCTAACACGAGTGCCACTACTCCTAAAGTCTTGAAATTCAAATATAAATTCTCTATCTAAGCATTGAATTACAAAAACATATTTAAAATAGCTATGTTACTGATTTCCTCTCCGGCCAAGGCCTGGGAGGAAATTCGTTTGCAGGAGGATAGGCGACAGGTGTTTACCGAGTTCGTCTATCCTATGATAGGTTTATGCGGGCTCTCCGTATTCATTGGCTCACTGGTGGACAATGGATGGGGCGGTCCGCAAAGTTTTCAGATAGCCATGACGCAGTGTTGTGCCGTGGCAGTGGCCCTCTTCGGGGGGTATTTCCTGGCAGCCTATGCCATCAACGAGATCCGCGTACGCCTGCTGGGTCAGTGGAGCGACATCCCCCTGTGCCAGCAGTTTGCAGGGTACGCCCTGGTGGTGAGCTTCCTCATTCAGCTCGTCACCGGCATACTCCCCTCCTTCCGCATCGTGGGCTGGCTGCTGCAATGCTACATCCTCTTCGTGGTGTGGGAAGGAGCACCCATCCTGATGCACATACAGGAGAAGGACCGCCTGCGGTTTACCATCCTCTCGTCGCTGGCACTACTGGCCTGCCCCGCCCTCATCCAGGTGGTGTTCAACTGGCTCACCGCCGCACTCAATTAACGAAAAGACATGAAACCCACTCCGATTAACATAAAGAATAAACGGGCCACGTTCGACTACGAACTCATCGAAACCTATACGGCCGGCATCGTGCTCACCGGGACGGAAATCAAATCCATCCGCCTGGGCAAAGCCAGTCTGGTGGACACGTACTGCATCTTCATCCGCGGCGAGCTGTGGGTGAAGAACATGCACATAGCCGAATATTTCTACGGGACGTACAACAACCACGCCGCCCGGCGCGAACGCAAACTGCTGCTCAGCCGCAAGGAACTCAAGAAATTGGAGCGGGGAACCAAGGAAACGGGATTCACCATGGTGCCCGTACGCCTGTTCATCAACGAAAAAGGACTGGCCAAGGTGGTGATAGCCCTGGCCAAAGGTAAGAAGCAATACGATAAACGCGAGTCGCTCCGGGAGAAGGACGACCGACGCGATATGGACAGAATGTTTAAGCGATAGTTCAGTTCACCACAGAGTCACACAGAGTTCCACAGAGTTTTCAGTTCACCACAGAGGACACAGAGGGCACAGAGGAAACAAAAACAGCTCTGTGCCCTCCGTGTTACATAAAAATAAAAACTCTGTGGAACTCTGTGTGACTCTGTGGTGAATTAATAATAGATAGCAATGAAGAAAGACTTACGCCAATGCGCCGCCGAGCGCATCCTGATACTCGATGGAGCCATGGGCACCATGATCCAGCAATATGCCCTGCGCGAGGAGGACTTCCGCAGCGAGCGTTTCGTACACATTCCCGGACAGCTCAAAGGCAATAACGACCTCCTGGTCCTCACCCGCCCGGACGTGATCCGTGAGATACACGTGAAGTACCTCGAAGCGGGTGCCGACATCATAGAAACCAACACTTTCAGCAGCACCACCGTCTCCATGGCCGATTACCACATGGAGGAATACGTGCGCGAGATGAACCTGGCCGCCGCACGCCTGGCACGCCAGGTGGCCGACGAGTACACCGCCGCTAATCCCGCCAAGCCGCGCTTCGTAGCCGGTTCCGTGGGGCCTACCAACAAGACTTGCTCCATGAGCCCGGACGTGAACAATCCGGCTTTCCGCGCACTGACATACGACGAACTGGCACTGGCTTATCAGCAGCAGATGGAAGCTCTGCTGGAAGGTGGGGTGGATGCCATCCTCATAGAAACCATCTTCGACACGCTGAATGCCAAAGCGGCCATCCATGCTGCTACCCGCGCCATGCGGACCACGGGTGTGCAGGTGCCGCTGATGCTCTCCGTCACCGTCTCGGACACGAGCGGACGCACCCTCTCGGGACAGACGCTCGAGGCTTTCCTGGCTTCGGTGCAACATGCGGATATTTTCTCCATCGGGCTTAACTGCTCGTTCGGGGCCCGGCAACTGAAACCATTCCTGGAACAACTGGCCGCCCGCGCACCTTACTATATTAGTGCTTACCCCAATGCGGGACTTCCCAACTCGTTGGGTCAGTATGACCAGAGCCCTGCCGACATGGCCGCCGAAGTACGCGAGTACCTCAACGAGGGCTTGGTGAACATCATCGGGGGCTGCTGCGGTACCACGGATGCGTACATCGCGGAGTACCCTGCCCTCATCGCCCAAGCCCGCCCGCACGTACCGGCGCAGAAGCCGACGAGCCTGTGGCTGTCGGGCTTGGAGTTGCTGGACGTGAAACCGGAGATCAACTTCGTCAACGTGGGCGAACGGTGCAACGTGGCCGGATCGCGCAAGTTCCTGCGGCTGGTCAACGAGAAGAAATACGACGAAGCACTCTCCATCGCCCGCCAACAGGTGGAAGACGGGGCGTTGGTGATTGACGTGAACATGGACGACGGCTTGCTGGACACGCAGGAGGAGATGGTGACGTTCCTCAACCTGGTGGCGTCCGAACCGGAGATATCCCGTGTGCCGGTGATGATAGACTCGTCCAAATGGGAGGTGATCGAGGCTGGGCTGAAATGCCTGCAAGGCAAGTCCATCGTGAACTCCATCTCGCTGAAAGAGGGCGAGGAAGTGTTCCTGGAACGCGCCGGGCTGATCCGCGAATACGGTGCCGCGGTGGTGGTGATGGCGTTCGACGAGCGTGGACAGGCGGATACGGCTGCCCGGAAGATAGAAGTATGCAGTCGCGCATACCGCCTGTTGGTGGATAAGCTGGCCTTCAACCCGAACGATATTATCTTCGACCCGAACGTGCTGGCCATCGCCACGGGCATCGAGGAGCATAGCAATTATGCGGTGGACTTCATCGAAGCTACTGTCTGGATCAAGAAGAATCTGCCCGGTGCGCATGTGAGCGGTGGGGTGAGCAACCTCTCGTTCTCGTTCCGGGGCAACAATTATATACGCGAGGCCATGCACGCCGTGTTCCTCTACCACGCCATCGGGCAGGGTATGGACATGGGCATCGTGAATCCGGCCACGGCAGTGATCTACACGGACATCCCGGCGGATGTGCTGACGCTCATCGAGGACGTGGTGCTGAACCGTCGGCCCGATGGCGCGGAGCGGCTCATCGAGCTGGCTGCGAGTCTGAAGGATGCGGACACGGGTAGCAACGGCGGCTCATCGGTCCGTCAGGATGCCTGGCGCGAAGGTACGCTGGAAGAGCGGCTGCAACACGCGCTGGTGAAGGGCATCGGCGACTTCCTCGAAGCGGACATTGCCGAGGCGTTGCCGCTATACGACAAGGCGGTGGACATCATCGAAGGTCCGCTGATGCGGGGCATGAACGTGGTGGGCGAGCTGTTTGGTGCCGGGAAGATGTTTCTGCCGCAGGTGGTGAAGACGGCCCGCACCATGAAGAAAGCGGTGGCCATCCTGCAACCGGTCATCGAGGCCGAGAAGCAGGTGGGAACTCTTTCGGCAGGAAAAGTGTTATTGGCTACGGTGAAGGGCGATGTGCACGACATCGGCAAGAACATCGTGGGCGTGGTGATGGCGTGCAACGGCTATGAGATCATCGACCTAGGGGTGATGGTGCCTGCCGACAAGATCATAGACCGGGCCATGGAGGAACGGGTGGACATGATCGGTCTGAGCGGCTTGATCACTCCTTCGCTGGAGGAGATGGTGCATGTGGCGTCGGAGCTGCAGAAGCGTGGAATAGACCTTCCGCTGCTCATCGGTGGTGCCACGACCTCGAAGATGCACACGGCCCTGAAGATTGCTCCGGTGTACAACGCTCCGGTGGTGCACCTGAAGGATGCTTCGCAGAATGCGGTCTTTGCCGCCCGGTTGATGAATCCGGAAGGCAGGGTGGAACTGCAACAGGAACTGGGCAGGGAATACGAGGAGCTGCGCGGAAAGAGTGGCCTCTTTCACCGGGAAACGGTATCGCTGGACGATGCCCGGAAGAATAAATTGAATTTATTCGATTGATTTAATCACCACAGAGTCACGCAGAGTTCCACAGAGTTTTTATTCGACACAGTGGAAACTTAAAAAACTCTGTGGAACTCTGCGTGACTCTGTGGTGAAATAAAAAACAAAAGAAGAGTATGCGTAGAATCATCGGAATAGGAACATTGCTACTGCTCATCAGCCTGGCAAGTTGCCGCAAGCAGGTAGAGCAGACCACCGCCGTGCACGACCTGACTCAGATCAGAGACAGCGGCGAGTTGGTGGTACTCACCATGTACGGTTCTACGTCGTACTTCATCTACCGCGGGGCAGACATGGGTTTCCAGTACGAACTGGCCCAGCAATTCGCCCAGCACCTGGGCCTGAAGATGCGCATCGAGGTATCCCGCAGCATCCCCGAAATGATCCGAAAACTGAAAGCCGGCGAAGGAGACATCATCGCCTACAACATGCCCATCACCAAGGAGTGGCGGGACAGTGTGACGTACTGCGGCGAGGAAATCATCACCCACCAGGTACTGGTGCAGCAAACGGGCAACCGCCGCACGCCGCTGAAGGATGTGACGGAGCTCATCGGCAAGGAAGTGTACGTGAAACCGGGCAAGTACTTCGACCGGCTCACGAACCTGAACAGCGAGCTGGGTGGCGGAATCATCATCCACCGGGTGGAGTATGACAGCATCACCACCGAGGACCTGATCACCCAAGTGGCGCAAGGCAAGATTCCCTACACCGTGGCCGACGATGACCTGGCCCGGCTGAACACCACCTACTACCCCAACCTGAATGTGAGTATGTCCGTCAGCTTCGACCAACGGGCTTCCTGGGCCGTGCGGAAGGACTGCCCCGAACTGGCTGCCGCTGCCGACGAGTGGCACCAGACGAATGCCACCTCGCCTGCCTACACGGCCAGTGCGAAACGTTATTTCGAGATCAGCAAAACCATCACCTACACCCCTATCCTCTCGCTGCGCGAAGGAAAGATATCGCACTTCGACAAGTTGTTCCGCAAGTATGCCAAGGAGGTAGACTGGGACTGGCGTCTGCTGGCTTCGCTGGCCTATACGGAGTCCAACTTTGACACCACGGCTGTTTCCTGGGCCGGTGCCCAGGGCCTGATGCAACTGATGCCTGCCACCGCCCGTGCCATGGGCGTGCCCGAAGGTATGGAAGACAACCCGGAAGAGAGCATCAAAGCGGCTGTGAAGTACATCGCCGCCATGGAGAAGATATTCCGAAAGATTCCTGACAAAAGCCAGCGGATAGACTTCATCCTGGCATCCTATAATGCCGGGGTAGGCCATATCTCGGATGCAATGGCATTGGCCGAGAAATACGGCAAGGACAGGAATGTGTGGACGGACAATGTGGAAAAGTTTATCTTGCTGAAAAGCAACGAGGAATACTATTCCGATCCGGTCTGTAAAAACGGGTACTTCCGCGGGGTGGAAACGTTCAACTTTGTCCGCAATATCCGCGAACGGTTCGCTCTCTACAAGGCAAAAATAAAATAACTGACAAAAGACTATCGAAACTCCAAAACCTTTACTACATTTGCAGGTTAGTATACGATAGCAAGAAACAATCTCTATTCCAAGTTTATTATTACGTATTTACACTGCATTATGAAGTCTTTTTATCCTGCACAAAATCTGACCGACGCGGAGCTGGAACAGTATCACGCACAGCTCGAAATAATGGTCGAAGAAAAGTCCAAAGATTTGATATCCAGTCAGAAAGAACTGGAAGCAATCAACCGCCGCCAGGCTTTGTTCATCAAAGTGCTGCAAATCCTTCAACTCGAAGAAGATATATCCACCGCCATGAACATGGCTCTTGCCGAAATCGGCCAGTATACAGGGGTCGACCGTCTGTCGGTATGGGAAAACCATCCTGACGGAGTAACCTACGGCTGTACCTATGAATGGTGCAACGAGGGCATCGAACCTGCCATAGATTTCCTCCGGAGTCTGACCCTGGAAGCAGGGAAACCTTGGTTCGACATGCTCGAGGAAAATGGCATTATCTGTACATCGGACATCTACGCACTCCACCCCACTATCATAGAAATCCTGGAAATGCAGCGCATAAAGTCTATCGCCGTCTTTCCCCTGGCACAACGGGGTATGCATTTCGGCTTCCTGTCGTTCAACTTCTGCTGGAGAAAGGAATGGAACGAAAAGGACGTGGAACTGATGACTCAGATATCGCAAATCGTATCGACCACCACAAAACGCCGGCAGGTGGAAGAAACCCTGCAACAGTCGCAACAAACCATGCAAATGGTACTGGACAACATCAATGCCAATATCTTTGTGACGGACTATGACTCGCTGAAGATGCTCTTTGCCAACAAGCCTTTCAGGGATGAAGCGGGTGATATGTGCGTGGAAAATACGGAATGCTGGAAAATGCTGAATGCGGGACTGGACGGCTTGTGCAAACATTGCCCGAAGCATCACTTATTGGACAAAGACCATCGTCCCACAGGTGTGCGGTTCTGGGAAGACTACAACCCGCTGACTCAACGTTGGTACACTATCCAGAGTACAGCACTTCAATGGATAGATGGGAAGTGGGCCATCATGGAACTGGCTACTGACATCACTCACCGCAAACAGGTGGAAATGGAATTGATACTCGCCAAGGAGAAAGCGGAAGAATCGGACCGGCTCAAGTCGGCCTTCCTGGCCAATATGAGTCACGAGATACGTACCCCGCTCAACTCCATCGTAGGCTTCTCGTCACTGCTTGCTGAAACCGAATCGCTGGAAGAACGCCGGGAATACGTCCCCTTGATAGAGGAAAACAACGATTTGCTGCTACAACTCATCTCCGACATTCTCGATATCTCCAAGATTGAAGCGGGCACCATGGAGTTTACTCCCGGAATGGTGGACGTACGCCGGCTTTGTCGCGAGCTGATCCAGGGCTTTTCACTGAAAGTACCGAAGGAAGTGGCACTGGTGTTCGACGAGAACCTTCCTCAGATAATAGTTGAGGGGGATAAAAACCGCATCACGCAGGTGCTTGCTAATTTCATGACCAACGCCATGAAGTTTACCAACAACGGTTCCATCACGTTGGCGTATGAAGAGATTGAGGGAGAAATGCTCAAGTTTTCCGTACGCGATACGGGCATCGGCATCTCTCCGGAAAAGCTGGAAGAAGTCTTCAGCCGATTCGTTAAACTGAATGCCTTTGCACAAGGTACGGGCTTGGGGTTGTCTATCAGCCAGAGCTTGGTGGAGCACATGGGTGGACAGATTGGTGTGGATTCTGAATTTGGAGAAGGATCGACCTTCTGGTTTACACTGCCGATGAAATAGTGATTAGTGATTAGTGATTAGTGATTAGCGGTTAGTGATTAGCGGTTAGTGATTAGCGGTTAGTGATTAGCGGTTAGTGATTAGCGGTTAGTGATTAGTGGTTAGTGATTAGTGATTAGTGGTTAGTGGAGAGTTATTTAGTGGAAAGTTATTTAGTGGAAAGGAAAAGCCCATGAAATGGGCTAAACGTGGATAACCCCGTGCAAGCGAAGCGCAGCTCGGGGTTATCCACACTCTCTCCATCGAACTCCGTAGGAGTTCAACAAAGTGTTTATCTATATTGAGTAGACAAGTAAAGATGCAGGTAGAACTCCTACGGAGTTCATATTGGGAGGAGTTCTTTTACCCCGAGCTGCGCTTCGCTTGCACGGGGTTATCCACGTTTAGCCCATTTCATGGGCTTTTCCTTTCCACTAAATAACTTTCCACTAAATAACTCTCCACTAACCACTAACCGCTAATCACTAGCCCCTAATCACTAATCACTATTTCAAGTGCTTCTTGATATACATGGTCAGGATGTCGATAGCGATCTGATTGTTCCCACCTTCGGGGATAATCAGGTCGGCATACCGTTTACACGGTTCGATGAACTGCTGGTGCATGGGTTTCAGCACCCGCGTGTAACGCTCCATCACCGCCTCGGCCGTACGTCCGCGTTCGATGACATCGCGCTGTATCACCCGGATTAATCGTTCGTCCGGATCGGCATCTACGAAGAGCTTAATATCCATCATGTGGCGTAATTTCTTGTCGCACAACGCCAGGATACCTTCGATAATCACCACTTCGCACGGCTCTATATGGATGGTTTCCGGCTGCCGGGTACAGGTAAGGTACGAATACGTAGGCTGCTCGATGCTCTTCCCCTCTTTCAACTGCGAAACATGTTTGGACAACAAACTCCACTCGAACGCATCCGGGTGGTCGAAGTTGATGTTCTGCCGTTCCTCCACCGGAACATGGCTGCTGTCCTTGTAATAAGAATCCTGGGGCAGCAAGACGACCTCGCCTACCGGCAGACTTTTGATGATTTTACGTACGACGGTGGTCTTTCCAGAGCCTGTTCCGCCTGCAATACCGATTATTAACATCCGTTTATAGCGTATAATTGAAACAAATAAGTTAATTTTGCGTTTGGAAAATTGTAGCATTATGCTTACGCACTGGTGCAGACACTGCAATTATCTGTGCAAATATAAATGAATTAATTAAAATAGCAACGTAATGGTAAAGCACATTGTATTATTTAAATTGAAAGAAGAAGTTTCCGAAGCTGAGAAGATGGCCGTGGGCAACCGGTTTAAAACAGCCATCGAAGCACTGCCTGCCGTGATTCCCGTGATCCGTAAAATAGAAGTGGGACTGAATATGAATCCCGGCGAGAGCTGGCACATTGCGTTGTACAGTGAGTTCGATACCCTCGACGATGTGAAGATATACGCCACCCACCCCGACCATGTGGCTGCCGGAAAACTCTTGGCCGATGTGCGCGAAAGCCGCTCGTGCGTGGATTACGAAGTATAATAAAAAAGAAAAACCATGCGAAAACTCTCATTCCTACTATTGCTCTTGTGTAGCACACCGCTTCTGCAAGCCCAGATACAGGAACCTGTGAAGTTCAAAGCCGAGCTGAAAACCCTGTCCGACACGGAAGCGGAAGTGGTGTTCACGGGTACCATCGATGCCGGATGGCATGTCTACTCCACCGAGCTAGGCGATGGCGGACCTACCTCGGCTACGTTCCACATGGAGAAAATCAGCGGTGCCCGGCTCTCCGGCAAACTGATGCCGGTGGGCAAGGAGGTGTCTATGTTCGATAAACTGTTCGAGATGCAGGTGCGCTATTTCGCCGGGAAAGCTCAATTCTCCCAGAAGGTTACCTTCACCGGCGGTGCCTACGTTCTGGAAGGTTATCTGGAATACGGTGCTTGCAACGATGAAACCTGTCTGCCGCCCACAGCGGTAGAGTTCAGCTTCAAAGGCACAGCCAAAGCTGTCGCCCCGGTAGCCGATGCTAAACCCGAAAAAGCCCTCCCGGACACTCCCGCCGAGCCTGTTTCCGCTGAAACAACGATGGCTTCGGACTCGACCGCTGCTTCGCCCGTACAACTCACGGGTACAGATACTACCATCGACCTGTGGGCACCAGTGATCGATGAGCTGAAAGCCCTCGGCGAAGAGCAGGAAGCCGATAATTCCTGGATCTACATCTTCATCACCGGGTTCCTGGGCGGGTTGATAGCCCTCTTCACCCCGTGTGTATGGCCCATCATCCCGATGACGGTGAGCTTTTTCCTGAAGCGTAGCAAGGACAAGAAGAAAGGCGTCCGCGATGCCTGGACGTACGGCGCATCCATCGTGGTGATCTACGTCACGCTGGGTCTGCTCATCACGGCCCTCTTCGGTGCCAGTGCGCTGAATGCCATGTCTACCAACGCTGTCTTCAATATCTTCTTCTGCCTGCTGCTGGTGGTATTTGCCGCTTCGTTCTTCGGAGCGTTCGAGATCACGCTGCCCTCCCGTTGGAGCAATGCGGTAGACAGTAAGGCCGAAACCACCAGTGGGCTGCTGAGCATCTTCCTGATGGCTTTCACGTTGGCCTTGGTATCGTTCTCCTGCACCGGTCCCATCATCGGGTTCCTGCTGGTACAGGTGTCCAGCACCGGCAACATCGTGGCACCCGCCATCGGTATGCTGGGCTTTGCCATCGCTCTGGCGTTGCCGTTCACGCTGTTCGCCCTGTTCCCCACCTGGCTGAAGTCCATGCCGAAATCGGGTGGATGGATGAATGTGATCAAGGTGGTGCTCGGCTTCCTGGAACTGGCTTTCGCCCTGAAGTTCCTCTCCGTGGCCGACCTGGCTTATGGCTGGGGCATCCTGGACCGCGAAACGTTCCTCGCCTTGTGGATTGTGATCTTTGCACTGCTCGGGTTCTACCTGTTGGGCAAGATTAAATTCCTACACGATGACGATGATAATAAGGTGGGTGTGACCCGCTTCTTCCTGGCCTTGGTGTCGCTGGCTTTTGCCGTGTACATGGTGCCTGGCCTGTGGGGTGCTCCGCTGAAAGCGGTCAGTGCCTTCACCCCGCCGATGTACACGCAGGACTTCAACCTCTATAATGAGGAGGTACATGCCAAGTTCGACGATTACGATGCAGGAATGGCTTATGCCCGTCAGCATGGCAAGCCGGTGATGCTGGACTTTACCGGCTACGGATGTGTGAACTGCCGGAAGATGGAACTCGCCGTATGGACGGACGACAAGGTGCGCAGCATCATCAATGACGATTACGTACTCATCACCCTGTATGTGGACAACAAGACGAAGCTGCCCGAACCCATCACCGTGAATGTGAATGGCAAGGAACGCAAACTCCGTACCCTGGGCGATAAGTGGAGCTATCTGCAAGAGGTGAAGTTTGGTGCCAATGCCCAACCGTTCTACGTGCTGGTGGACAATGACGGCAAGCCGCTCAACAAATCATACGCCTACAAGGAGGATATACCGCAATACGTGAACTTCCTGCAGAAAGGCTTGGACAATTATAAAAAGGCAGGCCATTAACATCCGAAAGTAATGAAGGAAACCACCCCGCCCAAAGCACCCATCGACCGCTCGCTCGACGAACACAACGAGCGTGCCCGTACGGCACTGATGGGACACCTGGGCATACAGTACACGTACGCCTCGGAAGGCAAGGTAGAAGCCACCATGCCGGTGGACGAACGTACCCGCCAGCCCTTCGGCATGCTGCACGGCGGTGCCACATTGGCCCTGGCCGAAACGGTTGCCGGATTCGGCTCTATGCTCCTCTGCGGGCCCGATGAGGTGGCTGTAGGAATGCAGGTGAGTGGCAACCATATCTCATCGGCTTACGAGGGCGATACCGTCCGGGCGGTGGGAACCATCGTGCACCAGGGACGCTCGTCGCACGTGTGGAACGTGGATGTGTTCACCGAGACCGACAAGCTGGTGTCGACCATGCGGGTGGTTAATAGCGTTATAAAGAAGAAATGATCTTGGAGGAAACTGATAACATTCGGGTGATAGACGAATTGATACGGCGGAGATGCACGTTTGCTGTGTATCGGCTTCCGGGCGAGAGCACTCCCCGGTTCCTGATGCAGACCAACGGGCCTGTTCGCCGTATTCATTCGGTAGAGGAACTCAATGAACAAAAGGGCTTTGTGATAGCTCCGTTCCGCATCGGTGCCGACTGTCCGGTGGTGTTGATCGAGCCCGATCTTTTTTCGTTGGACGAAGCACGGAGGTGGTTGGACGAGGCTGAGAATCTTCCGTTGGAGAAGGATAAGGCGATGCAATCTGCACCACCTTCACATCCTTCGTACCCGGAACAGTATGCACGCTGCTTCGATGTTTTCATCGATGCCCTGCATGCCCGACGGTTCGATAAGTTGGTGCTATCGCGCAAGCAAGAGCAATCCATGCCGTCCGGTTTCTCCCCCGCAGCCGCTTTCTACAAGGCTTGCCGGCAGTATATCTATTCCTACGTGTATTTGTGCTACACCCCCGAGACAGGTTTGTGGCTGGGCAGTACGCCGGAGATTATTCTCTCGGGCGAACAGGGTGCCTGGCATACGATGGCATTGGCTGGTACACAGTCGGTACAGGGTGGGGTACTCCCGCAGGAATGGGACGAGAAGAACCGGGAGGAACAGGCGTACGTATCGGCCTATATCCGGGAGCAGCTTCACTCGCTCGGCATCGTTCCGCAGGAACAGGGGCCGTACCCGGTCTTTGCCGGAGCACTGTCACACCTGCGTACCGATTTCCGTTTTGCCTTGCCAGGGAACGACCGGCTGGGTAGCTTGCTGGCTTTACTGCACCCCACCCCTGCCGTATGCGGTCTTCCCAAAGAGGAAGCTTACCGGTTTATCCTGGACAACGAGGGGTATGACCGTCGTTACTATTCCGGATTTATCGGTTGGCTCGATCCTGCCGGGAAGACCGATCTGTACGTCAACCTGCGCTGCATGAATATATCCGGTGGCATACCGGTGCTGTATGCCGGTGGCGGACTGCTTGCTTCGTCTACCCTTGACGATGAATGGCAAGAGACGGAGAAGAAAATGCAAACCATGAAAAGATTATTCACATAATCCATCAAATAACATGAACTATACATTTTGGGGCATAGTCGTAGCGGTGCTGTTAGTGGCACTGACGGTAATCGGCATTTACAACAAATTGGTAAGCAACAAGAACCGGATGCAGGAAGCGTGGAGTGCCATCGACGTGTTCCTCAAAAGGCGTTTCGACCTGGTGCCTGCCCTGGTGGAAATAGTCAAGGGATATGCCACCTACGAGAAGAAGGTCCTGGAGCAGGTGACAGCGTACCGCACACAGGCCATGCAGGCACCGGACCAGACACAGCGGATGGAGAAGGAAACTGCCTTCGGCAAGGCCGTGGACAATCTGCTGGTGGTGGCCGAGAACTACCCCGACCTGAAAGCCAACGAGAACTTCCTGCAACTGCAACAGCAACTCTCTGAACTGGAGAACGATCTGGCTGCTGCCCGACGCTACTACAACGGCACGGTGCGGGAGAACAACATCGCCCTGGAGAGCTTCCCATCGAACATCATCGGAAATCTATTCTCATTCCGGAAAGGCGACTTCTTCGCCGCTACCGCAGATGAGAAAGCACTTCCCGGAGTAACATTCTAATGACCATGAAGAAATACATCGTTTGCCTGATACTCGTCCTGTTCGGCTCTGCCGCCTACGGGCAGCGGACACATACTGAACGGATACTTTCGTTCCACTCGGACATTGATATAGCCACCGACGGTACGGTGACGGTGACGGAACACATCCGTGTATATGCTGGCGGATACCAGATAAAACGCGGTATCGTACGACGCATCCCCATCACTCGAGTCGATACCTACGGAAAGAAACAACCCGTGGATATCCAAGTGATCTCGGTACGGTGTGACGGCAACCGGACTGACTACCGCAATGAACAGGAAGGTGACATGCGGGTGATCTACGTAGGCAACAAGGACGTGATACTCTCGCCGGGTGAGTACGAATATACACTGACATACAGCAGTCGCGGACACGTGGGCTTCTTCGACAACTTCGATGAGCTGTACTGGAACGTGACGGGCAACGACTGGGACTTCGCTATTGACGAGGCTTCGGCTACCATCACCTTGCCACCGGGGGCTTCGGCCTTATCTACCGACTGCTACACGGGAGCCTACGGACGTGCCGGAAAGGATTGTGAGATAGACAGCAAGGACAATGTGGTGAACTTCCGCACTACGGCGTCACTACTCAGGGGCGAGGGACTGACGGTAGCTGTGTCTTTCCCACGGGGTATCATCGAGCGTCCTGCACCTCCTTCGGCCTGGGAACTCTTCTGGGAGAAATACCGTCGCCCGCTCAGCGCAGGGATATCCCTGTTGCTCCTGCTGGCCTACTGCTGGTTCAGCTGGAACAAGGCGGGACGCGATCCGCGCCGACCGGTGGTGATCCCTCATTTCCGTCCTCCGCATGACTGGAGTCCCGCAGTGATACGCTACCTCTACAAACGCATCAGTGACGACCGGGCTTTCACCGCCGCCCTGGTTTCCATGGCAGTGAAGAAGGCCATCCGCATAGAATTGGTGAAGAAGAAATATACGTTGCATGCCATAGAGCGGGTAGAAAGTCTTTCTAAGGAAGAGGCAGCACTGTACAGCGCCCTGTTCAGCAAAGGTAAGACGCTGACGGTATCAGACAAGAACCATGCGCGTTTCTCGGACGCGACCCTCGAACTGAGCGAGGCTCTCAGCCTGGTGATCAATATGAAAGATTACCACACCAACAACCTCGGCTATATCGGAATGGCTACGCTGGTATGCCCGGGTGTCATGGCACTCTACCTCCTACTGAACCAGCCGGTCACTGCCGACGTGATCTTCTCTCCGCTGTTTCTAGGTCTGGGAGTCCTCGTGTTCATCATCTACTGCTTCTACATCTGGCTGATTCAGGCCCCTACTCTGCTCGGAGCTAAGACTTCGGCCGAACTGGAAGGTTTCAAAATGTACCTCAAAACAGCCGAAGAGCATCGCCTGAACCTGCTCACTCCACCGGAGCAGACACCGGAACTCTTTGAACGGATGCTGCCCTACGCCATCGCCCTGAATGTGGAGAATGAGTGGGGAAGCAAGTTCGAGTCTGTGCTGAAGCAGTATAACTACTCACCGGATTGGTACACGGGCACGGAGCCGTTGGTGTACGTGGCATTGGCCAGTTCGTTTGCTTCGTCGGTAAGTCAGGCACGGATTGATCCTACAGCGTCCTCGTCCTCTTCGTCTTCTTCGTCCTCATCGGGCGGAAGCTGGAGCTCGGGCAGTGGCGGCGGTGGTTTCTCCGGCGGCGGTGGTGGCGGCGGAGGTGGCGGCGGCTGGTAATACATCAAAGAAAAGCTCACAGAAGTTCCTACTATGGACGTTTTTTTGTATTTTTGCGCATATAAAAAGGTACACAATGGGCGAATTTGAAGAATATATCAGACAAGGAGAACCTGAAAAGAGAGAAAAAGGTTATGCATGGCAGACAGCCATCGGCCTGCAAGATGTCGATGGCCTGAAGCCTTCTGCCTACCTCATAGAAACAGCCAAGCAAAATATTGAGGGCGATATCACCATGGAAGAAGTGAAGCATCGCATCGATAACTACTACAAAACAACCATCGTTAGAGAAAGCAACAACAGAACGGAGGAGGCCGATAAAGTGTCCGCACGGATTGCAGAAATCTTATCGGAAAAGTCATTCACTTTCTCCCCGGCCGAATACATAACCATCCACAAGCGACTCTTTACAGGAATATACCCGTTTGCAGGAAAGATACGCGATTACAATATCAGCAAAGCAGAATGGGTACTCAACGGAGAAACAGTCTATTATGCCAGTGCCAGCAGTATCCGGGCTACGCTCGATTACGATTTTGAACAAAAAAAGCAATTCCGTTATCGAGGAATAAGCTTGCCTCAGACCGTTCAGCACATAGCCGGATTTATATCGGGGATATGGCAAATCCATCCATTCGGAGAAGGAAATACAAGAGCCACCGCTGTTTTTGCCATCAAATATCTGCGGACATTTGGCTTTGAAATCAGCAACACGCCATTCGAAAAGCACTCCTGGTATTTCCGGAATGCCCTTGTCAAAGCCAACTACAACGACATCAAGAACAATATTCATGCTACCCGGGAGTATATAGAAAACTTCTTCGGCAACCTGCTACTCGGAGAAAACCACACGCTTAAAAACAGAGATTTATTGGTTGAAAAGCGAACCAACCAGCCAGATTTTTGAATATCTTTGTACCCAATTTATTAATTCATAAAACAGAATATTATGTCAATGCATACTTGGTTTGAATGCAAAATCCGTTACGACAAGACGATGGAGAACGGAATGGTAAAGAAAGTTACTGAACCTTATCTGGTGGATGCGCTGAGCTTCACGGAAGCCGAAGCACGCTTCATCGAGGAAATGACGCCGTTCATCTCGGGCGAGTTCACCGTGTCGGACATCAAGCGGGCCAACTACAGCGAACTCTTCCCCAGCGATGAAGACGCTGCCGACCGCTGGTTCAAGTGCAAGCTGGTGTTTATCACCCTCGATGAGAAGAGCGGAGCAGAGAAGAAATCGTCTACACAGATCCTGGTACAGGCTGCCGACCTTCGCGACGCGGTGAAGAAGTTGGACGAGGGTATGAAGGGCACCATGGCCGACTATCAGATAGCTCTGGTATCGGAAACACCTATCCTGGACGTATATCCGTACGGCGAGAAGAACGACAAGCCGGAGGTATAAACCAATCGCATGAGCCACATAGCCGAACAACTGACACAGGTACTGACCACACTCCCACCGGGGGTGCGGCTGGTGGCTGTGTCTAAATTCCACCCCAACGAATCGCTCATGGAGGCGTACCGGGCGGGGCAACGTATCTTCGGCGAGAGCAAGGTGCAGGAGATGACGACCAAGTACGAGAGTCTGCCACGAGATATCCAGTGGCACTTCATCGGGCACCTGCAAACCAACAAGATCAAGTACATCGTGCCCTACGTATCGCTGATTCACGGTATCGACTCGTACAAGCTTCTGGCAGAGGTGGACAAACAGGCTGCCAAGGTGGGACGGACGGTGAACTGCCTGCTGCAACTACACGTGGCGCAGGAGGAGACGAAGTTCGGCTTCACTCCCGAGGAGTGTAAGGAGATGCTGGCAGCAGGCCAGTGGAAATCCCTGACCCACATCCGGATATGCGGACTGATGGGAATGGCGAGCAATACGGACGACGACAAACAAATTGACGATGAATTTTGTTTACTTAGTAAGACCTTTCAAGAAATAAAGACTACCTGGTTTTCCGGCGACGACGCTTTTGGCGAACTATCCATGGGCATGTCCCACGACTATCCGATGGCCGTGGCGCATGGGAGTACGTTGGTACGGGTGGGAAGTCTGATTTTCGGTGAGAGGGAGTACTAACGCTAACAAACAACCATCATGGCTGACCTGAAAACGACATTCGCAGGACTAAAATTAAAGAATCCCATCATCATCAGCAGTTCCGGACTGACCGACAGTGCCGGAAAGAACAAGAAACTGGCCGAGGCAGGTGCCGGAGCCATCGTACTGAAATCGCTCTTCGAGGAGCAGATCATGCTCGATGCCGACCAACTCAAGGACCCGGCATTCTTCCCCGAAGGCAATGACTACCTGGCCGATTATCTCCGCGAACACCAAGTGGCGGAATACCTTACCCTGATCCGGGAAAGCAAGGCGACATGCGACATTCCTATTATTGCCAGCATCAACTGCCACTCCAATTCGGAGTGGGTGGACTTTGCCCACCTCATTGAGAAGGCGGGGGCCGATGCACTGGAAATCAACATTCTTTCTTTACAATCGGACCTGAACTACCGGTACGGGGAGTTCGAGCAACGGCACATCGACATCCTGCGCCGGGTGAAGGGCACGGTGAGCATCCCTGTGATCATGAAACTGGGCAGCAACCTGACCAATCCGGTGGCACTCATCGACCAGCTGTATGCCAACGGGGCAGCAGCGGTGGTACTGTTCAACCGTTTCTACCAGCCGGACATCAACATCGAGAAGATAGACCATACGTCGACAGAAGTATTCAGCCATGCGTCGGACTTGCCGCAAACGCTGCGTTGGGTGGCCATCGCATCGAGCCTGGTGAATAAGATAGACTATGCCGCCTCGGGTGGCGTCCATACACCGGAAGCTGTGGCGAAGGCTCTGCTCGTAGGGGCTTCGGCTGTGGAGGTGTGTAGTACTATTTATCAGAACACTAACAAGCGTATCGGCGAGATGACTTCGTTCCTGAGTGGGTGGATGGACCGGAAGGGATTCAGCCGCATCGACCAGTTCCGCGGACGACTGAACGCCAAGGAGATGGAGAGTGTCAATGTATGGGAACGGACGCAGTTCCTGAAATACTTTGCTGCTAAGAAGTAACGCGATAAAAGAACGGGTGGTACAATCAGTGTTGTGCCACCCGTCTTTCTTATGTTATATTGCTTTGGTTAGTCTATCCAGTCGATAGTTGTATTGCCCACCCAACTTATGAACTTAGGATATTTGGTTTCGATGGATTGGCGTTCATTTGTCCATTCATATGCAACCGGTACGCAGATCTTTTGTGGAGCTTTTCCACATTCAGCTTTCAAATTATAAATTGCAGCTGCATCCTGCACCAGAATTGCCACATCTTTAGCCTCATACTGACCAGGTACTCTGAACATCACCGGAGCCTTAGCAGCACCAGCACCTGTATTAACCATAGTGTTTTCGGATACGCCGAAGAGTTCGTGAACTTCTTTCTGCACATCGCCCACTTTAATATACAAAGGTAAAGTACCTCCGGCAGCCTGAAGCGTTATTAAAGTATTATTATCTTTCGTCTTAGCCACATCGAAAACCACATCATTGAAGTCGAAGTCACCGATGGCACCGAGGTCTTCAGCGATGATACGCTGTGCATTCTTATAAGTAGCCGGAGATATTTTAACGATCCAGTCGGTATACTTACCATCAAGTTCTATTATCTGATTCATAGTACACTCATAGTCGAGCCCCACATAATATTCGCCATCAATGCATTGAATGATATAGTCATAATGATACTTACTGTCAGCGGAATTATGATAACCGAACATGGTACTTTGAGTATTAAACATGAACATAATGCCACCCAAAGCTGCATTAAAATTATTCACATGATCGGTCTCATTGGCCATTAATTGATTCATATTACCGCGTCCATCTGCTCTATACACATGCTGTACGAAGAAATCCGTCCACTGAACATCCTCAGAGACGGGATTTATTAATTGATCAAAATGTGCAAAGACTTTAGCAGCCTCCTCAGCAGTAACAACCGATGGAACAGTCAGATAGTCTGGCCACATATTGGAATTGGCATCGTGAGCACGGCTCACAGCCTGCGAACCAAATCCCCAATCCTGATCGGCGGCAATCTTTCCATACGTTTTTTCAAAAGCTGTCGTGTACTCAGCATTTTTCAATGCAGCTGCCTTTTCGGCATCAAATAAGTCTTTGTCCGAGGTACAAGCGGAAAGGAGTAGTACCCCCATAGCAAAAGCACAAAATCTCAAATTCATTCTCATACTATTATTCTTTAATCGTTAATAATTCAAATCAATTCTATCACTGTTCTACTTTTTCAATTGCAAATATACATGTAAAGTTGTATATTATAGTGGAAAGATTTGCACAAAAGACGGGTTTTTTATCAAAAAAAGCAGTAGATTTAACATTCGATACCCCTTATGATTTGTAAAGAATTAAATACGGAACAGAACTGTTTTTTTAATCTTAAAAATCTCCCATAGGCAATATTTCGTTTTGCATTCGCTTTATTTGCCATCAAAATGACAAAAGGAATTTTTGATTATGACTTAATCTTCAACTTTATGATCGGGAAGCTACCGGGGCAGTAGCGGGAAGCTACCAGGGCAGTACCGGGAAGATACCAGGGCAGTAGCGGGAAGCTATCGGGTCAGTACCGGGAAGCTACCGGGACAGTACCGGGAAGCTACCAGGGCAGTAGCGGGAAGCTACCGGGACAGTACCGGGAAGCTACCAGGCCAACAGCGGGAAGCTATCGGGGCAGTACCGGGAAGATACCAGGTCAACAGCGGGAAACAACGCGCCCGTCCATAGTACTTTTTTGAAATGCCATGAACGGGCGTGCGATCAATGTCATTACAGGGCATCCGCTCAATAAACTTTACAGCATTTTCCTCATTTAAAGGCCAACGGCCTTAAGTTAATGACATTGGGCGTGCGATACATTATATTACACTACATCAGGTTACTGGCCAGTTCGCTGAGCTCACTGCGTTCTCCCTTCACCAGATTGATGTGCGCAAAGAGGTTCTGGTCCTGCATACGGTCTATCATATACACCAGACCGTTGGACTGGCTGTCCAGGTACGGGTGGTCTATCTGCTGGATGTCGCCTGTGAACACCATTTTGGTGCCTTCGCCGGCACGGGTGATGATGGTTTTGATCTCGTGCGGGGTGAGGTTTTGAGCCTCATCGATGATGCAGTAGGTTTCGCTCAGGCTTCGTCCACGGATGAAGGCCAGGGCTTCGATGACCAGCTGGTCGCTCTTCTGCATATCCTCCACGCGCTTCACCTCGGGCGAATTGGGGGCAAACTGACGCTTGATGACGTTCAGGTTGTCGAACAACGGCTGCATGTACGGGGCTATCTTTTCTTTGGCATCGCCGGGCAGGAAGCCGATATCTTTGTTGGACAGAGCCACGATGGGGCGTGCCAGCAGGATTTGTTTGTACTCGGTAAGCTTACCCAGGGCGGCTGCCAGAGCCAGCAGGGTCTTACCCGTTCCGGCCTTTCCGGTGATGGCCACCAGCTTGATTTCCGGATCGTTCAGCATCTCGAAGGCGAAGCTCTGTTCGGCATTACGGGGTTCGATGCCGTAGTTCTTGGTCTTGTTCACCCGGCACACGGTGTGCGTGAAGGGGTTGTAACGGGCCAGTACGCTGCTACGGTCGCTCTTCAGGACGAAGCACTCGTTGGGGCGAAGGATGTCTTTGAAGTCGAACTCACTGATGTCCAGTCCGTCGCGCGAAGAGTAGATGCGGTCTATCAGCGAAGGGTCCAGTCCTTCGAACACCTCGTTGGATTTCTCGAAGATGTCCACATTGATTACCTTGTCGGTGATGTAGTCTTCGCAGAGGATGCCCACGGAACGGGCCTTCATGCGCAGGTTCACATCTTTGGTTACCAGGATGGTTTTCATCTTGGGGTGCTTCTTCATCAGATAATCGGCTACGGCCAGGATCTGATGGTCGGGCTTGCGGGCAGGGAAGGAAGCGTACACAAGTTCGGACTCTACGTCGCCGGTGACGACGAACAGCTTGCCCAACCCCTCGCCCAGGCTGGCGCCCTTCTTGAACAGGGCGTCGTCGGTGATCAGGTCGAGCTCGCGTACGAACTCGCGTGCGTTGAAGTTGATCTGTTCGTTCCCTTTCTTGAACTGATCCAACTCTTCCAGAACTGCGATGGGGAGGTAAATATCATTCTCTTGAAAATTCTTCAGACAGTTGTAGTCGTGAAGGATGACATTGGTGTCGATCACAAAATTTTTCTTCATACCCATTCTTTTTGTTTGGTTTAAAATGCCCATCTTTGCACTTCCGCGAATATAGGATGCGCCTCGACAATCTCAAGCAAGCTTGGATTGTGTTCGGCTTTCACTATATTTGCACTCTCTTTCTTTTCCGGAGAAGTGCGAATGGTTCGTGCACTAAGATAACAAATAAATAACCAATTCAGATTGGACAACCGTTAAATTTTTAGAATCTATGGATTATCAGGAAACTCTACATTACTTATATACAAGCGCACCGATGTTTCAGCAGGTGGGAAGCAAGGCTTACAAAGAAGGGTTGGAAAACACCTTCGCTCTGGACGAGTACTTCGGACATCCGCACCGCCGGTACCGCACCATCCATGTGGGCGGTACCAACGGCAAGGGTTCCTGCTCGCACACGCTGGCATCCGTGCTGCAAGAGGCGGGCTACCGGGTGGGGCTGTACACTTCTCCGCACCTGGTGGACTTCCGGGAGCGTATCCGGGTGAACGGCTTGCCCATCGACGAGGCGTACGTGATTCGCTTCGTGGAGGAGCATTGCGGATTCTTCGAGCCGCTGTACCCGTCGTTCTTCGAGCTTACCACGGCTATGGCTTTCCGCTACTTTGCCGATGAGCAGGTGGATGTGGCCATCATCGAGGTGGGGCTGGGCGGACGGTTGGACTGCACCAACATCGTCCGGCCGGACCTCTGCCTCATCACCAACATCAGCCTGGACCATACGCAGTTCCTGGGCCACACGACTGCTCTGATAGCTGCCGAGAAAGCAGGCATCATCAAAGCAGGCATCCCGGTGGTGATAGGCGAAAGTACGGAGGAGACACGTCCTGTGTTCATGGCCAAGGCGGAAGAGGTGCAGGCACCCATCGTCTTTGCGGAAGAAGCGCGTCCGGTACAGGGCGTTCACGCATCGGGTACGGGATGGGAATACGACTGCGCAGCATACCCGGGCTTAAAGGGCGAACTCGGCGGCCTGTACCAGGTAAAGAATACGAACACGATACTCACGGCCCTCCCCCGCTTGCAGGAGCTGGGTTATCGCACCAGTGAGCAGGCTGTACGTGCCGGATTCGCCCGTGTGTGCAGCAACACTGGGCTGATGGGTCGTTGGCAGAAACTCCGTGAGTGCCCTACACTGATCTGCGATACGGGACACAACGTGGCAGGCATCGGGTACGTCGCCGAGCAACTCCGGCAGCAGACGTACCGGAAGCTGCATTGCGTCATCGGCATGGTGAACGACAAGGATGTGAGCGGTGTATTGGCTCTGCTACCCCGGGAAGCGGTGTACTACTTCACCAAGGCCAGCGTGAAGCGGGCACTCCCGGAAGCCGAGCTGGCGGAGAAAGCCGCACAGACCGGTCTGCAAGGCAGCACCTACCCCGACGTGCCGACGGCTGTACGTGCCGCCCTGCAAAAAAGCCTCCCGGAAGACTTGATCTTCGCAGGAGGCAGCAGTTTCATTGTGGCCGACTTGTTAGCGAACCGCGATACACTCGATCTCCACTAACGCATCCTTGGGCAGGGCCTTCACGGCAAAAGCCGAACGAGCCGGGAACGCACCCTCGAAGAAGGTGGCGTACACCCCGTTCATCCCGGCAAAGAGCGACATGTCCTGCAGGAATACGGTGGTTTTTACTACGTTGTCCATCGTCAGTCCGGCTTCTTCCAGAATGGACCTCATGTTCGTCAGCGACTGGCGGGCCTGTGCCTCGATACCTTCGGGCATCTCGCCTGTAGTTGCGTCGATGGGGAGTTGTCCCGAGACGAATACCATGCCATTGGCCTCGATGGCCTGGCTATACGGGCCTATAGCACCCGGTGCTTTCGCACTGCAAATTACTTTTTTCATTTCTTATTGTTTTAGGAGAAGAACTACGCTTCCGGGTTATTAACGAACAAAAGTAGCAAAAATTTTGGTTCTTCGTCAACTTTGGTGCGGTTAAGGGCTGGAAGCCCTAAATATTTGACTGCGTCGACCGCTGGTTCAGCCCAGGGTTCCCATCGACACACCATCTACCACAAAGTTGTAAAAGATAATAGGGTTACCGGCATAAAAAAACGTGAGATGCTCACGCACCCCACGCCCCTAAACCAAGTTTCTATTAATCCGTATCAATTGTATCAATAGATTTTAATAGCCAAGCTTAGTACTTTCATCACTGAAAAGAATTTACTCCCGAGGGATTTCCGCTTTTCAGTTTTACAAAGTTATGGCTATTAACAATACTCTCCAAGAAAAGTACCCGGACTTTTTTAAGAGAAAATAGAAAGGCAAAACACTTAAAATCAGACAAATAGTAAAATAGTTGAAACATTCACCCGGACAGTTGCATTTTCTAAACCATCAAAAACGGTTTACAAAAGAGTCTATATTTAAATGACTAAATGAATTGAGTCTTTTTTTAAGACGGCCTTTTGCACGGGTAAGGGAGTCCGTTGTAGTGGAAAAAATCCTTGCAATGTCCTCGTGCGAGAGGGATATTTTGAGCAGGCAGCAGATGTGCAGGTCGTGTGCGGTGAGGGCTGGATGAGTTTCGCGCAGGCGGGACAGAAAGTCGTCATAGAGGAAGTCGACCAGGTAGAACAGTTGATTCCATTCTTCGGGAGCCAGTTCGCGTTTGGTTCCTTTTTTCAGGGAGAGTAGCAGGCGGAAGGCTTCTTCCTCTTCCGCAAGGGGAAGTACATTTTTGACCGGAGGTGCAGGATCTTCGTCTACCTTTTCACCCTTCAGCTGTTCCTGTAAAGCCAGGTTATGGGCCGATAGCGTCAGTAGCCGTTCATTCAGATCGGTCACTTTCTGGCGGTATTCGTCAGAATGTATCTGGGAAAGCCTGTATTTATTGATTTCGAACCGGTAGGTCTCCATCTTCTCTTCATCGTCACGGATGGTCTGTTCCAATTTGTGCATTCGTTTTCTGTGCTTTCGCTGTCTATAGACAATAAAGACGACCAGCCCAAGAAGGATGGGCAATAAAATGAAGATAATTGGGTCAGGAACCTGCATAAAAGAAAAGGCTACTCCCCAGGTAGTGCAGCATCGCATATTCGTTGTGTTTCATGTTTACCGCAAATATAGGGAAAGCCGAATGCCATCCAAGCTTGCTTGAGATGTCTGAGGCGCATCCTATATTGCGTTTACCGCAAATATAGCAAAAAACTTGAAAATCAATTCATATTCGGCGTATTTTGTTGCAGACGCTGGTGTTCTTCGATGAGCTGTTTGTTTTCCCGTGCCTTGGTGACAAACTCTTTCACCAATTTATGGTTCTTAAATTCGTAGGGGGCATCCTTCAGGATATCGTCTATCTGAGGGGTCATGATGGGATAAGGCAGGCTGCTGCACAGCATCATAAAGACACTGGGGCCCAGGATATTATTGTAGTTCTCCACGATGAACGACTTCACGTAGCGATTCATCTCCGTGGCCAGTTCTTCACCTTCTTTGTTGAGCTGGGCGTGGATCTCGGCCAGGTTGCCTCCTTCCATCACCATGCGGGCCTCTTTGCGGTCCAGTTCTTCTATCTGTATGTCCAGAGCGTTCTTCTTCTCGATGAAATCATACAAGGCATCGTTCAGGGGAGTGCCGTGGGCACTCAACTGGGTATTCTCGATGGAGATATGCGTTTTTCCTTTCTCCAGTATCAGAGGCATGATGCTCTCCCGGTCTATGTACAGCGTAACCATCATGACCGAGTCCACCTTGCCCTTAAAAGCGAAGGTTCCATGAACCACTTCGGCCGAGTCCACAGCTACCCACTCTCCATCCTGTAATATTTTGAGATAAAGCATACGTCCATCCAGGCTACGCACGGATGACTCGCCCGTAATTTTATAACTACGGCTGCATGAGGTAAAGAGCATCAGCAGAAGAAAATAAAGAAAAAGTCTGTTCACGATTATTCCAGTTTTTCGTTTCTCTGATGCAAAGGTACAATGCTTTCGGTATTCGTGAAAACTTTTTATTATTATTTAAAACTTATCCTACTCTTTTCCAGATAAAAACGCAGAATCCAGGCGGTTTTCGATGAAATATCACAGAGTTTATCTATTTTTGCACCACTTGAGTTTACAATTAGTAACTATTTAAATAGAAGAAACACATGAACAGATTGAAAATGTACTTGTTAGTGCTCACGGCACTGGTATTGACTCCCGCAGCGAAAGCGGACGAAGGGATGTGGCTCCTGCAACTCATGCAGCAGCAACACTCCATCGACATGATGAAAAAACAAGGGCTGAAGCTCGATGCTACCGACCTGTACAACCCCAACGGCGTATCGCTGAAGGATGCCGTAGGTATCTTCGGAGGGGGATGTACCGGCGAAATCATCTCGGCCGAAGGACTGATCCTCACCAACCACCACTGCGGATATGCTTCTATCCAGCAACACAGCTCCGTGGAGCACGACTACCTTACCGACGGATTCTGGGCCACTTCCAGAGACAAGGAACTTCCCACTCCGGGATTACAGTTTACCTTCATAGAACGCATCGAAGACATCACCGACCTGGTGAATGAAAAAGTGAAAGCAGGCGAAGTGAGTGAGTACGACTCGTTCGGCACAACTTTCCTGGCCAAACTGGCCAAGGAACTGCACCAACAGAGCGACCTGAAAGACCGTAAAGGCATCATCCCGCAAGCACTGCCGTTCTATGCCGGCAACAAGTTCTACCTTATTTATAAGAAGATGTACACGGACGTGCGCATGGTGGCCGCTCCCCCCTCTTCCATCGGGAAGTTCGGCGGCGAGACGGACAACTGGATGTGGCCGCGCCACACGGGCGACTTCTCTATGTTCCGCATCTATGCCGATGCCAACGGTGAACCGGCTGAGTACAGTGCCGACAACCAACCGCTGAAAACGTCCAAGTTCCTCTCTATCTCTATCAAGGGATTGCAGGAAGGCGATTATGCCATGATCATGGGATTCCCCGGACGTACCAGCCGCTACCTCACCGTATCGGAAGTGCAGGAACGCATGGATTCGGAGAACGCTCCCCGCATCACCGTCCGTGGTGCCCGTCAGGAGGTGCTGAAAGCGAAGATGAACGCCAGCGACAAGGTGCGTATCCAGTATGCCAACAAGTATGCCGGATCGAGCAATTACTGGAAAAACTCCATCGGCATGAACAAGGCCATCGTGGACAATCATGTACTGGAAACGAAAGCAGAACAGGAAGCCCGCTTCATCGAGTTTGCCAAGAAGCAAGGCAATACCGAATATGCCCAGGTGATCGGCGAGATTGACGGAGCCGTGGCACAGACATCGCCCCTGAAATACCAGATCACGTGCCTGCGCGAAGTATTCTTCAGCGGCATCGAGTTTGCCACTCCTTTCAATACACTGGACAAGCTGAAAGCGGCTTTGAAGGAAAAGAACGATTCGCTGGCAGAAGATTGCATCGAGTCGTTGAAGAAAACCTTTGCAGCTGTCCATGACAAGGATTACGACCATGAGGTAGACCGCAAGGTGGCCAAAGCCCTGCTCCCACTCTACGCTGAACTGATTCCGGCCGAACAACGCACCGCTCTCTACCCCTTCATCGAGAAGGAGTTCAAGGGCAACTACAATGCTTTCGTGGATGCTATGTATAACAATTCGATCTTCGCCAATCAGGCCAACTTCGACAAGTTCGTCAACAAGCCCACCATCAAAGCCATCGACAACGACCTGTCGGCCATGTACACCCGCTCTTACATAGAGAAGCTGGGATTGCTCAGTGCCGACATAAGCAGCCTGACGGAGAAACTGGCCCTGCTGCACAAAACGTATATCCGCGGACTGGAAGAGCTGAAGCTCCCCACCCCGTCGTACCCGGATGCCAACTTCACCATCCGCCTCACTTATGGCAACGTGAAGCCGTACAGCCCCAAGGATGGCGTGTTCTACAAATACTTCACCACTACCGAGGGCATTCTGGAGAAAGAAAACCCCGAAGACCGTGAGTTCGTGGTACCGGCTCGCCTGAAGGAACTGATCCTGAACAAGGACTACGGACGCTATGCCCTGCCCAACGGTGACATGCCCGTGTGCTTCCTCTCTACCAACGACATCACCGGCGGTAACTCCGGTAGTCCGGTACTGAATGCCAACGGTGAGCTCATCGGCTGTGCATTCGACGGCAACTGGGAATCGCTGAGTGGCGACATCAACTTCAATGACGACCTGCAACGCTGCATCAACCTCGACATCCGCTATGTGCTCTTCATCCTGGAGAAGCTCGGCGGTTGCGGTCACCTGATCAACGAAATGTCTATTGTAGAATGAAAAGACTACTGACACTTTCCCTAAGTGCATGCCTCTCCCTCGCCTGCCTGGCGGACGAGGGGATGTGGATGCTCACCGACTTGCGTGCCCAGAACGCTGCCGTGATGCGCGAGCTGGGATTGCAGATCCCCATCGAGGAAGTCTACTCGCCCAATGGTCTTTCGCTGAAGGATGCTGTGGTGCACTTCGGGAGCGGATGCACGGGCGAAGTGATCTCCTCCGAAGGGTTGGTACTGACCAACCATCACTGTGGATATGGTGCCATACAGCAACACAGCTCGGTGGAGCACGATTACCTCACCGATGGGTTCTGGGCCATGAACCGCAGCGAGGAACTTCCTTGCAAAGGGCTCACGGTGACTTTCATAGACCGCATACTCGATGTGACGGACTACGTCAACGAGCAACTGAAGGTGGACGAGGACCCACTGGGTGTGAACTACCTTTCGCCCGGTTACCTGGAGAAGGTGGCTACCCGTTTTGCAGAAGCAGAGAACATCGAGCGCACGCCTGCCACCCGCCTGGAGCTGAAAGCGTTCTACGGGGGAAATCGTTACTACCTGTTCGTGAAGACGGTGTACAGCGACATCCGCATGGTAGGTGCGCCCCCCTCTTCCATCGGGAAGTTCGGAGCCGATACGGACAACTGGATGTGGCCGCGCCAAACGGGCGACTTCTCCATCTTCCGCATCTATGCCGACAGCGAAGGAAAGCCGGTAGCTTTCTCACCGGACAATGTGCCTTTGAAAGTAAAGAAGCACCTGGTAATCAATGCCAACGGTATTGAAGAGGGCGACTTTGCCATCGTCATGGGATTCCCCGGACGCAACTGGCGGTACATGATCTCCGACGAGGTGGAAGAACGGATGGAAACCACGAATTTCATGCGTCACCACGTACGCGGCGACCGTCAGGAAGTACTGATGGCGGAGATGCTGAAAGATCCCGCCGTACGTATCCACTACGCCAGCAAGTACGCTTCATCGGCCAATTACTGGAAGAACGCCATCGGCATGAACGAAGGGCTGATCCGCCTGAAGGTACTCGATACCAAACGAAGCCAACAGGAACAACTCCTGGCTCGTGGTCGGGAGATGGGCGATGACTCGTACCAACAGGCATTCGACCAGATACACACTATCGTAGCCCAACGGCGCAATGCTTTATATCACCAGCAAGCTCTCGCAGAGTCAATGGTGACGGGCATGGACTTTATGGCCATCCCGTCGGTCAGCGAACTAACCGCCGCCTTACGCACCCACTCGTCCGATAAGAGCGGAGAGCGGTTGCAGAAAGCCATCGATATCTTCCGCGCTGCGGGCGAACGGTACTTCGAATCGATCCCCTTCCCGCAAGTGGAACGGGCTGTGGCACAGCAGATGATGAAGACGTATATGGAGTATATCCCCGCCAGCCAACGGATATCCATCTTCCACGTCATCGACAAGCAATTCAAGGACGACAGCGATGCTTTCATCGACGCATGTTTCCAGAAGTCTATCTTCGGCAACCGGAGCAATTTCGAGAAGTTTATTCAGAAGCCGTCGGTCATGACCCTGGAGAAGGATTGGATGGTGATGTTCAAGAACTCCATCAACAGCGGTCTGGCGCAATGCACCCAAGCCATGCAGGAGGCCAATCGCAATTACGATGCCGCCCACAAGGTATGGGTGAAGGGCATGATGGACATGAAACAGGCACAGGGACAGCCCATCTACCCGGATGCCAATTCTACGCTTCGCCTTACTTATGGCAAGGTCCGTTCCTACGAACCGTATGATGGTATGGTGTACCAATATTACACCACGCTGAAAGGGGTGATGCAGAAGGAAGATCCGGACAACTGGGAGTTTGTGGTGCCCGATAAGCTGAAGGAACTGTACCGGAACAAGGATTACGGACGCTATGCCATGAAGAATGGCGATATGCCCATCTGCTTCATCGTGGATACGGATAATACGGGAGGTAACTCGGGCAGCCCGGTATTCAATGGAAACGGGGAACTGATCGGTACTGCGTTCGATCGCAACTACGAGGGTCTGACGGGCGATATCGCTTTCCGTCCGGCTTCGCAGCGCGCCGCTTGTGTGGATATCCGTTACACCTTATTTATAATAGATAAGTTTGCAGGGGCCTCGCACTTGATTGACGAGATGGAGATTAGATAGTCTTCTGAAAAATATTCACCACAGAGTCACACAGAGTTCCGCAGAGTTTTTATTATTAAGTGCAATAACTTAAAAAAACTCTGCGGAACTCCGTGTGACTCTGTGGTGACTCTATTCATAAGTTGAATGCAACTTCTGTGACGGGCTGTTCCATGACACTATCCAGTTCGCCCAGCAAGCGACGCTCGCAGCTGCGAACCCAATACACAAACTCCCGGTCAGGGCTATACTTCTCCGCGAAATCCAACAACGGGCGCATGGCAAACGACGATCCCGTGATTCCTGCTCCCGATTGTTCTGCATCCCAGGCATTGCATACCTGTTCCCAGCGCACCGGCACCATCAGCATCGGCTTCCCGAGGAACTTTGCCTCGCAGATCAAGTCGAAAGCAGCCACTCCGGCATACGCACGGCAACGGGCCAGTGCATTTAGGAAAGCAGTATCATCCTGCTGGTAGAAAGATAAAGTATTATCCGCACGAGTCACCTCGTCGGCATCGGGATTATCCCAGAAAAAACGCATCGGTACCGTTGGCTCAGAGGTATGAAAAGTTAGTACATCGTCTACAAAAGCGGGACGAGCCAGGAATCCATGCAGGTAGTCGCCCGCTTCGGAAGGCAGCGAGATCACTTCCCGGCGAAGCAACGGTGGCACTACCACGACATTGTTTACCGGGTCGGCATCCATTTTCCGGAAAGAGAGAGCCAGACGTTTATGCGCCCGCAGACTGGTGATACGGCTATACAACCGCATCATCAACAGGCGGAAACGGCTCACTGCCGGGAACTCGAAGTCCTGGTGCAGGAAGATATATTCGCGCCCCAAGGCCACGTACGGCACATTAGGACGAAAGAAGAGGTATGTCAGTCCGGTGAGCACCTCGTGGAAATTGATCACCACATCCACCTTTGTCTTACGTATCCGGTGGTTGATGTAACACATGCTGCGCAGGTATTCCGGTGTGCAAAGCAAATTGTACAGCAGGTTGCGCCCCACGTGGAAGTGTCCGCCGTATTCGGTAGTCAGCAGCCGGGGACTAATGAAACGTTTCACAGGAGCCTGCACCGTGCGGTTGAAATACCCCGGCAACGTGCGCGAGGAGTTTTCACCCACCAGTATTTCCACCACTTCATGCCCACGGCGAAGCAGCATCTCTTCCAGAACGACAGCCTGCATCAGGTGTCCTCTTCCCTCTCCTTGAACGATCAATAAGAACCTCATAAGACAATGATAGTTAACATATTTTAGAAACTCAACAATACAGCAACCCAAATGGTTTAGTTAAAACAGGGAAATCCACCGTTTTAACTATACAAAAGTAGCCTTTCCGTATTTCAAAGCGGTGTCCGCAGTGTGACCTTTATATGAACATTTGCCTGTTTATCCTGTTATATTTCAAAAACAGTAACTATATTTGCAGCCAGCGTGCTGCTCGTTTTTAACCAAAAAGGAGATTAATTATGGAAAAATTTGAGAAGTTGATACAGTCGTCACAACCTGTATTAATCGATTTCTTCGCCGAATGGTGCGGTCCTTGCAAAACAATGAAACCCATCCTGAAAGAACTCGAAACGAAACTCGGTGACACAGCACATATTGAGACCATCGACGTAGATCAGGAGGAAGTATTGGCTGCCCGTTTTCAGGTTCAGGCAGTACCCACGTTCATCTTGTTCAAAGGAGGAGAAGCCGTTTGGCGACACACGGGTATTATCCCCGGAAAGGATTTATTGAAAACCATCAAACAATATACTTGAAGATGAAAAAAATAGCAGTCTGGACCCTGTCCGCCCTCATAACCCTTGCCCTGCCGGGTTCTATCCATGCCAACGCCCATCCTTCGGAACCGGAAACGGTCCGGACGAGCGGAACCACGGACGATGACTCTAAAGGCGAAGTCGTGGTGATGAACAAGAAGATGTTCCTGGAACGTGTGTTCGACTACGAGAAGAGCGAAGAGTGGAAGTACCTGGGCGACCGGCCTGCTATCATCGACCTGTATGCCGACTGGTGCGGCCCTTGCCGGGCTGTGGCACCCATCATGAAGGAGCTAGCCAAGGAATATGCCGGCAAAATTGTGATTTACAAAGTCAACGTGGATAAACAAAAAGAGCTGGCAGCATTGTTCAATGCTACCAGCATCCCACTTTTTGTCTTTATCCCCATGGATGGCGAACCCCAACTTTTCAAGGGTGCGGCCGACAAGGCCACTTACAAGAAAGTCATCGAGGAATTTCTGTTGAAACCCTGAGTTATTTCTTCAGGTAGCCCACCGGATGGTTCAGCATGAGCATCTGAGTATCCGTCAGATTGAGTACTTCCTTCAGTTTGGCAGCGTCCATAGTAGCGCGCGGCACAGTACCCATCTTCGCCAAGGCGCAGAAGATGGAGATGTTCTGCGATACGATGCCTGCATCCATAGCGCACATCAGTTTGGTGCGTTCATTCTTAGCATCGCCCATGCGCGACAGTTCACTTACCAACACCAATGACACCGGAGCTTGGGTAGCAAAGTCCTGTCCACTGGCTACTGCCTGGCGGAAATCACCCTCTTTAAGCAGGTTCAGAGTATGAGCCTTATGGTCGTACAAGTACGCTCCTTTAGCCATCACCACGTAGATATCCACATCCTGCTTGTTCATAGCCGAAGGGGCGGTACGTCTTCCATCCGGACGGTTGATGCCGTTGGCTGCCCACAATAAATCAGACAGATCGGCGTTAGTCAGTGCTTTATCGGCATACTCGCGGGTGGAGCAACGATCGGACAAGGCTTTCATCACCGTTCCGGCCCGGTTCATATTGGGCTTCGGCAACTGGATTACTTTCTGAGCTGCACAGGTAGCAGCCACCATCAAACACACGAAAAATAATTGAAGCTTCCTCATAACAGTTAGTTTTATTGATTGCCTTACAAAAATAGGCAAAATTAATCCCTCACCCAGTTTGTTTGCATCTTTTAAGTATTTTGAGTCTATAATAGTTACTAAAAATCGGTAAGTTTGTCTGCATAATAAATAAAGACAATGGCCAAAGCTTCCCCTACCAAAAGAAGAAGAAAGAAAAGTAGACAAGTGAAACCGTGGCACAAGGCGGGAATCCTCGCTTTACTCCTGATTGTGCTCCTCGTTGTGATATTGCTCTACGCTTGCCGCACCACCTACGGATCGGCCGATCTGTCAGGGAGGTTTGCCCCCACTACGACCATCAAAGAACAGGCATCGACTGCTTCTTCGGACACGCACACCACCCGGACTGCCCAAAGCACCCCTGCCTACCAGCAAACTACCACGTTCGACTCGCTCGACATCGCCCTCACGCTCGTTCCGCGTACGGAACAACTCATCCACCACACCGGCTACACCGTATCGTACAACAAGGAATGGCGTCTGCCCAACTGGGTGGGCTATGAGCTGACCCGCCAGGAAACCCAAGGCACCGAGGAACGAACCGACCGCTTCATTGCCGACCCGCTGGCAACAGGTCCCAAGGCCGCCAACAGTGACTACACCCGTTCGGGCTACGACAAGGGACACATGGCTCCTGCTGCCGACATGAAGTGGGATCAGGAAGTGATGAAGGAATCGTTCTACTTCTCCAACATCTGTCCGCAGCACCCGGAGCTGAACCGTCGCCGCTGGAAGGATCTGGAGGAGAAAATACGTGACTGGGCCATAGCGGACAGTGCCATCGTCATCGTGTGCGGCCCCATCGTAGAACCTTCCGCAAAGACACTCGGCAAGAACCAGGTGGCTGTTCCGCAGAAGTTCTTCAAAGTAGTACTCTCGCCTTATGTAGTTTCGCCCAAGGCCATTGGTTTTTTGTTTGACAATGAACGGGCAGTAGATTCACTACATACATATATTGTTACAGTAGACAGTATAGAAAGCCTCACCGGTCTGGACTTCTTTGCCCCGCTTCCGGATGACATGGAAGATCAGATGGAAGCCACAGCCGACAGAGAGCAGTGGGGACTTTAACACATGCCATACTAGGATTTTCCAGACTAATATCTATCTTTGTGCGTGTTCAAAATGAAAAACATGAAGTCTGCACGTATTTTTTGTATAACCATCTTTCTATTCTTCTTTTGTACCGTAATTTCGGCACAAGAACTTACTGAGGCGAATATCCTGACCGGGGATACCTTGAGCGAGGTAAAAGTAACCGCATTGGGCATCCGCCATCAGGAACGTGCCATTGGTTATTCCGTGAGCACCGTACAGGGGCGGGATATGTACCAGAATGCCATCGACCCCATTTCTTCCCTACAAGGCAAAGTGGCGGGGCTCAACATCTCCGGCACGGACGGTGGGCTCTTCGGACGTCAGAAAATCTTACTGCGTGGGGCTTCCACCCTGGGCAAAAACAACCAGCCGCTGATCATCGTAGATGGTGTGGTACTCTCCACAAGCCCCCAGGAAGGAAGCACCTGGTGGTATATGACCAACGATGACTATGGTGACGAACTCAATAACATCAACACCGCCGATATCGAAAACATATCTGTATTGAAAGGAGCGGCTGCTACGGCACTCTATGGCTCACGAGGAATGAACGGAGCATTGGTCATCACCACCAAAAGTGGTGACTACCGGCAGGGATTCGGTGTTACCGTGTCGCAAAGCACCGGCTTCGACTGGGTTTCTTCTACTCCCCGGCTACAAACGGTTTACGGACCGGGTACCATTGCAGGTGCCATCGATTATGGTGAGAAAAACAGTTCGGGGGCATTCAATTCCTGGGATACCAACCAATTCTACCTGGACGGTAACGGACGCCCTACGCTCATCGGTGCCGACGGTTTCAACTACGGGCCCCGTTATGATGGCCGTGACATAACCTATTATGATGGCACAGTAGGCAAATATACTCCACAGAAGAATGCCTACAAGGATTTCTACCATGCAGGTTTTAACTCCAACACCAACGTGATAGTGCGTGGAGGGACTGAACGCACCTCGCTCTACGTATCGGCAGGCTACCGCTACGGACAGGGCACATTGCCTTCTACCGAGTTCTCGCGTACTTCCTTGCTGCTCAAAGGGACACATAAGATAAGCGATCGAATCAGCGTCGAGGCGCAAGTGGCCTTGTCCGAAGCCCAACCACAAAACTCGCAAGCGAGCGTGGGCGATCTTTTCATCAACGAGCAGGTCAACCAGCTTTATGACAGCCACTATTACCGTCACAAATACAAAGGTGCCGGAGGAGGTATTGCCAGCAGTGCCTACGGCGACTCCTACGCCGATGTGCCGATTAAAGACTTCTGGTGGCGGATCTATGAGAACAGCTACGAGGAACGAAACCTGAGTGTACGTCCCTCGCTGGCTCTTAACCTTCGTGTCACCGATTGGCTTGATTTCCGGGCCGAAGGCAGTCTGAACTATTACCATTCGCGCTACGAAGTCAAGCAACTGGGGCAGGGCTATGCCAACGAGGGCAATAGCGATGATTCCGGTGGTCGCTATCTACTGCAGCAATCGACCAGTCGCGAAGAGAATTTCTCGTCCATGCTGACCGCCAAGAAGTACATCGGCGACTTCCGCTTCGGTGGTTTCCTTCGGGGCGAATACCGCAACAGTTATTCCGACATCACGCAAAATGCCACCCAGGGCGGACTCATCGCTCCTGGACAATACTTCATCGGGAACAGCCGAAACACTCCATATACATACATAGCTACCACGGGTCGCAAGCGGGTATGGTCGGGCGTGGCCGCAGTGAATGCCAGCTGGAAAGGTCAGGTGTATATGGAAGTGACAGGGCGCAACGACTGGTCGTCCTCGCTGGTGTACAGCAATGGCGATGGCAATTACTCCTATTTCTACCCTTCGGTTTCAGCCTCATGGATAGTCAGCGAGACGTTCCGTTTGCCCCACTGGATTACCTACGGAAAGCTCCGCACATCGTGGGCACAGGTGGGGAACGACGCCCAGCCCTTCGTTATCAATCCGGGCTTCGACCAGCGGAAGTACCTGCAAACCGATGGCAATTACATCTATGGACAATACGTCCCTCAGAAGCTCTACAGCGACGGGGGTTACCTGAAACCGGAACGCAAGAACGCCTGGGAAATAGGTACCGAATGGTCGTTCATGGAGAACCGCATCGGTATAGATCTCACCTATTATAAAGAAAACACGCGTGATCAGATCATGAATATTCCACTTCCGCAGGAATCGGGTACCACCACCCAACTGGTCAATGCAGGAAATATCCAGAACAAAGGCATTGAGTTGGCCCTGCGCACGGTACCCGTCCGCACACGGGATTGGCAGTGGAACATCGATCTGACTTACGCCCGGAATCGAAGCAAAGTGATTTCACTGCACCCGAATCTGCAGGATTACATTCTGCTGGGTGGTGAGTTGGGATCCAACAACTGGCGGGTGGCCTCGGTGGCTATCGCAGGGGCGGACTATGGTTTATTGATTTCGGACATCATGCCCGAGCGGGATGCGAACGGGAACCTCGTCCTCGCATGGAGGGAAGAGTACCGGACAGCCTACCCCAAGCGAAGTAGCGAAACGGGAGTCATCGGCAGCATGATGCCCGACTTCACCGGCTCGGTTTCTAGCGGATTAAAATATAAAGATTTCACGTTGAGAGCCCTGCTGGATATACGTGTAGGCGGCTACACGGCTTCGTACAGCAACCGCTACGGACTGGCTTACGGACTAACGGAGAACTCGCTCAAGTATCGCGATGCTGCTTCCGGCGGCCTGACATGGACAAGCGACTATGCCGACAGCAAGGGACAAACGTTCCACGACGGGGTGATACCCGAAGGCGTCTTTGCACAGGGAACCACAGTGACCACTCCTTCGGGAGCCAAAGCGGACGTATCGGGATTGAGCTTCCGCGAAGCCTACGAGAAAGGGTATGTAGAGCCGGTGCATGCTTCCGATTACCATTACATGAACAACTCGTGGAGTGCAGGTACAGTGAACAATACCTGGGTGCATAAAGTGAACTACATCGCCCTCCGGGAAATCACGCTGGGCTACCGGTTGCCCGGGAAGTTCGCCTCGCGGATGAGTGCCCGGAACATTAACGTGTCACTCACAGCCCGCAACCTGGGATATTTGTATAACTCGCTCCCGAACGGTCTGCACCCGGAAAGCCTGATAGGCACTACCACTGCAGAGTTCCGTGAACGAGGTTTCGTTCCGCATACCGCCTCCTTTATGGCTACTATCACCCTAGATTTTTAAGAACATGAAACGCTTTACATTCTATATTATAGTATCGCTCGTCCTTGTAGTTCAAGGTTGCCGGGAAGAGTTTGCCGACATCAATACGCCACCCGACAAGATTACCACTCCGCAGCTGAACCAGCTCTTCACCGAAGGATTGGCACAGATGTATCCGCACGCCTACCACGACTGGTTTTATAACTATTCGCAGTATTACCTCACCTGGTCGCAAGCCACGGTGGCTGTGCGCGGAAATAAGCCCGAGCTGAACACGGTAGGCGATTACGCACAGCCAGCCAACAAGCTCTTCGGTCCGAAACTGCAATGGGAAGAAATTCGTTATCAACTCAATAGCGTGTATACCGCCGAAGAGGCCGCCCCGTTCCGCTACCTGGAAGCAACCTGCCATCCGTTGTTGGTGTACCTGGGACTGTTCGGCACAGACTTCTACGGTTCGTTGGCCTACTCCGAAGCATCCAAAGCTTTGTTTACCCAACCGCCGCTGATCACTCCCCAATACGAAACCCAGCAGGAACTCTTCGAAGTGTGGCTGCGCGAACTGGACGAAGCCATCCGCATCCTGACCAACCCGGTAATGGTAGGCGACAAAGCCTATCCGCAAGCTTCTCCCGGCAAGCAGGACTTCATCTACGGGGGCGACTATACCAAGTGGGCACGACTGGCCAATTCGCTAAAACTGAAGATTGCCGTCCGTATGCTCCACACTGATCGGGCTAAAGCGTTGCAGATAGCCCAGGAAGTAACTACCAATCCCGCCGGAATCATGGAAAGCCAGGATCAGGACTTCATCTATTGCCGCGGTGCCGACTTCTACAACTTCAACAACGATGTAGAGAACCTGGGTACAGGCAACCAGGCGTTGATAGGATTCCTGGTCGACCACCAAGACCCGCGCGTACGTTTCCTCTTCGCCAAGAATGATTTCAACTCGCAGGTGGTGCAAGCATTCTTCGATGCAGGCAAAGACGTACCGTCTTACATCCTGAACCGGGTAGAATACACCACCGACGCTGCCAACAAGAAGCAGTTCGTCAACTGGAAATTCCCTTATGAACCGTGGGTACGCTACATGGGTGCGCCGGTGGATATTCAAGCAGCCAAAGACCCTACCACCAATGCCGCTTATTTCAACACGGAAAACTTCAAGCTGGCGGATGGTAACGGAACCAGAAGTTACCAGCCCCTCTCGCTTTACAACGAGGAGATGACCCGGGGCAATGCCACATACAGTTTCCCTTCACCTCCCGGTGCCACGACCTTTCAAGACAAAGACGCCCATCCTTTCTACGGGACACTCTGCTCCTCGGCCGAGACATTTCTCTACTTAGCCGAACTGAAACTACTGGGTGCCGACTTGTCGCAATCTGCCAATGAGTATTACCGAAAAGGCATCGAACTGTCCGTCCGCTCACTCGACCGTCTGGCCTCGCTGAACAAAATACCTTATTACGAAATGCACGCCGGCTTCGACCCGCTTGATGCCACCATCGCCCTGCAAGAGGGAGAGCTGGCATCGCTGCTGAACCGGTACGCACTCACAGGAACTACGCAGGAGCAGTTGGAACAGGTCTACATCCAGCTCTACATCCACCACGTCTATGCGCCGAACGAACTGCTTGTCACCGTTCGGCGTTCAGGCTACCCCCGTACGGGAAGCACGCTACTGCCCTGGCAACCATTCGACTCGTCCAATCCGTCTTACTCTATTCCGCGCCGGTTGCCCGTTCCTGTGCCCAATCCCACGGATCAGATGTACGATATCAAAGCCGCCGCTTTTGCCGCCGAAGGCTTTACCCCCGGCAGTAACAGTCCGCAGGTTCTCAACAGCCAGCGTGTTTGGTACGATAAGGATGCACCCGACTATGGCAGCGGGAAGTAACAAATATGAAAACAAATTATTCAGACATGACAATCAAACCCATCACAGACCAAGACATCGCATTAGTCGAGAAATGGCTTTCCCAGGAATATATCCTGCAATGGTACCACGAGCCGGAAGAATGGATCAGAGAACTAAAAGAAAGAGAAGGAGAATTCAGCTTCCTTCATCATTTCATTGTCTATGACGGAGACAAACCTTTCGGTTTCTGCCAATACTACGATTGCTTTGATGCCCAGGAAGATTGGTATACGGCAGACTCAGCCGGCAAACTCTTCAGCATCGACTATTTAATAGGAGAAGAAAACTATCTGGGAAAAGGATACGGCAAACACATGATAAAAATACTGATCGAAGCGATCAGCCGTCACCAAACAGCCGAAAAGATCGTAGTATTACCCGAAAAAGAAAACATACCCTCCTGCAAATCACTCGAAACGAACGGCTTTCTTTATGACAAAGAGAAGCAGTATTATTATCTATATCTACCATAGAACGAAGCAAACCGCGGAAGCAAGTCAAACCTCCCCCCTCTCATTTCTCACCAGCTACCCGCAAAGTGTTTCAACCATGGTTGAAACACTTTGTTTCTTTAAATGGTACAACGTGTTTCTTTAAAAGATACACAGTGTTTCTTTAAAAGGTACACAGCGTATCATTCCGGGGTACATCTCTTTGAAGGTTATTGAGCCTCCGCCCTGGTAAACACAACACAGAAAAACACGAGCGAAGCGATGTGGCGAGGAAAGGATTGGCCTCGGCTGTTTTCCGTGAAGCGAGCGACCGGAGTAGCGCGTTAAGACGACCCTGTGTTTGAGCGAGCGTAGCGAGTGAGTTCGGGGTCGTTAGCGATACGCAGCGAGCGAGTAGGAAAACAGACGCAGCCTTGATTTT
>JAVBUC010000065.1:0-32104 GCA_031555765.1 Bacteroides sp. | reverse complement strand
GCAGGTGAGAAAACTGAATGTGAGTCAGACCTGTCAAGGCACGGAAACTCTTGGGATTGTCTTTATGCTCTGTATAGTTCATGCTACAAAGGTACACGCATACGCGATATATAACAAATCTAATTTACATTAACTCTATTTATTATCCCTTGATGAAAAATAATTATCGTCAAGTGTTGTACTAAATCCCGCATGCAGAAAGCTACAACTTTAGCTATTCCGCGTGCGGGATTTAGTACAACTCTTGAGCAGTTATAAAGACTCTATTGTTAACAGGAATTACAAGGCTTCTAAATCAATTTAGAAGTAATGAAACGCTACATTAGAAGGTGTCAAAACAGAGAAAATGTTGGTGGTTGATGGTAGATACTGGTGGTTGATGAAATGACATCAACCACCAGTATATTAAACAGATTATCAATATGTTAAATGCAAAATGGTGGTTGGTGGCAGATACATTTGCATTTTTCGTGTGTGTGGCGCGGCTGTGATTAATAAACCTCTACCAAAGCGGCAATTCGTTTGGCTTTATCGCGTAGGGCATCCAGATTCGATCCGTTGGGTGCGTAGCAGAGCACTACTCCCATGCGGCGGTTGACGCGCGTAAACGGTTTTCCAAAGAGACGGATGTACGTATCTTCCTCTTTTACAACCTCTTCCACACCCCGGAACTGCGGACATTCCTGGCTGGAGATGGTCGACAGGATTACGGCACTGGCTCCTATACGCTCCTGCTTGATGTTCGGGATAGTCAATCCAAGGACCGCACGCAGGTGAAGTTCGAACTCATTCAGGTTCTGTGTACCTGCCAGCGTTACCATGCCTGTATCATGCGGACGCGGTGAAAGTTCAGAAAAATACACTCCGTTTTTATGGCTCAGGAAGAACTCCACGCCCCACAGTCCGGCACCGGTCAGCGCACGGGTTACCTTCTCGGCCATCTCTTGGGCTTCCTTCAGGTGAGCCGGGTCGATAACAGCCGGTTGGAAACTTTCGCGGTAGTCGCCCCCCTTCTGTACGTGTCCGATGGGCGGGCAGAACAGCGTCGGTCCATCTTTCTGGGTCACTGTGAGCAGGGTGATTTCGCTGTCAAAGTCGATAAACTCCTCGACAATCAGTTCGCGGATATCGCCACGGCTACCGCTGCAACCATATTCCCAGGCATGTTGCAGGTCGTCCGCGCTTCTGACAAGCGACTGACCTTTTCCCGATGACGACATCAACGGTTTCACCACACAGGGGAACCCTACTTTGGCGGCACCATCCTTGAGCTCGTCCAGCGTTGTGGCGTAGAAGTACTTGGCAGTTTTCAGACCGAGTTCCTGGGCAGCCAGGTCACGGATAGCCTTGCGGTTCATGGTGAAATTCACGGCCCGGGCACTGGGCGTTACCTGTATACCCTCCCGTTCGAAGTCGTACAGGCGTTCGGTACGGATGGCCTCAATTTCGGGCACGATGATGTCCGGTTGATGTTTACGTACTACACGTTCCAACTCATCGCCGTTCAGCATGTCTATCACCTCGAACTCGTCGGCCACCTGCATGGCGGGAGCTCCGGCATACGAGTCGCAAGCAATGACGTGCTGCCCTTTACGTTGGGCAGAGATAACAAATTCCTTTCCTAATTCTCCGGAACCGAGCAGGAGTATCTTCTTCATAATTGTAAATATTTATTTTATGGTTATAATTCTTATGATTTTGCTTACAGGTGTTTATTTAATAGTAAAAATAATATACTTACGGTATATTATACTAGTTGCAAAGGTAGCACTTCTTTCCGGTTATCGCAATAACCTCCGGAAGTGAACGATTTATACTGTAATTTCTATGTAATTCCCCTCCGGGTCTAAAACTGCACTTTCGTAATATCCGTCGCCTGAGGTGCGGGGTTCGCTGGCAACCTGATATCCGTCTGCACGCAGTCTTTCCGTCAGGGCATCAACGGCTTCTTTGCTCCCTATTGAGATGGCCAGATGCGTCAGTCCTTTCAGATTTCCTGCGATGTTGGATTCCATGATGCCGGGAATGTGCATGAGTTCGATGCGGGTCGTCCCCTCGCCGAACGATAAGAAGTAAGAGGTGAAATGCTCTTCTATCTGTTTGATTTTCGCCAAATCCTTTTCCCGTCCGAAGAGGTAAAAGATTCTTGTCAGTTCCTCGATGGTGGGTAGCTTTATCTGCATGCCGTCGAGATTCAGTGTACGGCACTCTTGGACATGTAGAGGCATCCACGTTCCGTTTTTATTTACCTCCAACTCTCCGATGGTTTCGATATCGAGTAGCCCGAAGTCGAAGCGGGTGAGGTTGGAGCGGAATAGATGATCGTTTTGGGTAACGTGGTTATGCTTGACTTTATCTGCCCAAGCTGTTTGCAGGTAAATGGCATCCCTGTCCGATACAATGATGTCGATATCGGAAGTCTCTATTTCTATGCCATACAAGTTCAGTGCTGCTGAGCCGATGATGAAATAATCGTCTTTCAGCTGCGTCAGAGTGGGGCATGCTTCGCGGAGAACGGTTGCTATCTTTGTGCCGATGTTCATTGATTTAATTATGCTTATGGTTACTGGCTTATCAAACCGCATGTAAAGATAGGCAGTTCCACTCAATATCTTTTCGTAAACTATGCAGAAAATGGAAATTAGTTTCTACTTTTGCATGTTTCAATCAAAAAAGCAATACACCATGGCAGTAACACTAACCATCCAACAAGAGCGGTGCATCCGGTGCATGAAGTGCGTAACGGTATGTCCCTCGCGCATCTTTTCGCTCAATAAAGCCGACAAGGCCATAGAAACCAACTACGTAGATACTTGTATCTCGTGTGGGCACTGTGTAGCGGTGTGCCCCGAGGATGCCATTCGTCATTCTAACTTTCCCGCTTCGAAGATCCACCCGGTGGATGCCAACCTACTGCCTACTCCCGAGCAGATGATGCTTCTGTGCAAGTCGCGCCGTTCCAACCGGGCCATGACCAACCGCCCTATCCCCGAGGATAGCTTGCAACAGATACTCGAAGCAGCTCACCGCGCCCCTACGGGCAGCAACGTGCAGCACGTGAAGTTCTTGTTGGTAACCGATCATAAGCTGTTGCATCAAATCAGTGAGTTCACCCTTGGCGTGTTCGACGGTTTGCTGAAACTCCTGCGCCGCACGGGGCTGCTGCCTATCATCAAACGGATGGCTCCCGAACTGGGCAAGTATGTCCCGGTGTTCGACCGCATGTCGGCCGATTTCAAACAGGGCGATGACCAGGTGCTCCGCAAAGCCACTGCAGTACTCTTTATCTATACTCCAAAAGGAGCACGGATGGGTGTGCTGGATGCTAACCTGGCCTACCAGAATGCTTCGCTCATGGCCGAGTGTCTGGGTGTGTGCCAGTTCTACACGGGCTTTGTACTGAATGCTGCCGAGATGAAGAAAGGAAAGCTGGAAAAGCTTTTGGGCATCGACGGACAGATCCATGCCGGTATGGCTATGGGCATGCCGCAATTCACCTATCCTAATTATATAGACCGGAAGGATATCGAGGTGGAATATAGGAGGTAGTTTGAATATATTGACACAGTCGATCTGGGCTTGGGAAATTATGGGTTACATTGGTTCAAACTATACGAAAAGTTAGTTTGAACATTAACCACCTACATTTACTCCGAAAATATATCCTACAAAAGCCGTGATACACATAGTCACTGTCCCCCAGAAACAAATCCGGGCAATGGATTTATAAATATTGAAAAGCTACCAGAAAGGGTAATATCCCTCCTGTTATAAAAGAAGCCGCTGAAGCTGCTGCAGCTTGCAAGGGGTTAGGGCTGGTCAAGTCATTAATACCCAGTTCCTCCCTGGCATGAGCTTCCAAAGCATTGTGTTGCATCAATTGTTTGGCTACTTCCAGTGCAGTAGGCTTATCCACTCCCCTTCCTTCATAAATCTCGGCCAGTTCGATGAGTTCTTCCTCGGGAATGGTTTCCAGTTCCATTCGTTCCCGGGTCAGGTATGATTTCTCCACATCGGTCTGCGAACTCACAGACACATATTCGCCTGCAGCCATGGAGCATTTAGATGAATTGGTCGACCAACTCCAGGAATCTGTCCTGCGTTGAGGTATGCTTCTTTTCTTTTTTAGGAAATCCTTTCTCAAATTCCTGCAATTCTTCCGGATCTATGGTATAAAGTCCTTCATCGTCATGCGCCCCTTCTATTCCTTTCAGCGCACCGGGAGTTAACTCCCATACCTGCATGGCTGCCGGATATTTTCCGTCCAGGTTCGTAATTCCGTATTCTTTCGATAACTTGAATCCGAAACGTCGGTAGTATTCAGGGTCGCCGTATATCAATATGGCAGGATAACCCATCTTTTTGGCCAATTGTGCGGTGTGAGTTATCAATTTGCTTCCGATGCCTTTGTGCTGATATTCGGGCAGAACGCTTACCGGGCCGAAAGTTACTATTCTATGTTCATTGCCATCACAGGCTATTATTCTTGTTTCTACATAGACTATGTTCCCCACAATCTTGTCCTGATGGATAGCCACAAAGTCCAGCGCATGGATAAACTGCTTTTTACCTCTTAATTTATGAATAAACAGATGTTCATCACAACCAAGCGCATAGACATTCCAAAATGCTTCGCGGGTTATCTCCTCGACTTGTCTGTAATCTTTTTCTTCTTCTAATCTTAATTCGATTTCCATATAGTTGCCTTTAATAGATGCAAAAGTAAAAATAATAAGACTAAAAACCATATTTAGATCGTTTGTATTCATCGTATTAGCAAGATTTGCAAATTGCCTTTTCCTTTTTTTGAGTAATTTTGCCGGATGGATTCTAAAGAACTTAGTAAACAGGAATATATAGCACGAATCAATCGTGTGATGGATTACATCGGCCGAAATCTGGGTCAACCCATCGATTTGTCGACCATGGCGGAAGTAGCTTCGTTTTCACCGTATCATTTCCACCGGATCTTCAGTTATATTGTGGGCGAAACTCCCAATGATTTTATTTCACGCATCCGGCTTGAAAAGACTGCTCAATTGCTGATGGATGACTCGAAAGCAGCAGTAAGCGATATCGCTTTCCAATGCGGGTTTATCAATGCGTCCTCGTTCAGTCGTGCGTTCAAAGCCTACTTCGGACTGACAACCAGCGAGTTCCGAAAACAGGAAAAAGCTATCTTTATAAAGAATGGCATCCGATATGGCAAGAATTGCAAAGCGGTGAGCAAGATCGGCAAACACCCGCAACAAATAAATGATCAACTTTGCAGTGTCGAATTTAATCAATTAATCATTATGGAAACAAAAATTGAAATTAAGCAGATGCCTGAGTTGAATCTTATTTATTGTCGGCACATGGGTGCATTCAATATGATCGGGCAGGCGTATGAGAAACTTTTCCGTTGGGCAGGTCCTCGTGGCCTTGTAACTCCTGAGACGAAAACAGTAACCGTTTACCGCGACGATCCGGCGATTACCACTGTTGAAAAGGTACGCCAGGATGCAAGCATAATTGTTACGGGTGAAGTGAAGGTGGAAGGTGAAATTGGTCGGTCAACGGTTCCTGCAGGGAGATATGCCGTTGGACGCTTCGAGCTTAAGGAAACGGAGTTTGAGATGGCATGGAATACAATGTGTTCCTGGTTGACCGAAAGTGGTTATCAACCTGCCGACAGCCCTACGTATGAATACTATCACAACGATTACAATGAACACCCCGAACACAAGTTCATCGTTGATATCTGTATTCCAGTAAAACCTTTGTAAACGTGTGTAATAAAAAAGCCTTCAGTTTATGAAGGCTTTTTTCGATTGAGTATATCTTATTGATGCTGCTCGCGAAGCAAGTCATTCACCGTTTTCACCGGATTGAATGTAGCAAGCGAAACTTCCACAAATACCGTACTCCAGTCGCTCATGGCACCGTTCCACAAACCGGGAAGTTCCAATGCTTTCAGCTCCTTGCCGCTCTTCGACTTGTACGAAATAAAGCCGGTAGCCTTATCTACATACTTTGTCAGGTCGAACTTATTCCCTTTGTAGTCGCGTACGGCACAAACCAGATCCACCGGATTGAAGTGCGTACCCTTCTCGAACATATCCTTTTTCGCCGGATCCTTCATGTCGATTTGCGAGCTTTCGAGAATCTGTAGCGAGATGGTTCCGTCGTTGTTGTAAGCCAGGAACGGTCCCCCACCCGGCTCGCCGACGTTCTTCACCATACCGCACACACGCATCGGCCGGTTCAACTTGTTTTTCAGGTAGATTACCAGCTCTGCATCTTCCAAAACTTTCGTCTCCGGATTCTTGCAGAAGAGCTTCTTCTGAACGAATTGCAGGATCTCTACCACCTGCTTCTGGGTGTATTGTCCGCTGTCCAGCAGTTCCAGGTACTCGAATGCCTGCTTCTGAAGACTCACGAGCACACCGGCAATCAACTTTTTATATAATACAGTATCCGCTTTCAACTTATCGGGCACCACATTGTCGATGTTCTTGATGAAGATAACGTCCGCATTCAGGTCGTTCAGGTTCTCGATCAATGCACCGTGACCACCCGGACGGAAGAGCAGCTTACCATTGTCGCGGAACGGCTGGTTGTCTATGTCGGCTGCGACGGTATCCGTACTTGGCTTCTGCTCCGAGAAACTAATATTATAAGATACTCCGTAACGTTTGGCAAACGCATCCGCTTTCTCGGCTACCAACGCCTTGAACAGTTCGCGATGCTCGGTAGAAACCGTGAAATGCACGTTCACCGCCCCACTCTTTCCGGCTGCATACATGGCACCTTCGGCCAGATGCTCCTCGAGCGGCGTGCGCGAACCCTCAGTATACGCATGGAACTTTAACAAACCCTTCGGCAGCGAGCCGTAGTTCAGACCAGCTTCTTCGAGCAGAGCCGCTACTACCGCCTTGTAGTTCCCTTCGCCCATCAGTGACGGGATATCCTTTCCGGCCATACGCTGGCAGGCAGCATTCAAATCGTCATAAAAAGCGAAATTCCTGATACTGCCGAAGAAAGCCTGTTCGAACTTGTTCTGCGGTGCATCGTAGTCGGCATCCAGGAACTCGAACAAGTCCTTGAACATGCGGCTGGCAGCACCCGAGGCGGGTACAAATTTCAGAATGGTTTTATCGGTAGCTGTATAGGTATCCCAGGCAGCCAGATAAGCTTTTTGATCGTCTGCTTCGGGGGCGAGAATCCCTTTTTCGACCGATGCGGCAGCATCCAGTTTCAGAAAAGGGAAACCTTTGGCGAAGCAAGCCAGTTGTTCGGCTATCTGTTCCTCCGTGATACCTTTGGAGGCAAGCAATTCTTTGTCTTGTGGAGTCATCATGATTCTACTATTTAAAATTATTGATGCCCAAAAATACAAAAATGTTATTTACTTTCGCCATTTAACGAAACAAAAAGCCTATTTTTACGTCGAAATAATACACGCACAGCGTAAACCTGCAGAGATTATGGAACATTTGTCATTTTTTACAGAATCAGAGAGAGCCGAGCTGTTTGTTTTGTACAGACAGCTGATGGCTTCGGCTGGTGATACCATCAGCCGGCACGATACCCGGAAGTTGAGGAAATTCCTGAACGAGGCCGTTGAGTGCAAAACCCTGCAACGCAACAGCTTCGGCATGAATCCCATTATCAGAGATATGGAAACGGCCGTTATCGTGGCCGACGAAATAGGCATGAAAGGTTCTTGTTTGCTGAGCATCATGCTGCACGAGATCGTGAAGGTCAACCTCATGAGCATCGAATCTGTACGGCTGGAGTTCGGCGAGGATGTGGCTTCCATCATCAACGGACTGGTGAAGACGAACATGCTTTACGCCAAAAGTCCTGCCATCGGGTCGGAGAACTTCCGCAACCTGCTCCTCTCCTTTGCTGAAGACATGCGGGTCATCCTTATCATGATAGCCGACCGTGTGAATATGATGCGGCAGATCAAGGATGTAGAGAACGATGAAGACCGTCGCAAGGTAGCCAATGAAGCGGCTTACCTCTATGCACCGTTGGCTCACAAGCTGGGACTTTACAAGTTGAAGTCCGAGCTGGAAGACCTCTCCCTGAAATACACCAATCATGATGTCTATTATTTTATAAAGGATAAGCTGAACGAAACGAAGGCTTCGCGTGAACAGTATATCGAGGACTTCATCGAACCTATTCGCCGGAAACTGGTAGCCAGTGGACTGAAGTTCGACATGAAGGGACGCACCAAGTCGATACACTCCATCTGGAACAAGATACAGAAGCAGAAAACGCCGTTCGAAGGTATATACGACTTGTTTGCCATCCGTATCATATTGGAATCGGATATGGACAAGGAAAAAGCCGAATGTTGGAACGCCTACTCCATCGTGACGGATATGTACCAGCCCAATCCCAAGCGTCTACGCGACTGGTTGTCCATCCCGAAGAGCAATGGGTATGAGTCGCTTCACATCACCGTGATGGGGCCTGAAGGCAAGTGGGTAGAGGTGCAGATCCGTACCCGCCGCATGGACGATATCGCCGAACGCGGTCTGGCTGCCCACTGGCGTTACAAAGGCGTGAAGGGCGAAAGTGGTCTCGACGAATGGCTGACCTCGGTTCGCGAAGCGTTGGAGAACTCTGACGGCGATTCGCTCGAAGTGATGGATCAGTTCAAGATGGACTTGTATGAGGACGAAGTGTTTGTATTCACCCCCAAGGGCGATTTGTTTAAGCTCGGCCGGGGAGCAACGGTGCTCGACTTTGCTTTCCATATCCACAGCAAACTAGGCTGTAAGTGCATCGGTGCCAAGGTGAATGGTAAAAATGTGCAGTTGAAACATAAGCTGGCCAGCGGCGACCAGGTGGAGATTATGACATCGAACGCCCAGACACCGAAGCAAGACTGGCTCAACATTGTTACCACGTCTAAAGCACGTACCAAGATACGCCAGACATTGAAAGAGATGGCAGCCCGTCAGCACGAGTTTGCCAAGGAGACGCTGGAACGGAAATTCAAGAACCGTAAAATAGAATACAATGAGCCGACGATGATGCGCCTCATCAAACGTCTGGGATTCAAGACGGTGACCGATTTCTACCAGAAGGTAGCCGACGAGGTACTGGATGTGAACGATATCATCGACAAGTACCTGGAACAGGTGAAACGTGATAACAACGACGAGCATCCGGAGTTGACGTATCGCAGTGCCGAAGGATACAACCTACAGAATCTGGTTCCCGAATCGACCGGCAAGGAGGATGTACTTGTAATCGATCAGAACCTAAAAGGAATCGATTTTAAGCTGGCTAAGTGCTGTAATCCCATCTATGGGGATGAGGTATTCGGGTTTGTATCTGTGTCGGGTGGTATTAAGATCCATCGTATGGATTGTCCCAATGCGCATCAGATGATGGATCGCTTCGGTTATCGTATTCAGAAAGCCCGTTGGGCAGGTAAGGCCGAGGGAACGCAGTACCCTATCACCTTGCGCGTGGTGGGAAATGACGATATCGGTATTGTGACGAACATTACCTCCATCATTGGAAAAGAGAATAACATTGCGTTGCGGTCTATCAGTATCGATTCGCACGACGGGTTGTTCTCGGGAATTCTCACAGTCATGGTGGGCGACACTTCCCGGTTGGAATCCTTGCTCAAGAAATTGAAAACGGTGAAAGGTGTGAAGCACGTCAGCCGCAATTAATATACAACATGGAGAAATTTAGTATGAAGAAACGATTGAAGAGCTTTGTGTATGCCTGGAAAGGCATACGCAGCTTTATCTGTCGGGAGCATAATGCCTGGATTCATTGTATAGTGATGGCCGCGGTCATTGCTGCCGGGTTCTTTTTTCAGATTACCCGTGGCGAATGGATAGCTGTGGTACTTTGCTTCGGCTTGGTACTGGCTGCCGAAGGATTCAATACCGCCATTGAGCGGTTGGTGAACCTGGTGTCTCCACAACAACATCCGGTGGCCGGTGATGTGAAAGATATCGCTGCCGGTGCCGTGCTGGTTTGTGCCGTGGTAGCAGCTACTGTGGGACTGATCATCTTTATACCTTATATAATAGAATGGATAAACACATCATCATGCGCTTAACCCAATGGCACGTTCTGCTGCTTCTACTCACATTACTTTTTACTTTTTCCGGATGTTCTTCTGAAGATGAACTGAGTTCAACCTGCGACCTATTGGAATTCAAATTTCAGAGTTCAGAGAATAGCCAATTATCAAAGGATATCTTGGGGACGATTGTAGACAATAAAATCGTAGTAGAAGTACCTTCAGCCACTGATGTCTCGTCACTCGTAGCCCGTTTCAAAGCCAATGGCGAGTCTGTACGTATCGGCAATACAACGCAGAAAAGTGGGATTACAGTGAACGATTTCTCCCAATCTATAGTATATACTGTTGTGGCACAGAACGGAACCTTAAAAAACTATACCGTGTCTGTAGCCCGTCCCGATGAGGAAATAGCAGCGCAAATCACCTCTTTCAGTTTTACTAAAGCCAATAATCCGGGCTTGGCCGAAAATGTTACTTTTAAAATAGACCAAGAATCAAAAACGATAACGGTTGCTCTCTTCAAGTGGATTGACACACAGAATGCCGATAAGTTGATCCCCACATTTGCAGCCCCCAGAGATGCAACGGTATCGGTGAATGGCAAAGTACAGGAAAGCGGGGTTACCTCCCTTTCATTCAAGGACGAATTGATTTATTCCGTGAAACTTGCTGAAAGTGGTAAGACCGAAGAATATAAAGTGAAATTGATCTGTCCGCAGGTGAACGCTACCCTTCCTGTCATGCGTTTCTCCATCAATCTAAATAAAATCAATAGTAAGGACGAATACTGTAAGTCGAAATTGGAAATTATCGGCCACGGCGTTACACAAGGGCTCTGGAGCTTCGACAGAGAAGAAGTGGAAATTCGTCTTCGGGGTAATTCCACCATGTGGCTTCCTAAGAAGCCTTTCCGGATAAAATTCCCCGAAAAGATCAGCCTGTTAGGACTGAATCATACGAAAGAAAAAAGCTGGGTTTTGTTGGCCAATGATGCAGATAAGACCTTGTTGCGCAATGCAGTGGCATTGGCTGTTTCGCGCACGCTGTTGCAAAGGGATAACCCTACAGATCACCATGACTCAAAGGCTGTACTTTTCACCGCTGCCACACAATATGTGGATGTATATGTGGGCGATACGTATCAAGGCGTTTATCACCTGACCGACCAGATGCAAAGTGCTCCTGGCCGCGTGACATTGGATAAACCAGGAAAAACGGCTTCTACTCCTGAACTGACAGGCGGTTATCTGATAGAGATCGACGGCTTTGCCCAGGGTGAATTCGCCTGGTTTCAAACATCCCGCTATATGCCGGTTACATTGAAATATCCCGATATGGAGGACACGTATACCAATCGGAACGATATGCTGCAAGATGTGCAGTACAAATATATATCGGGCTATGTGCAAAGTGCTGAGAATACGCTTTTTGGAAACAATTATCAGGACGTGGAGAGTGGATGGCGGAAGTACTTCGATCAGGCTACACTGATAGATTATTACTTGATAAGTGAGTTTTGTGGCAATCCGGATGCGTGGTGGAGTACCTATATGTATAAACTACGCGATAGCGACAGTCAAAAACTCTTTTTCGGTCCTGTATGGGATTTTGATATTGCTTTTGATAACGATAATCGCATTAGTAATGCCACGAACCGTCTCATGCTCGAGGCAGCACATGATCCCAAGATGTGGGTCAGTCAATTCTTCAAAGATCCCACGTTGAAGTCGGCAGTAAAAGCCCGATGGAACCAGATGAAGAACCGCATGCTCCAAAGTGCGCTGGATGTGGTGGACAACGACTCAGAAAAGATTAGTCGCTCGCGTGAAGCAAACTTCGAAGTGTGGAAGATAACTTCGCAAAGCCTTGGGCATGCCCGGCCTGCTCCGACTACTTACGAGAAAGGGCTGACTCAGCTACGTAGCTATATCAATAACCGCTTTACTTATCTCGATGGAGTGTTTAATGGCTGGTAAACTAACATCTATCTGATGGTAGTAGCACCGGCGCCTTTGGCCGGATAAGGATATGGTGCATCCAGGTCTATTCCATTCACCGATGCTTTGACTGTGCTGTCACTTCTATCCCGCATAAATCTAAGCAATATTTTCAGGCGGTTCAGTTCCTGATCCTTTTGAAGCAGCCTTTTTTCATTACCAAGCCGTTCCGCTTCCCCCATACGCCTATAGGCTTCAATAATATTTTCTAAATCTCTTGAATGCCCGCACTCAATAACTGCCCAGGAAACACTTAAGAAGGTAATTAAGAACAGAACGGCCATAATTCTTGAACCGAATCTTCTGGTAATATCTTCCCACCAATAAAAAAGTCTGTCAATAAGATTGCCCATAATTTTGTGAGTTTAATGTGTTAAATTGTAGGCACAAAAAACGTGCCTTATTATGTATTAATGCAATCCTTGAGGTCGGCAAACACCCAGCACATGCATAGAATACACTCAAAGGCACGCTATACTCAATAAAGCGTACTTGTGAAATGTACCGTTCAGCGCATGTGCTTTAGAAAATTTGCCGTTTTACAAGGACTGACTGAACTTTATAAAAAATGTAGAACACTAACTGAATAGTATTCAGGCACAAAGATAGTATATTTTTAGTACCTCTCATACCTAAAACCGCGGAAGAATATTATCTTTGCGTAAATTAATGAATGAAACAGCATGAAAACCTCCATAGATTTCTTGCCGGAAGAGAAGCAGGAAGAACTTTCTTATTTGGTGGAATGTATCCGGGAAACAGTACCGGAAGCACAGTACATCATTCTATATGGTTCGTATGCAAGAAATGACTATGTGGCTTATGACCAACGGATAGAATATGGACTTAGAACTATTTTCCGATCCGATTACGATATTGTAGTGCTTACCCCGAAACGAAAGGCTAGTCATTCATCGGTATTGCGCAGGCTTCACAATGCTCGTACTAAGTTTGACGGTGGTCGTCATTTTGCTATGACTACACCTGTATCATTTACGCATGAAACAGTTGAAGAATTTAATGAGGCCATAACGGAAGGGCGATACTTTTTCACGGATATAGTAAAGCAAGGGGTTATTCTCCATGATTCCGGTAACTATCAAATAGAAGAAATCCGCGAGCTTGACTATAAGCAAATTCTCGCACTTTCAAAAAAATATTATAAGGCCAAATATAAGATGGCAGAATCTTTTCTGAAGCATGCTAAATATGCTTATAACGATGAAGATTATACCACGTCTTCCTTCATGCTTCATCAGGCTGTTGAGAATTATGTATATGCAATCATTCTTTCAGCTTCCTTGTATGCTCCTAAAGGACATAACCTTACAAAGATTATAAAAGATAGTGAAAGGTTTACCGATAAGGCAATATTAGCTTTCTCAACGGATAATGAAGATGATAAAAGACTCTTCAAGTTATTGGAAGATGCATACGTTCAGGCGAGATACAATAAGGACTTCGTTGTGTCCAAAGAAGATATTGACAAACTTCTCCTTAAAGTCGAGCAATTACGTGTAGATGCACAGGAAGTTTGTCTTACTTATATTGAAGATCATAACAAAAGAGTTAAGGGATAACCAGTAGGACCATGCTCTTAGAGTACTTTATTCACTCATTGTTTTATTGCTTCCTATTCTGAGAAAGTAAACATTTGCCCTTTCGTAAGATACTTCTCGAGCATTTCTTCGTAAGGGTCAGCATCCAGTAGTAGCGGGTAATAACTCCGCTTCTCAGTAATTTCTTCTATTTGAGAGATAGTGTATTCCATAACAACTTATATTGTAATAAACCATTCAAAGACGGACTGCATCACCTGAAGCTCGTTTTCATCAAATAACGATACTTCCACATTTAGCAACGCCCTTCCCTTTTGGTCTAGTGACGCGATTACTTCTTCTTTCTCTGTGCCTTGCAACTTAGCTTTGGAAAAGACTTTCCCGGTGGTTGGTTTTCTGTATTTCAGTTCCACTTTCCTGACTACGGGGATAATCTGCGTCAGTTCTGCAAATTCGCCCAGAAGGAAATGCCCGCTGGTTGCTTCGGCCAGTGCAAACAGAGCCTGGCATGTACAGTGTCCAGGTGATTCCTAAACTCCGGTTGGTTGTCCAGCATCAAAAGATACGCCGGACGATCGGAAAACTTCAGTCCAATAAATTTGTTGAAAGGTAATTGGGTGACATCCATAACTATTCATTTGTTTTTGAGTTATATTGATTCAGAAATTCCTCCTGGCCTGTCTGTTTCAGGAGTTTCTGGTTTTCTACTAAATCCTGCCCATACCGAACGTTTGAGCATGCATCTCATAATGACTCCGTGAAATGGGCGTACAAAGAAAAAATACACTCGCCCCAGAGTATTATGATAATGTACCAGAGTAATGGCAAAGACCTTATTATGTTCCCCATTCTTTTCTATACGGACAGACAAATACGCATTCAGATGCTTGTCGGTCAGTAGCAGGACAGTTTCCTGTTCGTTTTTAGTCGGAATGGAAGCCAATCCATAACTTACACCTGTCCTGATACACTCCTCGAACGCTTCCAAATTATTGTCCTCCGCTCCTTTCAGCCCGACAAACCTTACCAGAAAATTACGCAGGCCGAAGAGCATCTTCACCCACGCCGGAAAATCTGTCCAGAAGCATACCAGCACATCATCAGGAGCAATCTGCACAGTAGTATCTACTTCACAAACGAATGTATCGGTATAGTCAGCCGGAAGATAGTGTGCTGCCAGGCTATCCAGTGGAAGGGATGTTTTCTTGATTACCATATTGGACTATTCCATAAATGATTTGGAGTACTTAATCATGCCATGTATGCCTTTCAGTCCTGCTCACTACGAAGATAGTGATTTGTTTGAGAACTTGAACGTTTTTTTCTGCGAAAGCATGAATTTGGCACGTATAAAATTTATTTCGCTTATGGGACTTCGACATTATAGCTCGACTGATTATGGCATTGTTACCACACAAAGGGCCTTATACTCTTACCACAGATAGGACTAACTGGCAGTTTGGAAGCACTGATATTAATGCTTTGATTCTGGCTATCACTTATGAGGGGGTAGCTTTCCCAATCATTTCCCGATTACTTCCTAAACGCGGAAATTCCAATACGGCCGAACGCATTCAGATACTGGAGCGATTCATTCACCTTTCAAGAAAAGAGTCCATTAAATCATTGGTGGCACATGGGCATACTTGGTAGGAATATACAAACATACCATGATTAACCCCATAAGGGAACTCGCACATGGAAGAAAGGCCAAAACCCTGATATTTAAAATTTTGTCATGTACTTAAACATGCCTGAATTAATGACTGTACTACCCCCACCGATCAAAAGTATATCTTATAGCTAAGATTAGGGATAAGTCCCGTGCCATTTTCCTTTTTAATTTCGCGAAGATTCTCCTGATATTCATAGAAGAACATGCCTGTGCTCATGCCTACATTCAGAATCTTCAACGAAAACTCGTGAGAGACTTTCTTCTTGTTGATCCGGTAATTGATGGACAAATCTCCATTGAGAGCAGTCTTGAATTGCTGGCTGTACGCTCTGCTCTCTTCAAACATGATTTCGTGCATCTCCTGGCTTTTGGCTTCGTCTAACGGTGTGTACCGGTCTCCGCCATGCGCAAAGATACGCCCGTTGATACCGAATGTGTTTTGCTTTCGCTTGCCCACCATCCACTCTTTGCCCGCCACGAGATTCAGCAGAAAACCCCTGTCATACCGGGTACTGCGCCATACGTCGTCGCCACCTTTGTATTGGGATTTGAAAAGAGAACCGCTGATCATATAATAAAATCCATCTTTCATGTAACGCTCCAATGTCACGTCTACCCCGTAATTCCTTCCGGCTCCCTGGTTGGTTAAGATTTTATCCAGATAATAATCCTGGAGGTTAATGATGGAGAAGGTGCTCCCTTCTTCCACAGGCACTTGAAAAAGATACTGGAAATAGGGTTCGACCTTTAGATTGAGGTTGGAGGACAAACGCCAGTTGTAACTCAGACTCAGGTGGTGGGCTTTGGCTAATTCCAAATCCTTGTTGGTCACGGTCTTCCCGTCTACCGTCTTCTCTACGTAATAATAACTCAGCTTTTCCCGCTGGCTGTGCAGTCCGTAGGCCAAAGCCAATGAATGTTTGTCTATCGGCGACCATTTCAACGCCGCGCGTGGCTCTACCGACCATTCGTTGGTCAGGGCGAAATGATTCAGGTTCAGTCCTACTGTCCCCGTCAGATGGCGGTTGAAGGAGAACAACGAAGTGGTATAGGCCGACCATACGGTGCTGTTATCGTTGCCTTTGGAGATGGGTATGGCAGGTTGGTCCAATCCGATGGCGGGGCTGACCTGGTAGTTCAGGTCATAACTCAGATGGGTAAACCGGATGCCTGTGCGGTTGGTGTGTCGGGAACTGACTTTCCGGGTAAGGGCAGTCGATGCCATAACGTTCAGGTTCCGGTTCTTGATATCGGCCACACAAACCGATTGACCGCCGGGCTTTATCTGGTCTATCCATAGATGGTCGCCGGCATAAGTCGAAACCAAGGAGGACTGGATGCTGGTGCGGTTGTCAAGGACGTATTTATGCGTGAATCCGCCCATGAATTTTTCCAGGTCATCCTTACCATTTCTCCTGTCTCCCATGGTTTCCCAGTTGGACGGGTCTTCTTCGGCGACGGATTTATTGCGGTCGAGCAACCCGAGTCCCCAGACAGAAAAAGTACCTGCATGTTTCGTGGGGAAATTGAGTTTGAAGGACACGTCTTCGTAGGACAGGTTGGCATCTCCATTCGTTACCAGACTGGTGTTGGATGCCCGGAGGTTGAAGAGGTAGGAACTGTTTTTGGAACGACTGATAGGTCCTTCGGAAGCAAACTCCATGCCCATCAGTCCCACCAGAAAGGAATGTTCGTAGCGTTGGCTGTTTCCTGCACGCATCCGCATATCGAAAATACCTGCCAGGGCATTGCTGTAGTCGGCAGGGAAAGCACCGTTGTAGAAATCGGAGTTGGTAATATTATTGGCGTTCAGTGCGGAAAGGAATCCGCCGCCTAATCCGGTATAATCGGCGAAATGGCTGGGGATGGGCACTTCTACACCTTCCAGTTGCCATTTGGTGTATTGCGGGGAGTTGCCCCGGACGATGAGCGCGTTGGAACCTATCTCTCCTGCCACCCCTGCAAATGCGGTGACTAAACGTGCCGGATCATCGAATCCATTGGCAAAACGGCCTGCTTCTTCCATATTGATCATGCGGCCGCCGGCAATGGCCATCGGATTGATCAATTCTTCTTTATTTACCGTTGGGGTTACCACTACTTCGTCCAACCGGAATGCATTCTCGCTCAGGAGTACTTCCAGGGTTACTTCTTTGGAGGAGGTTACCACTATTTCGTTGGTGATTTGGGGTTGATAGCCGAACAGGGAGGTCTGTATGTTATATCTTCCTACCGGAACTTTTTTAATTTGGAACCGTCCGAGGCTATCGGTCACTGCTCCCATGGACGGATTTTCCTGCAGACTGACGGTGGCAAACTCGATGGGTATATTCGTTTTGGAATCGATTACTACTCCCCGTATGGTTTGTGTGAGGTTAGTGGTTTCGGCTTTTGATGGACTTTTTTCTTCCTTTGACTGGAGGATAATGATGTGATAGCCTTTGATTTTATAGGTGTGCCCGGTTCCGGTCAGTATCTGACTGAGGGCTTTGTCCAGGCTCGCATCGTTCAGCGATAGAGAGATGCTTTTGTTCAGTTCCAGGGTGGAGTGCTCGTAGGCTATGCTGTATCCGGTTTGCTGCTCTATCAGGGCGAAAGCGTCTTTCAGTGAGATGCTTTTGCGCTGGATGGTGATCTTTTTGTCTGTGTTTTGAGCAGTGATACCCGAAAGCAAAAAGAGTGAAAATATAAAAAAGGTGATTCTAAGTGATTGATTCTTTATTATTGGGTTCATTTGATTACATTTGTAGTGTTAATACTTCATTTACTTCGCAGTTCTTGGAGTTTTAATGTTTTTCAGAGTCGGAAAGAGGGTCGCAAGCTGCTTTCCGGCTCTTTTTTATTCATAGGCTTTTTGTTTTTTGTTGATTACTTCCATATTATATTTGTTCCATTCTGTTGATAATTAAAACCAATCACATCTTCCAATACCTGAAGTACTTCATCCATCGTTTCGTTCCTCACAAACTTAACCGTATAGAGTCTGGATGCGGGAATGGCTGTCTGATTGGTAATCGAAACGCCGAAACGCCTCTCCAATGTCAGTATGATTTCTGTCAATGAATTGTTGTTGAACAGTAATTGACCGGATATCCAACTGTCTGTTTCTTCGGACGGGACTTTTACCACCTTGATGGCAGCAGTGTGACGGTCGTACGTTAGTTTCTCATTGGGTTTCAGTACCTGGGAATGGTGGTGTGTGCTTACCTGTACTTCGCCGCTGGTCAACGTGGTGGTTATCTTTTCATCGCCGGCATAAGCTTTCACGTTGAATTTGGTTCCGAGTACTTTGACAGACAGCTCCTGGGTTTGTACAATGAAGGGTCTTGCTTTATCCTTCTTCACAGAGAAGTAGGCCTCTCCATCCAACTGTATCACTCTTTCTGCTTTGGAGAAATTTTTCGGGTATCGGATATTGGTTCTCGCGTTGAGCCAGATTTCGGAACTGTCGGGTAATAACACGTGCCGGGTTTGTCCATAGGCAACAGATACTTCTACCATTGCATTTTGGGTATGCGTGTAGAACAGGTATCCTCCTCCTACGAGTAACAAAGGAATCGACACAGCCGCTACACGGGATATTATAGCGAATAAAGGTCTTTTTACTGCCTGTCTGGCTGGATATCCTATTCTCCGGTTCACCCGGTCGAGGGCAGCATACGTGCCGGAATCTTTCGTAGCAGGCAGTTCATCCCAAAACTCCAGCGAGGCCTTTTCTTTCTCAGGAGAATCATTCTCGTTGATGAACCAGCGCTGAACTTTCGCTTCCGTCTCTGGAGAAAATCTGTTTCTTAGATACAGACGGAGAATCTTGAATATGCGGGTATTTTTCTCGTTTTCCATATACTTATTTTGCTATGCTTATATATAATACAAGTATACCCGCCATTTCTCAAAGGAGAAATGCCACTTTTTTGCAAAATAAAATCAGGGGATGAGACAAAGCAGTATGGAAATAGCTCTGCGTATGTCTTTCAGGGCGAGACTTAACTGGCTCTCTACGTTTCGTTTAGAAGTATTCAGCCGCTTGGCTATCTCTTCATTTTTCAGACCTTCTTCTTTGCTCAGTTTGTAGACTTGTCTGCGCTGTTCCGGCATTTTCTGCACAGCCATTTCGATAAGCAAAGCAGTTTCATGGGCTATCAGTTCGTCTTCCGAACTGAATCCGGCATCCGGTTGAGAGTAATTCTTTTGATAGGATTCCTGAACGAGTTTATGGTTTATGAAATTAAGTGCTGCATGGCGCGCGATGGTATGCAGATAGGAGTTGAACGATTTGGAAGTATCGATCGATTCACGGTTATACCATAAATTAAGAAAGATTTCTTCTGTTAGATCTTCTGTATCCGTATCCGATTTAATATAGGCCGAAATGAATGTTTTTATCTTATTGAAGTAAAGGACAAAGATTTCCTCGAAAGCTTTGTGATTGCCTTCTCGTAAAGCATGGAGTGTGTCTTCGCCAATATTTTTCATGATCGCCAAAGATAGTATAGAAAGAAGTTAATCGTTAAATAATTCTTATTAAAAAGGGTTATCTTTATGAAACATCCGGTCTGTATGAAGTATTGTCAGCGAAAGGCACGAAAAGGTGTGTAAAATAATTATTCCCTTGTATTTGGTAATTTAAGTAAAAAAAGATAACTTTGGAAATTAACACACAATGTAAAGTTAATTAATCGTTTAATTATTTAAAACACAATCGTTTATGGAAAATCAAGAACAGTATCCCAGTTCAAATCAGACTGTCGTCACTATTGGTGACTGGATCATCACCCTCATTTTAATGGCTATTCCATTAGTTAATATCATCATGCTTTGTATATGGGCATTTGGAGGTAACGCACCGGTAAGTAAGGCCAACTGGGCCAAAGCTTCGCTTATTTTCATGGTTATTGGTTTTGTTCTCATGATTATGATGTGGGGAACCATTGCTGCTGTATTCCTTTCGGCAGCGGGAATGCACTAATTACTAAATATCATACTAATAAAATCGTCCGGTAGTCTTTACCGGACGATTATTTTTTATAACCTACCTGTTCCGGATAATTCATTCGCTCATAGGTAATCTGGCAAAATGTCATTTTCGACAAATCGTCAAAACAGATGGGGCTACAATCGCTTCGTTTGGTTCTGTTGTGTTAGTATAGGGGAAAAATCGAAGCATTATGGTTTTGCTGTTTTTATTATGGTAGTAAATATCGTTAATATCATTTTTTTTGATTATTATTCAATAAAATATATATTCTTTTGTATACTGATATTTTGATACGGTGTGAAAATAATATATTTAATTTGGTTGGAAAAACGAAATAAAAACCATCAATGGAAGTTAAAACCAGAAGATTAAAGGTAAATCCCGAAGGTTTTAAAAATCTTCGGGTCGTTGCTCTACGGCCAACGACTTCTCCCTCTACGGGCAACGACTTCTCCCTCTACGGGCAACGCTCCTTTGCTCTACGATCAAAATCGTATATTTAGCCATAAATAATCATAAAATATCTCTGTTTTTGTATTTTCATACAGTATATTTATTCTTAAAAAAACTTAGATGAACAAAAATCATGCAAGTATGCGTTATTTATTGAGGCTGATATCGTGCATTGTGAAAGCGAATAGTCCATTTTGTGGGCAATTTGATAAATTGTGATTGATGTTTGGTACTTTATCCAATAGATTCTATGTCTTTTTACATTCAGGAGCCAAACTACTTTATTCGTCACTATTTTTTCGTATATTGCAGAACTTTTCTGTACAGTATTTAATACCAATCAATAGTGATATACAATATGAAAAAAAGTTTTATTTATCTTTTTATGTTGAGCAGCTGCTTGTTGCTTACCAATTGTGTGAAACAAAGTGCCACGGGAAAAGAGTCAGATGATGCTTTACCTGTTGAGAATGAGAACACCTCGAATATGAGCGGCAGTACGACGTGTGAAGTCAAATTCGGTAATATCGTTTTCACGAAAGCCATTAATGGGGCCGATACACTTGTCACGTTGAAAGAAAACGGGTCTTTGGAATTCCGTTGCGGTGAGCAGAAAGACTTCTTTTGCGACCCTAACGGAAAGCTTTCCAATAACACAGCTCCTATCCTGCTGACCAAGGTGGACAATAGCAAGCCGTTCACGTTGATTGCCAAAGTCACTCCCGGATTTACTGCTACAGGGACATACAATGCCGCCACTCTTTTTGTGTTCTCTAATGATACGCTGTGGCAGAAATTCGCTTTCGAGCAGGATGAACGCGGCATGCACCGGATTGTAACTGTCCGCACAGCCGGAACATCGGACGATAACAACCATGATGTGGTCACCGCCCCTTCGGTATATTTGAAGATTTCCTCTGATGCTCAGACTATAGCGAGTTACTATTCGTTGGACAAAAAAGAGTGGCAAATGGTACGTCTCTATAAGAACAGTTATCCGAAAGAAATTTGGGTGGGCATCTGCAACCAATGTCCAATGGACAAAGGAAGCAGCAGTTTGTTTGAAGAAGTCACCCTGGAACAAAGCAGTGTGGGCGATTTTCGCAGCGGTGAATAATCAGGTCGATTAAAATCCACCAATATGAAAACACCTGTATACGTTCTGTTCTTTCTTGTATTGTTGCTGGGAGCGTGTCACTCACGCCCGCAATCATCTTCTTCGGAAGAAGGTGAAGACATAGAAGCCTCAACTGATAGTATAGAAAAGGCAACTGCTATTTTCTGGGTGGATAAACGCGCTGTTCCGCCCGGAATGGAATTAAAGCGCATCAGCACGGCCAAAGCCCGGGTCAACATTCATAAAAACGGGAAAATAGATCTGCTGGAGTTCGCCAAAACACAACCAAAGTCGGTGGTACACTACCTCACTTACCGATTGGAGATTTTCCGGGTTAAAGAGATGATGATCGACAGCGGTTATGTGAAAACCGGAGAGCAATATGTACAGCTTCGGTACTGGACTGACCTGGGGAGAAAATAAGAAATCAATTAAAAAACACACGATATGAAAGGAATGCACATACTTGTTGCCGTTTGCGGATGGTTCGTCACCTGCAGCATTACCCTCCACGCACAAGAATCACGTAATCAGACGATGAGTTTCACCGCTCCTGCCGCACAATGGGAAGAAACTTTTCCGCTGGGCAATGGCCGACTGGGCATGATGCCCGATGGTGGTATCGAGAAAGAACGTATCGCCTTGAGTGATATCACGTTGTGGAGTGGCTCCGAGGTCGATTACAGCAATCCGGAGGCTGCCCGATGCTTGCCCGAAATCCGTCAGTTGCTCTTCGAAGGCAAGAACAAGGAAGCCCAAGAGATGATGTACAAACACTTCGTGCCCAAGAAACCGGAAAAAGGCGGTACCTTCGGCAACTTCCAGTTTCTGGGCGATTTGGAGATCGACTATTGTCACGAAACGTCCGCCAGTTGGAAAGGCCCATTATTCCAGCATCACGCTCCCTGGGGAGGCGATTATAGCCGTTGGCTCGACCTGCAGCAAGGAACAGCCTACACGACCTATTATGTGCAAGGAAAACAATATACACGTACCTATTTCGTGTCGCGCGACAAAGATATCATGCTTATCCGTCTGCAAGCTTCCGAACCGGGCAGTATTGACTTCCGGCTCCACATGAACCGGAAGGAACGTGGAACCGTATGCACCATGTATGGTGAGAAACCGGCTGAGCCTTGTTGTGCTCCTGATAAAGAAGAACTTCGTCTGAAGCTTTCCGGTACGCTCGACAATGGTGGAGGCAACGATCAAGGCATGAAATATACCACCCTGGTAGCCATTAAGGCATTCGGCAAAGAGGCCCTGCGTGGCTTCGGTCTGGACAATATCTCGGTGCAACGGGCCGACGAGGCGTGGATTGTGGTTTCTTCGGCTACTTCCTATTTCGAAGGGGATGCGTACGAGAAGAAAGCCACGGAATTAATAAACCGCGTGATGACTGGTTCGTTCGAAGGTTTGGAAGACGAAGCCGTGAAAAGTTATCAGGCATTGTATAACCGGGTCAGCTTGGACATCCAGGGCGATCCGAAAGCAGAAAACCTTCCCATTAATGAGCGAATACTCCGTTTTCAAAACAATGAAGACCCTTCGCTGGCTGCTTTGTACTATAATTACGGTCGGTACCTGCTCATCAGCAGTACGCGGCCGGGCTCTCTCCCACCCAACCTGCAAGGGCTTTGGGCCAACGATGTGCAGACTCCCTGGAACGGTGACTACCACTTGAACATCAATGTACAGATGAATCACTGGCCGGTGGAGCCGGGCAATCTGTCGGAACTTCACCTGCCACTCACGGAGCTCACCAAAGGGCTGGTCAAGAGCGGCGAACAAACAGCTAAAGCGTTCTACGGTGCCGATGCCCGGGGATGGGTGGCGCACATGATGACCAACGTATGGAACTTCACCGCCCCCGGCGAACATCCGTCTTGGGGGGCAACGAATACAGGCGGTGCCTGGCTCTGTGCCCATTTGTGGGAACACTATCTCTATACCGGCGATAATACCTATCTGAAAGAAATATACCCGGTACTGAAAGGGGCTTCGGAGTTCTTCCTGTCTACTATGGTACAGGAACCCACCCACGGCTGGCTGGTCACCGCTCCCACCTCATCGCCCGAGAACGCGTTCTATGTAGGCGATGACCGCACACCTATCAGTATCTGTATGGGACCAACGATGGACAACCAACTGGTACGCGAGCTGTTTACCAACGTCATGGAAGCCGCAAGCATATTAAAGACAGACAAGGAATACAGCAAACAACTGGCAGCTGCCGTGAAGAAACTTCCCCCGCACCAGATCAGCCGGGAAGGTTATCTGATGGAGTGGCTCGAAGATTATGAGGAAACAGATGTGCACCACCGCCATGTGTCGCAACTGTACGGCTTGCATCCGGGCAATCAGATTTCATTGGTGAACACGCCTGAGTTGGCCGAAGCTTGTCGGCAAACGTTGGAACGCCGCGGCGATGGTGGTACAGGCTGGAGCCGGGCATGGAAGATCAATTTCTGGGCACGCCTGGGCGATGGAAACCGAGCCTACAAGCTCTTCAAGAGTCTACTGCAACCTGCTTATACGCCGGAAAACCCGTCTCAGCATGGTAGCGGTACCTTCCCGAACCTCTTCTGCTCGCATCCTCCTTTCCAGATCGATGGAAACTGGGGCGGAACAGCCGGTATCGGCGAAATGCTGGTGCAGAGTCAGGATGGCTTTATCAACCTGCTTCCTGCCCTGCCCGATGCCTGGAGCAACGGTAGCCTGAATGGTTTCAAGGTACGTGGCGGTGCTACTGTCGATTTAACATGGAAGGCTGGTAAAGTTACCGAGTCAGCAATTACAGGCGGATTCACGAAGAAGATCCGTATAAAGATGCCGACGGGATGCACCAAGGCAAGTCTTCAGCGTGGTGGCAAACAAGCATCTCTTACCCAGATCAAAGAATATATCGACATTGAACTGCAAAAAGGTGAAAGAGTAGTATTGGTCTTTAATTAAAGATAACGACACAGCCGATTACAAACAAAAGCCTGTTCCGGTTGTTTTTATCTTATAGAATAGCCACTATACAAGCTATGGAATTTAGTAACTAACCATTTAAAAACCGTATTATGCAACCAATTATTAATTCGCAGTTGCCTGAATTTACCGTGCAGGCTTATCACAACGGTAGTTTTAAAACAGTAAGTCACAAAGATATATTGGGTAAGTGGGCCATCTTCTTTTTCTATCCGGCCGATTTTACTTTTGTTTGTCCCACCGAGCTGGTGGATATGGCCGAGAAGTACGATCGTTTTCAGGCAGCGGGTGTAGAAATATATTCGGTAAGCACCGACTCGCATTTCGTACACAAAGCCTGGCACGATACTTCAGATAGTATTCGCAAGATACAGTACCCGATGCTGTCCGATCATACAGGGATACTTTCCCGTGCTTTCGGGGTGATGATTGAAGAAGAAGGTGTGGCCTATCGCGGAACGTTTGTAGTCGACCCCGAAGGGAAAGTCAAGATAGCCGAGGTTCATGACAACGGCATCGGCCGCAATGCGGAAGAATTGATCCGTAAGGTGGAAGCCGCGCAGTTCATTGCCAGTCACCCGGGCGAAGTTTGTCCGGCGAAATGGAAAAAAGGCGAGGAAACCCTGAAACCCAGTATCGATTTGGTTGGTAAAATTTAATCCGCATGTTAGATCAATCATTCATCATACAATTGAAAGATATATTTGCCTCACTCGAGGCAAATTATCTTTTCGACATTGTCGTATCGCCCCAGCATGAGAACCGGAGCGAACTACTGGAACTTCTCAATGATGTCGCCGGTTGTTCGGATCATCTCTCCTGCAGGCTCCGTGAAGGTGCGGGGTTGGAATTCTCTTTGTTGAAGGACGGGGAAGATACGCGTATCAAGTTCCGGGGCATCCCCAATGGACATGAGTTTACTTCCCTGTTGCTGGCTATATTGAACAGTGACGGCAAGGGAAAGAACTTCCCCGACGAAGCCACCCGCCGACGGGTGACGGCATTGAAAGGTCCTATCAACCTCACCACGTATGTATCACTCACCTGTACCAACTGTCCGGATGTAGTGCAGTCGCTCAACCTGATGGCTATCCTGAACCCCAATCTCCATCACGAGATGGTGGACGGGGCTATCAACCAGTCCGAAGTGCAGGCACTCCATATACAAGGGGTACCGGCTGTCTTTGCCGACGGGAAGTTGATGCATAGCGGCAAGTCCGACTTCGGTGAGTTGCTGCAGAAGCTGGAGGCACAGTACGGTATGGAAGGTACGGGAGCGGAAGCCACTGTCCGATCCTATGACGTAGTGGTAGTAGGCGGCGGTCCGGCTGGGACATCGGCTGCTATTTATTCGGCTCGCAAAGGACTGAAAGTGGCTGTTGTGGCCGAACGGTTAGGCGGACAAGTAAAGGATACATTGGGCATCGAGAACCTGATTTCTACCATTTATACCACAGGCGATCAACTGGCTGCCAACCTGAAACTGCACATGCAACATTACAGTATCGATCTGTTCGAGCATCGTCATATAGAATCTATCGCCGTAGAGGGTAGTGAGAAGGTATTGCAAGCATCTGGTGGTGAACAGTTCCTCACTCCTATTGTGATCATTGCTACCGGTGCCAATTGGCGGAAGCTGCAAATACCTGGCGAAACGGAGTACATCGGCCGTGGAGTGGCTTTCTGCCCGCACTGTGACGGTCCGTTTTATAAAGGAAAGCACGTAGCGGTTATTGGTGGTGGTAACTCGGGCATCGAAGCTGCGATAGACTTGGCTGGTATCTGCTCGAAAGTAACTATCTTTGAATACCTGGATGAGCTGAAGGCTGATCAGGTGCTGCAAGAAAAAGCCCGGTCTCTGCCGAATGTAGAGATTTTCCTCTTTTCACAAACCCTGGAAGTAGTAGGCGATGGTGAACGCGTAACCGCCCTTCGGGTTAAGGATAGAAATACGAGCGAAGAGCGTCATGTAGCCCTTGATGGGGTATTTGTACAAATAGGACTCTCGCCCGAAAGTTCGGTGTTTCGAGATTTCGTAGCAGTGAACCGTTTCGGGGAAATAGAGATAGATTCCCATTGCCGTACCAATCAACCCGGTGTTTATGCTGCCGGCGATGTGACTAATGTACCTTTCAAACAGATTGTCATTTCTATGGGCGAAGGAGCCAAAGCCGCCCTGACAGCATTCGAAGACCGAATGCGGGAAATTTAATTGTCCTCTGTGGTAAATTATTATTTGCTAGGCTGTACTCTGAGAAGCAACTTACGGAAAGCATCCGGATAAGAAGTCTCGAACCGCATCAGTTCTCCTGTTAACGGATGATAGAAGTTCAGCTTGAAAGCGTGTAACGCCAGTCGGCCAATCGGGTTATCTCCATTGCCATACTTCACATCGCCTATGACCGGATGCTTCAAGTCCTGCATGTGTACACGGATCTGATTCTTACGGCCCGTTTCCAGCTCCAGCTCCACCAATGAATAGCCATTGGCACGCTTGATGGTGTGGTAATGTGTCACAGCCTTGTCGCCACCGTTGTCTGTCATGCTGGAATAGGTTACGAATACTTTGTTGTCCATCAACCAGGAAGTCACCGTTCCCTTGTCCTTTTCCATTTCACCCGAAAGTACGGCTACGTAGCGACGCTCGGTGACAATCTTGTCCCAGTTGTCCTGCAAGCGGACTTTCGTCTTCTCATCTTTGGCAAAAACCATTAAACCTGAAGTGTCTCTGTCCAACCGATGCACAATATATACCCGGTTCTCCTTGGCCGAACGCTGCACATAGTCATTCAGAATAGAGTGTGCGGTACGTATCTTTTGTTTATCGGTGCCGATAGAGAGAACCCCTTCGCGCTTGTCGATCACAATAATGTATGAATCTTCGAATACGATTTTCAGCAGGGTGCTGCGAAACTCTTTGCGTCCTTTTTCCTTACTGATCTGTACCTTCATGCCCGGTTTTAGCGGGAAGTTGAACTGCGTAGTGATCACCTTATCTACATACACCACCCGCTTGCTGAGTAATGACTTCAGTTTCGTGCGGCTGGCATCCGGCATCTTGGCAGCCAGGAATTCCATCAACTCCATCGGTTCGCGAACCTGATAGTCCGTGTATTTCGCTTTCGCACGTATGGCGGCCCGCTCCAGGCGTTCATTGGCGGTGGGTTTCTCTTTCTTCTTACTCATCGTTGGCTCTCTTTTCAAGTAAAACTACATTTTCCACGTGGTGCGTATGCGGGAACATATCCACCGGTTGTACGGCCGTCACCTTATACTTGGCATCGAGCAACTGCAAGTCACGTGCCTGGGTGGCCGAGTTACAGCTTACGTACACGATGCGTTGAGGTTCGGCAAACAGAATCACGTCGACTACATCCTGGTGCATACCGGCACGGGGCGGGTCGGTGATGATCACATCGGGCCGACCGTATTCGTTGATGAAGTCCTGTGTCAACATATCCTTCATGTCGCCGGCAAAGAACAATGTGTTCTCGATGCCGTTGATGGCCGAGTTTACTTTCGCGTCTTCGATAGCCTCGGGTACATATTCAATACCGATGACCTGACGAGCCTGACGGGAAACGAAGTTGGCAATGGTACCGGTACCTGTATACAAGTCGTACACCAGCTCATTACCGGTGAGTCCGGCAAACTGGCGGGTGATCTTATATAAGTTGTATGCCTGTTCCGAATTGGTTTGGTAGAACGACTTCGGTCCGATCTTGAACCGTAGTCCCTCCATTTCCTCGAAGATGTGATCATTCCCCCGGAACACCTGTACATCGAGGTCGTTGATGGTATCGTTGCACTTATTGTTTACTATATATAATAAGGAGGTGATTTCGGGGAACGAGTCGGCTATGAATTGCAACATCTCCCGGAACGGCACCATTTCGCTCTCTTCTACAATCTTGCAAATCAGGATCACCATCAGCTCTCCGGTAGTCGATGTGCGGATAATCATATTGCGTAGCATACCCTCCTGCGTGCGTAGGTTGATGAACGTATAATTGTGCTCGTAGGCATAATCGCGTACGGCGTTGCGGATGCGGTTCGAGATGTCGTCCTGTAACCAGCACTTTTCGATGGGCAATACCTTATCGAATGCACCGGGAATGTGGAAACCTACGGCATTCATTTGGTCGTATACCACATTCTGCTTCACCTCCTCGTAAGTCAGCCAACGCTTGTTGGAGAAGGTGAATTCCAGTTTGTTGCGGTAAAACTGCGTCTTCTCCGAACCGAGAATAGGCGACACTTCCGGCAATTCGATATGCCCGATGCGGCGAAGGTTGTTTTCCACCTCCTGCTGTTTGTACCTGATTTGTTCGGAATAAGGGAGTACTTGCCATTTGCAACCGCCGCAGACACCGTAATGTTCGCAAAACGGCACGGCACGTAAGGGAGAGTATTCATGAAAGTAAACCGCTTCGGCCTCGGCGTACTTGTTCTTTTTTCGTTTGATTTGCAGATCGACCACATCGCCGGGAGCTACGTATGGAACAAAAATCACCAGGTCGTCTATCTTCGCAATGGCTTTTCCTTCGGCAGCCACGTCCGTAATCTTCACCTTTTCAAGCAAGGGAAGTTCTTTTTTATTTCTTGCCACTTTTACACCAGTCTAATAAATTCTCTGCAAAAGTAGGCATAATTTCTGAAAAACTTATACCGCAAGTGAAATATTCCAAATTGCTATCTCGAAATTGCATTTGTACGAAAAGTTTTCATGCGAAAAGTTTTTAAGTTAATGAATTATGTATAGTTTTGCGCAAAGATTCTACGAATTGAAGATTCAAAACTTTATAACTTTAAAACACTATTATGGACAAAAAAAGAGTTTACACCTTTGGTAACGGCCAGGCAGAAGGAAAAGCCGGCATGAAAAACCTATTGGGTGGCAAGGGAGCTAACCTTGCCGAAATGAACCTTATCGGGGTTCCTGTTCCTCCGGGCTTTACAATTACAACAGATGTTTGTTCCGAATACTACGAGCTGGGCAAGGACCAGGTGGTAGCCCTTCTGAAAGCTGACGTAGAAAAAGCGATTGCTTTGCTGGAAGACTTGATGAAATCTAAATTCGGTGACATCGAGAACCCGCTGCTCGTATCTGTTCGTTCGGGTGCTCGCGCTTCGATGCCGGGTATGATGGATACCATCCTCAACCTCGGACTGAATGACGCAGTGGTAGAAGGCATGGTTCGCAAGACCGGCAACGGCCGTTTCGCATGGGACTCGTACCGCCGTTTCGTGCAGATGTACGGCGACGTGGTGCTCGACCTGAAACCCGTTTCGAAAGAAGACCACGACCCGTTCGAAGAAATTATCGACCACATGAAGAAAGAAAAAGGCGTGGAACTCGATACCGATCTCACTACCGACGATTTGAAAGAATTGACGGCTCGTTTCAAAAAAGCCGTTAAGGAAAAAACCGGAAAGGATTTCCCGACCGACCCGTGGGAACAGCTTTGGGGTGCCGTGATGGCCGTTTTCGGAAGCTGGATGAACGATCGCGCAATCCTTTACCGCAAACTGAACCAAATTCCCGCCGAATGGGGCACTGCCGTGAACGTGCAGGCGATGGTATTCGGCAACATGGGCAACAATTCGGCTACGGGCGTAGCATTTACGCGCGATGCCGGAACGGGCGAAGCGCTGTTCAACGGCGAATACCTGATCAACGCTCAAGGCGAAGATGTGGTGGCCGGTATCCGCACTCCGCAACAGATCACCAAAATCGGCTCGCAACGTTGGGCCAAATTAGCCGGCGTATCCGAAGAAGAACGCGCCGCCAAATATCCTTCGCTCGAAGAAGCCATGCCGACAGTTTACAAGGAACTGTTCAACACGCAAAAACATCTCGAAACGCATTACAAAGACATGCAGGACATCGAGTTCACCATTCAGGACGGCAAGCTCTGGATGCTGCAAACCCGCAACGGCAAACGTACGGGCGCCGCAATGGTAAAAATTGCGATGGATATGTTCCGCGAAGGCATGATTGAAGAAGAAACCGCCGTGTTGCGCTGCGAAGCGCAAAAATTGGACGAGTTGCTGCACCCCGTTTTCGACAAAGGCGCATTGGCAAAAGCTCCGATGATTGCGCAGGGATTGCCCGCATCGCCCGGCGCCGCCACCGGACAGATCGTATTCTTTGCCGAAGACGCCGAAACATGGGCCGCTTCCGGAAAGAAAACCATTCTGGTGCGCGTGGAAACGTCGCCCGAAGATTTGAAAGGAATGCACGTGGCACAGGGTATTCTCACCGCTCGCGGCGGGATGACCTCGCACGCCGCCGTTGTTGCCCGCGGAATGGGCAAATGCTGCGTGTCGGGCGCGGGAAGCCTCGTGATCGACTACAAGGCCCGCACCATGACCGCCAAAGGCAAGACATACAAGGAAGGCGACTGGATTTCGCTCGACGGATCGACCGGTAACGTATACGAAGGTCAAATCAAGACCAAGGAAGCCGAATTGAGCGGCGACTTTGGCGAATTGATGCATCTGGCCAACAAATACGCCCGTTTGCAGGTTCGCACCAACGCCGACACGCCGCACGACGCGAAAGTGGCGCGCGAATTCGGCGCACAGGGCATCGGGCTGTGCCGTACGGAACACATGTTCTTCGAAGGCGAAAAGATTATTCCGATGCGCGAAATGATCTTGGCCGACGACGAAGCCGGACGCCGCAAAGCGCTCGAAAAACTTCTTCCGTTGCAACGCGCCGACTTCGAAGGCATTTTCGAAGCCATGCAGGGATTGCCCGTGACCGTGCGCTTGCTCGACCCGCCGTTGCACGAATTTGTGCCGCACGACGAAAAAGGTCAAGCCGAAATGGCAAAAGTGATGGGTATCTCGGCACAGAAAGTGAAAGAAAAAGTGGAGTCGCTGCACGAATTCAACCCGATGCTCGGTCATCGCGGCTGCCGTTTGGGCAACACCTATCCCGAAATCACCGAAATGCAGACCCGCGCGATCATCGAAGCGGCGCTGAATCTGAAAAAACGCGGCATCGAAGCTATTCCCGAAATCATGGTTCCGCTGGTGGGGATTCTTTACGAATTGAAGTTGCAGGAAAAGATCATCCGCGAAACCGCTCAAAAAGTTTTCGACGAACGCAACGACCACATCGATTTCAAAGTCGGTACGATGATCGAAGTTCCGCGCGCGGCGCTCACCGCCAACCGCATCGCCGAAGCTGCCGAGTTCTTCTCGTTCGGAACCAACGACCTCACGCAAATGACTTTCGGCTATTCGCGTGACGACATCGGCAAATTCCTGCCCGTTTATCTCGAAAA
>JAVBUC010000056.1:0-65445 GCA_031555765.1 Bacteroides sp. | reverse complement strand
GAGGCAGTTATGAATTGTAAGCAATTACCCCGATAGGGGTAAAATATGGATAACCCCGGGTGCAACCCGGGGTGCTAGCTAACCACCCCAACATGAACCCCGAAGTGGGTTCAACCCCTCTCGGGGTTGTTATAAGGGAGGGATTCCTCTACCCCGGGTTTTACCCGGGGTTATCCATGTTAAAGCCCATTCGGGCTTTCTAAATCAGTAACTTTTAAACTGTAACTTATTCAAAAAGAAATGGGACTTTTGACACACCCTCTTTAACCGACGGTCTGCTGAAAGCAGTTTAAAATCAGTATTCCTTTGTGGGTTTTAACCCCAGGCTTGATACAGTTTTGTGAATCAGAAACCTGGGGTTAAAACCCACAAAGGAAGGTCGCTTCGCTCCTCATTATCTAAACCGTCGGTTGAAACCGACGGCAATGGAGCACTCGTTCGGTGATTAATTGGTTTTTTACACGTGAACCCCGTGAAGGGCGGGTGAAGACCCGCCCCTTCATACCAAAACGCCGATGAATAGGACGTTTGGGGAGGGTTGGAGGATGTGGAGGGGCAAATTACATTCCCTTGTAGAGTACCTAAAACAAGCCCCGTAAAGCCTTGCTTTACTGCTGGTTCTGATTCAAACGGTAACTAACAAAGGCAAACCGGCAGCTGTCCGGCGACCAGGAATTGACGTTAATGGTTCCTTGCCCACCAAAGAGTTTAGCGAGTGTACGCGGTTCTCCACCTTCGGCCGGCATCATGCGCAGTTCCACGTTTTTATTGGCTAAGTGTTGCCCGGGTTCTAAGTCGCCTTTGTAATAGGCGATGAACACCACTTGCTTTCCATCCGGAGAGATGTGCGGAAACCAGGAGTTGCGTGTTTCATCGAAGGTCATTTGGATTTGTTCCGTCCCGTCGGCCTTCATCCGCCACACTTGCATCAGTCCGGTGCGTACGGAATTGAACCAGATGTATTGTCCGCAAGGGGAATATTCCGGACCATCGTCCAGACCCTCGGTTGTGGTGAGTCGCACTTCCACTCCACCTTCGGCAGGTATGGTGTAGACATCATAATTGCCATTGCGCTCGGCGCAATAAGCCAGTTCCCGTCCGTCCGGACTCCAACCATGCAGGTAGCTCGGTCCCATCGGGGTGATGAGCCGGGGCGTTCCGCCTCCCCAAGGGAAGGTGTAGATGCGCGATTGCCAGTCTTCCTTGGTGCCGTGACTGACTGCTATTTGCGTTCCGTCGGCCGATATCACATGGTCGTTGTTGCAATTGGTGGCATATCCGCTGTTGATCTCTTGTGGTTCTCCCGGCTGTCCGGGCGCAATTTTGTACAGCTTTCCCTGGCTGTTGTAGACCAACCAGTTGCCATCCGGCGTCCAGTTGGGGGCTTCTATCAAGTAAGGAAATTCCTTCACAACTGTCCGTGTGCCCTTACTGATGTCCATAATCTCGAGAATGCTGGTCACGGATGTGTTCTGTGCCTGCAGTCCGGCTGCTGCCGGCAACAGTGCTACGAGGAGGGAGATAAGTTGTTTCATAAGCATTGATTGAAGTGTGATAAGCAAAAGTACATTCTTTTTGATGACTATGCACTTTTTTTGTGTATTTTTGTCAGAATAATTAATATCCCTGATGAGTATGAATAGTTACAGAATTTTCCGCCGGCTTTCGGCATTTGTTTTACTTGTCCTGCCTCTCTGTGCTGTGGGGCAGAACAGTCAGCCACTTCGTATCGGTGTAGCCGGTGTTTCGCACGGGCATATCTGGGAGGTGGTAAACCGGGCAGACCGGGGCGACTTTACCATTGTTGGAGTGGCCGAGAAAGACGATCAGCTCCGGGCGAATAATCCCCTCCGCGAGAAAGTAAAGGAGTCGCTTTTCTATGCCGATCTGGGGAAAATGCTCGACGAGACCAAGCCGGAAGCTGTCATCGTATACGAATCTATTTACGATCACCTGCGGGTGGTCGAAGCTTGTGCCCCGAGAGGCATTCATGTCATGGTGGAAAAACCGTTGGCCGTGAACATGGAGCATGCTACCCGAATGGCGAATCTGGCTAAGAAGTATGGCATTCACCTGCTTACCAATTATGAAACTACCTGGTACGCTGCGAATCACGAGGCTTACAAACAGGTGAAAGAGGGTACTATCGGAACCATTACCCGCATGAATGTGTACGACGGGCATCAAGGACCGTTTGAAATAAAGTGCGGGAAGGAGTTCACGGATTGGCTCACCGACCCGAAGCTGAATGGCGGAGGGGCTGTTATAGACTTTGGATGTTACGGTGCCAACCTGGCTACCTGGTTGTTGAACGGTCAGAAACCGCTCAGTGTATACGCCGTGCTGCAACAGCAGAAACCGGACATCTACCCTCTTGTGGACGATGATGCCACGATTGTGTTGACATATCCGTCGGCCACCGTACAAATCATGGCTTCCTGGAATTGGCCCATGAACCGGAAAGACATGCATATTTACGGAAGTAAAGGATACATCTACCAGGACACTTCCACGGCCATGCGTGTATATAGCGGTAATAAAGAAACAAGCAGGGATGCACCCCGGCTGGAAGCACCCTATAATGATTCCTTTTACTACCTGAAGGCGGTGGTCAGGAATGAGATTCAGGTGCAGCCTACTGACCTGTCCTCCCTCGAAAACAATTTGGTGGTAGTCAGTATATTGGAAGCGGCTATCAAGAGTTCGAAAACAGGTAAGGCTGTGCGGCTTGATAAGTAAAGCAGGCATAAAATACGAAGGGCGCAAACCTGGTCAGGTTGCGCCCTTCGTATTTTATAGATGACTCTTATTGTTCTTCCTTCATGGATTCATCGAGAACCTTGATCTTCTGCAGGATGAGTTCCAGTTCCGATTTCAGTTTCTCTACCTTGCGGTTCAGTTCCGTAAGCAGGCTGTTGCCCTTCTTGGACGAAGAAGAGAGGAATCCCAGGTTGTTCTCATACGTCTGGAGCTCGCTCTTCATATTCTCGTATACACGCACCAGCTTCTCACGTTCTTTGTACAACGACTGCGGGCCGCTGCTCTGGAAACTGCTGACGTTCGATTTATAATTGCTCAGTTTTCTGTTCGATGCACTGATGTTGAAACGTGCGAACAGTTGGTCTACGGCAGTATGGTATAGCTTGTACAACCGGTCTTTTTCCTTGAACGGTACATGTCCTATGTTGTTCCACTCCTTCATCAGTTCCCGTACCAGTTTGTTGGCTTCGTCCGTATCCATGCCTTCCTCGATGGTGTTCAGCTGGTCGATGATGGCTTTCTTCTTCTCCATGTTTTCCACTTCCACCGAACGTTGCGAGTGGGTGGCCTTGTTCTTTTGTTCGAAGAAATAGTCGCAGGCAGCGATGAAGCGAGTCCATACGGCGTCCGAGTGCTTCTTGGCTACCGGGCCGATGGTTTTCCATTCCCTCTGCAGCTTGGTCAGCAAGTCGGCAGTGGCTTTCCAGTCCGTACTGTCTTTCAGTTCCTCGGCTCTCTCGCAAAGAACCTTCTTCTTTTCGAGGTTCTCGCTCATGTTCTCCTTCAGCACCTTGTAGAACTCGCTCTTCTTCTTGAAGAACTCGTCGCAGGCACGGCGGAAGCGTTCGAAGATCTTGACGTTCATCTTCTGCGGGGCAAAGCCAATGGTTTTCCACTTGTTTTGCAGGGCGATGACCTCCTGAGTCTTGTTCTCCCAGACGTTGAATGTTTTCAGTTCGGTATATTCGATGGCTTCTACGATTTCGCAGATGACCGTTTTCTGATCCAGGTTGAGTTGCTCACCCTCCTTCAATTCCTCGAAGTGCTGTTGGTGGCGACGGTTGACTACAGTCGAGGCAGCTTTGAAACGTGCCCAAACCTCTTCGCGCAAATCCTTGCTCACAGGGCCCGTGTCGCGGAACTCCTGGTGCAGTTTCTGGAGTTGGTGGAAAGCCGAAACCACATCCTCTTCTTCGGACAGCTTTTCGGCAGCTTCGCAGAGGCGTTGTTTGATTTCGAGATTCTTCTTGAAGTCGTATTCACGGAACTCGTTGTTGAGCTTCAGGATATCATAGAATTTCTCTACGTACAGCTGATAAGTCTTCCAAAGCTCATTTACCTTGGCTTGCGGAACCAGTTTGGTTTCGTTCCATTGCTGTTGCAGCTTCTTGAATTCCGTGTATGATTTGTTGGCGTCATCGGGCGATTCCACCAGTTCTTTCAATTCTTCGATGATCGAGAGTTTGATCTGCAGGTTCTCCTCCTTGATTCTTTCCAGTTCGTTGGCTTGCAGGTTTCGTTTCTCTTTGATCGTACTCATGATGTTCTTGAACTCTTCTTCCAAGGCATCCGGTTCCGGTTCGTATTTCTCTTCTTCCCCTCCATTCTCTATAAATGTTTTCTTGGCAGCTTCCTGCTCGGCGTTGTGAAACTTGTAGAAAGTCTGCTTCAATGCGTCGATCTCCGGTTTGTTGGCGTTTTCGGCATCTGCTGCAAATTCTTTCAGACGTGCCAGCACGTCCTCTTTGGTTTGTAACCGGGGCGACGATTCTTCTTGCTCTTCTACGTTTGTTTCTTCAGCCACAGGTTCAGCTACAGGTTCAGTCGCAGGTTCGGGAGCTACCTCGGGAGCTACCTCGGGAATTACCTCGGGAATTACTTCAGGAGCTACCTCGGAAATCACTTCGGAAATCACTTCAGGAGTTACTTCGGGAGTTGCCTCGGAAGCCTCGATTACTTGTTTTTCTTCTTCTAATTTCCCTTGTTCCAAGGGCAGATTAGTGTCATGAGAGTCCATCATTGTCTTTACATTTTTTGAGATAAGGAGCGGGGTCCTTGAATACTTTAACCCACAAATAAATGAAATAAAACGTTTACTTCATAGTTTTTTCACTTTTTTTTTCTGATTAACCGCTTTTCTACGATAATAGAACGGTAAATCCCATATAAAGCATCATACCAATGATGTCATTTGTAATGGAGATGAAAGGTCCGGTGGCAATGGCCGGATCAATCTTCAGCTTTTCCAGTGTCAAAGGAACCAGCGTGCCGAAGATGGAAGCAAACATTACTACCGCAAACAGGCTGATAGATACGGAATAGGAAACCGTAGCTGTGGCCCCGAACCGGATGAAGTTGTATGTGTACACCAGCATAGAGATGATGGTGGCATTGATCAGAGCCACGACGGCTTCTTTGGCCACTTGCTTGAAGGTGTCTTTGGAGTCGAGTGAGCTGTTGGCCAGACCTTGTACCACGAGGGCCGACGACTGTGTACCGACGTTTCCTCCCGTACCGCCGATGAGCGGGATGTAGAGTGCCATTTCGGGGTGAGCAGCAAAAGTGGTGTCGAAGTTGCCCAGGATCATGGAGTTGCCGATACCGCCGATCATACCAATGAGCAGCCACGGCAGACGGGCAGTAGTCTGACGCATCACGTTATCGTCCGTCTCTACGTCCTGCGAGAGACCGGAAGCCAGCTGGTAGTCGCGTTCGGCCTGTTCGCGGATTTCGTCCATCACGTCGTCAACGGTGATTTGTCCTACGAGCCGTCCGATGCTGTCCAGTACCGGCACGGCCACCAAGTCATACTTCTCGATGATCTGAGCCACCTCTTCAATGGGCGTGTCCACGTGTACAGAGATCGGGTCTTTCTGCATCACGTGCTTTATTTTGGATACCGAAGGGGAGGTGATTACCTTTTTCAGCGGGAAGATACCGCGGAGTCGTTCGTCGTCATCGATCACATATATATAATAGATCTCGTCCAACTCTTCGGCCTGCTCGCGCATCTCCTTCAAGCACTCCGGCATACTCCAGTTCTCGTTCACAAGTACCATTTCCGTACCCATCAAACCACCGGCCGTGTCTTCGTCGTACTTCAACAGGTCTACGATATCGCCTGCCTGCTCGATATCTTCGATGTGCGAGAGGATCTCCCCCTGTTTCTCCTCGTCGAGCTCACGCATCAGGTCTACGGCGTCGTCCGTGTCCATGTAGTCCACAAACCGCTTGGCGATGGTTTCCGAAGGGATGATTTCGAGGAACTCCTTACGTACATCCTCGTCCATCTCCATGAGCACGTCGGCAGCCGTTTCATTGTCGAGCAAGCGGTAGATAAACCTTGCTTCCTCCGCCGTCAGGTCGTTACAGAGTTCGGCAATGTCGGCAGGGTGGAGGTCGGTGAGCAGTTCCTTGATCGGATCGCCCTCCTTTTGCTCGATCAGCGTTTTGACGTGGTCGATATATTGTTCAGTAATTTCCATACTCACTCGTCTTTTAATCGTTACCTACTCTTTTTATTTCTCACTGGCTTCGGCCAAGGCACGTTCTACCCGGTTGGTCAGGTCGATGAACTCCTGTACCGATAGTTGCTCCGGGCGCTTGTTGAACAAGGCATCCTCTGTGAGCGGGCACTCCTTACCCAGAATAGGCTTGATGGAATTGCGCAGCGTCTTCCGGCGTTGGTTGAAGGTGGTCTTCACTACCTGCTTGAAGAGTTTCTCGTCGCAACCCAAGTCGTGCGTCTCGTTGCGCGTCATCCGTATCACGGCACTCTTCACCTTGGGGGGCGGATTGAATACATGCTCGCTCACCGTGAAGAGGTATTCCACCCGGTACCAGGCCTGTATCAATATGCTCAGGATGCCATACGTCTTGCTGCCCGGTCCGGCGGCGATACGTTCGGCCACCTCTTTCTGGATCATCCCCGTGCAACAAGGGATCAAATCTTTGTATTCCAGCATCTTGAAGAATATCTGGCTGGATATGTTGTACGGATAGTTGCCCGTCAGCACGAACTGTCCACCGTCGAACAGGCGGTCCAGACGCATTTTCAGGAAGTCGTCCTCGATGATATGCTCTTCCAGGGCCGGATACTCCTCCCGCAGGTACGCCACCGACTCGAAATCCACCTCTACCACCTTGAGCAACCGCTCTTTCTGCACGAGGAACTGGGTGAGTACCCCCATACCGGGGCCAACCTCCAGTATAGGAAGTGTGGGGAAGGTATCGACTGTGTCGGCTATCCCCTGAGCGACCTTCAGATCTTTCAGGAAATGCTGTCCGAGAAACTTTTTGGGCTTTACTACTCTCATGTATCAACAAATTAACTACTTTTGCAGTCGACAAAGGTAGTTCTTTTATATGAAGAATGAGTAAATCAGCATGAAGAAACTGTTTAAAAAAGCCCTAAAAATAACATTACCCTTGCTTCTGGGAGGATTTATACTCTTCTGGGTGTACCGCAACTTTCCCTTTGCCAAAGCAGGTGAGGTGCTGCTGCACGATATGAACTGGGGGTGGATGTTTCTTTCGTTGATATTCGGGGTATTTAGTCACGTGTTTCGCGGTTGGCGATGGAAGCAGACGTTGGAACCGTTGGGGGCTTATCCGAAGACGACCGATTGTGTCAATGCCGTGTTTGTATCCTATGCTGCCAACCTGATTCTGCCGCGTATGGGCGAAGTATCCCGCTGTGGCATCCTGGCCAAGTATGACGACGTTTCTTTCTCCAAATCACTGGGTACGGTAGTTACGGAAAGGCTGATCGATACGCTTTGCATCGGGCTCATTACCGGGGTGACACTGTGCTTGCAACTGCCTGTGTTCAAGTCGTTCTTCATCAATACCGGAACCGATATCTCCTCTCTGCTGAAGTGGTTCAATTCCATTGAATTCTATATTATCCTGGGCTGCCTTATCGGGGTAGGCGTACTGCTGTATTACCTGATGCGCGCCCTGTCGTTCTTCGAGAAGGTGAAAGGCATTGTTCTTAATGTATGGCAAGGCATCATCTCGCTGAAGGACGTACGGAACATTCCACTCTTCATCCTCTATACAGTCCTCATCTGGGGATGCTACTTCATGCACTTCTACCTCACTTTCTTCTGTTTCGACTTTACCGACGACCTCGGTGCGATGGCTGCCCTGGTGATGTTTGTCGGCGGAACGTTCGCCGTCATCGTGCCCACGCCCAATGGTGCCGGTCCGTGGCACTTCGCCGTCATCTCCATGATGATGCTTTACGGAGTAAATTCGGTCGATGCAGGAATATTTGCCTTGATAGTGCATGGTATTCAGACATTTTTAGTAGTTTTGTTGGGCATATATGGTATGGCGGCTCTGTCGCTTGCCTATAGAAAGCGAAACTAATACCCAAAAACGATCAGTTATGAATACAATTCTTTCTCTGCAACCACAGAACGTGTGGAAGCATTTCTATTCCCTGACCCGTATCCCACGCCCTTCGGGACACATGCAGCCGGTGACCGATTTCCTGGTAAAGTTTGGTAAAGACCTCGGACTGGAAACGTTCGTAGACGAAGTAGGCAACGTGATTATCCGCAAACCCGCCACTCCGGGCATGGAGAACCGCAAAGGTGTAATCCTGCAAGCACACATGGACATGGTGCCGCAGAAGAACAACGATACCGTACACGATTTTGAAAAAGATCCCATTGAAACATACGTGGATGGCGACTGGCTGAAAGCCAAAGGTACCACCCTCGGTGCCGACAACGGCTTGGGTGTAGCTGCCATCATGGCTGTGTTCGAAGCTACCGACCTGAGACACGGTCCGCTCGAAGCACTCATCACCAAGGACGAAGAGACCGGTATGTTCGGTGCTTTCGGCCTGAAGCCCGGAACGGTGAACGGAGAGATCATGCTCAACCTCGACTCGGAAGACGAAGGCGAACTCTACATCGGCTGTGCCGGTGGTATGGATGTCACCGCCTCGCTGGAATACAAAGAAGTAGTTCCCGAAGAAGGCGACATCGCCGTAAAAGTAACGCTGAAAGGTCTGCGTGGCGGACACTCCGGACTGGAAATCAACGAAGGGCGCGGCAATGCCAACAAGCTCCTGGTTCGTTTCGTGCGCGAAGCCGTGGCTACCTACGAAGCCCGTCTGGCTTGCTGGGAAGGCGGCAACATGCGCAACGCCATCCCACGCGAAGCTTCTGCCGTGCTCACCATTCCTGCCGAGAACGAAGCCGAACTGCTGGAGCTGGTGAAATACTGCGAAGACCTGTTCAACGAAGAATATGCTGCCATCGAAACCCCCATCAGCTTCAAAGCCGAACGGGTAGACCTGCCTGCCGGCGAGGTACCCGAAGAAATTCAGGACAACCTGATCAATGCCATTTTCGCCTGCCAGAACGGTGTGATGCGTATGATTCCCACAGTGCCCGACACTGTAGAGACGTCGTCCAACCTGGCTATTATTATAATAGGTGGAGGTAAAGCCGAAATCAAGATATTGGCCCGCAGTTCTTGTGACAGTATGAAGGAGTTTCTCACCACCAGTCTGGAATGTTGCTTCAACATGGCCGGCATGAAGGTGGAGATGACCGGAGGCTATTCCGGTTGGCAACCTAATGTGGAATCGCCCATCCTGCATGCCATGAAGGAGTCCTACAAAGCGCAATTTGGTGTAGAACCAGCGGTCAAAGTAATCCATGCCGGACTGGAATGCGGCATCATCGGTGCCATCATACCGGGACTGGATATGATTTCCTTCGGACCGACGCTGCGCTCGCCGCACTCTCCGGACGAACGGGCATTGATTCCTACGGTACAGAAGTTCTATGACTTCCTGGTGGCTACGTTGGAGCAGACGCCTGTGAAGTAATTGGCAAAAAGCTTATATATTGAGAGTCCCCTTTAGAAAGTCTCGTTTTCTAAAGGGGACTCACTCGTTTGTACTGTTTACAGATTCAGTTTGTCTTTCAGTAGCCTATATCCTGAGATACTCATTTTCAGTTTGGTACCGTTCTTCAGAAGCATCTGATAATTCTCCTTCCCGAATAACTCTACCCGCAATATTTGTGTCACATTAACAATGTACGAACGATGAATGCGTACGAAGAGATCCGGCGGGAGATGCGTCTCGTAATACTTCATCGTTTGCTCCTTGACGTATTGCCCGTCGGGAGTGATCAATGTTACGTAGTCGCCGCAAGCCTGTATGTACAGTATCTTTTCCGCTTCGACCAGGTGAATGCGCGATCCGTCTTTGACGGTAATACGGTCTATCAGCATCGACTCGTCGGCAGGTGGTTCGTCTTCCTGGTTTCGTAGATCCGTGCGAAGCACTTGTATGCGGTACCACAGCATGATGACACTCCATAACAGCACTCCGAAAACGATGCGGAATGGGAACGTGTAACGGAAAGCCAGGTACGGCTCCTGCAACGTCCATTCGATGAGGTGCTGGATGGCATAGCATCCCGCAGCCCAGATCAGCAAGGCTACGACCGTCAGCAAGGCACGCGTAGGCAGGAGTGGAACAAATTCCGTGATGTACCATGCCCAGTAGGCCAGGCCTACAAGCAACCCCACCGACAAAAACCCGTCGGCGAAGGCTGTTGCGGGCGATGCCTGGGCAAATAGCTCCAGGAATGCCGACTGCACCAATGCCAGCAGGATGGTCAGCACGAGGGCTGCCACCTGCCTTTTCGGTTCATCGTGAAGAGGATGCAGTTCCATCAACTCTTTATTTCAACTCCACTCAATGAGATATGCCCGCGAAGCACCAGCACCCGGTTCTGGTCCGGATTGGGGTGATGCATCCGCTTGTCCTCGCAACCGCCCATCATGACATCGCACACCATATCTACTTTCCAATGCGAGGGAATGAAAATCTCGATACCTCCGAAGGAACAATCGATGTCGATGTACGTTTCGCCCTCGGCAATCTCCGTGCGACGCAGGTCGACGATGGTTCCACCGAAGCGGGTCTGGATGAAAGCACCTTTGAAGAGCTCGTCGAGTACCACCTGACGTACGCTCCCGAAAGCATTGTCCACCCGTACATAGCCGTCGGCCGACTGGTAGTCGTTGCGGGAGAATTCTTCCGTCTGATTGCGGGGATTCGTCTTGTGTTGCGACTTATTAAGGAACGTCAGACCTAAAATAATAAGCACAGCCGGCCAGATGAGTTGTGACATGTGTACCGGGAACCAGGGTATACCTAGCTTTGGAGCCAGGAAGCAGGCACCCACCGCTATCAGCACCGTTCCGGTGAACCAGTGGCGATGCTTCAGGTTGAACAGTCCGATGACAATGATCAGCATTTGCCAGGATATAATCAGGTTGTACACATACCAGTCTATCCATCCCACATTGCGGAGAAACAGTAAAGAACCTGTGATGATTAATGCGGCGGCTACCCAGTATTTGCCGGACTGCGCCATGGAACAAGAGTGTTGTTTATTTTCCATAATGTTTTGTAAGTTTTGATGCAAAGATAATCGTTCTCTCCATTCCCGGATATAGTTTTACGCTGATTTACAGCAGGAAATCGGTGAATACCGGATTTCGCCCGGTGAATACCCGCCTCTCTTCTGTGTTAAAACATAGGATGCCCCTAGTTAAAACACCGAACAGCTCTTGTTTCTTATCGGGCAAATGCTACATTTGCCACAAATACTATGATTATGTGGAAAAAACTACTATTAATTCTATTGAACATGTCGGCATGCGCTGCTTTGATGGCGCAACCCCTGGCCGACCGAGTGACCCCTCCCTCCGGATACATCCGCTCTTCCGTTGACCCCGGTTCCTTTGCTGCTTACCTGCGTTCGTTGCCCTTGCTGCCTGCGGGAAGCAAAGTGTTGCTCTACAACGGACAGGAGAAACGGAACCAGGCCGCCGCTTATGCGGTGGTCGATATGGAGATAGGCAATCGAGACTTACAGCAGTGTGCCGATGCCATCATCCGCTTGCGGGCCGAACATCTCTGGGCGCAGAAACGGTATGCCGATATCGCCTTTCACTTCACCAACGGCTTCCTGGCCGCTTATCGGAAGTGGGCCGATGGTCAGCGCATCAAAGTAGAGGGCAACAAGTCGTGGTGGGTGGCATCCGGCAGTGCCGACTATTCGTACCGCACCTTTCGCAAGTACCTCGACGTGGTGTTCATGTATGCCGGAACGGCTTCGCTCTCCAAAGAGCTTCAACAAGTGGAGTATTCCTCCCTTTCCATCGGTGATGTCTTCATTCAGGGCGGCTCGCCCGGACATGCCGTGATTGTGGTCGACGTAGCCGTCCATCCCACCACCGGAAAGAAAGTCTATCTGCTGGCTCAGAGCTATATGCCTGCCCAGCAGATACATATACTCACGAACCCGGCCAGCCGGACCCTCTCGCCGTGGTACTCTCTGGAAGATAGCTCCACCCCGAAACTCTATACCCCCGAATGGATCTTTGAGAAAACTCAGCTGAAGCGTTTCAAATAAGGCGGAACTTCCAGAAAAATTGCTACACCTTCCCCCAAAAAAGACATCTCATCTTTCGCCTCCTTCCGCGGGGGACGGTGATTTCTTGTGCGAATACGATTGCTTGTACAGCCCCTGGGATAATGTACGATGTATTACTGTTAAAATATAACTTTTATTAAAAAAGGTTTGGTGGTAGCCCGTTGGTGGGTCGTTCGTATTAGTAAATTACTGATAAATAGATGCAAACTCTTTAATAATTTTAAAATTGTTCATAATATGAAAGAAAAACAGAGAGCGAATGCACTTGGCGTCATGCGAAAGAGTGTAAAGCTGGTGTTCTTATTGACACTGCTGCTACTTGGCGGAGTTCAGGCACAAGCTGCTTCGGACGCAACCATGCAAAACAAAAAAACCGTTTCGGGTGTAGTAAAAGATGAAGCCGGCGAGCCCATTATTGGGGCGGGTGTCATGGTGAAAGGTACCACTGTGGGTACCATTACCAACATGGATGGAGCTTTTTCGCTTAGCATACCCGCTGATGCTCAGACACTTCAATTCTCATACGTGGGAATGCAAACAGTGGAATTGCCCGCAAGCGGCAGCCGGACACAGTTTAACGTGATTATGAAAGTAGATGCTGTACTGATGGACGAAGTGGTCGTTATCGGTTACGGTACCCGTGCTAAGAAGGATATGTCTATCTCAGTCAGCTCCGTGAAGGGCGATGAGTTGACCCAGAGAGCTTCGGCTTTCAACATCATGCAGAGCGTAGCCGGTAAGGTAGCCGGTGTACAGAACGTATCGATGTCTGGTCGTCCGGGTGGAACGTCGGCACTGCGTGTGCGTGGTCTGGGATCTATCAATGCCGGTAAAGACCCTATCTACGTTCTCGACGGTGTGATCGGTGTGGATCCCGACATCATCAACTCTGCCAATGTGGAGTCTATCGACGTGTTGAAGGATGCTGCCGCTACAGCCATGTACGGTGCGCAAGGATCGAACGGTGTGGTATTGATCACTACCAAGAAAGGTAAAGAAGGCAAAGGTTCCATTACATACGAAGGCAAGATGGGATTCGGCTTCATGGGCCGTAAGCTCGATATGCTGAATGCCGACGAATACATGGAAGTACAGAGACGTGCCTACGCTTACAGCGGACAAACAATGCCTCATTTGACTACTCCCATGGAGAATCTGTTTTACTATGCCAAAGACGGAGATAACTACAAATACGATGAGAATGGTCTGCTGATCGCTTCGCCAAAGTACAATACCGACTGGCAGAAGGAAATGACTCAAACAGCTATAACCAATGACCATATTGTGTCGTTTGCGTCGAGCAATGACAAGACGAGCGTATACGCCAGTTTGGGTTACCAGAGCCAGGATGGTTTGCTCAAGGGAACGAATTACGAGCGTTACTCGGGTACCTTGAATGTGAACAGCAAAATCAAGGATTGGTTGCGCGTGGGCTTGGTAGCTACCGTAGGTAACCGTTCGGGAAACAACAACGATATGGAAGGCTCTTTCAATCAGGGAGCTCTCCGTAACATGATCGAAATGCCCTCCATTGTTCCCGTTCACTACGAGGACGGAACCTGGGGACGTAAGCACGATTTCCCGTTGTCTGAAAATGCCGAGAATCCGCTGTTGGTGGTTCGCGACAGAAAGAACGAATGGAAGTCCAACTTCTCTCTGTTCAGCCTCAATGCTACGATTGACTTTACAAAGAAATTGAGCTTCACTGCTCAAGGTGACTACCAGGCTACCAATCGCAAGGAAATGAGCTATGCCAAGGCAGGTCTTTTCGATATCAGTGAAAACAATGGTGGATATGCCGATATCTCGAACTCAGATGCACTGAAGTTGACCAGTGAAAACTACTTCACGTATACCGACGAATTCTTCAAAGGTCAGCTGAGATCGAACTTTATTTTGGGAGCCAGCTGGTACTACAATCGTTCAGAGAGCTCTTCTTCTGGTTCGGAACAATATTTTGACGATTCGTTCGAGTATTACAACCTGTCGGCAGGAACTACTTGGCATGAACCCCGTTCGGGCATGAACCAGAATACGATGAATTCTTATTATTTCCGTATGAACCACAGTTTCCGCGATCGCTACCTGTTGGGTGCTACGTTCCGTATGGACGGTGCTTCTAACTTCGGTGCCAATAATAAGTATGGTTATTTCCCGTCGGCATCATTGGGCTGGCGTATGTCGGAAGAAAACTTCTTCCAGCCTCTCAAGGATGTTGTTTCACAGGCTAAGTTGAGAGCCAGCTACGGTTTGGTAGGTAATGCTTCTATTCCTAACTATCGTACTATTTCTCAGTACGGCAACGGTTCTACTGTATTCAATAAGTCTTTGGATTCATATGTAGTGCTGACCAACCTGGGTAATAAAGACCTGAAATGGGAATCTTCTCATCAGTTCAACGTGGGTCTGGACCTGAGTTTCTTTGACAATCGTCTGGAAGTGATCCTGGACTACTACCGCAAATCCACCCGTGACCTGCTGTTCCAGAAACAAGTTCCTTACACCACCGGTTATTCCAATACCTGGACCAACCTGGGTGAGATTGTCAACAAAGGTTTCGAGGCAACCGTTACTTCACGCAACATTCACAACCGTGACTTCCTGTGGGTGACCGACCTGGTGTTCTCTACCAATAAGCTGGAAGTAGCCGATATCAATGGCGAAACCATCGATACCGGAAACAACACCATCGCTCGCGAAGGTGAGAAATGGGCATCATACTATGTATACAGAAGACTGGGTACCTGGGGCTTGTCCGAAGTTGCCGAAGCTGCCAAGTATGGCAAGAAGCCGGGCGATATCAAGTACGAAGACGTGAACAAAGACTATAAGATCGACGAGAACGACCGTCAGATCATGGGTAGCGGTACTCCGAAGGGAAGCCTTACGATGGTCAACACGTTCAGCTACAAAGGACTCTCTTTGATGGTGGACCTGAACTATACGTATGGTTTCAAGATCATGGACATCACCAACTCCATGTTGGAAAACAGACCTTTGTACAGCAACAACGTTCGTACTATCCTCAATGCATGGACTCCCGAAAACCAGAATACCATGATCGCAGCTTTACGTCTGCCTTCGGATAGCTATTTCGGTGAAAACGAGAAAGACTCGCACATGCTTCATAAGGGCGACTTCCTGCGCGTTCGCAACATTGCGCTCTCGTACACATTCAGTCCTAAGGTGCTGAGATGGCTCAAGCAAGTGAACAGCCTCTCATTGGGCGTATCGGCTGAAAATGTATTCGTGCTGACCAACTATCCGGGCTATGACCCCGAAGTAGGTGCGTTCAACACCGATACCGGTCAGAGTATCGACTTCTACGCATATCCTCGTCCGACGACTATCTCGGCTAATCTGAAGGTTGTATTCTAAGAAATTAATATAGACAATATGAAAAAATATATTCAAAATATAAGTTGGTTAATGGCCCTGGCGGTCATGGTCACTTCATGCGATGCATTCCTTGAAGAAGATCCCAAGACATTTCTCAACCCTGACTCGTACTTCAAAAACGAAGGGCAGGCAGTTGCTGCGGTAAATGGATTGTACACTTACCTGGACGATATCTTCAATGGAGATATAGAAATCGGTTCACAGACATTCCTTTTCATGGAGTACATGTCAGGTTATGGCGAACGTCCGCGTGGTAAATCGGGTACACAAGACATGGCACAAGCCATGAACCTCACTGTAGCCGACAACAACGGATACATTGAAAAAATGTGGGAAACAGCCTACAAAGCCATCGAGAACTGTAACAGCACCATCGAAGGACTGGAATCTATGGCTGAAGGACTTTTGAGCGAAAGCCGGAAAAATGATTTGCTGGGACAAGCTTATTTCCTGCGTGCTTACAACTATTTCAACCTGGTACGTCTCTACGGTCCGGTACCTTTGAAACTGGCCAGTACTTCCGATTTGTCTCAGGTAGAAATTGAGCTGACTCCCATTGCCGATGTGTACGTACAGATCGAAGCGGATATGACCAAGGCCGACGACCTGATGAAGGACATGGACTGGACTAATACCAGCGGTAAAGTGACCAAAGGTACTGTGAAGTCATACCTGGCTAAGGTGTATCTTACTATGGCCGGATTCCCCCTCCAGAAAGGAAATGAGTATTATCAGAAGGCTTACGAAACAGCCAAAGCTGTATACTCCAGCAAAGCATTCAAGTTGTTCGGTTCGTATGCAGAACTGAGAGCTGCTTCGAACACCGGCGAATACATCTGGTCTGTTCAACGCGAAGCCGACAAAGCCGGCTCACCCGTGCATACGGATATGTTGCCCTATCCGGCACCTGCCAAAGATATTTCGAGTAATACTACCATGGGAGGAGCGTTGGCACCTACACAGTTGTTCTACGACTCCTATCCGGAAGGCGATAAGCGTACCGAAGAGAAAGGATATTATTACACGAAGCACGAAGCGAAGGACGGTTCGGGAGTAGTTGAGCTGGGATCTCCGTTCATCTATAAGTATTGGGACGAAAGTGCAGTCAGCACCGGTAAGTCGGGCACCAACTGGTCGCTCATCAGATATGCCGATGTATTGTTGATGCTGGCCGAAGCCAAAACAATGGTCGACGGCGGAACCACCAGTGACGCCACTGCTATCGATGCTTACTTTGCCGTGCGCAGCAGAGCCTTGCCCGAAGAAGGGAAACCTACCTCGCTCACTACGGCTACTGTCCTGAAAGAACGCTTCTGGGAAATCTGTTTCGAAGGACAGACTTGGTATGACATGCTCAGAACCCACAAGGCGCTGCACATGGTTACCGGACAGATTGTTGACATGATGGGTTATCAGACTCCGGGTCACGGAAACGCTTTCAAGGAAGCCGACCTGCTGTTCCCGTATCCTATCCGTGAAAAACGACTGAATCCCAACCTGGTAAGATAAATGAAACAAAACCCCAGATATATGGTACTATTGGCTATTTTGTTTGGTTTCCTGGCTGCCTGCCAGGACGAGGGAAGCAGTACGAAGAAGAACCCTTTCAAAGAAGAAGGTGGAGAATTTGTAAAGCTCACCCACTCATCGAATGCCGATACGCTGTTCCTCTCGTGGGAGATAACTGATGCGGATGTTCGTTTCGATAATTACCGGATTGAACTCAATAAGCCGGAGGCTACTCAAACAGTGAAAAAGGATCAGGCAGCATCCTTTTTCACTCACCTTCCGTACAATGAGCCGGTATCGGTTACTTTCTCACTCATCGGGAACGGTGAAGCGGTCAGAACCCATACCACTCAAATGAAGATCGATGGGCTGGATCATGCCATATCCAAAGTCCTCATCCCGGACAATAGCGGTGTTACGGCAGGCGATGGTATGTATTCCATACCCTTGCCCGATGGCCGGAGCATCTTCCTGATGGGCGACTCGTATATCGGACCTGTTTCCAACGGACAACGTTCTACCTCCGACCGCATGTACCGCAATACGTATTCCATGTACGACAAGGGTAAGATGACCGCCATCTACGGAGCGAACGGGAATAAGAATGCTTCGGCGGCTGTTCCTCCCGAATCGCCTAACGAGCAGAAATGGTATTGGCCCGGACATGGATTCGTTGTGGGCGACAAGCTCTACATCTTCCAGGCATTGATGTATCAGGGGGATAGCGGTATGTGGGGATTCAGGTACGAAACCACCCATATCCTGGAGTACAGCCTCCCCGGTCTGGAACTGGTTAAGAACACACCGATACCCTATAAAGGGCCGAGCATGTACGAATATGGTATGGCTGCCCTGAATGACGGCGATTACCTGTATGTCTACGCTGAGGTAAATGTTCGGAACGATGACGATCCCATCTCCGACGTAGCTGTGGCCCGGACTACGAAGGACAAACTGTACACCAGTTGGGAGTATTACAACGGTTCCGGTTGGAGTGCTAACTCTTCGGATGCTGTGAAACTGGCCGGTCTGAGCAGTGTACCTGTCTCTACTCAGTTCAATGTGTTCAAGTTGGGTAGCAAGTATGTATTACTTACCCAGAAGAAGAATTTCAATTCGGGTGAGATCTATACGTTCATTGCCGACAATCCGTATGGTCCCTGGAAGAATAAAAAGCTGATCTTCAAGACTTATGAACAGGCTATTCCGAACCTGTTGACTTACAATGCCATGGCACATCCTCAGTTCGAGAAAGACGGCATGATATTGATCAGCTACAATGTCAATACCTTGGTTTTTGCCGAGCAGTCCAGTGATGTAAGCACTTATCGCCCCCGGTTCTTCTGGGTGGAAATAGATAAGATTTTAAACTAATTAAAACAATAAAACAGACTGTATATGAAAAGAAATTTATTATTTTTTGCAGTAATTGCGGTGTTGCTCTCGTTTGCAGGTTGCAATACCGACGACCGGTACTTGATGAACAAGGACTATCCGGCCGACTACGACGTGGAGTACGGTATCCGTCAGGTCATGCAATACGATGAAGTGAACATCAACGGAATCGACGTGGCTACCAAGTTCGCGTTTTTCGAAACCCTGCGTTTCACGATACACTTTACGGATAGCAAGATCAGTGCAGTGACCTTCACCAACGGTGATGTTCCTTTTTCTCCGTACGATTTCACGGTTCCTACTGAAAAAGTAGCTTGCTACCTCAACACGGATGTGTTGCCCAACGAGTTGCGCATCACGGCTACCGAGCAGGTCCTTGCTTACTACAAGAGTGGCGAGTTCACCGTTCCCTTCAAGCTGGATTGCCAGGCTCTGGATTACAAGTATACATTTAAAAGTGTTAACCAATAAAATAGAATACGTATGAAACTTTTAAAGAAATATGGGTTGTACCTTTTGGCCTTGCCACTCATCGTTGTAGCATGTATGACCATTGAGGAAATCATCCACCCTGACGATGCCCAGGTAAACAGTGATATAGATATCTATGTGAAGATCAAGCATGTGGCCGAAACAGACGGTAACAGTAAGCTGGCCTTCGGTATTCTGGTTCCGAAAAGCTGGAACGTGTCAAAGAATGCTTCGCTGACACTGACCACAGTCGCCGGCTTTGCAGCCAATGCGGTGACGGACGAACCGATGAAAGTGATTTCTACCGAAGCCAACCCGTCGGATGCCCAGACCTGGGCCAACTCGTTCCAGAGTAAGTTCGGTGTGTTGGGAAATACAGGTCCCATGGAATGGGTGGTATTCGAATCGGCTACTACGTTCCAGATCCATGACGGCCGGGATGGCCAGAAGCAAGTAGAAGGTACCGTGCACATCCGTCTCCATACCGGCGATCGTGCCGTACGCTTTAATATGGGTTATACTTTCTGCGGAAAGGCCTATGGCTACCACAGCGAGAAGTATCCCAGCACTGGTGTGCTTGCCTCTAAGGTGCTCGAAGTAACCGGTGGCGACGAGCCGTTGTGGGACTACACCGCAGATCCGGCCGTATCTTATGTACCTGCTACATTCGGATTTAACGATATATTCTCTATCCGTTACAATGAGCCTCATTCGGTGACTGAAGGTGGTATGAAAGGCCACCAGGCTTACATGCTGGGTAAGGTGATCTACGAAGAAGATGGCGTGATCAAGGAAAAATCGGTTACCGAAAAGAGTGCTAAAACACTGATGGAAGAACTGGGCGATCTGGGTAAGTCAACTACCTGGCAGAAATACATTTACCCGAAAGATTTCTTCGGCTTGCCGAAGAATGCGGAAGTCATCGAAATCCAGGTTCATTTCGAGAGCCAGGATGGAAGTGTCGTTGTTCTTGACAATGCTACCGAAGCTGACTTTGTCATCACCGAAACTTGCGAATAATAGCTTAACACTACTGAATCAGCAAACGCCCCGGATGTCACCACTGTGTACATTCGGGGCGTTTATCAAGGTAAGCTCGCCGGGGTATTCTTTGATGGGATTCGTTAGGATTTTTCCGGCTTTCGACATCAAACTCCATTGCTGCGATACCTTGTCATAGTAAGGCAACAAATCGTCGGGCGAATATTTCTTTATATTTTCTACAATGTGCCGGGCTATCAAATCGCACTCCTGTGCTTGTACTGATACGGCACAACAGGATAGTAGGAATACAATCATTCGTCTCATGGCTGTTTTCCATTTGAAAATTATTCACAAACTGATCTTTACCACCTTCCCATTGCAGGTTTCCCCCTTTGATGCGAACCATCGCAGGCTTTTGTTCAGCTTTTCTCCCTACATAAAAAAACGTGTTTCAATCAACCATCAACCACCAAATGGGCATTAATGTGCTGTAACATAGTTTGTTATGTGTGGTGGTTGATGCTGTTTTATCAGCCACTTGCATCTGCCATCAACCACTCATCTCGCATAATGTTGCTACAGATTCTACTCATAACCCGCATATAGATGATTCAAATCATTAGGAATGAGGAAGTTTCATCGGACAAAACTCATTGTTTCAAGGCATGAAACCCGGTGTTTCATAGGACGAAACTCATTGTTTCAAGGTGTGAAACCCGGTGTTTCGTCAGGTGAAACTGAGTGTTTCGAGGAGTGAAACTCTCCAGTACCGGGAAGCAACTGCCCCAACAGCAGGAAGCAACGGAGGCAATAGTAGGAAGCTGTGTGAAGCACCTGGCGTAGGAGATTTTCGTCAAGTGTTAGCACCGTTTCGTCAAGTATTATGCGAATAACTCTTGCCAGAAACTCGCATAACACTTCATGGTGGTTGATGGCAGATGTGGTGGTTGATAAAAAAACATCAACCACCAGTCCCAACAAACTATATTACAACACATTACCTCCATTTAGTGGTTGATGGTTGATTGAAATGTGTTTTTTGTGTAAGAGGGGGGCTGAGCGCAGGTGGAGCATAACCAGTAGATTAAGATCCGGATGACATGCAATGGCGGATGGGCGGCGGACATTCATAAATAAAAAGACAAAAAATGGACGAATGCCATTTTTTTACCTTACATTTGTCGTATAGCATGATCAATATGAGAAACGCCACACTAATACTCTTTATTTTCCTGTGCCCCTCGTGCCTGTACGCCAGTAATCAGGTTGATTCGCTGTTGAGGGTACTGGACAAGACCATTTCCCAACGACTGGAATTCACCCAGAAGAAGGAACTACGCATACGTGACCTTCAGCAGAAGAAAATCAACATCAAGAAGCTGGATCAACTCTATCAAATCAATCGCGACATCATCGACCAATACCAGTCGTTTGTATGCGATTCTGCCGAACGGTACATCCAGGAAAACTGCCGGCTGGCCGAACGGTTGGGCAATGCGGAATACATTCAGGAAACCAAGTTGCAGTTGTCGTTTATCTATTCGCTGTCCGGTCTCTTTATACCGGCCACAGATATCCTCCAGTCCATCCGTTATGACGAATTGCCCACGCACTTCAAGTTGTGGTACTGCTGGAACTACATTCGCTATTACGAGAATCTCATCAAATATACCGACGATGTCGAATTCTCTAAGGAGTATATACGCGCCAAGGATGCTACCCGGGACACTTTGATGAGTCTGCTCAATAAGGATTCGGACGAATACCTCAAGGAGAAAGCCTTCCGCCTGCAGGAGAACGGACATTATGCCGAGGCAGCCGATATTTTGGTTCCTTTTCATCAGAAACAACAGCCCGGCACACATGCTTATGCCATGGCATCCATGAGTCTGGCCAAGGTGTATAGCCTGGCGGACGACGAGGAGAAGGAGATGTACTTTTTGGTACGGGCTGCCATCACCGACGTGCAGTTGGCCGTCAAGGAGAACGAATCGCTTCTCTCGCTGGCCATCAAGCTTTATGAAAAGGGCGACGTGAACCGCTCCTATAATTATATAAAGGTGGCACTGGACGATGCTATCTTCTACAACGCGCGTTTCCGCAATGCTGTCATTGCCCGCGTCCAACCCATCATCGAGGATACCTATTTATATAAGATAGAACAACAGCAACAGAACCTGCGGCTCTACTCCCTGCTCACCAGCCTGCTTGTCATAGCCATGGGTATCATTCTCTACTTCTACTACAGGCAGGTGAAGAAGGTGTCCAAAGCCCGGAAGGAACTCCGGCGCATGAATGATAAGCTGACCAGCCTGAATAAGAAACTCGATGAGGCCAACCTGATCAAAGAAAAATACATCGGCTACTTCATGAACCAGTGCGCCGTGTACATCAATAAACTCGATGAATACAGGAAAAATGTGAATCGTAAGATTAAAACCGGACAGATAGACGATCTGTACAAGTCGTCCTCCCGTGCCTTGGAAAAGGAAGTGGAAGAACTGTATGCCAACTTCGACCACGCTTTCCTGAAGCTCTATCCCGATTTTGTGACGGAGTTCAATTTGCTTCTCAAGCCCGAAGAACACTACAAGACAGGTGCCAATGAGCTCAATACCGAGCTTCGCATCTTTGCCCTTATCCGTTTGGGTATTACCGATGTGAGTCAGATTGCCATCTTCCTGCGCTATTCCATGCAGACCATTTACAACTATAAAAGCAAGGTGAAAGGTAAATCGCTCACCGGAAGTGATCTTTTTGAGGAAGAAGTGAAGAAATTAGGCACTATTTCCTGATAAATCCATTCTATACGACTTACCAAAACGAAATTTCGCGTATCGTTTAAGTGATTGAATGTTAGCTCTTTGAATTTGTTTTTGCTCTAAAATAGTTTACCAAAAGGCTTACTACCCGCTCGTAGTAAGCTTTTTGTATTCATATATTTGCATGTAGAGTTTTGCCGGTATTTTCGGACGGCTCCAAACCCTTAATGCGATATACTATGGATTTTACAGAAACTTATTTCACTTACTATCCCAAGCTGGTTCGCTTTGCGACGGAGTTCGTACTCTTCAAGGAGGATGCGGAAAACATTACGCAGGATGTATTCATGAATCTATGGGAACGACAAGATGCTTTGGATCATGTGGAAAACATGAATGCCTACATCTTCCGGCTTACTAAGAACCGGTGTCTGGACTATCTGAAGCATAAGATGTCCGAAGAGAAATATGCCACTGCTGTGCAGACCGACTTTGAGTTCGACCTGAAACTGCAATCCCTCGATCGTTTCGATACCGATATCATAGGAGTGGAGGGCTTGGAAAATCAGATCATGGCAGCTATCGATACGCTGCCTGCCCGCTGCCGGGAAATCTTCATGCTGAGCCGTTTCGAGGAACTGCGCTACAAGGAAATAGCCGAACGCCTCGGTGTATCGGTCAATACAGTGGAGAACCAGATGGCTATCGCACTGCGGAAACTGAAATTGAAACTACGCCCTGTACTGTCTTAACATACTTTGATACCATGAAGAAAAACTTTTTGTTCCTCTTTATAAGCTGTTTGGCGTGTATGCATCTTGCCGCAGCTCCTTCCTTCACATTGACCGACTGGCGGTGTGAGAATCTGGTGAATCCATGTGCCATCGACGGTACCCAGCCTCACTTCAGCTGGAAGATACAAACCACTGAACCCATCCAACAACGTTATTACGAGATACAAGTGGCCTCGGACGAAGCGAAACTCGTGGACGGCCAAGCCGATTTGTGGAAGTCCGGCAAGATGCGTTCGGCTGAATCGGTGATGGTACCTTATATAGGAAAGCCTCTGGCATCCCGTGCACTCTGCTACTGGCGTGTGCGTGTCTGGCCGGATCGGGGAGAAGCCTCGGCATGGAGTCCTGTGCAGCGTTTTGCTGTCGGTATACTCGCGGATGACGCACTTCGCGGACAGTACATCGGCCTTGCTGCGGGAAACGGCGATGTCCGTGCCCCGCTCTTGCGCAAATCATTCACCATCGGCCAGCCTGTTACTACTTTCCTGCATGTCAATTCGTTGGGTTACCACGAAGTGTACATCAACGGCACCAAAGTGGGCCGGGATGTATTGGCTCCTGCTGTATCGCAACTGGGTGTGCGCTCGCTCATCAATACCTACGATGTCACCTCTTACCTTCGTCCGGGACGCAACGAATTGGTGCTCTGGCTGGGGCAAGGATGGTACAAGCAGACCACCTTCGGTGCCCAGTACGATGGTCCGTTGGTGAAAGCCGAATTAGATGTGCTCTGTGGCGGACAATGGGACTGTCTCTTTGCTACTGATGCCACCTGGGCGGGACGCGAAAGCGGTTACTCCGATACCGGAACCTGGCAAGCCCTCCGCTTTGGCGGCGAACGCATCGATGCCCGCTTGCTGCCAGTCGGTCTGTCGGCCGCTGAGCTGGACAAGCTCGCCTGGTACCCGGTGACTGCTGTGTCTGTCCCTGCACATAAAGTATCCCCGCAGATGTGCGAGCCGAACGTTATGCAACAAACCTTCACCCCGAAAAGCATCACCCGTTTGGCTGAAAATACCTGGCTGGTGGATATGGGTAAAGTCCTCACCGGATGGTTCGAACTAAGTGTGCCACAACTCCCTGCCGGACAAGAGATCACCGTGACGTACACAGACGACCTGAAACTCGACCCGGATTTCAAGGAACAAGGCGAGAAGGATGTTTACATTGCTTCCGGACATGCCGGCGACCGCTTCTGCAACAAGTTCAATCACCATGCTTTCCGCTACATCCGCATCGAGAATCTGCCGCAGCAGCCCGATGCCTCACAGATAAAAGCTTACCTGGTACACGGCGATTACCGCCGGACATCCACCTTCCAATGTTCCGATCCGGATCTGAATGCCATCCATAACATGGTACAGTACACCATGAGCTGCCTTACTTTCGGTGGGTATATGGTGGACTGTCCCCATCTGGAACGTGCCGGGTACGGTGGCGATGGAAACTCGTCCACCCAAGCCTTGCAAACCATGTACGATGTATCGCCTACTTTCATGAATTGGTTGCAAACGTGGAGTGACTCCATGCGCGAGGGCGGAAGTCTGCCGCACGTGGGGCCCAATCCCGGTGCCGGAGGAGGAGGCCCGTACTGGTGTGGTTTCTTCGTCATGGCTCCCTGGCGTACGTATGTCAACTATAACGATCCCCGGCTGATTGAACGATACTACGAAGGCATGAAGCAATGGCTCGGCTATGTAGATCAATATACGGTGGACGGATTGCTGAAACGTTGGCCCGACCTGAAGTACCGCGACTGGTACCTGGGCGACTGGCTGGCTCCCGACGGCGTAGACTCCGGCAATCAGGCGTCTATCGACCTGGTAAACAACTGCTTTATCAGCGAGTGCCTCAGTGCGCTGAACAGCATTGCTCTTTACTTGGGCCGTCCGGAGGAAGCACAACGATACGCCACCCGCAAAGCGGCATTGAACAAGCTGCTGCATGAGACATACTATCATCCGCAGGAGCAGATTTACGCTACCGGTTCGCAACTCGATATGTGCTACCCCATGTTGGTGGGAGTGGTTCCCGAAGCATTATACCCAGAAGTAAAGGCGCAGATGATGGCCCGCACGGCCAGTCAGCACAAAGGACACATAGCCGTAGGGCTGGTAGGGGTGCCTATCCTTACCGAGTGGACCATCCGAAACCAGGCTGCCGACTTCATGTACGCCCTGCTCAAACAGCCCGACTATCCCGGATACCTGCACATGATCAACAACGGTGCTACCACCACCTGGGAGTACTGGAACGGCGAACGCAGCCGGGTGCACAACTGCTACAACGGTATCGGTACCTGGTTTTATCAGGCTGTAGGCGGTCTCCGTCCCGATGCTGATAAACCGGGTTACCGGCATGTGTACATCGACCCGCAAGTGCCGCAAGGAATTACCTGGGCCAAGACCACGAAAGAGTCGCCTTACGGAACTATCCGCGTAGACTGGGAGTTGAAGGACGGGCGGATGATTATGGATATAACTTTGCCTGTGGGAGTAGAAGCCAGCGTAGTAACACCCCGGAATGCTGTTGGGTGTACGATGAATAACAAGTCGATAGACCCGCGAAAGACCCATCTGCCGCTGAGAACGGGAACTCATCACGTTGAGTTTATCTGTCAGCAGCAGTAGTAAATGGAAAGAAAACACCGATTTATCGTTTCTTCTTTAGTGGTACACCCCCTCTGGGTCGTTCTTACTAAAAGAGAAATTACAAATCAATGGAAAATACCTTTCATAAATATTTTGCGAAAGAGCTGACCCCCGAGGAAGAAAAGAAATTCCTGTCGGAGGTAAGCGGCAACATAGCCTGGAAAGAGGAATTTATGGAGGATCAACGATTGATGGCCCTAATGACTCTGCTCCCCCGGAAGGAAGATGATGAGAAAGCGCGGCGGAGTTTCCAGGAGTTTATGTTGAAATCAGGGAAGAGGTAACCTTCCCTGATTGTGTATATAATCAGGATAACCGTATGAGAAAAAGAGTAAAAATTGGATTGTTCTTAAGTCTGATCAGCCTGTCGGCTTTCGGACAGAAAGCTTATTTTGTCGATGGATACCACGGAGGAATCTATGGACACTACCCGGTGAAATGGAAAACCCAATTCATCGTGGATCAATTCCGTCTGCATCCAGAATGGAGGATCTGCCTGGAGATAGAGCCCGAAACCTGGGATACCGTGCAGGTACAGACCCCCGAAGCATACGAGCAGCTGAAAAGCATCGTGACCGATAAGCGTGTGGAGTTCACCAACCCCACTTATGCGCAGCCTTATGCATACAATGTATCCGGCGAGAGCCTTATCCGCCAGTTCGAATACGGCATCCGGCGCATACACCGTCACTTCCCCGGCGTGCAGTTTACTACCTACTCGGTAGAGGAACCCTGCTTCACCAGCAGTTTGCCGCAGATACTCCGCTCGTTCGGCTTCAAGTACGGCGTACTGAAATGCCCGAATACTTGCTGGGGTGGTTATGTCCAAGGCTACGGAGGCGAGTTGGTCAACTGGGTAGGACCCGATGGCACTTCGATACTTGCCGTACCACGCTACGCTTGCGAAGCCCTCGAAGAAAACTCCACCTGGCAGACTACTGCCTGGGCTAATTCGGACGCATACCTGAAAGCTTGTCGTGAAGCCGGAATCGAGAATCCCGCAGGTATGTGCTTCCAGGATGCCGGTTGGAAGAACGGACCCTGGATAGGATCGGGTGACTCAATAAAGAATAACTCCACTTATGTGACGTGGAAAGAATACATCGAAGATGTTTCAATAGGTAAAACAAATGATAATTGGCACTTCACGCAGGAAGACGTACGCGTCAACCTGATGTGGGGGAGCCAGGTACTGCAACGAATCGGCCGCCAGGTACGCGAAGCCGAGAATCAGGTCGTCATGGCTGAGAAGCTGGGAACGATGGCTTTTCTGGAGAATAGCTCCATCTACAATCAGGAAATCATGGACGAAGCCTGGCGTACGCTTATGCTGGCACAACATCACGACTCATGGATCGTGCCTTACAACGGACTGAAGAAGAACCGTACCTGGGCCGATGAGATCGAATTATGGACGGCAAGCACGAACAGCCTCTCGGGCGGTATTGTGCAGCAATCGCTGTCTGGTCTGGGTACTCCGGGTGCAGGGACGGCAGGCGAAGGCTTTGTCCGGGTATACAATACGTTAGGTATACCCCGTACGGAGCTGGCCCGCGTGACTTTGCCCGGCGAATATGCCGGAACGGAGATTACCCTGGTCGACGCTAAAAAGAAAGAAGTACCTTACTCGATAGAAAGTAAAGAGAATCAGTTGGTTTTGACATTCAAGGCAGAAGTTCCTCCCTTCGGATATGCCACGTACCAAATCAAACATAATAAAACTGGTAAAAGGGTTGTTACAGGTGTTTCGTTCAAAGGAACAGACGAATGCATCCTGGAGAATGACATGTATCGGATCGTACTTGACATATCCCGGGGAGGAACTATCAAAAGCCTGGTAGCCAAGAAAGAAAAAGGAAAAGAGTTTGCCGGTACTGGCGGCGAGTACGCATTGGGTGAGCTGAGAGGCTTCTTCTATGAGGAGAACAAGTTCCGCTCGTCGACCGAAACTCCTGTCCGCATCAAGGTGCTGAAGGACAATGCCCTGGAAACAAGTGTGCAAGTCGAAGGTACCATAGCCGGACATCCGTTCGCTCAGGTGATAGCCATTGCCCAGGGACAGCGTCGCATCGATTTCGACCTGACCATCGACTGGAAGAAGAATGTCGGTATCGGTGAATACAAACAGAGTAAAGAATGGCCGGGAAACCGCCGGGCTTTCTGTGACGACCGCTTCAAACTGAATGTGCTCTTCCCGTCTACGTTGCAGTCGCCCAGCCTGTACAAAGATGCTCCGTTCGATGTGTGTGAGAGTCAACAGGAAAACACCTTCTTCAACTCGTGGGATCAGATCAAACATAACGTTCTGCTCCACTGGGTAGACCTGTCGGAAAAGGATAACGGTTACGGCCTGGCTTTGTTGGCCGACCATACTACTTCATATTCACACGGAGCAGACTTCCCGCTGGGGCTCACGGTGCAGTATTCGGGTATCGGGCTTTGGGGACGTGACTATAAGATCACTCGTGCTACACAGCTGCGTTACGCCCTTATCCCTCATCGGGGTACTTGGGACAAAGCCGGCATCTCTGCCGAAGACAACTCCTGGAACGAGCCGTTGACTACTGCGTATTACGCCTCGGCAGAGTTGCAGGACAAGTCCTGGGTAGAGACTCCTGCAGGCTATGAAATTACTGCTGCCCATCTGCAGGATGGACAGATACTGTTGCGCCTGTTTAATGTGGCTGGCGATGATTCGCAAGAGAAAGTCCGTTTCCATTTCCCTGTGTCGCAGGTGGAAGAGGTGGCCCTGAACGGAGAGGTACTCTGTAAGCCCACGATGAAGTCCATCGCTTCCGGAACAGAAATACGGACGTCGATGCCTCGCCTGGGGCTGAAGACATTCCTCCTCCGAAAATAAATATAACAACTTAAAATAAAATGTACGATATGCTAAAAGCTATTCAGAAACCTTGTATACTTGGCCTCTTGTTTGGACTGATGGCCTGCTCGCCTGTAACCAAACAGGCCAACGACCTTCTTCCTGCCGATTATGTCAATCCGTTTATCGGTGCCAGTACCAGCGTAGCCAGTGCCGGAGCGTATCATGGGTTAGGCAAAACATTCCCGGGAGCTACCACTCCTTTCGGAATGGTGCAGGTCAGCCCCAACACCATTACGGGTGGCGACAACAGTCCGGGATACAGTTACGAGCATAAGACCATCGAAGGATTTGCTTTCACCCAGATGAGTGGAGTGGGGTGGTATGGCGATTTCGGCAACTTCCTCGTGATGCCTACTACCGGCGAACTGAAAAAGATTGCCGGAAAAGAGGACGGCAGCATAGAGGGTTACCGTTCGGCTTACAACAAGGAAACTGAGAAGGCTGAAGCCGGTTATTACTCGGCTGAGCTGACGGATTATGGCATAAAGGCCGAAAGTTCGGCTACCGCACACTGTGGAATATTGAAATTCACCTTCCCGAAGAACGAACAGTCGCGCATACAGATCGATCTGGCTCGTAAGGTAGGCGGCACATCGGTGCTTCAGCACATCAAGGTTGTAGACGACCGCACCATCCAGGGATGGATGAAGTGCACACCCGATGGCGGAGGCTGGGGCAATGGCGATGGCAATACCAACTATACCGTTCATTTCTATGCACAGTTCAGTAAACCATTGAAGAATTACGGTTTCTGGAGTGCCGATATCCCTGACAACTGGAAACGTAAGTTGGAAGATGTGACAAGCCTTCCTTACCTGAAGCGGGTGGACGAGGCAACGGTCATCGTCGGGAAGAACGAATTGGAAGGCAAGCACCTAGGCTTCTTCACGGAATTTGCTACGGAAGAGAACGAAGAGGTAATCCTCAAAGCAGGTATCTCCTTCGTCGACATGGAAGGAGCGGAGAAGAACTTCCGTGCCGAAATAGCCGACAAGAGCTTTGACAATGTTCGCCAATCGGCCCGTGATGCCTGGAACCGCGAATTGGGACGTATACAGGTCAGCGGTGGTACCGACGATGAGAAGACTATCTTTTATACGGGCATGTACCATACGATGATCGATCCGCGCAATTACATGGATGTGGACAACCGTTACATTGGTGGCGACTTCAAGATCCATACAGGCGACGGTAGCTTCACCAAGCGTACCATCTTCAGCGGATGGGATGTGTTCCGCAGCCAGTACCCCCTGCAAACCATTATCAACCCGGTGTTGGTGAACGACCAACTCAACTCACTGATCACTTTGGCCGAAGAGAGCGGAAAAGAATACTACGAACGTTGGGAGATTGTCAACGCTTATTCGGGCTGTATGCTCGGCAATCCGGCTATTTCCGTACTGGCCGATGCTTACGTAAAAGGAATCCGTAACTACGATATAGACAAGGCCTATCAGTACGCCGTGAATACTTCCCGTGAGTTCGGCAACGATAAGCTGGGTTATACGGCTTCTGCCACTGGTATCTCACATACCTTGGAATATGCTTATACCGATTGGTGTATCTCACAGATAGCTCGTGGAATGGGTAAGGCTGCCGATGCCGAAGCCTTCGTGGAGAAAGGACAGGCCTACCGGAATATCTTCGATGCAGAAAAAGGATGGTTCCGCCCACGCTTAGCCGATGGTTCCTGGGAACCGTGGCCTGCCGAAGGACGAACAAAGGAATGGTACGGTTGCATCGAATCCAACGCCTACCAACAAGGATGGTTTGTACCCCACGATGTCCCCGGAATGGTGGAACTGATGGGTGGACAGGAGAAGGTGATTGCCGACCTGACAAACTTCTTCGAGAAGACTCCGGAAAATATGCTTTGGAACGATTATTACAACCACGCCAATGAACCGGTACACTTCGTACCCTTCCTGTTCAACCGGTTGGATACTCCCTGGCTGACTCAGAAATGGACTCGCTTCATCTGCAAGAACGCATACGACAATAAGGTGGAAGGATTGAAGGGCAATGAGGACGTCGGTCAGATGTCGGCCTGGTACGTGTTGGCTGCTGCCGGTTTGCATCCTGCATGTCCGGGTGAGACGCGCCTGGAAATTACCAGCCCTGTGTTCGACAAGATAGATTTCCGTTTGGATCCCACTTACAGCACAGGTGAGAAGTTCTCCATCATAGCTCATGACAACAGTGCTGAGAATGTCTATATCCAGAAGGCATTGCTCAACGGAAAAGAACTCAGCAGATGCTACCTCGACTTCACGGAAATCACTGCCGGAGGTGTCCTGGAGCTCTTCATGGGCAACCAACCGAACGAAAGCTGGGGAAGAACGAATTAATAAAAACAACTATCTATCGTGAAGAAACTGGTTCTACTACTGACTGCTATCGTCCTGGCTGCGGGAGCTCATGCCCAGCTGAAAGACCTGGTGCAATACGTCAATACCCTGCAAGGTACTGACTCGCATTTCGGCTTGAGCTACGGAAATACATATCCTTCCACCGGCATGCCATACGGCATGCACCTGTGGTCGGCGCAGACTGGGAAGAACGGCGAAGGCTGGAAGTACCAGTATTTCGTGGACAAGATACGTGGTTTTGGTCAGGCACACCAGTGCAGCCCGTGGATGAGCGACTATGCTGTTTACTCTTTCATGCCGGTATCCGGTAAGTTGGCGGTAAACCAGGAAGAGCGCGCCACCCGTTTCAGTCATGACAATGAAATAGCGAAGCCGCATTTTTATAAGGTGACACTCGACAATGGAATCACCACTGAGATGGCTCCTACTACCCGTGGGGTACACCTGCGCTTCTCCTTCCCAAAGAATGAGGATGCTTACCTGGTGCTCGACGGGTACACGGACATGAGCGAAGTGAAGATTGATCCGAAAAAACGCCAGATCACCGGATGGGTGAATAACCAACGTTTCGTGAACAATCCAAGTACATTCCGTAATTACTTCGTGCTGCAATTCGACCAGCCTTTCGAAGCCTACGGTGTATGGGAAAATCAACAAGACACACTTTTCCCTGACCGACTTGCAGGCGAAGGCAAAGGATACGGTGCCTACATCCGCTTCAAAAAAGGAAGCAAAGTGCAGGTGAAAGCTGCTTCCTCTTATATCAGCTATGAGCAGGCCTGGATTACCCTGGACCGGGAACTGGGGAAGGACAAAAACCTTGAGGCGACGAAAGCCCGCGGAGCGAAAACCTGGAACGAACTGCTGAACCGGGTACTTGTGGAAGGGGGAACGGAAAATCAGATGAAGACCTTCTACTCTTGCTTGTTTCGTGCCAATCTCTTTTCCCGTAAGTTCTACGAACGCGATGCCAATGATAACCCTACCTATTATAGCCCGTATGACGGGAAAGTTTATTCCGGCTACATGTACACCGATAATGGATTCTGGGATACTTTCCGTTCACAATTCCCGCTGACCAATATCCTGCATCCCACTATGCAGGGACGATATATGAATGCGTTGCTCGATGCACAGGAACAGTGTGGATGGCTGCCATCATGGTCGGCTCCGGGTGAAACCGGAGGTATGCTCGGCAATCACGCCATTTCCCTGCTCACCGATGCGTGGGTGAAGGGAATCCGTACCTTCGACCCCGAACGGGCACTTCGTGCGTATGCCAACGAGGCCATGAACAAGGGCCCGTGGGGCGGTGCCAACGGTCGTCAAGGCTGGAAAGAGTATTTCGAGCTGGGTTACGTGCCTTATCCCGAATCGATGGGGTCTACTGCACAGACGCTGGAGTATGCTTACGATGACTTCTGCGGATATGAATTGGCCCGGCTGACGGGAAACAAGTTCTACGAAGAAATCTTTGCGCGCCAGATGTACAATTATAAGTATGTGTTCGACTCTTCCACCGGTTTCATGCGTGGCAAGGGAAAGGACGGCCGGTGGCAGGAACCGTTCGATCCGTATGTATGGGGCGGACCATACTGCGAGGGTAATGCCTGGCATTACACCTGGTCGGTATTTCACGATGTGCAGGGGCTGATCGATCTTTACGGAAGCCGGGAACGGATCATCACCAAGATGGACTCTGTGTTTACTGCTCCCAGCATCATCAAACCGGGTACCTATGGCGGTGTGATTCATGAAATGACCGAGATGGAACTGGCTCACATGGGACAATATGCACACGGTAACCAACCGATACAACACATGATCTACTTGTACAGCTATGCCGGTGAACCGTGGAAAACCCAGTATTGGGCTCGTCAGATCATGGATCGGCTGTACACGTGGACGGAAAGAGGTTATCCCGGTGATGAAGACCAGGGAGGTATGTCGTCCTGGTACATACTGAATGCGTTGGGACTGTATAGCGTATGTCCGGGAACGGACGAGTATGTACTCGGTAGCCCGCTTTTCCCCAAGGTGACAATCACGATGGAAGATGGCAAAAAGTTTGTCATCGAAGCCAGTGAAAATAACCGGGAGAATGTGTATATCCAATCGGCTACCCTCAACGGGGTATCGTTGGAGAAGAACTTTATACAATACAGTGATATAGCGAACGGTGGTACGATACGTTTCCAGATGGGTAGCCAGCCCAACAAAAACAGAGGTACCGGCAGAGAGGCTGCTCCGTTCTCCTTGTCCAAATAAAGCTAAAACAGATAAGACAGATAGATTATGAGAATGAAAACACTTCTGTGTTGCTTACTGGCCATGAGCTTCGTTATAAGTGCCCGGAGCCAGCAGAAAGATTACGCTAGTCAGGTGAACACATTGATAGGAACCAAGGGCTTGGGGCTCACATCGGGCTATTGCTATCCCGGGGCTACCTATCCGTACGGTATGGTGCAGTTTACTCCCTCTTACTTTTCCAAACGTTCGGGTTTTGTAATCAATCAGCTCAGTGGAGGTGGTTGCGAGCACATGGGTAATTTCCCAACCTTCCCACTAAAAGGCAAGTTGCAGATGTCGCCCAACAACATCCTGGATCAACGCGTGAATATCACTGGTGAAAAAGGACATGCCGGTTACTATGAAGCAAAGGTGGAGGAAGATGTACTGGCCCGGCTGACGGTGACGGAGCGTACTGGTATGGCGCACTACACTTATCCCGATGGACAGGACTTTGCCACAGTAATCATTGGTGGAGGAGTTTCGGCTACTCCGATTGACCAGGCGGCTATTGTCATCACCTCGCCCACACAGTGCGAGGGGTATGCCGAAGGTGGTAACTTCTGCGGCATCCGTACTCCGTACAAAGTCTACTTCGTCGCAGAGTTCGATACCAAAGCGACTGAATCGGGAACATGGAAGGCGGAGAAACTGATGCCGAATACAACTTTTGCCGAAGGAAAGAACTCGGGTGTTTATTTCACTTTCGATGTCAGTAAGAACAAGAACATACAGTATAAGATAGGTGTATCCTACGTTTCGGTAGAGAACGCTCGCGAGAACCTCAAAGCGGAGAATACCGAATGGGATTTTGCCAAGGTGAAGGCACAGGCGGAAGCCAAGTGGAACCACTACCTGAGTAAGATCGAGGTGCAGGGCACTAACCCGGATCGGATTACGCAGTTCTATACCCATCTGTACCGGGTGTTCATCCACCCCAATGTGTGCAGCGATGTCAATGGCGAGTACATGGGTGCGGACAACAAGATTTACAAATCGCGTACCAAGAACTATACTTCATTTAGCAACTGGGATACGTACCGTACGCAGATACAGTTGCTCTCCATGCTCGACCCGGAAGTGGCTTCGGATGTAGTCATCTCTCACCAACTTTTTGCCGAACAGTCCGGTGGTGCTTATCCCCGTTGGGTGCTGGCTAACATTGAAACCGGTGTAATGCAGGGCGACCCGACTCCCATACTCGTAGCCAATGCCTGGGCGTTTGGTGCCCGCAACTACGATCCGAAACCGTTGTTCAACATCATGCGTGTCAATGCTGAGGAACCGGGTGCTAAGTCGCAAGACATCGAGGAACGTCCCGGATTGCGTCAATACCTGGAGAAGGGCTATTACAATGCATCTATCCAGTTGGAATATACCTCGTCCGATTTTGCCATCGGGCAGTTTGCCTTGCAGGCGGTGGGTGACGAATTTGCCAGTTGGCGTTATTTCCACTTTGCCCGGTCGTGGAAGAATCTCTACAACCCGGAAACAGGTTGGCTGCAATCACGCAACCCTGACGGTTCCTGGAAACCGCTGAGCGAGGACTTCCGCGAGTCGACCTACAAGAATTATTTCTGGATGGTTCCCTACAATACTGCCGGACTGATCGATATCATCGGTGGGCGGAAAGAAGCCGAACGCCGGTTGGATGAGTTCTTCGTCCGCCTGGATGCCGGGTACAACGATACATGGTTTGCGAGTGGTAACGAACCGAGCTTCCAGATTCCATGGGTGTACAACTGGACCGGAAGCCCGTACAAGGCATCGAAGGTCATCAACCGTACACTGAACGAGCAGTACACCAGCCAGGTGAACGGACTGCCCGGCAACGATGACCTCGGTACCATGGGCGCCTGGTATGTATTCGCCTGCGTCGGTCTGTATCCGCAGATCCCCGGTATCGGTGGGTTCACGGTAAATACGCCGATCTTCGAATCCGTCAAGATTCACCTGAAGAACGGAGACATCGTTATCAAAGGTGGTTCGGAGAAGAACATCTATACCCAATCACTGAAACTGAATGGCGTACCGCATGATCATACCTGGATTGATTGGAAAGACCTTTCCAACGGTGGTACGTTGGAATATAGAACTTCTTCTACCCCTGATGTGAAATGGGGAACCAAAGTATTGCCTCCTTCTTACGAATAAAATACAATCATACGATGAAGAAAAAACTTATAAAACTGGCCTGTCTGGTTACTGCCCTCACGTTGGTATCCTGCGGGCAAGAGAAGAAAAGCGATGTGAAGGATTGGGCATGGACCGATTTTCAACGTCCTGAAGCCATTAACCCGGTCATCTCTCCGGATACGGCGACCCGTTTTTATTGCCCACTTACCCAGGACTCCATTGCCTGGGAGTCGAACGATACGTTCAATCCCGCTGCGACCATCTACAACGGACAGGTGGTGGTGCTGTACCGTGCCGAGGATAAATCCGGCGAAGGAATTGGTGGGCGTACCTCACGCTTAGGTTATGCATGGTCGGACGACGGGCTGCATTTTCAACGGCAATCTACTCCGGCGTTCTACCCCGCTGCCGACAGTCAGCAGGAACTCGAATGGCCGGGCGGATGTGAAGATCCCCGCGTTGCCATGACCGAGGACGGGCTGTATGTGATGATGTACACCCAGTGGAACCGTAAACAAGCCCGCCTGGCAGTAGCCACTTCGCGCGATTTACAACACTGGGACAAGTTCGGTCCTGCGTTTGCCAAGGCGTACGACGGCCGCTTCTTCAATGAGTTCTCCAAGTCTGCTTCCATCGTTACTAAGTTGGTCGACGGTAAGCAGGTCATCGCTAAAATCGGTGGCAAGTACTGGATGTATTGGGGAGAGAAATTTGTCAACGTAGCCACTTCGGACGACTTGACCAACTGGATACCTATGCTCGATGAAAACGGTGATTTCCTGAAGGTGATCACTCCCCGTCCGGGTAAGTTCGACAGTGAGTTGACCGAGTGCGGACCTCCCGCCGTGATGACCGACAAAGGTATCCTGTTGCTGTACAACGGTAAGAACAAAGCCGGTGCCGAAGGTGATACGCTCTATACAGCCAATTCTTATTGTGCCGGTCAGGCGTTGTTCGATGCCTCGGACCCCACCAAGCTCATCGACCAGCTCGATCAGCCGTTCTTTATCCCCGAAGCTGCGTTCGAGAAGAGTGGTCAGTATCCTGCCGGAACCGTATTCATCGAAGGACTGGTGTATCATCAGCAGAAATGGTTCCTGTATTACGGTTGTGCTGACTCCCGCGTAGCGGTGGCTGTGTATGATCCCGGGAAATAATCAACTAATTATATATAAGGTATGAAAAGAATTATCGGAATGCTGGCTCTTTCGCTCAGCTTATCTTGTTCGGTCGTTGCCCAGACCATCGCTCCTTTTAAAGATGGTGACAAGGCCGTTTTCTTAGGAAACAGTATCACAGACGGTGGTCACTACCACTCGTACATCTGGTTGTACTACATGACCCGCTTCCCGTCTATGGACCTGAAGGTGGAGAATGCCGGTATTGGTGGAAACACGGCGCTGGATATGTTCAACCGTCTCGATGGCGATGTGTTCAACCGGAGACCGACCGTACTCATGGTGACCTTCGGCATGAACGACTCGGGCTACTTCGAGTACAACACCGACCAACAGAAAGCCTTTGGCGAAAAGAAATACCAGGAGTGCTTCAACAACTACCAGTTGTTGGAGAAGCGTCTGAAAGAACTGCCCGATACGAAGATCGTGATGATGGGTAGCTCTCCGTACGACGAAACCGCCCAGATAAAAAGAGACGCCTTCAAAACCAAGAACACTGTGATGAAGCGCATCGTGGAGTTTCAGAAAGCATCGGCCGTGAAGAATGGTTGGCAGTTCCTCGACTACAATGAATCAATGACAGCTCTCAACCAGAAGTTCCAGCAGAAAGATCCGGCGTTCACCCTGTGCGGTACCGACCGTATCCACCCGGACAATGACGGACACATGGTCATGGCTTACCTGTTCCTGAAAGCACAGGGCCTGGCCGGCAAGGAAGTGGCCGACATAGAGGTAGATGCTGCCCGTGCCAAGATGGTGAAGAACGTGAATTGTGGCATTACAAACATCAAAAAAGCCGGTCGCGACTTTAGTTTCGACTACCTGGCCAATGCGCTGCCTTACCCGTTGGATACCATTGCCCGCGGATTTGAGCAAGTGAAAAGTCAGGCCGAAGCCCTCAAGGTAGTGCCTTTCATGGAAGAAATGAACCAGGAAACACTGAAAGTCACCGGGCTGAAAGGCAACTACAAGCTCCTCATCGACAACGTGGAGATAGGAGAGTGGAGCGGCGATGAGTTGGCCATCGGTATCAACCTGGCTGCCCAGACCCAAACACCTCAGTACCAACAAGCGAAAAGTATCATGCACTTGAACGAATACCGTTGGGAGATCGAAAGACAGTTTCGTCAGTATGCCTGGATTCAGTTCAACTTCTTCCAGAAGCAGGGATTACTCTTTGCCGACAATCGCGAAGCCGTCAATGCGCTCGACAAAAACCTGCCGAATGATATCTGGCTCCGGATACATCGCGACGTTTATTCGCAAATGATGTTCAAGGATATCCGCGAAGCCCGTCAACAGGAAATGGATTTATTGGTTTCCAAGATCTATGAACTCAATAAGCCTGTAACCCGGAAGATTACTTTAAGAAAACTTTGATCTTCATTTAATAGTTAGGTAATAGTAGGATCGGCGTGCGAGCGTCGGTCCTACTATTTTTTTATCATAAAGTAATTATTATTTTATAATAATTATCTTTGCGTAAAATATGAAAAACAGAAAGAATCACCCCACTTGGGCACGCATCCTGCACAACCCTTATCCGGTGTTGTATCATCGTTGGAAGAGTGTTATCGTTGTCGCACTCATCGTCTTCCTGATATTAGCGGTATTCCAACCGTTCGGCATCTCGGCCATCGAAGAGCATAAGTTGGTAGTACTGGTGGGGTTCGCGGCGGTGACGGCTATCATTCAGTTGATCCCGACGTTTCTGTTGCCCGCTCTCTTCCCGCGCTACTACCGGGAGCAGCGGTGGACGGTGGGGAAACAGATCCTGAATATGCTTCTGCTCCTGTTGCTCATCGGGGTGGGCAACTGGCTCTACTCGGCTTTCGTCTTTGATTATCCGCTTCACTGGCGGTCTCTCTTGGTGTTTATCGAAATCACCTTTATGGTCGGAGTTATTCCGTTAGGCTTTTATACGCTGATCAACCAGAACCATTTGTTGGCCCATCACCTTCGGGAAGCGGTGGAGATCAATGCGCATTTGCAGCAACCGGCTTCGGCGGAGCAGGCAGAAGCGTGCCCGGTTCTCTTTCAGGGCGGGACGAAGGAGTCGCTCGAAGTCAATGCCGGGGATATACTCTATGTGGAGGCCGATGGAAATTATATCCGCATCGTGTTCCGCAAGGACGGGAAAGTGGTGAACCGCTTGCTCCGGGCTACGATGAAGCAGGCCGAAGATTCCGTTGCTTCCTGTCCGTACCTGCTGAAGTGCCACCGGGCTTTCCTGGTCAATGTCCGGGCAGTGGTGAAAGTGAATGGGAACTCACAGGGTTATCGACTTTTGCTGGAAGGTTGTGCCGACGAAGTACCCGTCTCCCGTGCTTATTCCAAAGTGGTGAAAGAGGCCATCGAACAATCATCATAACTTAGTCATTCGTCACAGAAAACGGCTGTTTATCACACTGGAACGCCATTTGTCACATATCCGGGCTGTCTGTCCCGGATATTTTTTTGCCTGAAAGTTACGTCTTATGTTTGCCGGTGAAAACATTTGCAAACAGTGATATGAAAACAAAAGTAGTAACTCTCAGCAGTACGATACTGCTGCTTCTGGCCGGACAAACATCGGCACAACAAACGGTATTGGACACTCTCCGGTTTACATTTACTCAGGATACCATTCGCTTGAACCTGATAAGTGATGCAGATCGACTAAGTAGTATCAACGACAGCATTGACTTGGGCGAAGTGGTCGTGAAAGGAAGCCGCAAACCGAAAACCAACAGCCGGTGGAACGACATGCACCCGGTGGAACTTGCTACTGCCGGCGGTACCAACGGCAATCTGTACCAGGCTCTCCAAACACTACCCGGCACTCAGATGCAAGGCGAAAGCGGTCGCCTGTTGGTACGGGGTGGAAGCAGCCATGAAACGCAGACCTACATCGACGGTATGCACGTACTGAAACCCTACACGACGACCGACGCCGAGACTCCCGCCCGCGGACGCTATTCCCCCTTTATGTTCAGCGGTATCAATCTGTCCACCGGCGGGCAGCCGCAGGAATACGGCGAAGCACTCTCGGCCGTGCTCCCGTTGGAAACGAAGGATCACAGCCGTATCAATAAGTTGGGCATCAACCTATCCACCGTCGGAGTGGGTGGGGGAGGTACGCGGGCGTTCGACAAAGGTTCGGCTTCGCTGAATCTCGACTACCAGAACCTCGGCCCTTACTACGGAGTATATCCCAGCCGGGTAGACTTCGAACACCCGTACCGGAACTTCTCCGGCGGCACGCAGCTCCGCTATACCCCCGATGAGGCTACGGTACTGAAACTCTATGCGGGGTACGACCGTACGGACTTCTCCAGCTATACCGGTGCCGACCGCCGGATATTCGGCCTTGGCGAGGATAATGTGTACCTCAATACCACTTTCCGCAGGCGTACCGGAAAAGATTGGAACTGGTTTGCCGGAGCAGCCTGGTCGTTCTACCGGCAGCAAGTCGATGCAGCCATGACCAGTGGCGACCACTGGATGGAACAACAGCAGGAGCTCCACCTGAAAGTGAAGTTCTTCAAACGCCTCCTCCCGTTCTGGCGGATGGATGCCGGTGCTGAGTCGCTGATTCGGCAGTATAAAGACCACTATGCCTACGAGGCTGTCGATGCCCATAACCGGATGAATCCTTCCGTTACGGCAGGCTTCTTGTCGTCCACCTTCTACCTGCTGGAAAATCTGAAAACGGAACTGTCCGTCCGGGGCGAATATACCGAGCCTAATGGGAAGATAAACCTCTCGCCACGCCTGGCGGTAGATTATACCTGGGGCGACCTTTCCCTTTCGGGCACCGCCGGACGCTACACCCAACTTCCCGATAACAAGTACCTGTTGCAACAACGCGACCTGCTTTCCGAAACTTGTGTGCAGTACAACTTCGGCCTGCGTTACGAGCAAACGGGACGTTACTACAAAGCCGAACTCTACTACAAGAAATACGATCGCCTGGCACTGGCTACTCCCACTGGCGGTGTAACAGATACTCCGATCGCGAATATCACCTCCGACGGTTACGGCACAGCCAAAGGTATCGATCTGTTCTTCAACGACCGGGTACTGATTCCCCGGCTGGAATACCAGCTATCGTACTCGTACAACCTGTCGCGCCGGAAGTTTCAGGAGTACACCGAACTCACCACGCCGCAGTACTCCACCCGTCACAATGCTGTGTTGGTGTTGAAGTACACCATCCCTGCGATAAATACCATCCTGGGGCTGACGGAACATTTCGCCAGCGGTCGCCCGTACCACAACCCCGCCCGTCCCGGGTTGATGAACGACGAGGTGAAGCCCTACAACAGTCTGGACCTGGCCCTGACGTTCCTCGTCAGTCGGAAAGTCATCATCCACGCCTCGGCTACCAATATCCTGGGACGGAAGAACGAGTTCGGCCGTGTCGATGGTCGCGCACTCCGCCCTTCGAGCGATCACTTCTTTTACCTCGGCGTGTACATCACCCTCGGCAAGAAAGCCGCTTACGACGTATCTAATTTCTAATTTATTCACTTATAAAAAAATACTTGTATGAAAACAATGATTGTATCTATCGTATTAATGTGTGTCGGTTTAGTAGCTAAAAGCCAGAATCTTACGTTGGAGGTAAGGGATATCGAAAATCTCAAGGGATACCTGATGGTAGCCATCTACAACTCCAAGGAGAGTTATCGGAAATCGCCTGTGTCGGCCTTCCGTGTCGAAGTAAAAGACAAGGTGATGATTCTTCCCTGCCAGGGACTTCCCGCTGGCACGTATGCCATCGCCCTGTACCACGACGAGAACAACAACGGTGTGCTCGATACGGGAGCATACGGACGCCCCACTGAAAAATATGGTTTCAGCAATGACGCCGAAGGAGTGATGGGAGAGCCGCCGTATGAGAAATGCAGCTTCGTATTAAAGGCCGATACCACGATGGTGATTCACCTGAAATAGCGTGCATTTACCAGTAGGAACAGGAGGAAAAACACCTCGTTTCTCTACCTTTAAAACCAAGCAGGCGTATCATTTAAACCAAGCTTATGTACCTTTAAAACCAATGATGTATGAGATGTGCATCTGGTACTGTATGAGATGTACATCTCGTGCTGTCTAAGATGTACATCTCGTACTGCTCCACATGTACATCTCATACATCGTATCTTTTAAACCAAAGCAAGCTACCTTTAAAAGGTAAGCTGCTTAGGTTCTTTACATTCGCTTCGATACTCCCGAATGAGTTCGCGCAGTATTCGACATTTTCCGTATTTATTATCAGGATATAGTTAAGAGATTGACGTTATTTATACTAAAAATAACTTCTCTTTGAACTTTTATCTATTACTTTGTATCTTATACGTAAGGATTAAATGATAAATAATATGAAGATAAGACAAATTCTTTCGATGGCATTAACGCTCGTGTTGGGAGCCTTCACCGGATTGCAGGCGCAAACCTATGACCAGTTATGGAAGCAAATGGAGCAAGCCCAGAAACAAGGCAAGCCCCAAACGGCCATTGAACTCTCCGGCAATATCTTCCGGAAGGCGGAGACGGAAAAGAACTCCGCACAGATGCTGAAAGCTTATATACAGCGGGCGGAGCTGCGCGACCAACTCACCCCGGATAGCTTCTACGTGAATTTGCAGAACCTGGAACAGTGGGCAGAGACGGCGGAGAAGCCGTTGGATAGAGCCGTGCTTCACACCCTTGTGGCTGGATTTTATGCCAACTACGGTGCGCAAAACCAATGGCAGCTTCGCCAACGCGGGGAAATAGTGAACGAGGACCCGTCGGTTGATATCCGTGAGTGGAGCGGAAACATGTTCGTACAGCAAGTGCTGACGCATACCCGTGCGGCACTGAAAGACAGTAAACTCCTGTTGGAAAGTTCCTCGCAGGTGTACGTTCCTTTCGTCACCCAAGGAGCAACCAGTGCTTACTACAAGCATGATATGTTCCATTTGCTGGGCACCCGGGGCATCGAGTCGCTGAACAGCATACGGTCGCTCGACAAGGATACCCTTGTGACGCAGGAAATAGAGACTGTTTACCAAAGCCTGATATCGGCTTACCGGCAGCAGGAATCCGATGAGGCATTGGTGCTTGTCAGCCTCGACTACCTGCTTTGGAAGCAGGGAAATGCCAACGCCGTACCTTACCGGGTGAAACAACCGGGAAAGATCGGTTTAGCGCAGGATGCTTACATAGCCGAACTGAACAAACTCATCGCCCGGTATCAATCGAAAGACATCTGTGCCGAGATTTACTTAGCCAAGGCCCGGTATGCCAGTCAGTGGCAGGAACAAGTGTCGGCTTTGCAGCTCTGTGACGAAGCCCTGAAACGTTACCCGTCTTACAAACGTATCAATGCCGTGAAGCAGTTGAAGCAAGAAATTCTGAGACCCAACCTTATCCTGCATGCCGAATCTGTGGCATATCCTGGTGAGGAGTTTAGTTTGGCGGTCAGCCACCGGAACCTGGATGGCTTCAAACTGATATTCTACCGGGTGAATACGACGGACATCCCGTCGGCGGGCATTGAAATTGATGATCAGTTCTATAAAAAGAATACCCGCAAACTCTCTGAACAACACTTTGCTCTTGCCCGTCCGGTCGATTATCAGCTGAAAGATACCGTTCTGAACATTCAGGCACCTGCCGAAGGCTATTACGTGATGCGTATAGTGCCCGATGCCAAGGAGGCTGAAGATGCGGGAGAATTCCTTTATGTGAGCCGGTTGGCAGTACTTACGCGGAACCTTTCGCAGAACCAGTGCGAAGCGGTGGTAGCCGACAGCAAGACCGGACATCCGGTGCCGGGTGCTGTGATCACTCTCTATTCGGCCGATCAGAAACCGCTGAAAACCTTGACAGTCGATGCCGATGGGAAGGCTGTCTTTGAATGGAATACCAACTACCGCAACCTCCGTGCCTCCAAAGGGACCGATAAGTCGATGCCTTTCCAGTGGGTCAACAATAATTATTACCGGTTCAATACAGGCAATAAGGAAACAGAAACGGTGCAGTTGCTTACCGACCGTGCTTTGTATCGTCCCGGTCAGACCGTCTATGTGAAGGGAATCGCCTACAAGCAGCAACCGGATACCGCCCAGGTGATTACCGGAAAGAGTTATACGCTGAAACTGTACGATGCCAACCGTCAGGAACTGGCCCGTCAGATGGTACATACCAATGCTTTCGGTTCATTTACTACTAGTTTTGCCCTGCCGGCGGTATGTCTCAACGGCTTTTTTATGCTGGAAACAGAAAACGGCAGCGCGAGCATACGGGTAGAAGAATACAAACGTCCTACCTTTGATATCACTTTCGACAAACAGGAAGGAAGCTACCGTCTGAACGACCGGGTGGAGCTCAAAGGACAGGCGAAAACATTTAGCGGCGTACCGATGCAGAACTTGCCGGTACAGTACACCGTGACCCGGCAGTATGGGTACGGATGGCGCATGCTCAGCCAGGGTGGCGAAGTCATTGACGCAGGTAATGCTACGCTTGATGCCGACGGTCGGTTCTCGATCCCGGTACTGCTGAAAGGTGATAGCCAAACAACGGACAAGCAACCGGTGTATCGTTTCCAGGTAGAAGCTACGCTGACCAATGCGGCGGGCGAGACACAATCGTCTTCGTACTCGTTGGCAGTGAGTGAGCGTTCGCTCTTCCTCAGCAGCGATCTGGGTGGACGTGTCCGCCGGGATCAGTCCATCAGCACTACGTTCAAGGCCGTAAACCCCGACGGGCAACCGGTGGCTGTGGAAGGAACCTACCAACTCTTCCTGCAGACCGATGCAAAGAAAGCTACGTATACCGAAAAAGCAACGCTGTTCGGCACGTTTACCTCTAATAAAGTGACAGAACTCCCCGGCTGGCAAGCCTTGCCTTCGGGTGTTTACCGCCTGGTGCTTACCGCTAAGGATGCGCAAGGGCGTGAGGTGAAGGATGAAACTACGGTGGAGTTCTTCTCGCTCTCTGATATCCGTCCGGCCACAGAAACGCCCTTGTGGTATTACGAAGTCAATACGGAGTTCGATGCCGCTCATCCGGCTGAGTTCTATTTCGGCACCTCGTTCCGCGATACATACGTGTGGATGACGGTGCTTTGCGGAGAAACGGTGCTGGAGAACCGTACGTTCGTTGTTTCCGATTCCATCATGCGGTATGATTATCCGTATCTGGAGTCGTATGGCAAGGGAATTACCGTCAACTTCTGCTTCCTCAAGGGCAATCAGTTCTATCAGCAGTCTACTGCTCTCAGGAAACGCTTGCCCGAAAAGACGCTGGCGGTGAAGTGGGAAGTGTTCCGCGACAAGCTACGTCCCGGTCAGCAGGAAGAGTGGAAGCTGACGGTGAAGACTCCGCAAGGTACTCCCGCCGAGGCCGAGATGCTGGCGTTGATGTACGATGCTTCCTTGGATAAGATATATCCTTATCAACAAAGTCTGCAACTGCACTACGGTGTAAACCTGCCTACGGTGAACTGGCAGCGGACGTATACACATAGTAGCCTCTATTACTATATTGACTTCGACTTGCCCGAGTTGAAAGTCCCCGGACTGGTATATGACCAATTCTCTGGTTATTCCTATTCCTCGGTTATGTCCCGCGGCGTTGTGCCGATGATGGCTGGGAGAGCTAATGGTATCGTGGCTGTAGCCGACGCTAAAAGCTACGCCAAGGCAGAATTTTTGTCGGAGGTAGTCGTTCAGTCGGATATGGAAGCCAGTGAAGAGGTCGGCCAGACGGCTGTAACGCCCGAAACCCCCTCCGGTTTACGCACCAACTTCTCCGAAACGGCTTTCTTCTACCCGCAACTGCGTACCAACGAACAGGGCGAAATCACCCTCTCGTTCACCTTGCCCGAAAGCCTCACCCGCTGGAACTTCCGCGGCTTTGCCCATACCCAGGGCATGCTCACCGGCTCCATCGATGGCGAAGTAACTGCCAGCAAGGAGTTCATGCTCACGCCGAACCTGCCGCGCTTCGTACGCGTAGGCGACAAGACGTCGGTGGCTGCTTCGATTTCCAACCTTACGGAACAGGCACTCAGCGGAGCGGTGGATTTCATTCTCTTCGACCCGATGACAGACCAAATAGTAAGTACCCAGCGGGAGAAATTTAGCACCGAAGCCGGACAGACCATAGGCGTGAACTTCCATTTTACCGCCAATGATAAGTACGATGTACTGGGCTGCCGCCTGGTGGCCGATTGCGGTACATTCAGTGACGGTGAACAGCATATCCTGCCGGTATTGTCCAGCAAACAAGTATTGACGGAAACGATAGCCCTGCCCGTTCGCGGACAGAAAACATATACTTTCTCCCTCGATAAGTTGTTCAATAACCATAGCCAGACAGCTACCGACCGCGAGCTGACGGTAGAGTTTACCGCCAACCCCGTATGGTATGCCATACAGTCATTGCCCGCACTGAGCCAACCCGCCAACGATAACGCCATCTCCTGGGCTACCGCTTACTACGCCAATACGTTGGCTGCTTACCTCATGAACAGCCAGCCGCGTATCAAGATTATCTTTGATAACTGGAAACGTCAGGGTGGAACCAAAGAAACTTTCCTGAGCAATCTGCAAAAGAATCAGGAGGTGAAGAACATCCTGTTGGCCGAATCGCCTTGGGTGATGGAAGCCAAGAACGAGGAGCAGCAGAAAGAACGCATCGCTACGTTGTTCGACCTGAATAATATCAGTAACAACCAACTTTCGGCTTGCACCAAGCTGAAAGAACTTCAACTTTCCGACGGCTCATGGCCGTGGTACAAGGGAATGTCGGGCAGCAGCCACATGACAGCTTACATTGCCACCCTCAATGCTCGTCTGGCTATGCTTACCGGTAACCCTACAGACAAGGCGATGGCCGATATGCAGGCCAGTGCCCTTACTTATCTGGAGAAAGCTGCGAAGAAAGAGTACGAGGCCCTCCGCAAGCAAGAGAAAGAAGGTCAGAAGGTGACAGGTGTATCTGTTTCCGCTGTCGATTACCTCTACCTGCGTGCCATTTCGGGTAGTAAGCCCGGCACCATGGAAACCTATTTCCTCACCCAAGCGGCACCGATGGTGGCTACTGCCTCCATGCAGGTCAAAGCCCGCCTGGCTGTGGTGTACGATAAGGCTGGGAATACCCAGGAAGCACAGCATTTCATGACCTCCCTGAAAGAGTACCTGACAAAGAGCGAGGAGCTGGGCATGTACTTTGCCTTCAATGAGAATCCCTATTTCTGGGAAGGACAGAATGTTCCTGCCCATGTCAGCGTCATGGAGGCATTTGACCGGGTAGCTCATGACAACGCTACCGTGGAAGAAATGAAGCTCTGGCTGCTGAAACAGAAACAAACCCTGCAATGGAAGTCGCCCGTAGCTACCGCCGATGCTGTCTATGCGTTGCTGGAACGGGGTGTCGACCTGGCTGCCTCTGATCAGAATGGTGCCCGCCTCACCATTGCCGGGAAGATGCTGGATACCGACCGGAGCCGGTTGTCCGGAGTGGGTTACGTGAAAGAAACGTTTACCGACAGGAGAACAGTACAGGCTCGGGAAATTGTGGTGGCTAAACGCGGATCTGCCATTGGCTGGGGTGCTGTCTATGCCCGCTTCGAGGAAGAAACCGGTCGGGTACGTCAGCAGGGAGCTGAACTGAATATCGAGAAGAAACTATATGTGGAGCGTATGGAGGGTACGGTGAAGAAACTGGTGCCGGTGACTGCCGGAACGCATTTGTCTGTGGGTGATAAGGTGGTGTCCCGCCTAACCATCCGCACGGATCGTGCCATGGAATATGTGCAACTGAAAGACCAACGCGGTTCTTGCTTCGAACCCATCGAAAACCTGTCTGGTTACCGCTGGGGCAATGGGTTCGGTTACTACATCGATGTGAAGGATGCCTCGACCAACTTCTTCTTTGACGGATTGGGTAAAGGTGTCTTTGTGCTCGAATACGCGTATCGGGTAGATCGTTCCGGAACTTATGATGCCGGTCTGGCGACTATCCAGTGTGCTTATGCACCGGAATATGCTTCGCACTCAGATTCAATGACAGTTGTCATTGAATAGTGATTAGTGTTTAGTGATAAGTGATTAGCTATTTGATACGGCTTCTTTGACCAGCTAAAAGCTTATCACTTATCACTTATCACTTATCACTAATCACTTATCACTTTTTCTTCTCATTCTCTTTGAGTGCCTTTTTTTCTTCACTCTTTAATCTGCGTTCTACTTTTCTTATATCTTCAGCCGGCGGAAGATTCTCGGGAACAATTCCTCGCTCTATTAACATCTTTCTAACGGCACTATTGTTGTCGACATGTTCTTTTTCTATAGGTGGTATTCCCTTGAGGTCATTTGTTTGAATATTGACACTGGTCATTTCTGCTGCCAGATCCTTTGCTTTTATACTGATTGTGGGTAAGAAGTCGGCTACCGGACGGTTTTCGGGTACTCCCAGTCTCTTCTTGAGTTGGGAGGTGTTTAGCAGAAAAAGAGCTTGGTCACCTTTGGAACGGATAATGGCAAAATCTTTGTCATTCACTCCACGCTCATACAGGATTCCGGATAAATGTTTCTCTGTTTCCTGTAACTTAGTGCGGGCACGAACCCGCTCTACTTCCAAAAGGCGTTGCTCTATCAACTCAGCTTTACGCGTTTGGACAGCAAAATAGGTTTGGGCAAATGCGATTTGTTCTTTTCGGGGGTCTCCATTCTGGGCAATCAGGTAGCAAGCGTAGCGAGTCAGGATAATATCGTCTACTTCTTTTTCGGCACCAGAACCTATCCTGACCATTTTGCTGACGTCAGCAAAATGATCCAGAACACTCCCAGAGGCATTTTTGCATGCTTCTTTGGCTTTGTCTATAACATGGGTGAAATTGCGCCATTGGGTGTATCCCAAGATTTCATAAATGTCTCGCGCACTCCAACAGTCAATGCCTTCGTATAAGAAAGAGGCTTCTTCGAACTGTTCAAAAAGGTTTTTAATTTCTGTAGATTCCATACACTGTTTAGTTCTGTTAGTAAAATTTGCTCAAATATAGTGCTTTTTCGTTTATGGACGAATGCTCTGTGCTGAAAATACGGCTTCAATGGTGTTTACTTATCACTTATCACTAAACACTAATCACTATTCTTAATTTTCCTTTTCTTTTCGCTCTTATCTCATTGAAAAGTCCTATTTTTGCTTTTCAATAATAAATCGTAGAGCATGAAACGTTGTTTACTCCTTATATCCGCTACTCTTTTTGTCTTCTTATCGGCTGTAGCCCAGCCTCGTCTGTCTTCGAATAAAGAAACACACAACTTCGGGCAAATAGAATGGAAGCATCCTGTTTCCGTGGAATATACCATTACAAACACCGGGAATAAGCCTTTGGTGATGAGCAATGTCACTACCTCTTGTGCCTGCTCCGTGGCCGACTGGACCAAAACGCCCATTGCTCCCGGTGCTAAAGGAACGGTGAAAGTAACTTTTGACGGCAAGGCTCTCGGTCGCTTCGATAAAAGCGTAAGCATCTACAGCAACGCACAACCGGGACTGGCTTACCTGAAATTCACCGGCGAGGTGGTACAGGAAGTAAAAGACTTCGGCAATACACATACCAACCACATCGGACAAATAGCTATCGACTGCACCGCATTCGACTTCCCCAATGTACACTGGGGGGAAACTCCTACCATCACTTTCAGCGTAGCCAACATGTCCGACCGTCCCTATGAACCGGTACTGATGCACCTTCCGCCGTACCTGCGTATGGAACGAACCCCGGATGTGATTCTGAAAGGAAAGAAAGGAACCGTGAAGTTGACACTCGACTCTAAGCAGTTGAGGGACTTCGGCCTGACACAGACCAGTGTCTACCTGGCCCGCTTTACCGGCGACAAGGTGAGCGAGGAGAACGAAATTCCCGTTTCCATCGTACTGTTGCCCGACTTCTCCGGACTGACCGAACGCGACCTGGCCAATGCCCCGGCTATCCGTCTGTCGGCCACTGACATCGACTTCAGTGCCCAACTGGCTAAGAAGAACAAGGCTTCGCAGGATATCATTGTAACCAATGCCGGTAAGTCGCCCCTGAACATCAGCAAGCTGCAAGTCTTCAATCCGGCGGTGGGGGTCGACCTGAAGAAGTCGACGCTTCAACCCGGTGAGAGTACCAAGTTACGCGTGACCATCCTGAAGAATGAAGCAGGTGATAAGAAACGGCATTTGCGTATCTTGATAATTACCAACGATCCGCAGCAACCCAAAATGGAAATCAATATTAAACGATAAGGTTATGGAGCATCCTGAAAACTGTGAGGAATATGTAGGACTGACGGTCAACAAGGGCATCGAACAGCCTTCGTCGGTCAACCCGTACCTGAAGCGCAAACCGCGTCGCCGGCAGTTCTCGGTGGCGGAGTATGTGGAAGGTATTGTAAAAGGAGACATCACCATACTGAGTCAGGCGGTGACGCTGGTGGAAAGTTTGAAACCGGAACACCAGTCTGTGGCGCAGGAGGTGATTGAGAGATGTTTGCCTTATGCGGGCAAGTCGGTCCGCATCGGTATCAGCGGTGTACCCGGTGCCGGCAAAAGTACGTCCATCGATGTGTTCGGTCTGCATGTGCTCCAACAAGGAGGTAAGCTGGCGGTACTGGCCATCGACCCGAGCAGCGAACGCAGCAAGGGAAGTATCCTGGGCGACAAGACCCGCATGGAACAACTATCCATCCATCCGGATTCGTTCATCCGTCCCAGTCCATCGGCCGGTTCGCTCGGAGGGGTAGCCCGTAAGACGCGGGAAACCATTATCCTTTGCGAAGCTGCCGGGTTTGATAAGATATTTGTGGAGACAGTGGGAGTGGGGCAGAGCGAAACAGCTGTACATTCCATGGTCGACTTTTTCCTGCTTATCCAACTGGCCGGTACAGGCGACGAACTGCAAGGCATCAAGCGTGGTATCATGGAAATGGCAGATGGCATTGTGATTAATAAAGCCGACGGGAACAATATAGACAAGGCTCAGTTGGCTGCTACCCAGTTCCGCAATGCGTTGCATCTATTTCCGCTGCCCGATTCGGGCTGGTCGCCGCAGGTGCTTACCTACTCAGGCTTCTACAACATCGGAGTCAAGGAAATATGGGACATGGTGTATGAGTACATCGCTTTCGTGAAGGACAACGGCTACTTCGACTACCGTCGCAATGAGCAGAGCAAATACTGGATGTACGAAAGTATCAACGAGCAACTGCGCGACAGTTTCTACCATAATTCTCAGATAGCTGCCATGCTGACTGAAAAGGAGCAACAAGTGCTCGGCGGAAACCTCACTTCATTTGTGGCTGCCAAGAATTTACTGGATACTTACTTCGACGAACTGAAAAATAAAGTTCACCACAGAGTCACACAGAGTTCCACAGAGTAAAAAAGATAGACTCTGTGGAACTCTGTGTGACTCTGTGGTGAATAATTAAATTTCTTTCCCGGCTTTCTCGAAATCAGCTCGTGACTTACTCTTCGTTACAATAAATACTCCCAGAAACACCAGCCCGATAGCAAGTCCTTCTTGCCAACCGAAAACAGCCATGCCCATCACCACAGCGGCGATGGACGAAACGATCGGTTGCATGTAGTTGTACATACTCACCACCGTGGGACGGAGCAACTTTTGCGCCACCATCACACAGATATAAGCAATGAAACTACCTCCCAGTACCACATAGAGCACCTGCAATATGGTGGAGGTAGAAACCGCCGACCACTCGATGGCAGCCACATCGTGGTAAGAGAAAGGTATGTAGCACAACGAAGCGTAGACAAACATCCATTTGCTGATCGTCACGGCCGAATATTGTTGAGTCAGGCTCTTGAATACCGTCAGGTAGATAGAAAAACTGAGCTGCGCAACGAGACAAAGTACGGCTCCCCAAACACTGCTTCCCCCTCCTCCGGACGAATGACTGCCCAATATCAGGATCAGCGCACCCATAGCACCCACGAAGATACCGAGCACTTTCAGGTTGGTAATAGGCTCTTTCAAGTAAATAGCAGCCACGATCATGGTGATGATGGGCAAGGTGGTGGTCACTATCGAAGCATCGATGGGCGAAGTGAGCGACAGGCCGAAGATGAACATGCCCTGATTGAACACCAAAGCGAACAAGGAAGCGAAGAATATCTTCAGCATATCCTTGTGGTTCACGTGCTCCTGTTTCAGGAAAAGAGACAGTAGCCAGAAAGCCGCTGCACCACCCACCATGCGGAAAGTAGTGACAGACAATGCGGAAAATTCGTGAAGAGCCGACTTAGCGATCGGGGCCATAAGACCCCACATGATATTTGCGGTAAGGGCCAACAGATGGCCTTTCATGTTTTTGTCGTTGTTACTCATTTGGATGTAAAATATGTAAAACCATGCAAAGATAACCATTTAATCACACGATTTGTTTATATTTGCTTAACCAAAACGAAGGAATCATGGAACAACAAGCCAAATACATCAAACGTATCGAGATAGACGGCCTGTGGGGGCGGTTCAACATTGCGTGGGACTTGCGCCCGGATGTGAATATCATCTCCGGTATCAACGGGGTGGGGAAGACCACCATTCTGAACCGGTCGGTAGGTTACCTGGAGCAGCTCACCGGTGAAGTCACCAGCGAGGGAAAGAAAGGTGTACGGGTGTTCTTCGATAACCCCAAAGCAACTTCCATTCCGTATGACGTGATCCGCAGTTACGACCGTCCGCTCATCATGGGCGATTTTACCGCCCGGATGGCCGACAGGAATGTGAAGTCGGAACTCGACTGGCAACTCTACCTGCTCCAACGCCGGTACCTGGATTATCAGGTGAACGTGGGCAATAAGATGATCGAACTGTTGGCCAGCGATGATGCCGAAAAACGGGAACAAGCTACGCTCGCGTCGGCAGCCAAGCGTCGGTTTCAGGATATGATCGACGAGCTTTTTAGCTATACCAACAAAACCATCGACCGCAAGCGCAATGAGATTGCTTTCTACCAGGACGGCGAGTTGTTGCTCCCCTATAAACTGTCGTCGGGCGAGAAGCAAATGCTACTCATCCTCCTCACTGTGCTGGTGCAGGACAATGCCCACTGGGTGCTCTTCATGGATGAGCCCGAAGCCTCGCTCCACATCGAATGGCAGCAACGGCTTGTGTCGATGATCCGCGAACTGAATCCGAATGTACAGATCATCCTCACCACGCACTCACCTGCCCTCATCATGGAAGGCTGGCTTGATGCAGTGACCGAGGTAAGCGACATCGCTACTCCCATCACTCCCACTAAAAAGAACCGTAAATAACAGATCGACTTGGCAACAAGACTCAAAGACAATCTCACCTCTTCGTACTTTGACGCGGCGCACAGACTCTACCCGAAGAAAGCCCGCCGGCGCATCGTGGCCTATGTGGAAAGCTACGACGATGTGGCTTTCTGGCGTACCTTGCTGGAGGAGTTCGAGAACGAGGAACGCTATTTCCAGGTGATGCTGCCGTCGGCCAATACCCTGACCAAAGGGAAGAAGATGGTGCTGATGAATACCCTGAATACGGCTGAACTGGGCAAGAGCCTGATCGCTTGCGTGGACAGCGATTATGATTTGCTGTTGCAAGGCTCTACGGCTACTTCGCACAAGATCAACAGCAACCGGTATATCTTTCAGACGTATGCGTATGCCATCGAGAACTACCAGTGTTTCGCCGAAAGTTTGCACGAGGTTTGTGTACAGGCTACCCTGAACGACCGCCAGCTGATCAACTTCGACGAGTTTATGAAGCGTTATTCTAACATAACATATCCGCTGTTCCTCTGGAACATCTGGTTTTACCGTCGGCACGATACGCACACCTTCCCGATGACGGATTTCAATGCCATCGTGCGGTTGAATGAAGTCAGCCTGCACCGGCCGGAACGTTGCCTGGAAGCGATGCAGAGAGGAGTAGACCGTAAACTGAACGAGCTGCGTGCCCGTTTCCGGAAGAACTCGGCCGACGTGGATAAGTTGGGCAAAGACCTGGAAAAATTGGGTCTGACCCCGGACACCACCTATCTTTATATACAAGGGCACCACATCAAGGACAGCGTGGTGATGAAGTTGTTGACGCCCATCTGCACGGTGCTACGCAGGGAGCGTGAATTGGAAATCAAGAAGCTGGCCGAGCACGACGAGCAGTACCGGAACGAACTGACATCCTACCAGAACAGCCAGGCCAATGTGGAACTGATGCTGAAGAAGAACAGTGCTTTCCGGCATCTCTTCCTGTATCGTTGGCTGCGTGAGGATATCCGGGAGTTCCTGGAAGAAAAGAATACTCAACCATCATCGACTTAAACATGGAACAGATTGTAAGCAAAATGAACGAACAACTGATCAACTGGGGATTCAACCAATCTACAGCCGACTCGTTGGACAACTTAATCGTGTTGACAGGCATTGTTGCCGTGGCCATGCTGGCCGACCTTCTTTGCCGGAACATCCTGCTGCGCGTCATCACCAAAATAGTGAAACATACCAAGGCTACTTGGGATGATATTGTCTTCGACCGCAGGGTGATGGTGCTGCTCTGTCACCTGGTAGCGCCGGTAATTATTTACGTTCTACTCCCGATGACCCGCTTCGAAGCAGAAACGTTCGACCTGTTGCAACGCCTTTGCGTCGTCTTTATCATTGCCGTGTTCCTGCGGTTCGTCAGTGCCTTCCTGGCTGCGGTATACCATGCGTACAGTGAACAGGAGCGGTTTCGCGACCGTCCGTTGAAAGGACTGTTGCAAACGGCACAGGGAACGCTCTTCTTTATAGGTGGCATTGCCATCGTCAGCATCCTGATCAACAAGTCGCCCGTGGTACTGCTTACCGGGCTAGGTGCGTCGGCTGCCATTCTGATGTTGGTGTTCAAGGACAGTATTATGGGCTTTGTGTCCGGCATCCAGTTGTCGGCCAATAACATGCTGAAGGTAGGCGACTGGATTTCCATGCCCAAGTACGGAGCCGACGGTACCGTCATCGAGGTGACGCTCAACACCGTGAAGGTGCGCAACTGGGACAATACCATCACTACCATACCTCCCTATGCCCTGGTGAGCGACTCGTTTCAGAACTGGCGCGGCATGCAGGAGTCGGGCGGGCGACGGGTGAAACGTTCCATCAACATCGACATGAACAGTGTGAAGTTCTGTACCCCGGAGATGCTTGCCAAGTACCGCAAGATACATCTGCTGACCGACTATGTAGACGATACAGAACGGGTGGTGCAGACTTACAACGAGGAACATCAAATAGACAATTCCGTGTTGGTCAACGGGCGACGGCAAACCAACCTGGGGGTGTTCCGTGCCTACCTCAACAATTACCTCACCAATCTTTCCACCGTTAACCACGAGATGACTTGCATGGTGCGCCAGCTGCAACCCACCGAACAAGGTATCCCGCTGGAGCTCTACTTCTTCTCCGCCTATAAGGACTGGGTGACCTACGAAGGGGTACAAGCCGATGTGTTCGACCATGTGTTGGCCATCATTCCGGAGTTCGGGCTGCGTGTGTTCCAGAATCCCACGGGCGAAGACTTCCGGGCATTGTCGGGCAGAACTAATACCATATAGATATGAATACACCTACCCCTCAAATCATTCGCGAAATTACGCCGCTATCGGACAAGGATTGCTTCTACATTGCCGAGCGGTACAAGACGGAATTTACCTATCCCATGCACAATCACGTCGAGTTCGAACTAAACTTTACGGAGAAGGCAGCGGGCGTGCGTCGCATTGTGGGCGACTCGTCCGAGGAGATTGGCGATTATGACCTGGTGCTCATTACAGGGAAAGAACTGGAGCACGTGTGGGAGCAGCACGAATGTCACTCGAAAGAGATTCGGGAGATTACCATTCAGTTTTCGTCCGACCTGTTCTCTAAAAGCTTTATCAACAAAAACCAGTTCGATTCCATTCGCCGGATGCTGGACAAGGCGCAGAAAGGTCTTTGCTTCCCCATGTCGGCCATACTCAAAATCTACCCGCTGATCGATACGTTGGCCTCTGAATCGCAAGGTTTCTATGCCGTCCTCAAGTTTATGACCATTTTGCACGAACTGTCGCTTTTTGTAGACGAGTCGCGCACCCTGTCGAGCTCGTCATTTGCCAAGATCAGTACCCATTCGGACAGCCGGCGGGTGCAGAAGGTGCAGCAGTATATCGATGCGCACTACAAAGAGGAGGTACGGCTGAATCAGTTGGCCGATATGGTGGGAATGACTCCTGTGTCGTTCAGCCGTTTCTTCAAGCTTCGTACCGGTAAGAATCTTTCCGATTATATCATTGATATCCGCTTGGGCTTTGCCGCCCGTTTGTTGGTAGACTCTACCACCTCGATAGCAGAGATCTGTTACGAGTGCGGATTCAATAACCTGTCTAACTTCAATCGTATCTTTAAGAAGAAGAAAGGGTGCTCGCCCAAGGAGTTCCGGGAGAGTTATCGTAAGAAGAAGAAACTTATTTAGTGGGGTTTATGGAAAAACAAAGGAACACAAGAGCCTATAAGGGTTTTCTTGTGTTCCTTTGTTCTTATGTCCGATGGTTGTGCAGGCTAAAGTGTCTGTAAACTTCTATTTGTCTTTTTTTCTTAGGTTCTGCTCTACCTTTTTGGCGTATGCTTCACCCCTTGAAACAAGATATTCAAACATCACAGTGTCATCAATGACCTGAACGTGGAACACGAAGAATGCCCTATAATCACCTGTCCGAATGCGATACACGTAATTATATCCGGATAGTCGGATACAATCAGTTAAATCGTTCAGATCTTTAGCATCGATAACCTCCTGGATTACCTCTTTTACGGATGACAGCATTTTTCCGGATAGTTTCCGGACACTTTTTTCGAAGTCTTTAGAGAAATCTACCTTCATTTGCTTTCCACTCCCAACCAGTTTTCAAAGTCTTTCTTTTCCTGTGGGTTAAGCTTGACTTTTCCCTCTGGCCTTTTTTCAGATAGCATTCTGTACATAGCTGTATCGTCATACTCTTCTGCGGTACGATCTAAAAGGTTTTCTATTAATCTTTTAAGATTAGTCCCTTGTTGAGCAGCCATCATAGATAATGATCTAAAAGTATCGTCTTTCAGGTCAATGATTTTTCTTTTATTTGTTGGTATTGTAGCATCCATATACTTGAATTTTCAGCAAAAATACGATAGATGCATGATATATACAATATACATCATATATATTTTTAGTAAATAAGTATTCTTTAGCATTTGGAACAGCTGCCACTTCTTAAAGCGTATTGATAAGCTCCAACTCCTCAGCAGAGAAGGTGGTATTCTCAATGGCTTTCAGGTTGTCCTCCAGTTGTGCAACGGAGCTGGCACCGATGATAACCGATGTCACCAGATCATCCTTCAACACCCAGGCCAAAGCCATTTCGGCCAAAGTCTGTCCGCGTCGGGCAGCAATGCCATTCAATGCTCTGATCTTACCCAGCATTTCCTCGGAGAGTTGTTCCTTTTTGAGGAACGTGCCCTTTGCCATGCGTGAGTCTTCCGGAATGCCGTTCAGGTAGCGGTTGGTGAGCAGACCTTGTGCCAACGGGGAGAAGGCTATGAAACCCGTCCCGTTCTCTTTGGCCTGTTGCAGGATGCCTTCCTCTTCCGGTTCGCGGTTGAATATGTTGTACCGTCCCTGGTAGAGCAAGCAATGCACATCCCGGTCTTCCAGATACTTGTAAGCAAACTCGGCCGCTTCTTTCGGGTATTTCGAGATACCTACGTACAACGCTTTTCCCTGGCGAACGATGTCCACCAATGTTTGCAAGGTCTCTTCCAGCGGAGTCTCCGGGTCGAAGCGATGGGTGTAGAAGATATCTACATAGTCCAGATTCATCCGTTTCAGACTCTGGTCGAGGCTGGCCATGAGGTACTTGCGCGATCCCCATTCGCCGTAAGGACCGGGCCACATGTCGTGTCCGGCTTTGGAGGAGATAAACAGCTCGTCGCGGTAGGGGAGGAACGACTTCTTCATGATCTGGCCGAAGGTCTCTTCGGCCGAGCCGTACGACGGACCGTAGTTGTTGGCCAGGTCGAAGTGCGTGATACCTTTGTCGAAGGCACGGTGCGCCATCCGGATGCTGTTGTCGAACGTGTTCACGTCGCCAAAGTTGTGCCACATACCCAAAGAGACTTCGGGCAACAAAATACCGCTCTTTCCGCAACGGCGGAACTTCATACCGTTGGCATAACGGTCGGCGGCAGGAGAATAAATAGGAGGAAGCATGTAATAGTGATTAGTGGTTAGTGATAAGTGATTAGTGATTAGCGGGTGGTGATTAGTGGCTTATCACTAATCACTAACCGCTAATCACTATTTAGGAGATAATTGAGATAGAGTTTGGCACAGCCACGGGCATCTGAAAGGGCTTCGTGGTGTACCAGGTCGATGCCTTGGCGGGAGCAGCAAGCACTCAGGTTGGCCGGTTTATAACCCAGGGAACGGTAGATGCGGCAGGTGCATTCCCAACGGTCGGCCAGGAGTAGCTCGCCGTATTCCAGTTGGTACATCCGCATGGTGCGTTGCAGCACGTTGCGGTCGAACTGTTCGTTGTGAGCCACTACCGTACGTCCTTCCAGGCGTTTCCGCACCTCCGGGTAGATGGCATGGAACCCCGGTGACCGTTCCGTCATAGCCGGGGTGATTCCATGTACCAGTATGTTGGCCCGCCAGTATTCGTTCTCGGGCGGTTGGATGAGGCTGTAGTACTCGTCGGTGATGACACCGTCGGTGACGGTGACAATACCTATGGCACACGCACTTTCCATGTAGCCTGTGGCGGTTTCGAAGTCGATGGCAACAAATGAATGCATACTGCTCTAGATTCGGTCGAGTACGTTCTTTACCAGTAGGTCGATGGTATTCTTGTAGCCCGTATTAGCCTCTTTGGCCAAGCGGTTGGCTATCACCATGCAGACCGTCATAGCACGGTGCCCCATCAACCGGGAGAGTCCGGCCAGTGCCGAGCTTTCCATCTCGAAGTTGGTGATGCGGTAGCCGTTGTACTCGAATGCCTCAATCTTCTCGTTCTGCTTCGGGTCGGCCAGCGGCACACGCAGTTCGCGACCTTGCGGACCGAAGAATCCCCCAGCAGCAATGGTCACTCCGCGTACCATATCGTCCTGCGCGATGCGGTCTATCAGTGTCGCGTTGGCATCGATGACGTACGGTGCCGGCATACACATATTCCCCGTCCAGCCCATGTGTTTCAGGAACGCCTGCTCGAACGGCAGGTCGCACACCTCGTTGCGCCCGGCGTAGAAGTTGAGCAGCCCGTCGAACCCGATGGACTTCTGCGAGCAGATGAACGTACCCACCGGCGTGTACGGCTGCAAACCGCCACAGGTGCCGATGCGTACCAACTCCAGTGAGCGCAGTTGCTCCTTCTCCTCCCGCGTCTGGAAATCAATGTTGGCCAGTGCGTCGAGTTCGTTCATCACGATATCGACATTGTCGCACCCGATACCGGTAGAAACCACCGTGATGCGCTTCCCCTGATAGGTACCCGTGATGGAGCGGAACTCCCGGCTTTCCACCTCGCACTCCTTCTCTTCGAAGTGCGAAGCAACCAGTGCCACCCGTCCGGGGTCGCCCACCAGGATCACCTTGTCCGCCAGATATTCCGGCTTGAGATGCAGGTGGAATACAGAACCGTCCTCATTGATGATCAGTTCCGAAGAGGCAAAATATTTCTTCATTCAATGCTTATCCTAAGGGTTTGTTGCCAGGGTTCGGGCCCGAGGGCTTGGCAATGTTCTCGCGCATGGACGTATCTGCTTCGATGTTCTTCATCCGGTAGTAGTCCATGATGCCCAGGTTGCCGCTACGGAATGCTTCCGCCATGGCTTTGGGAACTTCCGCTTCCGCTTCGATCACCTTCGCACGAGCTTCCTGCGCTTTGGCTTTCATCTCCTGTTCCGAAGCCACAGCCATGGCGCGACGCTCTTCCGCTTTCGCCTGGGCGATGTTCTTGTCGGCATTAGCCTGGTCTATCTGCAGGGCGGCACCGATGTTCTTACCGATATCGATATCGGCGATATCGATGGACAAGATCTCGAACGCCGTACCGGCATCCAGTCCTTTGCGGAGCACCAGTTTAGAGATAGAGTCCGGGTTTTCGAGTACCGACTTATGACTTTCCGATGAACCGATGGACGAGACGATACCTTCGCCTACACGAGCCAGAATGGTGTCTTCGCCGGCACCACCCACCAACTGCTTGATGTTGGCACGTACCGTGACGCGTGCTTTAGCTATAAGCTGGATACCGTCTTTGGCTACTGCTGTAACCGGGGGAGTATCGATCACCTTGGGGTTCACCGACATCTGCACGGCTTCGAACACATCACGTCCGGCCAGGTCGATTGCCGTAGCCATCTGGAAAGAAAGTTCGATGTTGGCTTTCGAGGCCGATACCAGGGCGTGTACTACACGTTCCACGTGACCTCCCGCCAGGTAGTGGGCTTCGAGTCCGTCACGGGTGACATTGCTCAGTCCTGCTTTGTGTGCTTCGATCAGTCCCGGGATAATGACATAAGGGGGGACATTACGGATGCGCATCAGGAAGAGCTGCACCAGCGAGGTGTTTACGCCGGACACCTTGGCCGAGAGCCATAGAAAGAACGGCACATAATGGAAGAAGATGAACAGGAAAACTAGCCCTGCCGCTACTAGAAAGAGTGTCAGATACATTGGTTCCATGATAATTTGTTTTAGTGAATATTGTGATTATTGTTTTTTTACCAGCAGGATACCGCCTTCGCCGATGCGGCTCACCACGATGGGGGTCTTCTCGTCCAGGAAACCGTCCATGGATTTCACTTCCACGATCTTGCCGTTGATCTCGGCATAGCCTATCAGGGCCAGACGGGTGGTGCACACACCGGTATCGCCTACCTGTACGCTTTGTTCGGCTGCTTTGTCCACTTGCGAGTCGATCTCTTCGGTCAGGGCAATGCGGTCCAGGGTTTTGGAACGCATGAACCACACCAACGAGCCGATGCAAGCCACTGCCGAGATGGTCAGTGTGATGAATCCGGGCCCCGTTCCCAGGTTGGCAAACGCCAGGTAGTTGGCATAAATGAGGCAACCCAATGCTCCGATACCTGCGAAACTGATTCCCGGTATCAGGAAGAGTTCAACGAGGAAAAGCACTACGGCACCAATGATCAGTACGGTGATGATGATTACGTCCATGGCATGTTATTTTAAGTGTTGTTTTTCCGTATTTCGTACCTTGACGGCATCTTCTTCCAGCTCCCGGCTCATCTGCAACACCCGCTTTTCGAGGTCCAGGATGGAAGGTGCCAGTTGCTCTTTCTTGGCCGAACTGGCGGTAGTAGCGTACTGCAAGCGCATGCCTTCCAACCGTTGTGCCTGTTGCTGGTATTCCTTCGCTTTCTGTTGGTAGCGTTGAAACAAGTCTCTGGCAGGGGCATACCTGAAATCGCTCAGGTGATGGTAGGTATGGATGTCGTCGATGACAAAGCTGAAATCTTCTTTCTTCTGTGCGGTAGGTCGATGGCTTTCGGCTTCGCCCAGGCGTCGTTTGGCTTCACTGACAGCAGCTTTGTCGGTCCAGGTGGCTTTCAGCGAAGAGAGTTGCGCCAGGATGCCGAGCTCCTTGTGATCCATCGACTCGTAGTTGTACGTCTGTTTGGATGCGTTGGGGATGAATACGTACACGCACACCTCGCCTTCGGCTTGGTAACGGTCGGAAGCAAACCAGCCCAGGTTGTTGAACTCGTCGACGACGTACATGTAATCGTTGAACGGTGAGTTGAACGGCATGCCTACATTTTCGGGTGCCAGGTAAGAATCCGTGGAGGTGTTGTACCGGCTCACAAAGATATCATACCCACCCAGGGAATTGGCATCGTCCGAAGCGTAGTAGATGGTCACGCCGTCCGTCAGCACGAACGGGTAATTGGTGTTTCCACCAGTGTTTATATTGGAGGGTAGGAGCGACTCCTTGCCCCATTCGTCCTGCAATTTGTTCTGGGTATAGATATGTAGCTTCTGGCCTTTGCCTTTATCGCCGTAGTACACCTTGTTGGCCAGCTCCGTCTCATACACCGTACCCGGGTGCTCGCCTTCCGATTCGAAGTACTCATTGAACGAATAGATCCGGCCCGACTCCTCGCTGATTTTGTACATACTCAGGAAGTTGGCTTTGTCCACCACGAAACTGTCTATCACGGTGACCTTCTCCACGCCCTTCAGCATGCGCAGGCCCAGTTTGCTCTTCTCCAGGAGCTTCTCGGCCGTGAGAGTGGCTTGTTTTTTCTTTTTCAAATCGGCGATGTATTCTTCGTAGCAGCTTGCGGCATCTTCAAAGCGATAGAGCTTGTCGTAAGCCTCGCCCAATGCCAGTCGTCCGCCGGTGACCTTTTTCTGCACAGCCGTTTCCAGGTATTTCACAGACTCGGCCGGCTTTCCCGTGCGCAGGCAGCACACCCCGTACCAATAATTATAATTGGCATTGGCAGGTTGCGATTTGACATATTTCTGGAATACCGGAGCTGCTTTGGCATAGTTCCCGTTGGAGAACATCGTACGCGCTTGTTCGAGAGTCTGGGCCGATACGGTAGCAGTGAATAGGCTGAAAAAGAGCAATAAAGTATATGTTTTTTGGATCCTCATCGTTTCTTGTTATTAAACATGCGTTCAAAAATACGAATTAATTGGTAATAATCTCTTTTTCTATTATGTTAATTCTTCTTTAAAGCGTCCGTTTCGTTTCCCTTTCGCTTACTTTTGCACCCGATTTCGAAGTATGGCACAGTTTACAGAAGAAGAGAAAACCATTCGCCGCATCGAACGCCGTTTCAACAAAGGCGTGGTGGAGTACGGCCTCATCGAAGAGGGCGATAAGATCCTGGTCGGGCTTTCGGGCGGGAAGGATTCCCTGGCCCTGCTCGAACTGCTGGGCAAACGGGCACGTATCCATAAACCCCGTTTCTCGGTGGTGGCGGTGCATGTGGTGATGAAGAACATTCCGTACCAGAGCGACCTGGAGTACCTGCGCACTTATGCCGGGTCGTTCGGCGTGCCGTTGGTGGTGTACGAAACCTCGTTCGACCCGTCCACCGATACCCGCAAGTCGCCCTGCTTCCTCTGTTCCTGGAACCGCCGGAAAGCTTTATTCACCGTAGCCAAGGAGCATGGGTGCAACAAGATTGCCCTCGGCCATCACATGGACGATATCCTGGAAACATTGCTGATGAACATCACGTACCAGGGAGCTTTCAGTACCATGCCGCCCCGGTTGGTTATGAAGAAGTTCGACATGACCATCATCCGCCCGATGTGCCTGGTGCATGAGTCCGACCTCATCGAACTGGCCGGACTGCACGGCTACCAGAGGCAGGTGAAGAACTGTCCGTACGAGTCGCAGTCCAGCAGGAGTGATATGAAGGGGATACTTCGTCAGCTCGAAGCGATGAACCCCGAAGCGCGGTATAGCTTGTGGGGCAGCATGACGAATGTGCAGGAAGAGCTGTTGCCACAGCTGGTAGAAAAGAACTCAGACAAGAAATAAGATATGAAAGGTTTTTATTCCATTCTTTTGTTGGTAGTGTCCAACGTGTTCATGATTTTCGCCTGGTACGGGCATTTGAAGTTGCAGGAAACGAAGACCATCAGCAACTGGCCGCTGTTCGGGGTGATTGTGTTTTCGTGGTGCATCGCGCTGTTGGAGTACTGCGCGCAGGTGCCTGCCAACCGTATCGGGTTTTCGGGTAACGGCGGCCCTTTCACGCTGATGCAACTGAAGGTAATTCAGGAAGTGATCACGCTGGTGGTGTTCACGGTGTTCTCTACCATGCTGTTCAAGGGTGAGTCGTTGCATTGGAACCATGCCGCTGCGTTTATTTGTCTGGTAGCGGCTGTTTACTTTGTGTTCATGAAGTAAAGTATATCCCTCCTCTGGTGTTATTATAAAACATGTAAACACAAGTTTTAAGTTCGAAAACGTATTATAATAGTTGCATTTGCAGTTATTATTGTTACCTTTGCAAGAAAAGCAATGTATGTGGAATGAAATGAGCGATCCGGCTATACTTGCTAAGCTAGGATCCAGAATAAAAGAACTCAGGATTCGCCAGAATCTGCAGCAAGGAGAGATGGCTTCCCGTGCCGGTGTCAGCCTATTTACCATTTCTAAAATAGAGAAAGGTGAACCTGTCAATATGACCATGTTCCTGAAAGTCCTTCGGACGTTGAACCTTTTGGAGAATCTGGACCAACTTGTTCCCGAGCCTCCGATAAGTCCCCTATTATTAAGAAAGCTCAAGGGGAAAACGAAAATCCGAGTAAGAAAGAATAAAAAGGAAGGCTATGAATGAAGTGGACCGACAAGCATCAGCTATCTCTTAACAGGAAGCGGGATGGCTTCACGTATGCCGATCTTGTTTCAGTAGCAGACAATATGGGGATTCAGAAGAGTAAGCAGATGATCGACCAGATAGTAGAGGTAGCTTCGAACTGGGATGTGTACGCCAAAGAGTGTGGGGTAATGGAAGTTCATGCTCATGGTATTGAAAAGTCGTTATTGCTATTGAGGTCGAAATAGGTGTTTAGGAAGCCCTTCTCCCAAGTTCCGCTACGGGACTTGCTCATGTTCTGCTACGGAACATTTTAAGTCCCGCTACGGGTTTTGAAAAGTTCCGCTACGCCTTTTGAAAAGTCTTGTAGCGGGACTTGAGCACATACCGCCCTCTCCTACACAAAAAACGCATGTTTATCAACCACATCAACCACCAAAACGAGTCAAAACACTGTACTACAGACTGTTGTATAGGTGGTTGATCAGCATATTTTACCATGCATCAACCACCACTTACAACCATCAACCACTAAAAACAGTAATTAAGAAAATCCTCAAGGGATAATTATTTATCCTATTACGATAATTAATTATCCTAATACAATAATTGATTATCTTATTACGTTATGACCTTTACAAATAGTCTAATGGCTAATTACAAATAGTCTAATGACCCATTACAAGTAATCTAATGGTTGATGAGTAATAAATTGGTGGTTGATTGGTGGTTGATGGGTGGTTGATAAACACCGGGAAATTCCAATCAACCACCAATATATCATTCAGAAAGTCAATGAGTTATTTTCGATTTGGTGGTTGATGGGTGATTCGTTCGCATTTTTTCTTGCAGGGACTGGCTGCTCCAAAACTTTGTAACCCTTCGGTAAACCCCGTTGACTCTAAAAGCTAAAATCCCGACCTTGTAGTCTCCTACTTGAGTCGGGATTCATTGTAAAATTAGTACGAGTGCTTTTGGAAGATTTTCAAACTGCTCCGATGAAGTTGTAGTGT
>JAVBUC010000041.1:0-31275 GCA_031555765.1 Bacteroides sp. | reverse complement strand
GATGAGCGAGCTCGAGTCGGTCATATCGCCGTAGTGCAGGTTGATGGTACGTTTCTGTTTCATGTCGCGCACCCACTCGTCGAAGTACAGGTGTTCGATGCGACCGGTGTTGAATGAGGACGAACGACGGAGGATGCCGTGCACTTCGTAACCTTTTTGCAATAGTAGTTCTGCCAGGAACGAACCGTCTTGGCCAGTGATGCCAGAGATAAGGGCTTTCTTCATGATCAATTATTGTTGGTAATATGCTGCAAATTTCTATATTTTTTACGGGATATGCAAGCTAAATCACTTTTTCATCCATTTATCTATGACTAATGCGATGGCGCCGTCGCCGGTGACATTGCCCGCCGTACCGAAACTGTCCATGGCAATGTACAGGGCAATCATCAAAGCCTGTGCCTGTTCGTCGAATCCCAGCACCGACTGCAATACTCCCAACGCTGCCATAATGGCACCTCCCGGAACTCCCGGTGCGGCTACCATGGTGATGCCCAGCAGGAAGATGAATCCGGCAAAGAGCGGGAAGTCATACGGCATGCCCTGCATCATCATCAAAGCCAATGCACACGCTACGATCTTCAGGGTACTGCCCGATAGGTGGATGGTGGCGCATAGCGGTATCACAAACCCGGCAATATCAGCCGATACCCCGTTCCTTTTGGCTTGCTCCAACGTTACCGGAATCGTAGCGGCCGAGGATTGGGTACCCAATGCTGTGAAGTAGGCAGGCAACATGCGCTTCAGGAGCTTGAAAGGATTCTTCTTGACTATTGCCCCTGCTGCGCAATATTGCAGAATGAGCACAAGGATGTGTACAGCAAATATCACCCCGATAATCTTGAGGAATACCGCCAGGATGCCGAACACCTGTCCGGTATGCGTCATATTCAGGAAAATACCATATATATAAATAGGTAGAAGCGGAATGATGACATACTTGATGGTGCGGACGATAACCTCCTCAAAGTCGCGTGCCACGTTCTTGAGTGCCTGGCTTTCCATGACTGCCAAACTGAGCCCGAGCACAAAGGCCAGCACCAGTGCCGTCATAACATTGAGCATCGGTGGAATGGAAACAGAGAAGTAAGGAGCGGTTTCGCCTGCTTCGCTTACAGCCGTAAGCGGTGCATTCATGTCGATGAGCGAGGGGAAGAAGGTTACCCCCGTAAAGTAAGAAAAGAACCCGGCAAACAGGGTGGAACCATAAGCAATGAGCGTGGTGATGAGCAACATCTTGCCAGCCCCTTTCCCGATGTTGGCAATGGCCGTGGTCACCAACCCGACGATAATCAGCGGAACAATAAAGCCCAGGAACTCACTGAAGAGCGCATTAAAAGTCACAAATAGCCGCACCAGCGGTGCAGGAAAAAGGTATCCCGAGGCAATACCCAGGATAATGGCGATGATAATCCGCCCCAGCAGACCGACGTGTATTTTCTTCATAAGGCAAACAAAAGCATTTCCGGCAAATGTACTCCTTTTTAGTTTAAAAATCCCGAACAAATGCTATATATATCTGTTATAATTAAACAAAACTAAAATAAAGGAAAGGTGAAACGTATGATAAATCAGGATAGAGTAGACATTGGTTTGATAGGACTGGCTGTAATGGGTGAAAACCTCGCTTTGAACATGGAAAGCAAAGGATGGCGGGTTTCTGTATACAACCGGACTGTTCCCAAGATAGAAGAAGGGGTCGTCGAACGTTTTCTTCAAGGTCGCGCCCAAGGTAAAAATATCCAAGGATATACGGATATAGAATCATTTGTACAATCCATTGCTACTCCCCGCAAGATTATGATGATGGTGCGGGCAGGTTCTCCTGTCGACGAACTGATGGAACAACTTTTCCCCTATCTTTCTCCGGGCGACATCCTGATCGATGGTGGTAATTCCAATTACGAGGATACCAACCACCGGGTGGAAGTGGCTGCCCGTAAAGGCTTCCTGTATGTAGGCTGTGGTGTCTCCGGCGGCGAAGAAGGAGCCCTGAACGGTGCTTCATTGATGCCGGGAGGAGCAGCCGAAGCATGGCCCCACATACGTCCCATCCTGCAAAGCATTGCTGCCAAAGCACCGGACGGTACCCCTTGTTGCCAATGGGTAGGTCCTGCCGGAGCCGGACACTTCGTGAAGATGATTCACAACGGTATTGAGTATGGCGACATGCAACTTATTGCCGAAGCTTACTGGGTGATGAAGAAGGTGGCCGGACTGTCCAACGAGGAGATGGCCGATGTCTTCGAACGATGGAATGAAGGGAAGTTGCGCAGCTATCTCATAGAAATTACTTCGCACATCCTGCGTCATAAAGACAAGCAAGGCGGGTACCTGATCGATAAAATACTCGATACGGCCGGCCAGAAAGGAACCGGCAAGTGGTCGGTCATCAATGCCATGGAGCTGGGTATGCCGTTGGGGCTGATTGCCACGGCGGTATTCGAACGCAGCCTCTCGGCCCAGAAAGCCCTCCGTCAGGAAGTAGCTGCCCAATTCCTGTTGCCCAAGGAAATGTCTGCGTATGCATCGGGTGGGAATCACGAATTGATCGAACACCTGCATTCGGCCCTGTACGCCTCCAAGTTGGTCTCTTATGCACAAGGCTTTGCCGTGATCCAGGCGGCATCCGATAGTTTCGGATGGAAGCTCGACCTGGCTGCCATTGCCCGTTTGTGGCGGGGCGGGTGCATCATCCGTAGTATATTCCTGAACGATATTGCCGCCGCTTTCGAGGCCGGGGATCGTCCGCAGCACTTGCTGCTGGCACCCTATTTCCGGGACGAGATAACCTCCCTGCTTCCCGGGTGGAAGAAGCTGGTGGTCGAAACCCTTTCGGGCGGTTTGCCTGTTCCGGCTTTCTCGTCGGCGTTGAATTATTTCTATTCGCTGGCCTCAGGTTCCTTGCCTGCCAACCTGTTGCAGGCGCAGCGCGACTACTTCGGAGCTCATACGTTCGAGCGGACGGACCAGCCCCGAGGAACCTTCTTTCATGAGAATTGGACCGGAACCGGAGGCGATACCCGCTCCGGATCTTATAATGTATAATGTATACCTGTGGGATTATGGATAAATTTGTGATGGTTATATTCGGGGCTTCGGGCGACTTGTGTAAACGGAAGCTGATGCCTGCCTTGTACTCTTTGTACAGGAGTAAACGGCTTGCCGGCACGTATACCATTCTCGGGATAGGGCGTACATCGTATACCGACGACTCTTATCAGGCGTATATTCTGAACGAACTGAAGTCCTTCGTAAAACCGGAGGATCAGGACGATGAATCGATGCAAACTTTTGCCGGACATCTCCGCTACCTGTCTATGGACCCGGCCGAAGAAGCCGGATATACCGTACTTCGTGAACGCTTGCAGGAACTTACCGGCGAAGTGCAACCCGATAACTTGTTGTTCTACCTGGCCACTCCTCCGTCTCTGTACGGTGTGGTGCCGCTTTACCTGAAGAAACAGAAGTTGAACCAGGGACGTGCCCGCATCATTGTAGAGAAACCGTTTGGGTATGATCTGGAATCGGCTCAGAAGTTGAACAAGGTGTATGCCTCGGTATTCAAGGAACACCAGATATACCGCATCGATCATTTCTTAGGCAAGGAGACAGCACAGAACCTGTTGGCTTTCCGATTTGCCAACGGTATCTTTGAGCCGTTGTGGAACCGCAACTATATAGATTATGTGGAAGTGACTGCCGTGGAGAATCTCGGCATCGAGCAGCGGGGAGGATTTTATGATACCACCGGAGCCTTGCGCGACATGGTGCAGAACCACCTCATTCAACTGGTGGCACTGACGGCCATGGAACCCCCTGCCGTATTCAATGCTGATTCCTTCCGCAACGAAGTGGTCAAAGTGTACCAATCGCTTACACCGCTCGATGAAACAGACCTGGACGAACACATTGTCCGCGGACAATATACAGAATCGGACAGTAAGAAAGGATACCGCGAGGAAAAAGGTGTTCCGGCCGACTCGCGTACGGAAACCTATATCGCCATGAAACTGAAAATAAGTAATTGGCGATGGAACGGTGTGCCGTTCTACATCCGCACCGGCAAACAGATGCCTACCAAAGTCACGGAAATCGTGGTGCACTTCAAGGAAACCCCGCACCAGATGTTCCATTGCCACAACGGCGACTGTCCGCGTGCCAATAAACTTATTCTCCGCCTGCAACCCAACGAAGGCATCGTCCTGCGTATCGGGATGAAAGTTCCGGGAGCCGGTTTCGAAGTGAAGCCGGTATCGATGGACTTCAGCTACGATCAGTTGGGCGGAGTACCTGCCGGCGATGCATACGCCCGGCTTATAGACGACTGTATTCAAGGAGATCCCACCCTCTTCACCCGCAGCGATGCGGTGGAAGCATCCTGGAAGTTCTTCGACCCCATACTTCAATACTGGAAAACGCATCCCGAAGCCCCGCTGTACGGGTACCCGGCAGGGACCTGGGGACCTTTGGAAAGTGAGGCCATGATGCACGAACATGGGGCCGACTGGACGAATCCTTGTAAAAACTTGACTAATACCGAACAATATTGTGAGTTATGAAACCGTACATTTATTCTTCAAACTCTGAAACAGCCCGGGCGTTGATTCTTCACCTGGTGAAGATGTTGCTCGACCATCCGGAAAAAACGTATCACCTGGCTGTGAGTGGCGGCTCCACTCCAGCTTTGATGTTCGATTTGTGGGCCAATGACTACAGGGAAATCACTCCCTGGAATCGACTGAAAGTGTATTGGGTGGACGAACGATGCGTACCTCCCGAGAATTCGGACAGTAATTACGGGCTTATGCGCGGATTGCTGTTTGGGCATGTTCCCATTCCCTACGAGAATGTGTTTCGCATCCGGGGAGAGGACAATCCGATGAAGGAAGCGGTACGCTATTCGCAACTGGTCAAGACGCAGGTACCCATGCACGAAGGATGGCCGGTGTTCGATATCATTTTGCTGGGTGCCGGAAGCGACGGGCATACTTCGTCCATTTTCCCCGGACAGGAGCGGATGCTTACTTCTGATCATCTTTACGAACCAAGTATGAACCCCAACAACGGACAACGACGGGTAGCCCTTACCGGAATTCCCATGGTAAATGCCCGAAAAGTGATATTCCTGATTACAGGCAAAGACAAAGCATCTGTCGTGGAAGAGATGTTTCTCTCCGGTGATACCTGTCCGGCTGCATACGTTGCCCACCATGCACAGCATGTAGATATATTTATGGACGACTCGGCAGCAACCAGGATTTGTACAAGACTGAAACTAAGAAGAGAATAGTCCGGGAGATTATCCCCATGCCTTGAAAACCGGCTCCGGTTTTTGTATTTCCGATTCGAACCCAAACCAATACCCCTTAACTTTATCTTTCACGGGCAGATAGCACAGACGCAGACTATCATTATATGTACCGTAAATGACTTCCCAGGCTGGGGGAGGGACTTGCCTTTTGGTGACGACACTCTCGGCCGGGGATTTTTTGAGCGACATACCTGCCTCGATCCAGGCGATGGTGACGTGGCTGGCATAGTCGGGGTACTGTTTCCGGCAGAAGTCGTACAGCAATGTTCCTCTCTTTTCCAGGCTCAGCGGCTGGTCTATCAGGTTTCCTTGTACAAGGAAGTCCAGGAAGTCTACCAGAAATCGTTCGTTTTCCAACATCAATTTCCGGGTTACAGCACGCCAGGCCGTTGCGTTGTAGAAACCATCGAGCAACCGCGATAGCTGACGGGCGGTTTGTAACTCGCCGGCAGTGATTTCATTGGTTTGCAATACTTCGTATGGCGGGTAGGGGGAATAGCGTATGCCCAACTTTCCGGCATTCCGGCGCATCTCTGTGCCAGGCAATAGTTTCAACGATTCCAATTGTATTTCGGCACAACCGAACCCGGCCAGCATATGTACGTCTTCTATCAATTCGTTCAGGTGATAGAGAGGCAGACCGGCAATGAGGTCGGCATGAGTCTCCATGTTTTCCAGTGAACTGAGGAAACGAAGTCCTTCCAGCGCATCCGATAGTTTCCCGGCTCTCCGGCTGGCTTGAAGTACCGGTTCGCGCAGGCTTTGAATGCCGGCTTCCAGGTGGAGCAATCCTTTGGGGAGCGTTCTTAAATCCTCTTTCATTGGTTGGGAAAGCAAAGCCGGGTGTATTTCCAGGTGGAAACACATATCCGGGTATTGCCGGAACAGCTCCAGCAGTTCTTTGGCACGCTTGGCGTTATAGTTGAAGGTACGGTCGAGTACGCGTACGTTCTTTATCCCGTGCGCATGAATCTCCTGCAACCGCTTTTCAATGGCTTTCATGCCGATGGTCCGTACCGGTTTCTCTCCACCGCTCACGCAGAAAGCACAGGTGTTGAAACACCCGCGGGTAGTTTCCAGTTGTACGAATGGCTTGTCCCACCGGAAGAAGCGACTTGTTTCGGGTGCTTTCAGCCGGGAAAAGGACTCTACGATGGCTTTCCCCTCATCCACAAAGTAAGCATCCTCTCTATTCTTCCGGGAGGCCTTAAATTCTTCTTTCTTGCGTTCATAGCAACAGATTCCGGGAATCCCAAACCATAAATCCGGTTTATCCCAATAGGCCAGCCACTCCCCGAATGCTTTCTCACCTTCTCCGCGAAATACGGCATCGATAAAGGGATACTGTTCTATAAAATCGTCATTATCGCCTAAAAACTCCGGTCCGCCCAGAACAATCATGCACCCGGGCAACAAGGCATTGACCCGTGCCAGGATTTGCAGCAATACGTCCCGGTTGAACAGCCAGCAGGTAGAAGCGATCACATCCGGACGTTTCCCGGCTATTTCGTTGACTATCATCCCGATGTTTTCGTTGATCGTAGCCGATACCACGTCCCATTCCACGTTGGCGTTGTTCTGTACCTGTGCATGCAGGGCAGGCAACGCCAGCGAAGAGTGAGCGTATGAGCTGTTCAGATCTAACCAGAGTAGTTTCATGCAATAGTTATTAGGCGAACGAAGCCATGATGTCTATCACCATCTTCACAATGAATAATGCACCGATGATGTACACCGGCAGGGTGATTTCTTTGTGTCGTCCCGTGAGCAGTTTCAGGAATACGAAACCGAGTATACCGAACACGATGCCCTGTGCGATGCTGTAAGCAAACGGCATCATGATCATGGTCAGGAACGCAGGGATTGACTCCGTGAAATCGTCGAAGTTGATGCGCAGTACCGATGAGAGCATGAACAGTCCCACGATGATCAGTGCCGGGGCGGTGGCCTGTGCCGGAACAATCAGGAAGATGGGAGCCAGGAACATGGCAATGAAGAAGAACAGTGAAGTGCTGACAGCCGTCAACCCGGTACGTCCGCCCGAAGCTACGCCGGAAGCACTTTCCACGTACGAGGTCACGGTGCTTACACCCAGTACAGCACCTACGGTAGTACCCAGTGCATCGGCAAACAATGCCTTGCGTACTTGCGGGAAGTTGCCGTTCTTGTCTATCAGCCCGGCCTTGGCAGCTACGCCGAGCAGCGTGCCCACCGTGTCGAATAGGTTGACCATCAGGAAGGTGAAGACCACCAATAGCATATCCAGGGACAATACCTGATCCCACTGGAACTGACAGAAGATAGGGGCGATGCTGGGCGGTGCGCTGACAATGTTTCCTTCGGGCAGGTGCGCCACGCCGAGGAACAGGGCAAATACAGTGGCCGTCAGGATACCTATCAGGATGGCGCCCGGAACATTGCGAGCCAGCATCACGCCTGTCAGAACCAATCCCATGACAGCTACCCAGACACCTTTATCGGCCAGGTTGCCCAGGGTAACGGTGGTAAACTGGCTATCCACAATCAGACCAGCCTGTTTCAATCCGATGAAGGTAATGAAGAGTCCGATACCCACCGGAATAGCGTCCTTTAGTGTTTGCGGAATATTATTGACGATGATCTCGCGTACATTAAAGAAAGTCAGCAGGATGAAGATGATACCTTCGATGAATACAGCCGTCAGGGCAAACTGCCAGGAATACCCCATGGTTAATACCACCGTAGCGGCAAAGAAGCTGTTCAGTCCCATGCCCGGAGCCTGTGCCACCGGGATATTGGCTAAGAAAGCCATGAAGAGGGTACCGGCCACGGCAGCCAGGGCGGTGGCGGTGAACAACGCTGCTTTGTCCATACCTGTTTCGCCCAGAACAATCGGGTTCACGATGAGGATGTAGGACATGGTGAGGAACGTGATGAGCCCGGCAGTCATTTCTTTGCGTACCGTTGTTCCATGCTCGCTGAGTTTGAAAAGTTTCTCTAACATGATCGTTCAATTAAAAGGTCCATTTGGCAGCCAGGGTGGGGAACACGTAGAAGTCGTCCGTGTAATAGAAGTTATTGCTTATTTCCACTTCACTTCCCAGGGAAAGGTTCTTGGTAGCGTTGTACCAGAACTGCGGCTGGGTGAGGAATACACACTTCTTGCCTCCCTTGCCGGCGGCTCTGTCCTTGTTCTCTGTCCAAAGGTCCATGAAGCCGCTCATCGTAAACTTGTCATTGAACAGGTTTACACCCCAGGTTACTGTCCACTGGAAGTCGTCACTATGCTTCTGGAAAGCATTGTATTTATATACAAGGTAAGTCCCCATAATGGCTTTGCCCAACGTGAAGTTATACGAAGCTCCCAGCAGGTAGGCATTGGGGATGGCTCCCGGTACGTTTTCCACCACACCGCCGTTGTACTCCACGTGTGCCGCGATGGGGCCCTCCCAAAACTTCAGGTCGCGTGCTATTTCCCAGTAGGCTGAGTTCACCGCTCCTTTACTGCCATCGTAGGTCATGTCGATGAAAGCGAAAGTCGATCCCCACTTGTCGGGTTTGAAGAACTCCACCGTGGTGAGCATGAGGTTGTGCTCCATATCGTCCGGTGCCATGGCGTGACGGGGAACGTAGTGCAACTGTACATTTTGGGAAAACATGGCTGCCGAAGGCAACAACAGGAGCAGGAAGATTGCGATTTTTCGTACCATAAATCTTAATGTTTTAGTAATTATTTGAATTGGAGTCCAAAAATATTAAAATATCTTCATTTACGAAGTGGTTTAGTCGAAATAAGCGGGTTGTTTTCTTTAATTTTCTTCCCTGTACCTATAAAAAGGTAGGGCAGGTGCTAAAACAAACCTTTTGTAGGTATTGGGTGTTATTTAATATTGGTGTATTTTTGTAGCCAACTATTAATAATGAAGAAGACGATTCTTACTCTATTTAAATGGTTCCTGCCGGTACTCTTCATATCGTATATGTCCGGCATTACACTGTTCACCCATTCCCATGTGGTCAATGGGGTGACCATCGTGCATTCGCATCCATTCAAGAAGGGAACCGAACATCAACATACCACCCACGAGGTACAACTCATTCATTACCTGTCGCACTTCCAGGTAATCGACGGTGGTGCCCTGACTCTCACTTTCCTGTATATTCCCTTATTCATCGTAGTGCTGCTCACGGCTTGCCTGTGTATCGGCTACCACTCCCTCCCGGCGAAACAGATTCGCCTTCGTGCTCCTCCTTCCTCCTTTTCTTGCTGAAAAAGAGAATTCTATGATTATTTACTAAACCAAAGGTGGTCTGCCGGTAGTCCGGTAGGCGATTAACCTATATATACCAGTTAATTACATGAGAAAGATTATTTTTATGCTTGTAAGCTATTGCTGTGTCCAAATGACAGCGATGGCTACGAACCCGATTGTGCCGGAAATGAAGAAATCCGATGCCAACATCGTAGGTCATGTGCTCAACCGAGATACCAAGGAGCACTTATCGTATATTACCCTTTCGATTCGCGGAACCACCATCGGCACGGTTACCGATGCCACCGGGCACTATTTCCTGAAAAACTTGCCCGAAGGCGAGTTTGTGCTCGAAGTCAGCGGGGTGGGCTACAAGAGACAAAGCCGCCCCGTGACACTGAAGAAGGGTGTGACACTCGAAGAAGATTTTGAGATTGAGGAAGACCTGATAGCCCTCGAAGGTGTGGTGGTATCGGCCAATCGCAGTGAAACGACCCGTCGCATGGCGCCTACGCTGGTCAATGTGGTCGACTTGAAGATGTTCGAGAAGACCAACTCCTCCACGCTGTCGCAAGGGCTGAACTTTCAGCCGGGGGTGCGGGTGGAAACCAATTGCCAGAACTGCGGATTCCAGCAGGTGCGTATCAACGGGCTCGACGGGCCGTACACGCAAATCCTGATCGACTCGCGTCCCATCATGAGTGCCCTCTCGGGTGTGTACGGATTGGAGCAGGTTCCGGCCAGTATGATCGAGCGGGTGGAGGTGATGCGTGGAGGCGGTTCGGCGTTGTTCGGCTCCTCGGCCATCGCGGGAACCATCAACATCATCACCAAGGAGCCGTTGGGCAATTCCGGACAGCTGTCGCATACGTTCGCAGCGATTGGGGGCGATGATTCGTTCGACAATGTGACGTCGATCAATGCCTCGCTCGTTACCGACGATCACCGGGCAGGACTATACGTCTTCGGCCTGAACCGTCACCGATCGGCTTATGATGCCGATGGAGACGGCTATTCCGAGATGCCGAAGCTGAAAAACCAGACGGTGGGTTTCCGTTCGTACTTCAAGACGAGCACCTACTCAAAGCTGACTTTCGAGTACCATCACTTGCAGGAGTTCCGCCGGGGAGGAAATAACCTCGACCGTCCGCCGCACGAAGCCGATATTGCTGAACAGCTGCAACATGCCATCGATGGCGGCGGACTGAAGTTCGACTATTTCTCGCCCAACGAAAAGCACCGTCTTTCGGTCTACGCTTCGGCACAGAACACCGACCGCGACAGTTATTACGGTGGTGGACAAGACCCGAACGCTTACGGTAAAACAACCGACCTGACCTTCATCGGCGGTTCGCAGTACGTTTACCATTTTGACCGTTGCATCTTCATGCCTGCCGATTTCACTGCCGGAGCCGAGTATTCGGGCGACTGGCTGGAAGACGACATGTGGGGGTACGACCGCTATACCAAGCAGCACGTTAATATAGGCAGCTTCTTCTTCCAGAACGAGTGGAAGAACGATCACTGGGGTATCCTGTTGGGTGGGCGGCTCGATAAGCACAACATGCTAGATAACCTGATCTTCAGTCCGCGGGCCAACCTTCGTTTCAACCCCACGAAGGACATCAACCTGCGACTCAGTTACGCCTCGGGCTTCCGTGCTCCGCAGGCATTCGACGAAGATTTGCACATAGAGAACGTAGGTGGAACAGTGTCGGTCATCGACCTGGACCCGAACCTGGAAGAAGAGAAGTCGCACAGCCTCAGTGCCTCGGCCGATGTGTATCAACGCTTCGGTGCCTGGCAGGCTAATGCCTTGGTCGAAGGGTTCTATACCCGCCTGCTCGATGCCTTCACGCTGGGTCCGGCCGAGATGATAGACGGCATCTACCACAAAACGCGTTACAACGGTCCGGGAGCGAAGGTGTACGGACTAACGCTGGAAGGCAAGTTGGCCTACCTCTCACTGCTCCAGTTTCAAGCAGGCTTCACCTGGCAACGCAGCCGGTACGATGAGGCTGTAGAGTGGAGTGAGACAGCCCCGGACGAAAAACGTATCTTCCGTTCGCCCGACCGTTACGGTTACTTCACAGCTACCTGTACGCCCGTTAAAAAGTTCTCGGTAGCACTCTCCGGAACGTATACCGGCCCCATGCTGGTGCAGCACATGGCCGGCTACATTGCCGAGGATGTGGCGGTGAATACCCGCGATTTCTTTGATATGGGCGTCAAACTGACGTACGATATCCCGTTGTACAAGTCGGTCACGCTGCAAGTCAATGGCGGAGTACAGAACATCTTCAATGCCTATCAACAGGATTTCGATCAGGGACCCGACCGGGATTCGGCGTATATGTACGGACCTGCTTCGCCGCGCACTTACTTTGCCGGGTTGAAGATCAGCTATTGAAAATCAAATTGTCACAATAATCAAATTGATAATCCTGATGCGTCTGTAGTCGCTTCTTTCGGAGCAACGTACGCTGTAGGCGAAAAAACGCGCTGCATTCTTGGTTGGGAATTTCTTTGTTGATCATTTTTTTTGTAGTATTTGGCCTTTTTGATCTGTTTCTTGCTTTGGCTTATTTCGTTTTGCTTGTGATATTTGTTTTGTGGTGTTATTGTGATTGTTTTAAATCAAATGCGTCCAGTGGTGAAATAGAACAAAAACAGGTCAAAATTCCAATCATTAAAAGATACCCTTCGAATGTTTAAAACATCGGGGTCGAATGTTTTAAACATTCAGGCCCGATGTTTTAAACATTCGAGGGGTATCTTAACGACTAATCAAGTCAATACGACTGTATATTTACGCAAAAGCAAGCTTCAAATCGGATTATTATGAATATTCATGCTGCATATTTATGCGGTATTTTCTGTAGAATAAGGTAAACCATAAAAAACTGAGTTATGAAAAATGGGAAAAATGAATTGTTATGACACTGATTCGAGGTTTTTTGCATTAAAATGAAATATTCTTTGTGATCTTTGCCCGATATCTTAGAAAGGAGGGGCTGGCCAGATAAGCCAGCCTCTTTTTGTCACTAATTTTATTACCGCTTTTATGTATGCACAGCACCCTTTTGTGTACACCAGCCCCCACTTCATAAAAGCGTCTTTCATTCCTTATGTCCTGTTTATTAACTACTGTATATTTGTTACGTATTAATCTTTTAATCATAATAACGCCATGAAGAATAATCTGAAGAACATCAGTTTGGCGACGATCATATGGTTGATCGGTACCGCTGTTATGACATCCTGTCAGGATGATAAGGGAAAAGGAGGGAATATCCCCGACGATAAGTCTACTTTCTGGAGTGATGCCTATAGGCAACATCAACTCAACGGGAAAGTGAAAAGTGTGAAAACCAGGAGGGGAGACCGCGACTTTTACAATTACCTGGAGTTCGACCAACAGGGTAATCTGCTGAAAAATGTCACTCTTGAAGATGATAATCCCGGTTATTATTATGGGTTGGTATTGACGTACGATGGGCAGAACCGCCTCACCAAAGCGGTGTATGGTGACAATGAGGAAGCCGTAGAAGTGGCTGAGTTCGGCTATGACGGTAGCCACAGTGCTTACATCCCTACCAATATTTATTCGATGGAAGACCTGCGCTTACAAAAAGGCGTGACCTCTGTCAAGTATCAGATTCAGGATAGAGAACCGTTGATGGTTTCCTGTAAGGAGGTTTCGGGCAATCGCATCATTTTCGAGGGAACTGCGGGAGCACTGGCGACTTACCTGGGCGATATCAGCCGGTTAGAGGTAGAGTGTAGCGGAGCTTACCCCGCACATATACGCTTCCTGGATAAGACTGCCCTACATTCTGAAGCAGATGTGACATTTGGTTCTGACGGAATGCCTACAAAAGTGACCTACACCTTAAAAGACGATGAGAAGGTGATTACGGAGTATACGTCTGCCGGCGGATTCTTGCTGATGGTAAAGCAGTACGAAGAGTCTGATCCTGACGATTGCAACGTGTACCGGTATAACGATAAAGGGATCATGGAGGGATACACTACCTCGCTGGGAGCAGAATACCGTTTTCTTTATCAGTATGATGCGAAGGGTAACTGGACGCAGAAAGAGGAGGAATACCGATATTCGAGTGGCGGTGACTGGGAGCAACGGGCAACTATCAAGCGGGAATATACGTATTGGAATTAACACTTATACAGGAATGGAAGCATCAAACTCTTCTGTAAGTAGAAGCCGGATCGATGGAGCTGCCTGCTTCACCCGCCAGACTCTCTACCGGATCGTTCGAGGGATCGTCCGTTTACCTGCATTGACTTTGGATATACCGTTGGCTCATTTCTCGCCCCGGATCCCGGCGGCCGAACGTCAATCCATTATCGAAACGCTGATACCGGGTGATATCCTGCTCACTTCGGACAAAGTCTTCCCTATTTGGCAAATGGCAGCTTCGTTCATTGGGAGCCCTCGTTTCAGTCACGCGGCCGTGTACGAAGGAAACTTTCAGGTAATTGAAGCTACCACCTTCCACCCGTCGGGGCAGGGAGTGGCGCGTACCGCAGTGGACGAATTCCTGTCGGGAAGGAAGACGATCTGCATTGTTCGCCCTACGTATGCATCGGAATACAGGAAAGAGCTGCTATTGTCCTTTCTGGAACGGCAATTAGGGAAACCCTACGATTATAGCTTCTGCCTGGAGGACACCGATACGATGTACTGCGCCAAACTTGTTGCCCAGGCATTGGAAACGGCAGGTTTCACCATCGGGACCAAGCGGTTCTTTAACCGTGACCTGTATCTTCCCGATGCTTTTATAGGAACAACGGGTTTGATGGTGGTGTACGGAGCACCCGGAGGTGGTCTGCCAAGGCCGGCCAACCACTTACCATGGGTGTTTATCTTGTCGGTCATCTTGACCGGAGGACTCATCAATCCTCTTTCTTTACCGGTCTTTTGCCTGTTATGGATAGTTGCCGGTTGGCTGCAACATCTGAAAAAACTATAAAGAAAACTTTCACTTTTAAAACTAATAGATATGAAAAAGCTTGTATTATTGCTTGTATGGATGGGAATGGGTACCGTAGTATGTGCCCAGAACTTCGGGTTCGGCCCCAAGGTAGGACTCAATGTAGCGATGGTTAGCGGTGATGTTACCGAGTCTCCTTCGCCTCGCCTGGGTATCAATGTAGGTGCCTTTGCCGAGTATAAATTTACTTCAATGTGGGCGTTGGAAGGAGCACTTATGTACTCCGCTCAAGGCGTAAAAGATGAATGGGAAAATGGTCAGGTGATGGTCAATAGTACCACGCAGGCCAATTACATCAATTTACCTGTGCTGGCTAAATGTTATCTTACGCGGGGATTCAATGTGTTCGTGGGACCACAGATCGGCTTCCTGCTCAAAGCAGAGACTACGCATGAAGCAGACGGACAAGCCTCGCAGACCAATGACCTGAAAGATGGCTGCAATAAGTTAGCCTTCTCGGCCGTGGCAGGCTTCGGATATCAGTTTGATATGGGGCTGAATCTCTCAGCCGACTTCCTGTACGGCCTCAATGATGTAGTGAAAACTGTGGAAGGTCAGAATTTAAAAAACCGCCATTGTGTGATACAGGTGACTGCTGGCTGGAAGTTCTAATTTTCTTGTCATAATATTTTGAGATACAGTAAATTATTGTATTTTTGTATGGACTGCCCCGAATGATAATCCTGTGAAGATATGAAACATATTTTATATCAGCTTCCGAGGATTTACTTATTCCTCTGTATGCTGGGAAGTCTGGTGCAAGCTGCCACTGCCGGGCCGGCGGAAAATACCGCCGGACGGCTGCAGTCATCCTATAGTTATCGGCGTTACACTACTGCCGACGGACTGCCAAGTATCCTTAATCAGCGTATTTATCAGGACCGGCAGGGATTCATCTGGATAGTCGGCACTTCGGGCGTGGCTCGTTTTGACGGATTTGAATTCAAAACCTTCCTGACGGGGACATTCGCCAACCTGTATCACCTGGACGAGACGGTTACGGACAAAAATACAACCGGTGCTCTACGCTTCTTCTCTAACCGCTATCTCTATACGCTGGACGTCCAGGCAGATACTTTGCGTAAGACCCATCAGTTCCGGCACTATAGCCCCACCGTATTCAGCTCCCTAACCTTACCTGCCGGTTATGCCATCTGTTATGTGCACGGAAACGAAGAAGAACAGTATTTCTGTGCCGTTCGGGACACCGGTGTGGTGAAACTGATGGCACACGAGGATCTGAACAGATTCAGAGACCATGATAAGGCATGGTATGACACGGCACAACACTTACTTTATATCCCCCTGGTCGAAGGTATTAGTGTGATAAATGACAAGGGACGGGTGGCCTTTTATGAGAACATACATGCCAAGTGTTTTGTGGAATACCGGAATACGCTTTGGGCAGTGGCTACTGATGGACTGTACCGGCAGACTTCCGGGGGTGGTTTTGAGAAGGTGATACCCTGTGAGGTCGATGAGTCGGCTAACGTCATGGTACATGCCGGAGCAGACGGAGCGCTGCTATTCTCTGATTATTCTACGCTTTACCGTTATGCCGACGGAAGTGTTGACAAAATATTCGAGGCCAATGCCATCAAGGATTTTATCGTTGATAATGAAGGAAGCATCTGGCTCACTACTTATCAGGGTGTTTACAACCTGTTCGGATTGAATTTCAAAAACCATACACTACCGGATACATCCGATAACATACGAAGCTTGGTATACGACAGGCCCGGCCAGCGAGTGATAGCGGGTACGCTGAACGGAAAGCTGATGGAAATCACGGAAAGCGGTTCGCAGACTCTCTCTTATCCTCCCAATCCGTTTACTTCGGAAGTATCCTTCAATCCCCACGGGACAGAAGTGGACGGTACGGTGTATCTGCCGGGACCAGGGGGCTTGCTGCAGGTAAAAGGGCGTACCAGCCGCTGGGTGACTTTCCCCGATGCCATGTTCATGTTTCAATTTGTGACGCCTCTTCCGAACGGTAATTTGCTCACCGGGGGAACTACAAGACTGATGGAAATAACCCCCCTGGGAAAAATGGTACGCCAACTGACGATGACAGAGTTGAAACAACGGCTCTACAGTCAAGCGTGTATTGATCGACTTGGTCGTATCTGGATTGGGGGGACGTCGGGCATCAGCATCCTGACCGGAGACAGTGTACAATCGGTTTGGAGCGATAGCTTAGCCAGTTGTCGGGTGATGCAGACGGACGTAGAAGGCAACATCTGGCTGGCTGTTGGAAGTAGTCTATATAAGGCTACTGATGAAATCACTATCACGCCGGTGTGGTTTTTCGATAGTCTGGTGACAAATATGCGGTTCACCCGTTCGGGTTTGTTGGCAGTTTCTACCCTGGATAAGATTTACTTGTTTTCCCGTGACTTGCAGTCGCACGTTGTCTACGACGGGCAGAATGGTTTCACCGGAGTAGAATCTATCCGGGCCGATATCGTGGAGGATGGACGGGGCTACTTGTGGCTTCCGGCTGTGGAATGCCTGACTGCGTTCCTTCCAGAACAACTGATGCAAAACTCCGGTCAACTCCGTCTACACCTACTGGCTTCTTCTGCATCGACAGACAATATCCGTTGGGAAACGATGGAAGACGGGGAACGGACGTTGGACTACAAGCATCGAAATGTCCGCTTCCACTACATCGGGTTGTCTTATGCATCGGCGCAAAATGTCCGCTACCGTTATCGGCTGCACGGATTTCAGGAGGAATGGAGCCAGCCGGTGAAGAGCCGGGATGTAACTTTCAACAACCTGCCACCAGGCGATTATGTGTTCGAGATTTATGCTCTCAATGGGAATAGAGAGGTCCGGAGTGCACTTCAAACCTATGCATTTACCATAAAACCTGCCTTCTGGCAAACCACCTGGTTTCTGGTAGGAGGTATTGCTTTCCTGATGCTGGCTAGTGCAGGTGTGGCACTATGTATCCAGAGTCACCGGAACCGGGTGCTGATGGAGAAATTAGAAACCGAGAAGCAACTGAACGAGTTGCGTATCAAAAGCATCCGCCTGAAAACCATCCCGCATTTCAATGCCAATGTGCTGGCAGCCATCGAATATTACATCATGAATCTGTCCCGGGATGAGGCTGTAAGGTTATTGGGCATTTATTCGCGGTTTACCTTCCAAACCTTGCGCGAGGTGGACAAAGCCTCCCGCTCCCTGTCGGACGAACTGGAATATGCCAAGATGTATCTCGAACTGGAAAAACTGCGCTTCCTTGGTAAGTTCGACTATTGTTTCGAAATAGATCCGTCGGTAGATATGCAGGTGCAGTTGCCCAACATGATACTGCATACCTATTGTGAAAATGCAGTAAAGCATGGGTTTGCTACGGTAAAGGCCGGTGGAATATTGGTGGTCAAAGCAGTGGGTATGGAAGGAACAGTCCGGGTGAGCGTGTCAGACAATGGGGTGGGACGGGAGGCTGCTGCCGGCAACCGGCATGTACCCGGTGCCCGCCAAGGACTTGAGATCCTGTCACGACAGATCGAAATCTACAACCGGTTCAATAAAATCAAGATCATTCAGCAGGTGGACGACTTATGGATAGATGGGCATTCGGCCGGAACCTGTTTTCAGGTAGAGGTACCGTTAGGCTTTGTATATCAGTAATCCTTTATATAGAAACTTCCATGATCAGAGCAATTATCATCGAAGACGAGTTTCACCCACGCATGACGTTGCAGCAGAAACTTAGTGAGCATCACCCCGATGTGGAGGTGGTGGCTGTTTGTGAAAATGCCGAAAACGCATTGGTCGATATCCTCCGGCTTCAACCGGATTTGATTTTTCTGGATATCCAACTCCCAGAGAAGAACGGGCTCTGGCTGGCCGAGGAACTGTATCGGTTGGCTTGTGACACCTTTACGCCGCCGGGAGTGGTTTTCACGACGGCGTACACTGATTCGGAGTATCTCCTGAAAGCATTCAAACTGGCTGTCATCGACTATCTGGTGAAGCCAGTGATGATAGATAGTCTTTCCGAAGCCATCCGCCGGTTCAAAGAACGAAACGGATCACCCTCGGGTATCATGGCATTGATGCATGCCATCCAAAGCGAACAAATCTTCCGCTTCAGGAACTACGCAGGACTGATCTTGTTGAAGCCGGAAGATATTGTTTATGTCAAGGCGGATGGAAACTATGCTCAGATGGGGCTGGCCAACGGCGATACGGAAGAAATATTCGAACGTTTGGGCGAGATAGAAAAGGTATTGCCTGCTCATGTCTTTCTACGAACCGGGAAAAGCTTGGTCATCAACCGACTGTATATCCGTCGAATCAATCTGAAAAAGTGTATGGTAGAAGTAGCCACTCCAATGTTTTCTTGTTTACTGGAAGTTTCTGAGAAAGCTCTTCGGCTCATTAAAAACAATTGTGATCATAGGGTGTAATTTTTTTTGCGGAATTATTTCTAAGAAGTTTGTCATTTCCTATGCAATATTTAATAACTTGTTGCATTTCATACATATACCTGTTAATTTCTAACTTCTAACTTCTATATGTATGAAAAATTATGTAAGCATGATCCTGTTTCTGTGTCTTCCTTTGTGTATTTCCTGCTATGGTGATGGTTTTGACTCCCATTATGATTTTCCCAGTTCTAAGAAAGATATTAATTTTGAGGGAAAGAGTCTGAATGAGGTAAAGCAAGCCATGCAGGGTGTCTGGTATCTGTCCGATGAATCGGGCGAGCTATCAACTGAGCATCATCTTGACTTTTATGTGATTACAATTAAAGATGATAAAATCTCCATTACGCCCGACCCGGCTGTTGGGTTAGTTGCAAGTCCTCCCAGAATGTATGATATCATGTGGGCAGAGGATGAGGTGAAAGGCATGAATGGAAAGATGCATTCATTCTTCCCCAGATACGATGGCATCGAATTGATGAATTGGACTCCTTACATTCCCTTCGAAATAAAGAATACGATTCTGAAACTCGGCAGTACTTCCGGGAGTGAGGGCACTATCTACTATTATAAATATATGTGTACTAAAAAATAAATACTTCTTCTATCGAACTCACATCAATTACTTTTCCGGTAACTCAGAATAGCCCATGTGTTCAGTACTAACGCAAAGGAACACAAGGCAAAGAACTGGGTAGTCATCTCACCGAAAGCACTTCCTTTCAGATACACCAGTCGCATCACCTGCATGAAGTATTTCAACGGGTTGAAGATGGTAATGATCTGTGCCCATTGCGGCATACTGGTGACAGGGGTAAACAGCCCACTCATCAGGATGAGGATCATCATAAAGAAGAACATCACGAACATGGCCTGCTGCATGGTGTCCGAATAATTGGAGATAACCAGTCCCATGCCCGAGACTACCAGGATATAAATGGTGGCGAAGAAGTAAACGGTCACCAGATTGCCCACCGGATAGAGTCCGTACACAAAGACAGCCAGGCACATACAAATACTCAGCACGATAAAACCGATAATCCAGTACGGAATGAGCTTGGCCAGTACGAACATCAATTTGCTGACCGGTGTCACATTGATTTGTTCGATGGTGCCTGCTTCTTTCTCGCCTACAATGTTCAGTGCCGGAAGGAATCCGCAGAGCAACGTCAGCAACATCACCATCAGGGCCGGAACCATGAATACCTTGTAGTCCAGGTGTGCATTGAACTTGTATTGCGGCATGACGCTGAAGGTCGGAATTTCGGCACGGGCTCCTGCGGTATGTATGCCATACTCCTCTTGCAAATTGCTCGAGTAGTCGGTCAATATGGACGAGAGGTAGGAAGATCCCAGTGTACCTTTCGTGCCGTTGACCGAGTTGGCCGAAATCAGTACCCGCCCTGTTCCTTCGGTGACGAGGTTGCGCTCGAACTCCGGCTGAATTTCCAATATGATATCAGCCTGACCCGATTCGATGCTTTGCATGGCCTCGCCGTTGGTGGCCGACACGTCGGTCAACTGGAAATAGCCGGACGAAGTGATCTTCTGTACCAACCGCTCCGAGTAGACACTGTGGTCATTGTCCACCACGCTCAGCTTCACGTTCTTTACCTCCTGATCGGCCGCCCAGGGCATGACCAGCATCATCACGAGAGGCATCATGATAATCATTCTCGGAAGGAATGAGTTCCGGACGATCTGTTTGAACTCCTTTTCAATTAAAAACTTCAACATGGCGGCTTAATTTAATCGGATTTTAAACTTCTTCAGACTGAATGTGAGCAGAACGGTAGCCATGGTAGCCAGTACACACACCTCCCGGAGGGCATATTGTATCTCTACACCCTCGATCATGATCTTCTTCATGGCGGCGATGTACCAGCGGGCGGGTACGATGCAGGAAAACCATTGCAATACGGGCGGCATACTTTCTATGGGGTATATCATGCCCGAGAGTAGTATGATGGGCATCATTAGTCCCATACCCGAGGCAAGCATGGCCGCCAACTGGGTATTGACCAACGTTGAGATGAGCAGCCCCAGTGCCAATGCCACGAAGATGAACACAAGCGATATGAGAACCAGCCAGAACAGGCTTCCGGCCACAGGCACGTGCAGTACATACACCGATAGGAGCAGGATGGTGACTAAGTTGCACATGGAGAGTGTGAAGTAGGGCACTGCCTTGGCCAGAATGATGTAAATAGGTTTCAACGGTGAGGAGAGGAGAATCTCCATCGTTCCCATCTCTTTCTCCCGCACGATGGCGATGGAGGTCATCATGGCACAGATCAGCATCAGGATGAGGCCCATCACACCCGGTACAAAGTTGTACGCACTCTTTCCTTGCGGATTGTACAGCATCTTCACTTCCGGGGCAATGCGGAACGGTGTCTTGTGCTGTGCAGCCAGTTCCTGTTGATAAGAGCCCAATATGCCCGAAGCATATCCCACAAGCATCGATGCCTGGTTAGGGTCTGTACCGTCGGCAATGAGTTGCACGGCCGCTTCGCCGGTGTGCAGCAGGTTGTCGGCAAAGTCGTCGCTGAAAACGATGACCAGGTTGATTTTGCCGTACTTGAACACATCGTTGATCTCGTCGGGGCTACTCAGCTCCTGGGCAATGGTGAAGTACTCACTGGCCTGGAAGCGTTCGCGGATACGTTCGGTCGATGCGTCCCGGGACGGGTCATAAACAGCCACCTGCGTGTTCTTCACTTCGGTGGTGATGGCAAACCCGAACAGCAATATCTGCGCTATCGGTATACCGAGCAAAATCAGCATGGTACGCTTATCACGGAAAATGTGATAGAATTCTTTTCTTACGAATGTCAGGAATTGTTTCATACGCTTTAATCGGCTTTACGGGTGGCTTTACGGGCTAATTGCTGGAATACTTCGTCCATGGTCTGGGCCTGGAACTGCTGCCGCAGGTTACCCGGCGAATCCAGGGCTTCGATCTTGCCGTCTACCATGATAGAGAGGCGGTCGCAATATTCGGCCTCGTCCATGTAATGGGTGGTGACGAAGACAGTGATACCCCTGTCGGCCGCATTGTAGATCAGTTCCCAGAACTGCCGGCGGGTGATGGGATCTACGCCTCCGGTAGGTTCATCCAGGAACACAATCTGCGGGTTGTGGAAGATAGACACAGAGAACGACAGTTTCTGTTTCCATCCCAGCGGGAGGTCGCGTACCAGCGTGTTCCGTTCCGACTGGAAGTTCAGCTCTTGCAGGAGTTCATCGGTCTTCGTGGCAATCTCCTTGCTCTTCATGCCGTAGATGCCGCCGAAGAGCCGCAGGTTTTCCCACACTTTCAGGTCCTCGTACAGGGAGAACTTCTGGCTCATGTAGCCGATGTTCTTCTTGACCTCTTCCGATTCACTGAAGATATCGAACCCAGCCACTGTTCCTTTGCCTGAGGTAGGATGGCTCAGCCCGCACAGCATACGCATGGCAGTGGTCTTTCCGGCTCCGTTGGCACCGAGGAAGCCGAAGATCTCGCCTTGTGCCACTGAGAAAGAGATGTGATCCACAGCAGTGAAGTTGCCAAACTTCTTGGTGAGTTTATCTGTATAGATGACTTCTTTTTTCATGGGGCTGTTTTTTGAGAGGATAGCATGAAACAATCTTCCACGGTGGGGGTAATGATCCGGATATCCATGTCCGTATGTCCGCAGTTCCGCAGGTACACTTTTAGATTGTCGGGGGTAGCACCTTCGTACACCGTTACGTGGAAGGTCTCGCCGAAGGAGAACGACGACTTGGTGGATGGAAATTCACGCAAGTCCTTCAGCAACTTATGCATCTGGCCCGACCGTACCGACCAGAGTGTTTCGGGGAAGGCATCGATGATGTTTTGAGGCGTGTCTACTTGCATGAACTCCCCGTGCTGCATCAGGGCGATACGGTCGCACAGCGTGGCTTCGTCCATGTACGGAGTAGAGGCGAGGATGGTGATGCCCTGCGCTTTCAGCTTTTTCAGCATCTCCCAGAACTCTTTGCGCGATACCGGGTCCACGCCCGTAGTGGGCTCGTCCAGAAACAGCACGCTGGGTTTGTGTATCAGTGCGCAACTCAAGGCCAGCTTTTGCTTCATACCACCCGAGAGCTTGCCTGCCCGCCGGTATTTGAAGGGTTCTATCTGCTTGTAGATGTCTTCTATCAGGTAGTAGTTCTCCTCGATGGTGGTGTGGAAAACGGTGGCGAAGAAGTTCAGGTTCTCTTCCACCGTCAGGTCCTGATAGAGCGAGAACTTGCCGGGCATGTACCCGATGGAGTTCCGGATCTGCTTGTAGTCTTTCACTACGTCGAACCCGTCCACCGTAGCTGTTCCGCTATCGGCCAGCAACAGGGTGGTCAGTATCCGGAACAGGGTGGTTTTACCGGCTCCGTCGGGGCCGATGATGCCGTATATCTCTCCGGGCTTGACGTCGAAACTCAGGTTTTTCAGTGCCTGAATGTTTCCGTACGACTTTGTTAGATTGTTTACCGAAAGGGCATTCATATCAATTGATCTTGATTTCTCCGTACATTCCTTTCTTGATGAGGCCATCGTTCTCTACCGCTACCTTTACGGCATACACCAGATTGGCCCGTTCATCTCTTGTTTGAATGGTTTTGGGAGTGAACTCGGCTTTGTCGGATATCCAGATAACGGTTCCCGGATATTCCTTCCGGTCTTCTTTTCCCTGATCAGCATATACTTTTAGCTGCTGCCCTATTTTCAGTGAGGTGAGCTGGTCGGCAGTGATGTACACCCGCAAATTCATGTGGGCTATGTCGGCCACCTTGAACAAGCTCCGGCCTTGTGCAGCCAGTTCACCCTGTTCGGCATACTTGGACAGAACCGTCCCGCCGATGGGGCTGGACACGATGCTCTTCTTGATCTGGTCTTCTATCTGGGCCACCTGCATCACAAGTCCCGAACTCTCGCCGGACACACTCCGGTTGTTGTTCTCCAACGTCTCCGTCTGTGCCGACAGTTGTTTCTCGAGCAAAGCAATCTGCGCATGGATGTCGTCCAACTGCTTTTGGTTGGCAGCGTTGGACTTCACCAGGTTCTCGTACCGTTTCTGCTCCCGCTTCTGGGTCGTGATTTGTTGCTGTATGGAAGCAATCTGCCGGCCTACATTGTACTGGCGACTATCCACTGCCTTCATATTGGCCAGCAGTTGCATCTTTTTCAGGTACAATTGGGTAGTGTCAATGTAGCCCAGTTGTGCTTTGGCTTCCACCTGCTGGCCTTCCATGACGTTGAATTCCATTAATTCGCCGTTGGCTTGTGCCGAAACGATAACTTCGGTGGCTTCGAAGATGCCCGAAGCATCGTACTGGTTGTTCTTGTTGCCACAGGCTGTGAGAGCTACGGCTGCACCGAGGATGAGAAGAATATTTGTTTTCATATTGTTGTTTTTTTGATGGTTACTATTCATTGTTGGTGACGAATTTCAGGTCGTAAATGGCGTGCAGCAGTTCCATTTCGTGGAGTATCTTGTCCTGCATCGCCACTTGCTCGGCGTTGATATCCCTGGTCAGGTCGGTGCCCGAGATAGTTCCGTTGGCCATCTTGGCTTCCGACGCCTGCCTGATGGAGCTTCGCAGGGCGATGATATCATCGTCGTACTTCAGTTGGTCCATGTAATTGTCGATGGTATTGTCTTTCTGTGTAATATCGAGATGGGTGTTGAACAGGAAGGTTTCACGCTGCGTCACCACCGAATTGATATTGTTCTGAATCTTCTTCTGATTGTTCTTTCGGGTGTAGAAGTTGCCGATGTTCCAGGAGAGCCTGGCACCGGCCATGTAGTAGGCAGAGAACTCGTTCTCCAACATATTCAGACCCGGTTTGCCGTAGCCGCCTGTGACGAAGAGTCCCAACTTAGGCCTCAGGCCGGCGGTTATCTCCCGGTTCCTGGCTTCGAAGTTATCAATCTGTGCATTGAACAGATCGAGCTCTGGGCGGTTGATGGTCTGCGTGCCGGGGCGTATGGCTTCGGGCTTAACGAACTCCGTGTCCGTGCCGAGCGGTTCGCCGATGAGTTGAGCCAGCATGTCAGCGTATGCTTTCTTTGTGTTTATATATCTTGTCCGGGTTTGTTGTGCTTTTAACTGGTCCACGCGGATGGCATCCAGGTCGGACTGATTGGCAATTCCATTCTGTACATAGGAAGCCACCTGGTCGTGGCTTTTCTGCAAGTTGTCCTGCAACAGCTGGTTCTGCCGGAGTTGGGCGTCGGCCAGGAGAATTCCGAAATAGAGTTGGTTCACCCGCTCGTTGATGGAATAGATGGTGACCTCGTTGTTCATTCGCTCTACCTCGGCAGCTGTGCGTACGCCCTCCTTTTGCGACTTGATGGCACCGCCGTCCCACACGCTTTGATTAACGTCGATGGTGGCACCGTACTGGTCTTTGCTCAGGGTAGGGATGCTCACTCCCTGCATACCCATCTGCGAGAGGTCGATGGGCAACTGCGTTACATCCGACTGGTAAGTAGCCTTGGCCGAGAACGACACCTGCGGCAGATACCCTTTGTTGGCATTGGACAGGTTGTACTCCTTCGTCTTCTCTATCAAGTCGTACTGCTTGATGAGCGGGTAGTTGACCTGCGCTTTCCGGTAACAGCTTTCGATGGTTATCTGAGCGTAGCCCGCGATGCACCCTGCTAAAAGAATGCTTAGAATAACAGCTCTTTTCTTCATGAGTATATGTATTAACTTTATTATTTAATTAGTCAATTAATCAAGGGATAAAAGAAAGCCTGCAAAACCTGATCGGATAGTCGGACTATCCAATGAAATGCAGGCGCGATATATTACTTTCTTAACCGGGAAAGAACCGTGTTGATCACCTCACTCTTCCGGCGTTGCAGCGTTTCCTGAACGAACTCATCCGACAAGTTGAAGGTCTTTTGCAACAAGGGGAATGCTATAAACGGGGGTACATTGAGCGATACGGCGGTAATCAGTAAGTCGATCGTTTCGATGGGGCGGATGTTTCCTGACTCGATTTCTTTTTTCAGTTCGGCATCCAATTGTTTAAAGATGGCCTGTGGGTATATCTGCAGTTTTCCTACTATCGATTGAAGCCGTTCGGGATTGGAAATAATCTCGGTGAAAACAAAGGGGACGAGTTTGGGGTTCTGCATCAGGAAGTCGAAATGCAGCCCCACCATTTGGGCTATTCTTTCCTCGAGAGGAAGTTTGCTGGTGTTCGCAGACAGAATGTTGCTCACGATCATACGTACCTTCTCTTCGAATATCTTTTCGAACAGGTTGTCCTTGGTACGGTAATAATAATGTACCAACGCCTGGTTGCAACCGGCCAGTTTGGCTATCTGTCCGGTGGTTGTTTTGGCAAACCCTTGTTCCAGAAACAGCTCTTCGGCTGCTTGGAGAATCAAGTGTTCCATGTTCTTATCTTCTACTTTCATAAGACGTACTTCCGTGTTTAATTCTTTAATTTAATTGCAAAGTTAAATACATAAATTAAATAAGCAAACTAAGAGTGAATTATTTTTATATTTGCTTCACCACAGAGTGACACAGAGGGCATAGAGGTTTTATTCACCACAGAGTCACACAGAGTCACACAGAGTTTTTCAGTTCTTAATGCCAATCAGCCGTAGAGAAGCCCATGAAATGGGCTAAACGTGGATAACCCCGTGCAAGCGAAGCGTAGCTCGGGGTAAATACACAGTCCCTCTCTCGAACTCCGTAGGAGTTCAACGGGATATCTTTCAATTTGGCTTAGACAAGTAGAGATGGCAGTAGAACCCCTACGGAGTTCTTATCTTGGGGAGCGTTCTCTTACCCCGAGCTGCGCTTCGCTTGCACGGGGTTATCCACGTTTAGCCCATTTCATGGGCTTCTCTACGGCTGATTGGCATTAAGAACTGAAAAACTCTGTGTGACTCTGTGGTGAATAAAAAGAAAAACTCTGTGTGACTCTGTGGTGAACCAAAATTCACCGCAAAACGCATATTATTTGATTTAGTTTTGTACCTTTGCGCCATTAATCCCGATGCTGTCTTATATCGCGCGAATGTATGAGGAGATGTTTTCGTAACACGTTACTTTTTCTATGGATAGGTTTCCTTGCTTCCTGCTCGTCCACGAAGTATGTGCCCGACGGTGCATACCTGCTCGACGAAGTGAAGATACATTCGGACAACAAACGCGTCAAGCCATCCGCCCTGCGGACCTATCTCCGGCAGAATCCCAACTCCAAATGGTTCAGCCTGATGAAAACCCAACTTTATGTGTACAACCTTTCCGGCCGCGACTCCACCGGTTGGAACAAGTTGCTCCGCCGCATTGGCGACGCTCCGGTGATATACAGTCCGAACGATGCCGTCCGGGCACAAGAGGAAATCACCAAGGCCGTGCACAACATGGGCTATATGGAAGCCACGGTGAAGCTCACCACCCAAACCAAAAAGAAGAAGCTGAAACTTCGCTACGATGTGGAGTCCGGTATGCCATACCGGGTCAATTCCATCGACTACGACATCAGTGATGCCCGGGTGGCCGAATACCTGCAGGCCGATTCCATCAACAGCCTGCTGAAAACAGGCATGCTGTTCGATGTGAGTGTGCTCGACAATGAACGGCAACGCATCGCCAACTACCTGCTTCGCAATGGTTACTACAAGTTCAACAAGGACTACATCGGCTACGTGGCCGATACGGTCAAAGGCACCCGGCGGGTGGACCTGACCATGCGCATCGAACCCTTCCGGGTGAGTCGTACGGATACGGTGGCGCGGCCTCATTACCAGTACCGTATCCATAAGGTGGACTTTGTGACCGATTACGATATGTTCCAGTCGTCGCTCTCCGCCGGTGTGAATATCAGCGACTCGCTGCACTACAAGGGGTATTCCATTTATTATAAGGATCAACTGTATCTACGGCCGAAGGTGCTGACGAACAACCTGCGCGTTACGCCCGGAAGCCTGTACAATGTCCGCGATGTAGAGCGCACGTACACCACCTTCGGACGGTTGGGTGCGTTGAAGTACACCAACATCCGCTTCACCGAGGTACAGCAGAACGACAGCACCCAGCTCAACGGCTACGTGCTACTGACGAAGAACAAACCGAAATCGATAGCCTTCGAGGTGGAAGGTACCAACTCGGCGGGCGACCTCGGGGCGGCAGCTTCCATTACTTACCAGCACCGCAACCTCTTCAAAGGATCGGAAACATTCATGTTTAAAGTCCGGGGAGCGTACGAAGCCATCAGCGGCTTGCAAGGCAATTACCTCAGCAACAACTATACCGAATATGGGGCGGAGACGAGCATCCTCTTCCCCAGCTTCCTGTTCCCGTTCCTCTCGTCGGACTTCCGGCGGAACATCCGTGCCAATACCGAGCTTGGTTTGCAGTACACCTACCAGATGCGTCCGGAGTTCTCGCGTACCATTGCATCGGCCTCGTGGAGTTATAAGTGGACGCAGCGGGCACGCATGCAGCACCGGTTCGACCTGATCGATGTGTCTTACCTTTATTTGCCCTGGATGTCGCCGGAGTTTCGGCAACGGTACGTGGACCAGGGGCAGGAGTATATCCTGGAGTACAATTACAAGGACCAGCTCATAGTCCGCACCGGATATAGCTACAACTACAACAGTGCCGGGAGCGCGCTGGTCAACAATACGGTGGTGAATAACTCGTACTCCATCCGCGCCAATATTGAAGCGGCCGGCAATCTGCTCTACCTCTTCTCCAAAGCACTGGACGTACACAAGAATAGGGACGATGAATATGCCATCCTCGGCATCCCCTTCGCGCAATATATAAAAGGTGAGTTCGACTATGCCCGCAACATAGTGATAGATTACCGTAACTCAGTGGCTTTCCATGCCGGAGTAGGGGTAGCCATTCCGTACGGCAATGCTAAGGGGATCCCGTTCGAGAAGCGTTACTTCTCCGGCGGTGCCAACAGTGTGCGCGGATGGACGGTGCGCAACCTGGGGCCGGGTGCCTTTGCCGGCGACGGAAACTTGCTGAACCAGTCGGGCGACATCAAGATCGATGCCAGCATAGAGTACCGCACCAAGTTGTTCTGGAAGTTCCTGGGTGCCGTGTTCGTGGATGCCGGTAATATCTGGACGGTACGCGATTACGAGAACCAACCCGGCGGTAAGTTCAAGTTCAATGAATTCTACAAACAGATTGCGGTGGCCTACGGAGTGGGGCTGCGCATGGACCTCGACTTCTTCATCCTGCGTTTCGACGGAGGTATGAAGGCACTCAATCCCGCTTTCGAAAGCGGAAAAGAGCGTTATCCCTTCCTGCACCCCAAGTTCAGCCGCGACTTTGCTTTCCATTTTGCCGTCGGCTTCCCGTTCTAGCTAAGCATCAAGAAAAACTCCTCATTACCTGTTATCTATTAAAAAAGTGATGATTTGCCGAAAAGTCATAGATAATATGTGTATATTTGCCGAAAAAGCATAGATATGGAAGTGAAAAGGGACATTCTGGAAGCGTTAGCTGTATGGAAAAACAATCCGTACCGTAAACCCTTGGTCATGCAAGGTGCACGGCAAGTAGGCAAATCGTGGACATTGGAGAAGTTTGGACAAACCTGCTTTACCAATTACATTCGCATTAACTTTGAGGGGGAAGCAGAACTCAAGGCCGACTTTGCCCGCACCAAAGACCCGCACCGTCTGATTCGTATTCTTTCTCAGGTTACCGGGGTAGATATCCTTCCGCAGGAAACGCTTATTATCTGGGACGAGATTCAAGAGTGCAACGATGCGCTGAACGCTTTGAAGTATTTCTGCGAACAGGCACCGGAATATGCCATTGTATGTGCAGGCTCATTGTTGGGAGTGGCTTTGAAACGTAGCGGCACATCTTTTCCCGTAGGTAAAGTCGATTTCATGACGCTGTATCCCGTCTCCTTCAAAGAATTTATACAGGTGTACAACCCCCGTCAGGCCGATTGGTTAGCTTCTGTTACTGCCATCGAATCGTTTCCCGAGATTATGCACTCTCAACTGATAGATTCTTATAAGATATATCTTACCTGCGGAGGCATGCCCGAAGCCATAAGCCGCTACATAGATACCCAAGACTGGGCACAGGTGGAACAAGTTCTGCAGAATATCCTGTTAGCTTACCCGCTCGATTTCTCCAAACATATCCACAGCAAAGATATACCGCGCGTGCATCAGGTATGGAACAACCTGCAAGATCAGTTGGCCCGCGAAGACCGTAAGTTCAGGTACGGACTGATTCAAAAGAATGCCCGGGCACGGGAGTACGAGGGAGCCATTGAATGGCTCCGCTTATCAGGGCTGATACACAAAGTGCATGCGGTAGAAACGCCCCGCCTCCCTCTTTCAGCCTACAAAGACCCGGCAGCTTTCAAACTCTACTTAGCCGATGTGGGCCTGCTGCGTAGTAAGTTCCGCCTGCATCCGCAGACGGTTCTCCGTGGTGATGTGCTTTTTACCGAGTTTAAGGGAGTACTTACCGAAAACTATATCCTGCAATCCCTGGTCCGGCAGTTTGGCGACGAACAATTCTATTGGACATCCGGCAACCAGGCCGAAGTGGAGTTTCTGCTCCAGGTGTCTAACGTGCTGATTCCCATAGAAGTGAAGTCGGCCTTAAGCGTGCATGCCAAAAGCCTGTCAGAATACCGGAAGAAGTACACCCCGGCACTCTCCATTCGCTTTTCTCTAAAGAACCTCCACCGGGACGATGATCTGCTGAATCTACCTTTGTATATGGCAGACTATCTGGAGAATCTTCAAAATGAGATTCGTTAATCCGCTGTGACATTGCCTCTCGGTACGGATGTCCAGGGCGTGATAGTACCCGTTACCTGGACTCCCGTCCGCTTGATGGTCACAATGTACGTATATTCCGAGCCGGCGGCAAATTCCGTGGCGGCATCCACCTTCCAGGTGAATACGTCCCCGTTGATGGTGAACTCTACCGACACATCGCCCAGAGCCGCTACCGTACGTGGCAGGACGATGGCTTCGTACCTTGTGCCGCTGGCGGCGGTGTACGGCGTGATGGCTGCCGGTGTACCCGGTGTAGTGCCGAGCGTTCCCGTTTCCAGGTCGAAGGTATTGCGGGTGTTCATGCCTTTGATGCTTACCGCCATGCCGGCGAGGTCCGTAGTCGTCAGCCCGTCGCCCGGTAGGGTTTCCAGGACGAGCTTCACCAGCTTGTGCTCGAAGGTCAGCGGTACGTTGGTGTTCGTCTTGCTCTTTGCTTTGGCGTTGTTGCTGTACAGCAGG
>JAVBUC010000074.1:0-42881 GCA_031555765.1 Bacteroides sp. | reverse complement strand
TAAACTGACCGGTATGTCTATGCGCGTTCCTACTCTGGACGTTTCTGTAGTTGACTTGACAGTAAACCTGGCTAAGCCTGCTACTTACAAAGAAATCTGCGCTGCCATGAAGGAAGCTGCTGAAGGCGAATTGAAGGGTATTCTGGGTTACACGGAAGATGCAGTTGTTTCTTCTGACTTCCTGGGCGACGCTCGCACTTCTATCTTCGATGCGAAGGCTGGTATCGCTTTGACTGACACTTTCGTTAAGGTTGTATCTTGGTATGACAACGAAATCGGTTACTCAAACAAGGTTCTTGACCTGGTAGCTCACATGGCTGCTTACAACAAGTAATCTGTTAAAACTTGATTATAGGAAACTGCTCCGGAGCTCCGGGGCAGTTTTTTTTTGCCCTACATCCTAATACTTTGTTAAAAAGCAGGCAATTACCACCTTACGTATCTGTTATTTTCGTAGTTTTGCATGTAAAAATATAATTTGTCCTGTCGGAATGAAAAGAATAATCGTATCATTGGCATTAGCCGCTGTAATTATGGTAACAAACGCTCAGAATCCTTTCCTTGGAAAGTACAATACACCGCATCAATCGGTCCCCTTTGATAAAATCAGTATAGAACATTACGAACCGGCTATCCGGGAAGGTATTCGCCTGCATGAGCAGGAGATCGATGTCCTCGTGAATAATCCGGAAGCTCCTACGTTCGCCAACACGATTGCCACGTATGAGCAGTCGGGCAGCCTGCTGGACCGGGTAACCACTGTGTTCTTCAACCTGCAAAGCGCGGAGACCAATGACGACATGCAGGCATTGGCCCAGCAGATGACGCCGTTGCTGAGCGAACACAGCAGCAACATCAGCCTGAATGAGAAGCTGTTTGCCCGCGTGAAGTCGGTCTATGACAACCAGAAGAAGTTCAACCTCAACCCCGAGCAGACGAAGTTGCTCGAGGATATCTACGAGGGCTTTGTACGGGGTGGTGCCAACCTTACCGGCGAAGCCAGGGAGAAATACCGCCAGCTGAAGATGGAACTCAGCCAGCTCTCGCTCCAATTCGGCGAATACAACCTGAAAGAGACGAACGCCTACCAGCTGGTGCTGACCGACAAAGCGCAACTGGCCGGACTGCCCGAAGGTGCCATCGAGGAAGCGGCTGCCACCGCCAAGGAAAAAGGAGTGGAAGGATGGGTATTCACCCTGCAAGCTCCCAGCTACATCCCGTTACTGACGTATGCCGACAACCGCGACCTGCGCAAGGAACTCTACCTGGCTTACAATACGAAGTGTACACAAGACAATGAGACGAATACGCTCGACATCGTGAAGCGCATCGCCAACACACGCCTGGCCATCGCACAAGTATTGGGCTACAACACTTATGCGGACTACTCCCTCCAAAGAAGCATGGCCGAGAACAGTGATGCGGTATATAAGTTGCTCAACCAGCTGCTCGATGCGTACACTCCCACCGCTTTGAAGGAATATGCAGAAGTACAGGCACTGGCAGATGCAGAGCCCGGTGACAATTTCATCGTCATGCCCTGGGACTGGAGTTACTATTCCAACAAACTGAAAGACCAGAAATTCAGCATCAACACCGAGATGCTGCGCCCCTACTTCGAGCTCGAAAAGGTAAAAGGTGGCGTATTCGGACTGGCTACCCGCCTGTACGGCATCACCTTCAAGAAGAATACGGACATCCCGGTATACCACAAAGACGTGGACGCTTACGAGGTGTTCGACCGGGATGGCAACTTCCTGTCTGTCTTCTACACCGACTTCCACCCGCGTGCCGGCAAACGGGCAGGTGCCTGGATGACGGAGTTCAAGCCGCAATGGAAGGACGAGAAGACCGGTGAGAACAGTCGCCCGCACATCACCATCGTGATGAACTTCACCAAACCCACCGAAAGCAAGCCGGCGTTGCTGGACTTCGACGAAGTGGAGACTTTCCTGCATGAGTTCGGTCATGCCCTGCACGGCATGTTTGCCAACACCACCTACAGAACCCTGAGCGGCACCAATGTGTACCGCGATTTCGTGGAACTCCCTTCGCAGATCATGGAGAACTTCGCCATCGAGAAAGAGTTCCTCAATACCTTCGCCACACACTATCAGACAGGTAAAGCCCTGCCGGAAGAGTTGATCGGCCGCATCGTTGACGCATCGAACTTCAACGTGGCCTACGCTTGCCTGCGCCAGTTGAGCTTCGGCCTGCTCGACATGGCCTGGTACACCCGTTCCACTCCGTTCGAGGGCGATGTGATTCAGTATGAACAAAATGCCTGGGCCAAGGCGCAAGTACTCCCGATGGTGGACGGTACGTGCATGAGTGCCCAGTTCGGACATATATTCTCCGGCGGATACGCCGCAGGCTACTACAGCTACAAATGGGCGGAAGTGCTGGATGCCGACGCCTTTTCGCTGTTCAAGCAGAAAGGTATCTTCGACCAGAAAGTAGCGACTTCGTTCCATGACAATGTATTGTCCAAGGGAGGAACGGAACATCCGATGGTGCTGTACAAGCGTTTCCGCGGACAGGAACCTACCATCGACGCCTTATTAACCAGAAACGGAATTAAACAATGAGAATTCTACAATCAATCAAATTAAGAGGATGGATCCTGTTGCTCCCGCTATTGCTGGGAGGATGTTCCCCCTCGGACGACGTACAAGCCATCTTCACCGGAAAGACCTGGAAGATGACTTACATCAGCTACGGCCAAGGAGCTTCCTGGTACAAATTCCCGGGACTTACTGACAGCGATTACAAAGCATACGATCCGGTAGAAGGGACCAAGAGCTTCACGATCACCTTCACCGGTTCGGAAACCGACCATACCATCGCCGGGTCTTTCACAGGTGCCGGTTCCGTCTCTACCAACGGTTCCTGGAGTGCCAACGGAGAGTCGAGTGCTTTCAGTGCCACCATAAAGGGCAACCCTATCATCGGTTCAGGCGATAAGATAGGTGCAAAGATCATTGAGGTTCTGAAAGCCGCCGATAAGTACAGCGGCGACGAGGACGGCCTGTTCATTCATTGCACGTATGAGAAAGACCGTATCTTCATGGCCTTCAAACCAGTAAAACAATAAGACAATGGACGCAGGAAAGAAACAATCCGACCTGGATTTACGTTATATCCGCATGGCAAGCATCTGGGCAGAGAACTCTTACTGCAGCCGCCGCAAGGTAGGTGCCTTGATCATCAAGGACAAGATGATCATCTCCGACGGATACAACGGCACCCCGTCGGGATTTGAGAACATTTGCGAGGACGAGAACAACGTAACAAAGCCTTACGTGCTCCATGCCGAAGCCAATGCCATCACCAAGATAGCCCGGTCCAACAACAGCAGTGACGGTGCCACGATGTACGTTACCGCTTCGCCCTGCATCGAATGCGCCAAACTGATCATCCAAGCGGGTATCAAGCGGGTGGTCTACTCGGAGAAATACCGGTTGGAAGACGGCATCGAACTGCTGAAGCGAGCCGATATCGAAGTCGTATACATAGAGTTAAACAACGCCGACGTGGCGTGCGAACAATAAAAAACCCGAAAGAATATGAGTACAAAGCGTTCTTCCCGTTTTACCCCTGTCATTATAGCCATCAGTGTGGTGATCGGAATTCTCATAGGTACATTCTATGCCAAACATTTTGCAGGCAGCCGCCTGGGCATCATCAACGGTTCGTCCAACAAGCTCAATGCTTTGCTGCGAATCGTGGACGACCAGTATGTGGACACGGTGAACATGACCGACCTGGTGGAGAAGGCTTTGCCGGAGATCCTGGCCGAGCTCGACCCGCACTCCACGTACATTCCGGCGCAGAACGCGGAAGAAGTCAACTCTGAGCTGGAGGGTAAGTTCAGCGGCATCGGTATTCAGTTTACCATTCAGAGCGATACGATACACATCAACTCCGTGATCCAGGGTGGCCCGTCCGAGAAGGTGGGCCTGATGGCGGGCGACCGTATCATCACCGTGGACGACAGCCTCTTTGTGGGCAAGACGCTGACCAACGAGAAGGCGATGCGTACGCTGAAAGGCCCCAAAGGAACGAAAGTAAAACTGGGCATCAAGCGCGCTACGGAGAAGGAGTTGCTGAGCTTCACCATCACCCGTGGCGACATTCCGCAGAACACCATCAATGCAGCTTACATGATCGACGATGAGTTCGGTTATGTACAGGTAAGCAAATTCGGACGCACCACCTATATGGAGCTACTCAACGCACTGGCTCAACTGAACCACCAGGGTTGCAAAGGGTTGATCATCGACCTGCGCGGCAACACCGGCGGATACATGGAAGCCGCCGTGCGGATGGTCAACGAGTTCCTGCCCGAAGGGAAAGTCATCGTGTACGCCCAGGGACGGAAATATCCGCGCATGGACGACATGGCCAACGGTACCGGCAGTTGCCAGAAGATGCCGCTGGTGGTATTGGTGGACGAGGGTTCGGCTTCGGCCAGCGAAATCTTCTCGGGTGCCATTCAGGACAATGACCGCGGAACGATCGTAGGCCGCCGCTCGTTCGGTAAAGGATTGGTGCAACAGCCCATCGACTTCAGCGACGGGTCGGCCATCCGCCTCACCGTAGCCCGCTACTACACCCCGTCGGGACGCTGCATCCAGCGGCCTTACGAGAATGGCAAAGACCGGAACTACGAACTGGACCTGTACACCCGCTACGAACATGGCGAGTTCTTCTCCCGCGACAGCATCAAGCAGGACGAAAGTCAGCTTTACTACACCTCACTCGGACGTCCGGTATACGGCGGTGGCGGCATCATGCCCGACCTCTTCGTGCCGCAGGACACCACCGGTGTGACGTCGTACCTCCGCACGATCCTGAACAACGGGCTGTCCACCCTATACTCCTTCCAGTACACGGACAACAACCGCGAAACGCTGAACAAGTACGATACGGAAGAATCCCTGCTCAAGTACCTGCAACACCAGGGACTGATAGAGCGGTTCATCCAGTATGCCGACAGCAAAGGGGTGAAGCGAAGAAACCTGCTGATCCAGAAGTCGCACAAGTTATTGGAGCGCAACGTCTATGGCAACATCATCTACAACATGCTGGGTCAGGAATCGTACATCCGCTACTTCAACAAAACAGATGAAACCGTTCTGAAAGCCCTGGATATACTCCAAAAGGGCGAAGCCTTCCCTAAAGCACCCGAGGGTGTAGAGCCACCGAAAACCATCAAGAAGGATGAAGGAAAGAAAAAGAAAACTGCGAAAGTGGATAGCGTCGGAGAAAACGAAGTACTCCGCCTCTACGCTGACCGCTTTTTCTGCTGAGATACTGGCCGTACTCCAGGGGCATCCGTTGTTCCGGGATGCCCGGACGGTCTTACTTTATCACTCCATGAGTGATGAGGTGGATACGCACGGGTTTATAGACCACTGGCGCAGGGAGAAAAACATCATTCTTCCGGTAGTGATGGGCGATGTATTGGAACTGCGCCGCTATACCGGCCCGCAGGACATGGCCATCGGTTCTTCCTACGGCATTGCCGAACCGGTGGGCGAACCCTTCACTGATTACGATTCTATCGATTTGATCGTGGTACCCGGACTGGCTTTCGACAATACCGGTCGCCGGCTGGGAAGAGGCAAAGGATATTACGACAAGTTGCTTCCCCAAATCAAAGCCCCCAAACTGGGCATCTGCTTTCCCTTCCAATTAGTAGATGAAGTTCCTGCCGAGCCTTTCGACTTCCGGATGGATGGGGTTATCACACTCTTGTAATTAGCACGTTCTTGTAACAATCCACCAACGGCATACTGCCTCATTATACGTTCCACACAGAAGATTTGTTTGCCCTATCCATATCCTCCAACCCCTCTGAAATCCTTTGTTCATCGGTGTTACAGTATGAAGGGGCACCCCTTCACCTGCTCTTCACGCCCTTCATTTGTAGCAACTCAACATAATTTGCGCCAAAGTGTCCAAGAGGCTATTCATTTCGCAGCCAGAAGCAAAAAACAACAAACAAAGGACGTATATATCATTAAGCAGCAAGCTTTTTGCTGTTCCACAACAGTGAGAACAGCTATTCCACAGTTGTGGAACGGCTATTCCATATAGGTGGAACGGCCGTTCCACAGCTGTGGAATAGCAAAATGCCCGGGGCAAGGTAGAATATAGCTTGCTGCATTGACTAAAACACGTAGGGGGAAGTTACTAAATGCCCCCTATCTGCCGACTATACACAACACTGCATGCTGAAAGAGTTGGTTTTCCACGTTGTCTTGTCCTGAAATAGGTTGACCGCTACACGTGAAGGCCGTGAAGAGCAGGTGAAGGGGTGCCCCTTCATACTGTAACACCGATGAACAAAGGATTTCAGAGGGGTTGGAGGATATGGATAGGGCAAACAAATCTCCTATGTAATGGAGACAAAAAACAGGCAGAACAACAGAAAGCATTCGCCAAAGAGCCTACCGGAAGATGATATTGGTGATGACCGTTGCCCCTACTTCCCGGTTCAGATTCCGCACCAGCAACTCCCGCCCCATCATCAGTTCCTGACGAAGGGCTGCCGAAGTAAGATGTACATACAGCACCTGGTTACGTATATACAGATTGGAAGTGTACGAGGCAATCGTCGGCCCAAGCACCTTTGCCCAGGAGTCGACCAACCGCTGTTCGTTCAGCGGAGTCTCCAAGCCCTCCTGACGGAGGTACTCCCGGAGCAATTGCCCGATGGATTCGGCCCGGTTCCTTTTCATTGATCAGCCTCCTTCATTTCGCCAATGGTACCATTCTCCACACGGAACATCTTGTAGTCGCTGTTTATTTTCAGCAGGATCTGATCCAGATGCTCGCGGTTGGTATCGGTAATGAATATCTGTCCGAAGTTGTCGCCAGCCACCAGTTTCACGATCTGCTCCACCCGGGAGGCATCCAGTTTGTCGAAGATATCGTCCAGCAGCATGAGCGGCACTGTTGTGCCCGTTCGCTTCAGGAAGTCGAACTGCGCCAGCTTCAAGGCGATGAGGTACGTCTTGTTCTGCCCTTGTGAACCTTCGCGTTTGATGGGGAACTCGCCCAGCATCATATTCAGCTCGTCCTTGTGTACCCCTTTCAGGGCAAAGCCCATAATGCGGTCGCGTTCGCGACTTTCCTTTAAGAGTTGCAGCAACGAGGCTCCGCGGGCATGCGACTGGTACACCAGCCCTACCCGCTCCTTAAACTGAGAAATGTACGAATAGAACGATTGGAAAATAGGAATGAATTCCTTGATAAACTCCTCCCGCTTGCGGAACACCACCTCACCGGCCTGTGCCATCATCTCTTCCCATACCAGGAACAGCTCCTCCTCCACGGGAAATTCACTCTTCAGCAGCGTGTTACGCTGGGCCAATGCCTTGTTGTAACGTATCAGCGCATCCAGGTACTCGCGGTCGTACTGCGAAATCACCACATCCATGAACTTACGCCGCTCGTCGCTCCCTCCGGCAATCAGTTCCGAATCGGCCGGCGACACCATGACCAACGGCAGGAAACCGATATGGTCCGACAGTCGTCCGTACTCCTTCTTGTTCCGCTTGAACTGCTTCTTCGTCCGGTGCTTCAGCCCGCAGTAGATTTCCTCCGGTGTACCGTCGGCTGCCTCGTAGAAACCTTGCAGCATGAAGAAATCCCGGTCGTGCATGATGTTCTGCGAGTCGATCGGGTTTCCGGCACTTTTACAAAAGGAGAGAAAGTAGACAGCATCGAGCAAGTTGGTCTTCCCCATCCCGTTCTGCCCGAAAAAGCAGTTCAGTTTGTCCGAGAAGCTCAGCTCCACCTGCTCCAAGTTCTTATAATTCAGTATGGATATGCGTTTCAGTATCATACAGTACATTCTGTTTGGATACAAATTTAGGAAGTTTTTCGCGGTTTTCGGCAGTAAAGTAAAAAAAGATGCTGCTAAATTTCGTAAGTAGTTATAAAAAAACTACTTTTGCGAGTCGAAATAGATTAGAGTAGAATAATAACAAAAAATAATATAACAATGGCTCAACAAAAGAAGCAAAACGATCAGTTGAACGTGGAACAAGCACTGACTAGATCAGAAGATTTCCTGGTGAAGAATAAAAAAGCAATCATCGGCGGTGTCCTGGCTGTGATTCTGGTAGTGGCAGGTATCATCATGTACAAAAACCTCTACTCCGACCCGCGTGAAGACAAAGCACAGGCTGCTCTCTTCAAAGGACAGGAATATTTCGAACAGGATGCTTTTGAGCAAGCCCTGAACGGTGACAGCATCGGTTTCATCGGATTCCTGAAAGTAGCCGACCAGTTCGGCGGCACGAAAGCCGGTAACCTGGCTCAGGCGTATGCCGGTATCTGCTACGCACAGCTTGGCAAATACGACGAAGCCCTGAAACAACTGAACAGCTTCGACGCCGACGACCAGATGGTAGCTCCTGCTATCCTGGGTGCAGCCGGTAACTGCTATGCTCAGCTGAACCAGCTGGACAAAGCTGCTTCTACCCTGCTGAAAGCTGCCGACAAAGCCGATAACAATACACTGAGCCCCATCTTCCTGGTACAAGCCGGCGAAATCCTGGTGAAGCAAGGTAAATTCGATGACGCTGTGAAAGCCTACACCAAGGTGAAAGACAACTACTCGCAGTCATACCAGGCTATGGATATCGACAAGTACATCGAGCAGGCTAAATTAATGAAGAAGTAATTCTTATATATAAGTAATATCCAGAAACACGGATTACACGGATCGCACGGAAGCTTACGCCGTGATCCTGTAATCCGTGTTTCTTTTTACCCACCATTATCATGGCAACAGCATTTCACAACTTATCAGATTATGATCCTAACTCCGTACCCAACGCGGAGCCTATGAAATTCGGCATCGTAGTATCCGAATGGAATGAAAACATCACCGGTGCCTTGCTGGAAGGCGCAGTGAACACCCTCAAGAATCACGGAGCCAAAGAAGACAACATTCTGGTGAAGACTGTACCCGGAAGCTTCGAGCTGACTTACGGAGCCAACCAGATGTTGGAATATTGCGACCTGGATGCAATAATTGTCATCGGATGCGTGGTTCGCGGAGATACCCCCCATTTTGATTACGTCTGCATGGGTGTAACGCAAGGTATTGCCCAACTGAATGCAACAAGCGATGTACCAGTTATTTACGGCCTGGTAACCACCAACACCATGGAACAAGCCGAAGACAGAGCCGGCGGGAAGCTTGGAAACAAGGGCGACGAATGTGCAATTACTGCAATAAAAATGGTGAGTTTCTCTTGGAGTTTAAATAAATAATCGTATCTTTGCACCGCGTTTGAGAGAAAACCTCTCCGGTGCAAGGTAAAAGGGCAAATACCAGAGTGGCCAAATGGGGCAGACTGTAAATCTGCTGTCTTTCGACTTCGGTGGTTCGAATCCATCTTTGCCCACAAAAATTGCGGAAGTAGCTCAGTTGATAGAGCATTAGCCTTCCAAGCTGAGGGTCGCGGGTTTGAGCCCCGTCTTCCGCTCTTACGAGAAGAGAATCTGAGCAAAACAGGTTCTCTTTTTTGTTTTAGATTCAGTAATAACCTCTAACTTCACCCCCATGAAAGATTTCGAAAGACTCATGAAGATTGTTGGCCAGTTCTCCATAACCGGCCACATCAGCCTCATTGAACCGATGGGCACAGGCCTCATCAATGACACCTATCGCGTACTGAACGCCGAAGCAGGTTTCCCCGACTACGTATTACAGCGCATCAACCATGCTATCTTCACCGACGTGGAGATGTTGCAGAACAACATTCAACTGGTTACAGATCACATCCGCCGGAAACTGGTGGAGCAAGGCGAAACGGACATCGACCGCAAGGTATTGCGCTTCCTGCCTGTCCGGGAAACCGGAAAAACTTACCTGTTCGACGGGACGGACTACTGGCGGCTGATGCTGCTCATCCCCCGTGCGAAGACCTATGAAACCGTAAACCCGGAATACTCCTACCGGGCCGGACTGGCTTTCGGGCAGTTCCAGACGCAACTATCGGACATGCCGGAGCAACCGGGTGAGATCATCCCTCACTTTCACGACATGGAGTATCGCCTCATGCAACTTCGCGAGGCTGTCAAGGGCAATGCTGCCGGACGGGTCAGCGAAGTACAATACTATCTGGATGAAATAGAAAAGCGGGCGGACGAGATGTGCAAAGCGGAACGGATGCACCGCGAGGGTATTCTGCCCAAACGCGTATGCCACTGCGACACGAAAGTAAACAACATGATGTTCGACGAAGAGGGAAAGGTGCTTTGCATCATCGACCTTGATACGGTAATGCCCAATTACATCTTCTCGGATTATGGCGACTTCCTCCGTACCAGTGCCAATACGGGACGGGAGGATGATGAGGACCTGGAGCAGGTCAACTTCAACATGGAGATATTCAAGGCATTCACGAAGGGCTATCTGGAAGGGGCCTCCTTTCTCACTACCCTGGAAATAGAGAACCTGCCGTTTGCCGCCACGCTGTTCCCTTACATGCAGTGTGTACGCTTCCTGGCGGATTATATCAACGGCGACACCTATTATAAAATTAAGTATCCGCTGCACAACCTGGTACGTACCAAAGCACAGTTCAGATTGATGCAAAGTGCGGAAGCGCATCTTCCGAAGATGCGTGCTTTTATCAGTGACTGCTTGAAGTAATAATTCCCGTAGATTTAATTCACCACAGAGTCACACAGAGTTCCACAGAGTTCTTTTTTATTCAGTCCAATGATATAAAAGAATGAAAAACAACTCTGTGGAACTCTGTGTGACTCTGTGGTGAAATAATTTATTGGACAGGCTGGAAACGCTGTACGTCTTCTTTCCACTCATATTTCAACGGCGCGCGGAGATACTGTTGCAGTTTCCCGGCTGAGTCTTCGCCCATATAGGTGGTGGTAGCAAATGTAAAGGTCAGCTGACGATTGTCCAGCGAGAAGTCGGCTTTAGCCAGCAACATATCGGCTCTGGAGCGAAGACCGTTATATTCGCCCATCTGTGCCGAATCGGCAGGAGCTGCAAAGTAATCGTCCATCACCGGGAGTTGCAGATAATTGGGGGCAAACAGTGGTTGCCAGGTGGTGGTATAAAAGCGAATATCACTGTCGCAAGCTGGCGCACAGGCCGTTGCAACGACACAGACCACCTGCGTACTGTCGTTCACCGGCAGGAGTTTCATCTGCCAGGTGGTTTGCGGAGTCAGTTGTATATGGATATAGTCCTTGCCCAAAGCCGTCATTTCGGACTTTCCACCGAAACGGTTGTCTACCTCCGCTTTCATCTTGCTTTCCAGAAAGTCGACAAAGTCGGCCCGGTTCACCGAAGTGAGCGACGGGATCAACGAGTCGGGCATATTGACAAACAAGGTTTTGGCTTCCTGCGCCTGAGCAGTAAGCACACCATAAAGCACTATCGCTAAAACTCCTATTAATTTCTTCATCTTCTATATTAATATGCTAATAACTTATCACTAAACACTTATCGCTATTAACGCGTTCCCAAATATAAAAACAACATTCCGATTAACACTAAAGCCAGGTCGATTGCTTTACTTTTTAAGTTCTTTTCACGGAATACCCATGCACCGAAGAGGAATGACACCACTACACTGCTCCGCCGCACCATCGACACGATGGAAATCATCGACCCTTCGAAGCTCAGTGAATAGAAGTAAACGAAGTCGGCTGCACAGAGGAACAGGGAGATCAGGATGATGGTCCAGTCCCAGCGGAAGGGCGTATTCGCTTTCCGGCGCGGCCACCACAGCAGTGCCAGGATGGGGCACATGATGAATACCTGGTACACGTTGTACCAGGCCTGCACGGCCATCGGGTTGAAGCGTTGCATCAGGTACTTATCGTACAGCCCACTGATGGCACCCATGAGTGCGGCGAGCACCACGAAGTAGATCCATTTGTCATGCTTAAAATCGATACCTTCTTTCTTGCCCGAGCGGCTCAGCATGAAGAACGATAGTATGGCCATACTCACTCCGATCCATTGGTAAATGTTGAGCCGCTCGCCGAAGATCAACATGGCACCTACCAGCACCATCACCGGACGGGTGGCATTGATGGGTCCCACAATGGTTAGCGGCAAGTGCTTCATACCGAAGTAACCGAATATCCATGAGGACAGCACGATGAACGATTTGACGATGATGTATTTGTGTACTTCCCAACCTACGACCGGCACCTCGAAGATGGTACCGCCGAGCACATTGGGTGCAAAGGCAGAAACGAGGATAAAGGGAAGAAATACCAGACTGGAGAAAACGGTATTCAGAAACAGTACCGGCAGTACGGCATTATCTTGGAGCGACTTCTTCTTGAATACATCATAGAATCCCAGCAACAGGGCTGAGAGGAACGCGAGAAATAACCACATTATATAATATATTTATTCACCAATAAAAAGTTCTTCGGGATACTCCACATCGACGAGGAACAGTCCTAAAGCGTGAGCAGACGATCCGGCTTCGCACCGGTCTTGCTTCTCGATCACCCGACGGAGCCCTTCGATCGTCATCTTACCGCGACCCACTTCCATGAGCGTTCCCACGATGGCACGTACCATGTTGCGCAGGAAACGGTCGGCCCGGATGGTGAACACCCACGTTGTTTCGTCTTCCTGCGTCCACTCGGCATGGGTGATGCAGCAGTTGTTGGTCTTTACGTCTGTATGTACCCGGCTGAAACTGGTGAAGTCCGAGTACTCGAACAGCACTTGCGCTGCCTGGTTCATCAACGCAAAGTCGGGTATATTATATATTCGGCAGCGGTATTGACGGTTGAAAGGAGTCTTATTCGTAGTTACGTAATACTTGTACGTGCGGGCCATGGCATCGAAACGGGCATGGGCTTCGGGCTTCACCAAGCGTACCCGGTGCACCGAGATATCCGGCGGGAGCAGACGGTTCAGCTTTTCCCTCACCACAGCCGGATCGAGCAGTTCTTCGAAGTCGAAGTGCGCCACCATGAGCGAGGCATGGACGCCTGTATCGGTTCGTCCTGCGCCTGTTACCCTAATCTCTGTACGTAGAAAGGTGGAAAGTGCGTTCTTCAGACACTCCTGCACACTTATCCCATTGGGCTGGATTTGCCATCCGTGATAGTTGGTCCCATCGTAGGCCAGGTAGATAAAATATCGTTGCACGTCGATCCTTATTAGAAATTTCGTGCAAAGGTACGGATAAATCTATATTTTATGCGCCGATTGTTGCGCTATCTTTCACATTATTCCTATATTTGTAGAATGCAGGATGCGCCTCGGTTATTCAAGCAAGCTTGATAACTCTCGGCTTTCACTGCATTTGTCATAAGTTTTATAACACGATTCATCTTATATCTGCACATTATGAGTCCTACTATCTTTCTCATTATCGCTCTGATAACGACCGGCATCTTTGCCGTCCAGTTCATTCTCTCCATCTTTTTCGGCGACATTGATGCCGAAGCTGACATCGACACAGACATCAGCAGCGTGGTTTCGTTCAAAGGTCTGACCCATTTCGGCATCGGTTTCGGCTGGTACATGTACCTGCTGGGCAACACAGAGGTGACGACCTATGCTGTCGGTATCCTCGTGGGGCTACTCTTTGTCTTTGCCGTCTGGTTCCTTTACAAGAAAGCTTACCAGCTGCAACAGGCCAACCATCCGGAGAGCGATGACCAGTTGGTGGGACGTGAGTGCACCATCTACCTGGGGCGCGACGGCGGTCGCTACACGGTGCAAGTGGTTCGCAACGGTGCCATGCGCGAGACGGAAGTCACCTCCGAGTCCGACGCCAAGTACCGCACGGGCGAGAAGGTGGTCATCACCGCCCACAAAGCAGGCAAATTATTCATTCAATAAATAAAATCTCTCTGAAGTATGATCAATGCTGAAATGCTTACGATGGCTGCCATCCTGGTAGCCGTCATCTTGCTGACATTCGTCGGCATCCTCTCCCGCTACCGCAAGTGTAAGAGCGACGAGGTCTTAGTGGTTTATGGTAAAACGGGTGGCGACAAGAAGTCGGCCAAGTTGTACCACGGTGGTGCGGCCTTCGTTTGGCCCATCATCCAAGGCTACGAGTTCCTCTCCATGAAGCCCATGCAGATAGACTGCAAGCTCACCGGTGCCCTCTCGGCCCAAAACATCCGCGTAGACGTACCCACCACCATCACCGTAGCCATCAGCACCGATGCCGAAGTGATGCAGAACGCCGCCGAGCGTATGCTGGGGCTGAGCGTGGACGACAAGCAGAACCTCATCACCGATGTGGTGTACGGACAGATGCGTCTGGTTATCGCCGACATGACCATCGAGGAGCTGAACTCCGACCGCGACAAGTTCCTCGCAAAGGTGAAGGACAACATCGACACGGAGCTTCGCAAGTTCGGACTCTACCTGATGAACATCAACATCAGCGATATCCGCGATGCGGCCAACTACATCGTCAACCTCGGTAAGGAAGCCGAAAGTAAAGCGTTGAACGAGGCACAAGCCAACATTGAGGAACAGGAGAAGTTGGGTGCCATCAAGATTGCCAATCAGATTAAGGAACGTGAGACGAAGGTGGCCGAAACCCGCAAGGATCAGGATATTGCCATCGCCGAAACCAAGAAGCAACAGGAAATCAATGTAGCAAATGCCGACAAGGAACGTATCTCGCAGGTAGCACTGGCCAATGCCGACAAGGAATCGCAGGTGGCCAAGGCAGAGGCCGACAAGAATACCCGCATCGAGCAAGCCAACACAGAAAAGGAAAGCCGCATTGCTGAGTTGAACTCGGATATGGAAATCAAGCAGGCCGAAGCTGCCAAGCGTGCTGCCATCGGACGAAATGAAGCCCAGCGGGAGATTGCTCTCTCCAATGCTACCCTGGCCGTGACACAAGCCAATGCCGACCAACAGTCGGGTGAAGCGGCTGCCAAAGCGGAAGCTGCAGTACAGACAGCCCGCGAAATTGCCCAAAAAGCTGTGGAAGAAGCCAAAGCCGACAAGGTGGAATCTTCTTTGAAAGCCGAGAAGATTGTTCCGGCGGAAATAGCCAAGCAGGAAGCTATCCTACAGGCAGATGCCGTAGCCGAGAAAGTGATCCGTGAAGCGGAAGCGCGCGCTAAGGCTTTACTGGCGCAGGCACAGGCGGAAGCGAAAGCTATCCAGATGAAGCTGGAAGCGGAAGCGGAAGGTAAGAAGAAATCGTTGATGGCCGAAGCGGAAGGTTTCGAAGCCATGGTGCGTGCAGCGGAATCGAATCCTGCTATTGCTATCCAATACAAGATGGTGGACCAGTGGAAGGAGATTGCCGGCGAGCAGGTTAAAGCGTTCGAGCACATCAACCTGGGCAACATCACGGTATTCGACGGCGGGAACGGCGGCACGGGCAACTTCCTCAGTTCGTTGGTGAAGACAGTGGCTCCGAGTCTGGGTGTTCTCGATAAATTGCCTATCGGTGAGACGGTGAAGAGCATCATCTATCCGGAAGAGAAAAAGGAAGATGAAAAGCCGAAAGGCGGAAAGTAAATACGGACTGTAACAAGTTCTGAATCAATCAGCGGCGGGTGCTCCATTCGGAATACTCGCCGCTGATCTGTTTTCAGATTCTGTTATCTATAGATATTTTTCAGCCAATACTCAAGCAGTGGATCCTGAATCTCTACACCGTCAGACAACACATCAATCAAATCTTTCTCCATGGCCGCCTTGCGAAGGTTCTTGATATTTGCCGAAGTCCCCAACTTATATTTATCCAGTACCTCGCGCGACGAGAAATTCGCCACTCCATCTGCCACAGCTATCAGGAAGCTAATCTGTCTGGGTGTCAGTCCATCAATAACATTAGTAAAAAGCAATCCCAACTGCCCCACCAGACCACCGAAAGCTTCTTCCACCACCGCACTTGTGCATGTTTTTTTCGTTCGTAACCATACCTGTTGACTTAACTGCTGTACATAGTAGGGATGGTTCTTAGCCAGATCAGCTATCCGTCCACAAAGTTCAGGCGAAATAGCCTTCCCTGTATCAGCAAATCGCTTGGCTATGAATGACACCCATTCTTCCCGGGGTATACGCTGTAGAAAGAGAATATCGCCAAACTTATAGAAGGGCATACTGTAATCATTGAATATATCCAAAAGCATGTGTCGTTTACTACCATATAAGCAATACCCTACCGAGCCATGCTTCTGCCAATGCGAGCGAAGTTTTCGCTGGAAGGCTAACGGTTCCTCATATTCATTGATATTCTGGAATTCGTCAATGCAAACCACTATCTTCTTTCCTAAATCGGTGGCAATGGTCTGTGGCAAGTCCAGAATTTCATCGAACGACAACTTATTCCCTCGAAACTCAATACCGAACGATAACTCATACGTATGATTACTGTCGGATAAAGAAACAATAGGTGCCAACCGCCCCAGATACTTCTTCACTCCGGCTACAAAATCTTCCCAAGCATTGGTGGATGCTTTCAGCAAAGCATTGGCGTAGGCAGCATAAAACTGTTCCTCGGAACGGCAGTTGAAAATATCTATCTGGCACACCAGTACATCTTCATCTTGATCAGCCAGTTTGGCAGCAACCTTATTTACCAACGATGTCTTCCCCCAGCGACGCGGTGAGATAATAATGGTATTGATCAAACTGCAGAAATTACGGGTCAGCAAATCTACTTCATTGTCCCGGTCTGTAAAATTTTCCTTCTCAGCGATACGACCATAAGTAAAGGGTGTATTCATAACTCTATTCTTTGTTTACAACAAAAATAGTTATTAGAAATGAAATCAACAAATTTGAAACAGATTAATTTGAAATGAATTGATTTGAAATCAACTCATTTCATCGAGACTCCAATATGACTCTTCGATAGCTGGTTAAACAGGGTGTACCATTGTCGGTTATTTCGCAAATGACGTAGAATGTCTTCCCGGCAGCAAAGTTATAGAAGGTAGCCGGATAAAAATAGCCTTCGTATTTTTGTGATGTTTCCCCGCACCGTATCCAATATGCCCACATGGTACGAAAAAGCCTTTTTGGTATCCTCGTCGGACACTACATTTTCCAGTACGATAACGCTTGTTTTTGTTTCGGGGAAATAGAAGTCCATCGATACGAAGCCATCCGCATAACCGGTTTGTCCCCATTGTACGATTCCGCCCTGAGTGTCAACGGTTATACCTAAACCGTATTCCGTTGTGCCGAAAACAGGGTGGCTTCTTACGGCTCCCGGCTGTTTGGTCGTCAGAAGGTCGAATGTTTCTTTTTTCAGCAATTTCCCGCCAAACAGGTTTTCATTCCAAAGTGCCAAATCTGCCGCTGTCGATATAAATGCTCCTGCCGCGACCGGGTTCCGGAAACTTGTTGTTTCAAACTTCCATTTTCCGTCTTCCTGTATGGCATATCCTTTTACCAAGCTGACCTGTTTTTTACCGCTCGGGTGAAAAGAGTTTTTCATCTTGCATGTAGCAAACAGGTTCATCGACAGTTCTACAAACGATTTCCCTGATGTCCGCTCAACAATTTTAGCCAGCAGATCGTAGCCCGGACTTGAATAGCCGTAGTCGAATTGTGTACCCACGGGGAAAGCGGTTGGCTTATTTAGTTCGGAAATCCCGTGCATGTGTGTCAGCAAATGCCGGATTGTAACCGTGTCCGCCCAGTTTTGTGAAAGTTCAGGCAGGTAAGCTCGTATGGGTTCATCCAGTTTCAAATGTCCTTTCTCGTATTCCTGCAATACGATTACGGCGGTCATCTGTTTGCTAATCGAACCGATTACAAAACGGTCGTTGAACTTCAACGGTGTTTTGCGTTCGTAATCCGAACAACCACAAACTTTCGAATATACGGTTTTTTCGTTTTGGGTGATCAAGACTACGCCATTAAACGGGTTCGATGAACTTAGCTTTCATTGTTGCGCTTTTATAATTTCAAAAATACCCTACAGAAGTATCCACTTTCTCACTTTTCCGGGGAATAAGTAGCAGATATCTTCTTCTTGGTTCATATCAACGGCAAAAGTAACATTTATAACGAAATCATGTACGATAGCATCTATTTTTCAGATTCAAACACGATTCACGGACTATAACAAGTTCAGGATAGTGCTAAAATAGGGTGACAGAATAGCCACCATCAAAAAACAAATAATTATTTAACGATCACCAACAAGACTTTTTCCCAGAAGCATTTGTGAATAACCAAATGATTATCTATATTTGTAGTGCGATTAAACAAATATCTATTTGCTATTATGGAAGAAAAAGAAAAACAAGACTTACTAAAGATAATTGCAGCAATGCGGTTGGAAGCAAAAGAGGAATTGAGAATGATTTCTTATTTAGCCAACGAAATTGGAATCCTTGACAACAAAGAAGTTGATAAATGGTTAGATAGGCTAAATTATCTTGATAAACTCGAAGAAGAGATTAGGAAACATCAGTAGTTAATCAAGTCCACACCTAAATAGGGAGGATTAAAACACAGTAAGAATTATGAACTTTGAAATTGAATTGAATAAATTAATTGAACTCTACAATAGTAAGCAAGTTGAGAATTTTAAATCTCAATATGAGTTATTAAAAGAAAACTTCCCTACTAAGGTAGATATTGTTGCCAATGCGCTCAAGGAATCTGTTAGCGTGTATAAAAAAAAGTTTGATACAGACTTGGAAGAGGTGAATCTCAAAGTGCGATTGTTAGAAGTCACAGAAGTAGTATCTTTAAGCTATATAGCTAAACATTACTTTAATCGTACTCGTAACTGGTTATACCAACGGATTAATGGAAATATTGTTAAGGGTAAACCAGCCAAGTTTACAGAGGATGAAATACAAAAGTTGCAGTTTGCAATTAATGATATTGGTCGCAAACTTCAGGATTTTCAAATATCTATGTAGTTTAATCGCAAGTTAAGTCGACCAATAAGAGGTGTGTCAAAATTAGATGAAAGGACTTTTGACACACCCTCTACTGTTTTAAGTTGTTCATTTGGGAATGACCAGCCTGTCCGCCCTGCGGGCAAAATCCTCTTGTACTTGTTCCCGCCATTTATAAACGGTTTGAGCACCAGCAGGATTGTCAAACCAATGGTTCTTCGTGATGTCAGGACGAACGAACTTGCCGCCCCAGCTTTCTTCCTCAGGATGTTCGGAATTGTTCAGGCCACGCGTCGCACTCACTAAATAGAGGAATGACGGCGAATCCCCTTCCCATACTCCAGGCGTTTCCGGATAAAAACCGCTTTCGGGATAAATTGCCCCCAATAAGCCATGACCTTTGCGGTTGTTCCGGTTTATCCAGTCCAAGTCTGACAACTTCCTATCAGTTCCTGGGGCATTATTGAACATTCCCATATAATTGCCCTTCGACACGATCATAAAAAGATCAGAAAATGTATCAAGAAGCCATTGTCCGGCTCCATCCTGAAGTCCAATCGAATATACACGTACTTTATTAATCAGTCGCTCTACATAAGCAACCGGTTTCGTTTCCTTTATTTTCCACAAGGCTTGCGCCAGGTCGCACGAACCGCCCCAGACACAAAACCAGATCGGTCTTTCATCATCCTTTTCCAATACTGAGATTATCTTTTCCGATGCTTCGCTATCCTTTCCCGGACCGATAATATCATTCGCCGGTCGTCCCCATGTTCCCGATAGCCCTTGCCAGGTAACAGATCGTAATTGCTCGGCTGTTGGATAATGTTCGTCATGCTTACCCTGCAATTAGTAAACACACGACTAAAAGCAGGATAGTTTTCAGCGCACGTCCCATACCTTCTATTTTTCAGGTTCAACAATCAATCTCCGGTAGCTGGTCAGACATGGCATACCATTGTCGGTTATTTCGCAAATAACGTGGAATGTCTTCCCGGCAGCATCGGATGGAACAACGAGCGTGGCGCGGCTGGTATCATGACCTTCCACCGGTATATCCTTTTTATAAGTCCCGGCTTCGGGCAGAATCCACCATTTATAAGTCAGCGAGTCGCCATCCGGATCGAACGAACGGGAGGCATCGAGCAGGATCTTTTGACCTGCTTTGGGAGACAGCGTTAGTATGTCGTGACCTTTCTTTCCGTTGACTATCGCTACCGGATTGCGGTTTCCTTTACCATCTTTCGCCCAATCCATCCGGGCAGCAAAGTTATGGAAGGTAGCCAGATAAAAATAACCTTCGTATTTTTGTGATATAGCTTTGGTATCCCCGTCGTAGTTGGTCCAGCAGTTGGTTTTCTTGTCTATCGCTAACCCCCATTCAAAATAACCGCCCCAGCTTACTTGACCGGGGTTCTCCGGGTTATTCAACCCATTGGGCATGATATAGAGGAACGAGGGTGTATCCCCTTCTACCCCGTACTTGAACTTAGGATAGATGCTGCCCAGGTTGCCATGGTGTTGGATATGCGTTTCGTATTCTTTCCAATGACTCGACCCTATACCGTTTTGGGAAAGCCAGGCACTTTCATCCCAGATAAACCGGAGGTCTTTTTCGAACTCCCGGCGCATCCATTGATGAGAGCTAAAGGAGTAGTTGTCGCGATCGCCCCAGGGGACATCCTGATCGGTGATCGTATAGACAACAATCTTGTTCAGGAAAGCTTTCAGTTGTTCGGGTGTGCGTTCTTTTTTCACTTTCCAGATGGCTTGTGCCAACGTGTTAGCACCGCCCCAGCCAGCTATATAAAGAGGACGGTCGTCCTTCTCATCTGCCAACCGGATAATCAGATCGCTCCCTGCTGTGTTATTTCCGTCGCCAAGTTCTTCGTAGCCCAGCTTCAGGCTTCCCATCATCGTACGGCTTCTGAGATAGTCAGCACTGGGCCAGTAGCCGATATTCTGTTGTGCGGATTCTTTCTGTAGAGGCAGAAAGCTGGTTTGCCCGGAACGTCTCATCAGGTTCGGGAGGTCTTTCTCGTATGCATCGATCACCGATTTCAGAATGTCCAACCACTCGGTGGGAATGGCTCTTCCACTACTGTTCCAACCACCGGACACGATTAAGCCTTCGATTTCATACTGATCGGCATGAACAAAGAGGCGAATCATGGACTCCATATCGTCGGGCTCCACATCACCGGGAGCAATATCGGTCAGCACCACCATCCGGGGTTTTAAGGAAGAAAACGTTCCACTTTTACTCGACTGAGCACCCGCTGATATAGAAACGGGTACTAACAAAGAACAGGCAACCAACCGGAGGAGCCGGCCATATACATTCAGCGTCTTTTTACATTTTTCTTTCATGGTATTTGTTTTTCAGTATTTATTTATGCAAATTTACTGCCGTATTTCGATTAAAACCACCTGTTTATCTAATAATATATGTCGGATTCCGAGATTCTGAAAACATTTGACGAGAAACGCCATGAATTTAAGCCCTATGGGCTGACGTGCGAACTGTGGACACCCGGTTTGATGCGGAAGCTCGACCGCCACAATGAAATAGAATTGAACTATTTCCCCGAGGGTAGCATGACTTATTTCTTCCAGAAAGGCAAAGTGACCATTCCTGCCCGAAGGCTGACCGCATTTTGGGGACTTGTTCCTCATCAAATTATCAGCTATGAAGGTGTTCCATCCTACTACGTCTGCACCATTCCTTTCTCACAGTTCCTGAGTTGGCAACTCCCGTCTTTCTTTGTGGACCGAATATTGAAAGGAGAAGTCCTGACGGAAGCATCTGATCGTTATTCGGAGTACGACGAATTCTTATTGAGAAACTGGTTTGACGATATGACCAGTAGAAAAGACAGCCAGGTGATCCTGATGGAAATGCATAGCCGCCTGATAAGACTAGCCAACCAAAGTCTGCTCGACAAGGACTGCAAAGCTGCTTCGGTGCACAAGGACGAGGTAAATATCGTTGAACGGATTGCCATCTATATAGCCCAGCATTACAACCAATCAATTCAGGTTTCCGACATAGGGAAGGCAGTCGGTTTGCACCCGGACTATGCCAATGCGATTTTCAAGAAGGCATTCGGATGTACTTTGAGCGACTTCATCGTCGAAGAAAGAATAGCCCATGCGCAAAGGAGGCTGGTGACTACAGCAATGAACATCACCCAAATAGCTTTCGAATGCGGGTTCAACTCCATCAGCCGCTTCAACAGTGCATTCCTCAAAATCAACGGATGTTCGCCCAGAGAGTACCGGAAATTTAAGTAAGCCAAATCAAGGAGGCAAACTATCGTTTTGGCATTTTATCATTTTGTCATTTCTACCGTCCATAGAATCGCCTATTTACCTCCGTTAAGACCCTTGCCTCTGAAAACGCGAAGGATTCCCACACAGATAAATCCAGCATGAAATAAAAACAATCAAACAATGAATCAAAATAACATTCAAAAGCAATATTACCTGAAACAATAACACAACAAAACAGGTATTGAAAGACATAAGACAAATGAAAACCAACTGGTATTTTCGCTCTAATAATCAAAAAACACGTTCTCTAAATCCCCTTCAGCCTGCAATTCAGAATCCTGAAGTCGTTGCTTGTAGAGGGAGGAATCGTTGCACTACGAGCAACGACTCCTCCCTCTACGAGCAACGCCCCCTTTGGTCTACGGGCAAGAATGAATATTCCAATCCCAAATAGTATAAACATACAGGAAATTCTTATGGATATTCATATATTATTCTATTCCTTATTCCAGAAGAGTAAAAAAAGCTCCATATTGCGTCAAAAAAATCAAGCAAATACAAACAATAAGACACTGTCTTAAACACAACACCAATCATTTAGACAAATCACATCCACAAGTACAGACAAAGATTGCATACAGCTAATATGCTTGAGAACAGAAGAATTCCCGAAGCAGAAAAACTAACAAAAAAATGAACAGCGTATGAATAAAGACACTATCTTTGTCCGCAAAAGAACGAAAATGCACCATAAACATACTTTAGGAATCCTCCTCCTCGTGCTCTCCACTGCGCTGGTAGCCGGCTGTAAAAAGAAAGATGTGTCGCCCATACTGAACAACCCGCACAACATCAAAGGCGTCATCAGTTACAAACGCTCGTTTGGTGACTTGAACGATGCCCACCTCTCTGTGGCGCAAACCATAGGCATTGCCCCTATCGCCTCGCGCAAAGAGGCCGAAGCTCTGAAAAGCAAACTAACACATATCTGCACGAACGAGCGATATACTGTCGACTCGCTCACGCACTCCCTCCCCTACTTAGTCCCCAAAGCAAGCGACTTGCTCGATGCCATCGGTGCTAATTTTCTTGACTCGCTTACCGCTAAAGGTCTTAACCCCAACCAAGTGGTAGTTACCTCCGTACTCCGCACGCAGGACGACGTGAAGCAACTCCGCCGCCGCAACGGCAACGCTTCGGAAAACTCCGCTCACTTCTACGGCACTACGTTCGATGTGAGTTGGAAGCGATTCCGCAAACTCGAAGATCCCGATGGGCGACCGATGCAGGACGTAAGTTCAGATACCCTGAAACTGGTATTGGCCGAAGTGCTGCGCGACCTCCGTAAAGAAGACAAGTGCTACATCAAGTATGAGTTGAAACAAGGTTGCTTCCACATTACTACGCGGTAACGGAGGAATAACCTGAAAGAAAAAAAAGATCCGGAACGTTTGGTCTTCACAGAATATTATCTATAAATAGCATTATTAGGGAAAGGTATTCTCAAAGAAACAATGAATTCGATTGGTCATGATAAAGAAATTTGTAATGTGTACGGTTATGGCGTCTACAGTCGCCATTGGCGCAGCTCAAGTGGGTAGTAGCGTGTCCGGCGGTTATAAAGTGGGGCAGTATGGGATGTAGACCATGTATGGCTCACACACATGCGCTGGCTATACAGATGCCGCATCCCGAAATATCGGTAAAGTATGATGTCGACCCCGACATGGCACGGGAAACACGTCTGAAAGTGTTGGAGTACCTTTCCGGCAAGGACATAGCGGTGATAGTGATGCATGTTCCGGCACCGCAGCCGGGGAAGATAGTGAAGGATAAGGACTCGGGAGGATACAGGTTCGATTCGGTCGTGGAATAAAAAACCGATGAAAACATGAAATAGGTTTACCTTGTTTAAGATCAGCCACATTAACCGCTCTTTCGTTAGCGTGTTTGCCGATACTTGTTGTGTAAAACCCCTTACCAAAGTCCTTGAATGGTTCGCATCTGTCAAGGTCAATAGTCATAATCTCCGTATCACTACCAGGATAAAGCTTCATCCGACAGTCCCTCCGTTTCGTTTACAAATCTCAGCCAACGTATCTACAGAACTTTCGTAAGACTGCGTATGCTCATACCCGTAGTGCTTCTCATAGAAAGCCAGTCCGCCATATTGCTTCAGGTAATTGAAAGCATCCCGCCATGAAAGATTATAACGTCTGGCAAAACATTCGTTGAGCAAAACAAAGTCTTCTATGAGATCTCGTTTGGAATATTTCTTTCCTGTATTCATCTTACTAAATTTATATCCTGTAACAAAGATACAATAAAAAAGCATCCCCTCCACCCCCACTTGCAGAACTTTAATGAAATTATTGCCAAAATAAAAATACAATTCCAAAGCTTTCACTAAATTTGCAATTCATTTCCGCAGAAATGAACAAACCCATATTTAAACTTATTGAATGATAGAGAAACATATTGTTCTGGAAGACATTGACCCGGTCATCTTTTATGGTGTGCACAACACGAATATGCAGCTCATCAAGGCACTCTACCCCAAGCTTCGTATCGTGGCGCGGGGCAACGTCATCAAGGTGCTGGGCGATGAAGAGGAAATGTGTGCCTTCGAAGAGAACATCACCAAGCTCGAAAAATACTGTGCCGAATACAACTCGCTGAAAGAGGAGGTGATCATCGACATCATCAAAGGCAATGCCCCGCAAGCCGAAAAAGCGGGCAACGTCATCGTCTTCAGCGTTACCGGCAAACCCATCATCCCGCGTAGCGAGAACCAGATGAAACTGGTGGAAGGGTTCTATAAGAGCGACATGGTGTTCGCCATCGGTCCGGCCGGATCGGGAAAGACGTATACGGCCATCGCACTGGCTGTCCGTGCGCTGAAGAACAAAGAGATAAAGAAAATCATACTGAGCCGCCCCGCCGTGGAAGCCGGAGAAAAACTGGGATTCCTGCCGGGCGACATGAAGGATAAGATCGACCCGTACCTGCAACCACTCTATGATGCGTTGCAGGATATGATACCGGCCGCCAAGTTGAAGGAGTACATGGAGCAGAATGTGATCCAGATAGCCCCGTTGGCATTCATGCGCGGACGTACGCTGAACGACGCCGTAGTGATTCTGGACGAAGCGCAGAACACCACCACGCAGCAGATCAAAATGTTCCTCACCCGTATGGGAATGAACACAAAGATGATCGTGACGGGCGACGTGACGCAGATCGACCTTCCGGTTTCGCAGTCGTCGGGATTGATACAGGCCCTGCGCATCCTCAAAGGGGTAAAGGGCATCAGCGTCATCGAGCTGAACAAGAAAGACATCGTTCGCCACAAGCTGGTGGAACGAATCGTCGAGGCCTACGAGAAGTTCGACAAAGAGGCGAAAGCCGAACGGGAACAACGCAAGGCCGAAGCAGAGAAAATCATGAAACAATAATAATTATTATAGGTATAAACAACAATGAAAGCATTAACAAGAACTGATTACAACTTTCCGGGACAGAAAAGCGTGTACCACGGAAAAGTACGCGATGTGTACAACATTAACGACGAACAGCTCGTCATGGTGGCTACCGACCGTATTTCGGCTTTTGACGTGGTTCTGCCGAAAGGTATCCCGTTCAAAGGACAGATGTTGAACCAGATTGCCGCCAAGTTTTTGGATGCTACCCGGGATATTTGCCCCAACTGGAAATCGGCTACACCGGACCCGATGGTAACAGTAGGCGTAGCCTGCCAAGGCTTTGCCGTCGAGATGATCGTCCGCGGCTACCTCTGCGGAAGTGCCTGGCGTGCTTACAAGAGCGGCATACGCGAAATCTGCGGCGTGAAGATTCCCGATGGTATGCGCGAAAACCAACGTTTCCCGCAACCCATCGTCACTCCGACAACGAAAGCCGAAATGGGTCTGCACGATGAAGACATCTCCAAAGAAGAGATCCTGAAACAAGGCCTGGCCACTCCCGAAGAGTACGCCATCCTCGAAAAATACACACTCGCCCTCTTCCAGCGCGGTACGGAAATCGCAGCCGAACGCGGACTGATTCTCGTAGACACAAAATACGAGTTCGGCAAGAACAACGGCGTCATCTACCTGATGGACGAAATCCACACACCGGACTCCAGCCGTTACTTCTACGCTGAAGGTTATCAGGAACGTTTCGACAAGGGCGAAGCACAAAAACAACTCTCCAAAGAATTCGTACGCGAATGGCTGATGGAGAATGGTTTCCAGGGTAAGGAAGGACAACAGGTTCCGGAGATGACCGAAGAGATCGTTCAGCAGATCAGCGACCGCTACATCGAGTTGTTCGAGAACATTACAGGTGAGAAATTTGTTAAGGCCGACACGGACAACATCGTGGGACGTATCGAAAAGAACGTCACCGCTTTTTTGACGAAGTAATGGACTACCCGCAGGAACACATCAAACCTTACGGCGACGACGGGAAGAAAAGCGAACAGGTGGAGCAGATGTTCGACAACATCGCACCGGCCTATGACATGCTGAACCACACCCTCTCGCTGGGTATCGACCGGAGTTGGCGACGGAAAGCCATCAAGTGGCTCCGCCCCTTCCAGCCGAAACGGATGATGGACGTGGCCACCGGTACGGGCGACTTTGCCATCCTGGCTTGCCGGATGCTCCAGCCCGACGAACTGACAGGCACCGACATCTCCGAAGGAATGATGAATGTGGGACGTGATAAAGTAAAAAAGGCAGGCCTGGCGGACAAGATTTCCTTTGCCCGCGAGGACTGTACCTCACTCTCATTTGCCGACAATCGTTTCGACGCTATTACGGTGGCGTTCGGTATCCGCAACTTCGAGGACCTGGACAAAGGGCTGTCTGAGATGTGCCGGGTGCTGGCTCCCGGCGGTCACCTGGTGATCCTGGAACTGACCACCCCCGACCGTTTCCCCATGAAACAGCTCTTCACCATCTATTCCAAAGTAGTGATCCCGGTCTTGGGAAAGCTCTTCTCGAAGGACAATAGTGCCTACCGCTACCTGCCCGAGACCATCCGGGCCTTCCCGCAAGGCGAAGTCATGAAGGGTGTCATCGCCCGGGCAGGGTTCAGCCAGGTACAGTTCAAACGTCTTACATTCGGCATCTGTACACTTTATACGGCGACAAAATAATTAATTAACTCTACACGGACATGCAAAAGTATGGCTTAATCGGCTATCCGTTGAAGCACTCGTTCTCCATCGGATACTTCAATGAGAAGTTCAGCTCCGAGCAAATCGATGCGGAGTATGTGAACTTCGAGATTCCCTCGATTGAGGATTTCCCGAAAGTGATTGCCAACAATCCCAACCTGTGCGGACTGAACGTTACCATCCCCTACAAGGAGTTGGTAATTCCTTACCTCGACGAGCTCGACCCGGATACCGCCAAGATCGGTGCGGTGAACGTCATCAAGATTATCCGCCAGAAAAACAATAAAGTAAAGTTGGTGGGCTACAACTCAGACATCATCGGTTTTACACAATCCATCGAACCGCTGCTCCTGCCGCACCATAAGAAAGCATTGGTACTGGGCACGGGTGGTGCTGCCAAGGCTGCCTTTCACGGATTGGCCAATCTAGGGATAGAAAGCAAGTATGTATCGCGTACGCCACAGGAAGATGCATTCCTATACGAAGACCTCACACCGGAAATCATGGCGGAGTATACGGTGATCGTCAACTGCACTCCAGTAGGAATGTTCCCGAAAGTGGACTTCTGCCCGGACATTCCGTACGACTGTCTGACACCCGACCACCTACTGTACGATCTGCTGTACAACCCCAACACCACCCTCTTCATGAAGAAAGGCGAAGAGAAAGGTGCTGTAGTGAAGAATGGGCTGGAGATGCTCCTGCTTCAAGCATTTGCCGGTTGGGAGATCTGGCAGAAATAACATCGGCCGGATGAGGAAGAAATTAGCATACGGAACTGCCGTCGTACTGTTACTGCTGCTGAGCGGACTAACAGGCGGCAGCTTTTATATGCTGGATTATTCGCTGGTACCTGCCGGAAAGGGAGATCCTGACCGGGAGAGTGCTTTCCAATTTGTGTATGGAGAGTACCCGTTCATACAGCCTTGGGTAGACAGTCTGCAACAGGCACACGCACTACGCGATACCTTTATAGTAAACCCCGAAGGAGTGCGCCTGCACGCCTACTACGCCTCTGCACCGCAACCCACGAAGAAAACAGCCGTCATCGTTCATGGCTATACCGACAATGCCATCCGCATGATGATGATCGGCTACCTGTTCCACCACGACCTGGGTTACAACATCTTGCTGCCCGACCTTCAGCACCACGGCGAGAGCGGTGGCCCAGCCATACAAATGGGTTGGAAAGACCGCTTAGACGTACTGCAATGGATGAACGTAGCCAACGAAGTATTCGGCGACAGCACGCAGATGGTCCTGCACGGCATCTCCATGGGAGCCGCCACGGTGATGATGATCTCCGGCGATACACTGCCCCCGTACGTGAAAGCCATTATCGAAGATTGCGGCTACACCAGTGTATGGGATGAGTTTACGCAAGAGCTGAAAGAGGGTTTCAATCTTCCACCCTTTCCCCTACTCTACACCACCTCCTGGCTCTGCGACCTGAAATACGGCTGGAACTTCCACGAAGCCTCCTCGCTGAAACAAGTAGCCAAGTGCACCCTACCGATGATGTTCATCCACGGAGAGATCGATACGTACGTACCCACCGCCATGGTCTATCCACTCTACGAAGCCAAACCGGAACCGAAAGAACTCTGGGTCGTTCCGGGAGCGAAGCATGCCGCCTCGTATAGGGAAAACAAAGAAGAATATACCCGCCGGGTAGCTTCCTTTCTGGAGAAAATGAAATTCTAAAGCTCTCTGCTTTTGCCAGTACAGAAAAAAGCCGTACTTTTGCAACCGTATACAAATTTTCTATCAACTCATGAGTAATCAACGATACATGATGCGCGGAGTCAGTGCATCTAAAGAAGATGTGCACAACGCCATCAAGAACATTGATAAAGGTATTTTCCCGCAAGCATTCTGCAAAATCATTCCCGATATTCTGGGTGGCGACCCGGAATATTGCAACATTATGCATGCCGACGGCGCAGGCACAAAATCGTCCCTGGCCTACATGTACTGGAAGGAAACGGGCGACCTCTCTGTATGGAAAGGTATCGCTCAGGATGCTCTGATCATGAATATCGACGACTTGCTCTGCGTGGGTGCGGTAGACAACATCCTCGTATCATCCACCATCGGACGCAACAAACTCCTGATCCCGGGCGAAGTGATCTCCGCCATCATCAACGGAACGGACGAACTGCTGGCCGAACTTCGTGAGATGGGTGTAGGGGTCTACGCCACAGGCGGCGAAACGGCCGACGTGGGCGACCTGGTTCGCACCATCATCGTGGACAGCACGGTGACTTGCCGCATGAAGCGTGCCGATGTGATAGACAATGCCAACATCCGTCCGGGTGATGTGATCGTGGGATTGGCTTCGTACGGACAAGCCACTTACGAAAAGGAATACAATGGTGGTATGGGCAGCAACGGCTTGACCAGCGCCCGTCACGACGTATTCTCCAAATACCTTGCACGGAAATACCCCGAAAGCTACGACGCAGGCGTTCCCGAAGAGCTGGTTTACTCCGGTGGCATGAAACTGACCGACGCAGTGGAAGGTTCTCCATTGGATGCCGGCAAGCTGGTACTCTCTCCCACCCGCACGTATGCACCGGTAGTGAAGAAACTACTCGATGCTCTCCGTCCCGAAATCCACGGCATGGTACACTGCTCCGGCGGTGCACAAACCAAGGTGTTGCATTTTGTAGACAAGGTGCGCGTGGTGAAAGACAACCTCTTCCCTGTTCCTCCGTTGTTCCGTACCATCCAAGAACAAAGCGGTACCGACTGGGCCGAAATGTACAAGGTGTTCAACATGGGACATCGCCTGGAAGTTTACCTCGCTCCCGAACACGCTGCCGAGGTGATGGCTATCTCAGAATCATTCGGCATCCCGGCACAGATCGTGGGGCGTGTGGAGGAAAGCGACAAGAAAGAATTGATCATTCAAAGCGAATTCGGCGAATTCAGATATTAATAAGAGAATCATCACTACATGGCAGACAACAGTATATTAGATAAGCTCGACGGTCTCGTAGCCCGTTTTGAGGAGGTCTCGACCCTCATCACCGACCCGGCTGTGATAGCCGACCAGAAGCGTTACGTCAAACTGACCAAAGAATACAAGGAACTGGGCAACCTGATGGATGCCCGCAAAGAATACATGCAACTGCTGGGCGGTATCGACGAGGCAAGAGAGATCTTCGCCACCGAGTCCGACCAGGAGATGCGCGAAATGGCGCGCGAAGAACTGGATGCTTGCCAGACCCGCCTTCCACAGCTCGAAGAAGAAATCAAGATCATGCTCATCCCTGCCGATCCGCAGGACGGCAAGAATGCCATCCTCGAAATCCGCGGTGGTACGGGTGGCGATGAAGCTGCCATTTTTGCCGGCGACCTGTTCCGCATGTATGGTAAATACTGCGAAAAGAAAGGCTGGCGACTGGAAGTTTCCAACGCCAACGAAGGTTCGTCGGGTGGTTTCAAGGAAATCATTTGCTCTATTACGGGCGAGAATGTATACGGCACCATGAAATACGAATCGGGTGTGCACCGCGTACAGCGTGTGCCGGCCACCGAAACACAAGGACGTGTGCATACATCGGCTGCCTCGGTAGCCGTACTTCCTGAAGCGGAAGAGTTCGACGTGGTAATCAACGAAGGCGAAATCAAATGGGACACATTCCGTTCAGGTGGTGCCGGTGGTCAGAACGTGAACAAGGTAGAGTCGGGCGTTCGTCTGCGTTATGTGTGGAAGAACCCGACCACAGGCGTAGCCGAAGAAATCCTGATAGAATGTACCGAAACCCGCGACCAACCGAAGAACAAGGAGCGCGCCCTCTCGCGCCTGCGTACCTTTATATATGACAAGGAACACCAGAAATACATTGATGACATCGCCTCGAAACGTAAGACAATGGTTTCTACCGGCGACCGTTCCGCTAAGATACGTACGTACAACTATCCGCAAGGCCGTATAACCGACCACCGCATCAACTATACGATCTATAACCTGACCGCCTTTATGGACGGTGAAATCCAGGAATGCATCGACAAACTGATCGTGGAAGAGAACGCCGAACGGATGAAAGAAAGTGAACTATAAACCCAACACCATGGACAAGCAACAATTATTTGAGAACATCAAGCGCAAGAAATCATTTCTTTGCGTAGGTCTTGATACCGATATTCAAAAGATTCCGGCTCACCTGCTGAACGACGAAGATCCGATCTTTGCCTTCAACAAAGCCATCATCGACGCCACGGCCGATTACTGCATCGCTTACAAGCCCAACCTGGCTTTCTACGAATGTATGGGAGTGAAAGGTTGGATTGCTTTCGAGAAGACCGTGACCTATATCAAGGAGAATTATCCCGACCAATTCATCATTGCCGATGCCAAGCGCGGAGATATCGGAAACACGTCTTCCATGTATGCGCGCACCTTCTTCGGCGAACTGGACATTGACTCGGTAACCGTGGCTCCTTATATGGGTGAGGACAGTGTGACGCCGTTCCTGGAATATCCGGGCAAATGGGTCATCCTGCTGGCACTCACTTCCAACAAAGGATCGCACGACTTCCAACTGACGGAAGATACCAACGGCGAACGTCTGTTCGAGAAGGTACTGCGCACATCACAAAAATGGGGCAACGACGAACAGATGATGTACGTAGTAGGTGCTACGCAAGGACGTGCCTTTGAAGATATCCGCAAAATCGTACCCAGCCACTTCCTGCTCGTTCCCGGCGTAGGGGCACAGGGTGGTTCGCTCGAAGAAGTATGCCGGTACGGCATGAACAGCCAGTGCGGACTCATCGTAAACTCTTCACGTGGCATCATCTATGCCGATAAGACGGAAAACTTCGCCGCTGCCGCCCGCGTAGCCGCACAGGAAGTACAGGCCGAAATGGAAGCGCAACTGAAAGCCATCCTCTGATGCCGCAAGACAGGAAGATCATCAACGATCCGGTTTTCGGATTCATCAACATACCGAAAGGGCTGCTGTACGACATCGTGCGACATCCCCTTTTGCAACGCCTCACCCGCATCCGGCAGATGGGACTGGCACCGGTGGTCTACCCGGGCGCACAGCATACCCGTTTCCAACATTCGCTCGGTGCGTTCTATCTGATGAGCGAAGCCGTGACACACCTTGCTGCCAAAGGGCATTTCATTTTCGACAGCGAGGCAGAAGCCGTTCAGGCAGCCATCCTGATGCACGACATCGGGCATGGTCCTTTCTCGCATGTTCTGGAAAACACCATCGTCAAAGGAGTGTCGCACGAAGAAATCTCTCTCATGCTGATGGAACGGATGAACCGCGAGATGAACGGACAACTCGGCCTCGCCATCCAGATATTCAAAGACGAACATCCCAAACGGTTCCTACACCAATTAGTTAGCGGACAGCTCGACATGGACCGTCTGGACTACCTGCGACGCGACAGTTTCTACACTGGAGTCATCGAAGGAAACATCGGATCGGCCCGCATCATCAAGATGCTCGATGTAAAGGACGACAGTCTGGTGGTAGAGTCCAAAGGCATCTACTCCATAGAGAACTTCCTCACCGCCCGGCGCCTGATGTACTGGCAGGTGTACCTGCACAAGACACCCGTGGCTTATGAGCGGATGCTCATCAGTGCCTTGCTCCGTGCTAAAGAGTTGGCAGCCAGAGGCGAAGAACTTTTCGCATCGCCCGCCCTGCGTTTCTTCCTGTATAACAACATCGACAAAAAAGCTTTTTACAACAACCAGGACTGCCTGGAAAATTTCATCCAGTTGGACGACAATGATATATGGACTGCCCTGAAAGTATGGAGCCGCCACCCCGACAAGGTACTCTCTACCCTCAGCCTCGGGATGATTAACCGCCACCTGTTCAAGGTAGAGATTTCTTCCGAGCCCGTAAAGGAAGAACGAAAAAAAGAACTGATAGAACTGATCAGCAAGCAGTTGGACATCACCCTTTCCGAAGCTGACTACTTTGTTTCCACCCCCAGCATCGAAAAGAACATGTACGATCCTGCCGACGACAGCATAGACATACTTTACAAAGACGGAACCATCAAAAACATAGCCGAAGCATCGGACATGTTGAATATCTCTCTGCTCTCCAAAAAGGCCAGAAAATACTACATTTGCTATTACAGATTGCACCAGAATGCATAAAAATCAGCAAAAGAGTGACGATATATAAAAAAAAAGTCCGTTCTTTGTCTTTTGAATTTAAAAACACATTAAGATTCTATTAAATTATGGAGTTCTCGGCTAAGCAAATAGCATCATTTATTCAAGGGGAAATCATTGGAGACGAAAATGCTACCGTTCATACTTTCGCTAAAATAGAAGAAGGAATACCCGGTGCCTTGTCTTTCCTGTCGAATCCCAAATACACCTCCTATATTTACGAAACACAATCCAGCATCGTACTGGTCAACAAGGACTTTGTTCCGGAAAGCGAGATTAAGGCTACTTTGATAAAAGTGGACAACGCTTACGAAGCACTGGCCAAACTGATGGGCCTTTACGAAATGAGCAAGCCAAAGAAACAAGGCATCGACCCGTTGGCCAGCATCGCCTCCACGGCGCAAATCGGCGAGAATGTCTACATCGGTCCGTTTGCCGTGATCGGTGAACAGGCTGTTATCGGCAACAACACCCGCATCTACCCCCACACGTATGTAGGCGACGGTACCAAGATTGGTAACGACTGCATCCTTTATTCCAACGTCAATGTTTATCATGATTGCCGCATCGGTAACGAATGCATCCTGCATTCGGGTGCCGTGATCGGTGCCGACGGTTTTGGCTTTGCCCCCACCCCGCATGGATATGATAAGATTCCTCAAATCGGTATCGTAGTGCTGGAAGACAAGGTGGAAATCGGTGCCAATACGTGTATCGACCGCGCTACGATGGGTGCAACCGTCATTCACAGCGGTGTTAAGTTGGACAACCTGATTCAGATAGCTCACAACGACGAAGTGGGATCGCATACCGTCATGGCTGCACAAGCTGGGATTTCCGGATCTACCAAAATAGGCGAATGGTGCATGATCGGCGGACAGGTGGGAATAGCCGGACATAGCAAGATAGGTGACAAAGTAGGGCTCGGCGCACAATCGGGCGTACCGGGCAATATAAAGTCTGGCAGTCAGTTGATTGGAACTCCCCCCATGGAGTTAAAACAATATTTCAAGGCATCTGTTGTACAAAGAAGCCTGCCCGAAATGCAGCAGGAGGTTAGAAGCCTTCGTAAGGAATTAAATGAATTAAAACAACTATTAAACAAATAATTAATGCTGAAACAACAAACGCTGAAAGATAGCTTTTCGCTGAGCGGCAAAGGGCTTCATACAGGCCTGAACCTGACAGTGACTTTCAATCCGGCTCCGGAGAACCACGGATACAAGATTCAACGGATTGACTTAGAAGGACAGCCATTGATTGATGCAGTAGCTGATAATGTAACTGAAACAACACGTGGTACCGTACTTTCCAAGGGAGGTGCCAAAGTAAGTACCATCGAACACGGGATGGCCGCTCTGTATGCGTTGGGTATTGACAACTGTCTGATCCAGGTGAACGGACCGGAATTCCCCATTCTGGACGGTAGTGCCCAGTACTACGTGAATGAAATAGAACGTGTAGGAATCGAAGAGCAGAATGCAGTGAAAGATTTCTACGTCATCAAGTCGAAAATAGAATTCCGTGACGAGAGCACGGGTTCGTCCATCATCGTTTTGCCGGACGAGAACTTTAGTCTTAACGTGATGGTTTCATATGACTCGACCATCATCCCGAACCAATTTGCCACCTTGGAGGATATGGCGAAGTTCAAGGAAGAGATAGCTGCCAGCCGTACCTTCGTATTCGTCCGCGAAATCGAGCCGTTGCTGGGTGCCGGACTGATCAAGGGAGGCGACCTGGATAATGCCATCGTGATATACGAGCGACAGATGTCACAGGAAAACTTCGACAAGTTGGCCGACGTAATGGGTGTTCCTCACATGGATGCCAGCGAACTGGGCTACATCAACCACAAGCCACTGGTTTGGGCCAATGAATGTGCCCGTCACAAATTGCTCGACGTGATCGGCGACCTGGCTCTGATAGGCAAACCCATCAAGGGACGCATCATCGCTACCCGTCCGGGACATACCATCAACAACAAGTTTGCCCGCCAGATGCGTAAGGAAATACGTTTGCATGACGTACAGGCTCCGGCATACGACGCTAATATTGAGCCGATTATGGATGTGAACCGCATCCGTGAACTCCTTCCGCACCGCTACCCGTTCCAGTTGGTAGACAAGGTGATTGAGATTGGAGCCAACTACATCGTGGGCGTAAAGAACGTTACAGCCAACGAACCATTCTTCCAGGGACACTTCCCGCAGGAGCCGGTAATGCCGGGTGTACTGCAGATAGAGTCCATGGCACAATGCGGCGGTCTGCTCGTATTGAATTCTGTAGACGAACCCGAACGTTATTCTACTTACTTCATGAAGATCGACGGTGTGAAGTTCCGCCAGAAAGTAGTTCCCGGTGATACATTGATCTTCCGTGTGGAACTGATGGCCCCGATACGCCGAGGTATTTCTACCATGAAAGGATATGCATTCGTAGGCGAAAAGATAGTTGGCGAGGCAGAATTTATGGCACAAATAGTAAAAAACAAATAAACACATTTATGATCAGTCCTTTAGCATACATTCACCCCGAAGCAAAAGTCGGAGAAAACGTAGAGATAGGCCCTTTTGTATACATTGATAAAAATGTAGTGATTGGCGACAATAACAAGATCATGCCCAATGCAACAATCCTGTATGGTGCACGTATCGGAAACGGGAATACCATTTTCCCGGGAGCTGTCGTCGGAGCCATCCCGCAGGACTTGAAGTTCGCAGGTGAAGAGACCACTGCCGAGATTGGTGACAACAATGTGATTCGTGAGAATGTGACCATCAACCGCGGAACAGCCGCCAAAGGAAAGACTGTAGTAGGCAACAACAACCTGCTGATGGAAGGAGTACACGTAGCACACGATACCTTCGTAGGCAACGGTTGTATCATAGGCAACTCCACCAAAATGGCAGGTGAGATAGTGATCGATGACAATGCCATCGTGAGCGCATCTGTCCTGATGCACCAGTTCTGCCGGGTAGGCGGATACGTGATGGTACAAGGCGGTGCTCGTTTCAGCAAGGACATCCCGCCGTTCATCATCGCCGGGCGCGACCCGATCACGTACTGCGGAATCAACATCGTCGGCCTTCGCCGTCGCGGATACTCGAACGAAATGATCGAGAACATCCACAATGCCTACCGCATCATCTACCAGAGTGGGTTGAATACGACGGATGCATTGGCCAAGGTAGAAGCCGAAATTCCGATGAGCTGGGAGATTGAATACATTGTCAACTTCATACGTAACTCGGAACGAGGTATCATCAAGTAACGCAAAATATCAATCAACAAGATATTATGATCTACAAATTTACTATGATCTCTGACGAAGTAGATAACTTCCTGAGAGAAATACAGATTGATCCGGAATCCACCTTCCTCGATTTGCACAAAGCCATCGTGGAATCGGTGGGCTATACCGACGACCAGATGACTTCTTTCTTCCTCTGCGACGACGACTGGGAGAAGGAGAAAGAAATCACGCTGGAAGAGATGGACGACAATCCCGAGATGGACAACTGGGTGATGCGCGAAACAACACTGAGCGAACTGATCGAGGACGAAAAGCAGAAGATGCTGTATGTGTTCGACTACATGACGGAGCGTTGCTTCTTCATCGAACTGACCGAAATCATCACCGGCAAAGAGGTGAAAGCTCCTAAATGCACCAAGAAGGAAGGCGATGCCCCGAAACAGACTGTCGACTTCGAAGAGATGATTGCTGCTGGCGGTTCGCTCGATCTGGATGAAAACTTTTACGGCGATCAGGACTTCGACATGGAAGACTTTGACGAAGAAGGATTCGACATGGGTAGCGGCGGTGCCCCGGAAGGCGGAGGTGCCTTCGAGGAAGAACGCTTCTAAATGTCACGCCCTACGCTGATAGTACTGATAGGGCCTACAGGTGTCGGGAAAACAGAACTCAGTCTCCGGATAGCGGAACAGTTTCAAACGAGTATCGTTTCTTCCGATTCCCGACAGTTGTATGCCGACCTTCCCATAGGAACAGCTGCTCCTACCCCGGAGCAGCTCCAACGGGTTCCTCACTACCTGGTAGGAACCCTTCAACTCACCGATTATTACAGTGCCGCCCAATACGAGGCCGAAGCACTTTCCATCCTGGAACAATTATTCGCACAACGAGACGTGGTGGTACTCACCGGCGGTTCGATGATGTATGTGGATGCCATCTGCAAAGGCATCGACGATATTCCTACTGTGGATAGCGACACGCGGGAGCTGATGCTTCGTAAATACGAAGAAGAGGGACTGGACCGGCTTTGCGCCGAGCTAAAGTTGCTGGACCCGGAGTACTACCGGATTGTGGACCTGAAGAATCCCAAGCGGGTGATCCATGCCCTGGAGATTTGCTACATGACCGGCACCACCTACACTTCCTTCCGCACCCAACAAGTCAAACAACGCCCGTTCCGCATCGTCAAGATAGGGCTGACGCGCGAACGCGAAGAGCTTTACCAACGCATCAACCGCCGCGTGGACCTGATGATGGAAGAAGGATTGCTGAACGAAGCCCGTGCCGTGTACCCCTACCGCCACCTCAACTCCCTGAATACCGTGGGCTACAAAGAACTGTTCCAATACATAGATGGTACCTGGGAACTCCTATTCGCCATCGAGAAGATCAAACAAAACTCGCGCATCTACTCACGCAAACAGATGACCTGGTTCAAGCGCGACACCGATATACACTGGTTTCACCCTGACCAGGAAACAGAAATTCTATCGTATCTGAAAGAAAACATCTAGCAAACATCCGTATCATGAAAAAACGTTCACTTATTATCCTGAGCATTGTATTTCTCTTTCCCTATCATGCAGTAATGTATGCCTGCGGTTGCAAAGACACCGCGCAATATATTAACTGCCTCACTTTGGAAGGAAGGTCATTCATGGAAAATGAGGATTTGGAGAAGAGCCTCTTCACATACAAAGAAGCCTTTCGGTTGGCCGAAGCTCAAAAAGACAATCATGCTTTGGCCCTTATCGAGTACGATGTTTCCCAGTTGTGTTACAACTGGGGGCACGTGGTTGGAGCTGCCGACTTTGCTTTAAAGTCAGTAAATTTTGCACTCCAAACCAATGACAATGAGTTGATAGGCAAAGCCTACAGTTTTCTGGGGATGTACTATTGCGAGTTAGGCAGAAAAAAAGAGGGAGTAGATATACTGGAAAACAAAGCCATTCCCTTGTTGAAAGCAACGAACTCCGAGCTTCAACTCTGCAAGACCTACCACCGCCTGATAACCACCTATGGAGAGATGGGGAAAATATCGATGGCTCTCCATTACATGGAATTATTCGATCGACTTACCCAGTACCTGAAAGTCAATGAGGACTGGCTTCACTATTACAAGAGCAAGCTGACAGTTGCCCTTCTCACCAAACAATACCAGAAAGCCCTCACCTATATTCAGAAATCCCAGGAGATCATCGAAGGGCAAGGGTACTATAACAACAACAACCACCAGATTTACCGGATGGCTGCCGAATGTTATAAAGAGTTGGGCGACCTGACCATGAGCAATAAAATGTACGAAAGAGCCTACCTGTTAAGGACTCAATCCATACTGAAACGCCAGGAACTCCAGATTACATATTACTCAGTAGAACATCGTATCCAAGAGAAGGAAGCGGAAATAGTGGAATTGCAGCAGCAGCAATACAAACAAGAAGCCGATTTGCTGTACATGCGCAATTGGTGGGTAATCTCCATCAGCATCCTTTCGATTCTTATCTTGTTTCTGCTCTACAAACGCCAACGACAAAAGATACACCTGGTAGAAATGGCTCGTGCCGCCGAAGAGAAGGAACGGCAGATGCTTCTACTCCAAAAAAATACCGAGAGGCGTCTGACTTTCAAGTATATTGAAGGTCTGGAAGCCGAGCGTCACCGGTTGGCAGCCGAACTACATGACGATATATGCAACAGTCTGATGGGACTGGAAATGAAAACCCGCTCGCTGACCAATGAGATGAGTGCGGAAGCTGCCGAGCAAATTGAAGTGTTGGCCGACATACGCAACCGGGTACGGAATGTATCGCATGAGTTGATGCCTCCTGTATTCCAGTTTGCCACGCTGGACGAGATGTTGAAAGATCACATCAAGCACCTCGAGCTGCCCGAAAGAATGGAAGCCAAATACACATCGACCGAAGGGACTGATTGGGGGGTGATCCCGGAAAAGATAGGTTTCGAGTTTTACCGCATCGCCCAGGAGGCATTGAGCAACTGCATCAAGCACAGCGAAGCAAGCCTCATCAGCGTATCGCTACAATTGGCCGACAACCAGCTATCGGCTTCGGTTCGCGACAACGGTGTTGGGTTCGACATGGATAAGAAGAAAGGAATCGGGCTTCGCACTATCTGCCAACGCATCCACAACATCGGCGGAACCTGCGAAGTACAGTCAAAGCCGGGGGTGGGCACCAGTGTAGAAGTTAGCATTACCTTGGGCGAGTAGCCGTCGCGAGGATGAATCCCGGAAGAACAGGCGAATGTTAAGAAACCCAGATCCACCCCGCGACGTTATAATTACGGAGCCATTGCTCCGCAACCAAGTGCTACGATTCTTTAGAGAGTTATGCTTTGTTCTTCAGTTTAACAAGAACCACTCCGTTTTTACCCTTCTCGCCATAAAGCTGAATACTTTTAGCATTTTTCAGCACATCAACCGATTCTACATCTTCGGGGTTTATTCCTTCCAGATTCTTCACCTCTTTCCCGTCGACTATGTACAAAGGTTCTTCACCGATGGCTACTTTCGGTTTTAAGACATTGGATTGGGAAGAATTCTTCGTGGTAACCAGGACCACTCCGTTCTTACCTTTATCGCCATAGACCCGGGTGGCCGAAGCATCTTTCAGCACATCAATCGATTCAATTTGATCAGGAGATATCGATTCCAAATCTTTCACCTCTTTCCCATCGACCATGTACAAAGGATTACCTTTGGCACCAAGCACTTCCAACCCTCCGCTGTTTGTGTCTTTGACCGACGTGGTAGCAGCCGGCTTATATCCCTTCAGCGAGAAGACGACAGGAACAGTATATTTTACAGCCACAGCCTTTCCTGCCTTATCCTTTCCAGGAATCCAGCGAGGCATAAGTTTGATGATGCGGATGGCTTCTGCGTCGATTTCCTTGCTCACTGAACGGATAATGATGGGCGAAGTGACTCTTCCATCGGCCTCCACTACATACTGTGCAATGACTCGTCCTTCTGTTTTAGCCTGGACAGCCGCTTCAGGATAACGCAAATTATCTTGGAGAAACTTCACCACAGCAGCACCACTCGAGCGGTTCGTGCCTTCGGGCGTCGGGAATTTTGGCATTTCTTCCACCATCTCATACACCACCCGGTTAGGGGCAACAGAATCAACAGACAGAGATTCTGCCAGTTTTGTTTCAATAATTGCAGTCAAATCATTAACTTTGACGGCAGAAATCTCTTCCACTTTTTCAGAGACTTCGGGACGGGCAAAGACAGTGACGGTAACGGCTGCCAACGGAAGTACGTACAAGTACTTCAAACGTGCCCACGGATTGGACTTTTCTTTTAACATCATAGTGATACGTTTTTTAAGTTTACTGTGATTAAAGCTGTTGGCCATAGAGTAGAGCCTTGTGCCGACAGCTTTTTTAATTAATAATAATTGATATTGTTTTGCATCGATGCCTTGTTTGATGACCGACTCATCGGCCTGGTACTCATGGATGTTTTGTAGTTCCTGCTTCAGGAGCCACGCAGCCGGATTGAACCATTGGAAGAATATGCAGATGTCTGCCAGGAGCAAGTCCACCGAATGCCGGTGCCCGATGTGAGCCTGCTCATGCATCAGTATCGCCCTTCCGTTTTCCTCCCTGTCTTTCCGGGAAATAACAATGTACTTCATCCAGCTGAATGGAGCCACCTCCCTGTCCACGACAATCAATAAGGCTCCGTTGTCCAGTCTCTCTATATCCCCCTTGAGGATCAGCCGGAACATGTGGTCCAACGCATACACATGACGGAGGAAAAGGAACAAGATACCTGCCAGATAAATAAGCAGAGCCACCTGTATGCCGTTCAGCTTGATTGGCTGTGCTGCGCCGACCTCCACCACCTGTGCATCGGCCATCAGCAGGAGTTGCTCCAGTGTGAGCATGGTTTGCTGCAGTTCGTTTTCCTGCACCACGGTCAATTCGATGAGCGGCAACAGGCACGACAGCAGCAGGATGACCAACAGAGCCACACGGTTGAACCGGTGAAACGTCTCCCGGCTGAGCAACGCCCTGTAAAAAAGGTAGAACAATGCCAGGCAAACGGAGGCTTTGAGTATGTAGACGAAGAATGCTCCCATGGTACAATAATAGTTACAATGTTTTACTTATCGGTATGTCCATTCTCCACTTCCTCTATTAGTTTTTTCAATTCGGCCAGCGAAATATCTTCTTCTTGTACCAACGAAGAAACGGCACTGAGGTAAGAATTATTGAAATATTTGTGGATCACGTTGCGAAGCGTCCCTTTGTGGAACTCCTCGGCACTGACCACCGCATAATACTGATATGTATTGCCGTAAGCCGTGTGGCTCAGGTAACCTTTCTCTTCCAACCCGCGCACGATGGTGGACAAGGTATTAAAGTGTGGCTTCGGTTCGTCGTAGAACGCCAGCATTTCCTTCACAAACAGGGGACCTTTCTCCCAGAAAAACCCCATCAACTCTTCTTCTTTCCCAGTTAATCCTTTCATGATATATATTGTTTTGGAAGTTATTTTATCCTTACGTTTGCAAATAACGAACTTATTTAGTTCATAGACTAATTATTATAGTTAAAACAAACTAAAACGGTTAGTTTAGTCGAGTTCTAAGTACTAAACTCATTGATTACCTTGACTAATCCCGTTGTTTCACTGGACGAAACTCTCTGTTTCACCTGAGGAAACTTGATGTTTCACTGGATGAAACTCACTGTTTCACCTGAGGAAACTCACTGTTTCACTTGACGAAACTCACTGTTTCACCTGAGGAAACTGACTGCTTGCAAGAGGCTGCAGGGGCAATATCAGGAAGCAACCGAGGCAACAGCAGGAAGGTAAATAGGTCACATATTATGGGAGATAGAGCCACTTATGGGAGATGAATGGGAGATAAAAAGACATCTCCCATACGCATATTACCCTATATTTCAATCGAATAACCTGCAATTTATGGGAGATGGGAGATGATTTTGCGTTTTTGTGGTTCTTCGTCACTTTAGGGGCAATCTCTCAGGTTTTAAATGCAATAAGTTTGACATTAAGTAGCCTGTAGCTTGCCCTATTAAACATCTGCCTCTTGATGGCCTTGATTTTATTGACAGTTCCTTCCAACAATCCATTG
>JAVBUC010000063.1:0-64687 GCA_031555765.1 Bacteroides sp. | reverse complement strand
AAGGCTGTGGAGAGCGAATGAAGGAGGGGGTATTCATACTGTAACCCCTATGAACAAGGGTGTTCAGATAGGTTGGAAGATGTGAAGGCCTGAAATAAATTCCCTTGTATATAGCCCAACCAACACACTAAACACATGCTTCTGCTGGTGATCTGAAGAAACTCTATTTTACTTCAACAACAGTCTCCACAGATTGAAGCAACGGAGAAGTGAAACGGATTTTCGCAGCTCCCGCCTCACCGGTGGCCTGCAGATAGACCAACGTGCGTCCATGGAACACCCGGTGTCTATTATCTGTATAGTCGCTCATATCCGAGTTGTTGCCACTTTCTATTCCCAGCAGTTTCACAGGGCCGTCCACCCGGCAAGTCACTTCATTATCGGCCAGCATCACGAGTAGCCCGTTATCGTCCACTACCTGAAGCACTACTTGTGCCAGCCCGTCCTTGCCGATCGTCTTTTTCGAAGACTGGACAACCAAAGCATACGGTCTTCCTGAAGACTGAATGGCATAACGTGCCGACTCCTTGCCTTCCTCGTTCAACGCCACGACTTCCAACTTACCAGCCTGATAAGGAACATCCCAAGCAAGGATACCCGTTTTATCATCGTACGGCTTCTCCTCGCCTACCGTCTTACCATTCAGTTCCAGGCGGGCTTTGGCTTGATTCGTGTAGCAAACCACCCGGATCATCTGCTCCGGTTCATAATTCCAGATAGACCAGGCATCCATCGAGGGACCTCTTTCCATCCAGCCTCCCCGCGTCGGCACAGGGTACGTACCGAGATAAGCCATCGGTGCATCAGCCCAGAGCGACTGGCGGAAATATCCGCGCGGTTTTACAGATCCGGCAAAATCTACCAAACCAGAATAGAGTCCGCGTGACGGCCAACGACCCGATTCGCCCAGGTAGTCGAATCCCGTCCAGAGGAACTGTCCGAAGATATGTTCCTTGTCCCTGACTGCTTTCCAGGCTGCCATATCGTGGCGGTTCTCACTGCCGTAAATCACCCGGTTGGGATATTTCTGATGATCCGAGTCGTAATGGCTTTCCGTATAATTGTATCCGGCAATATCCAGTGCAGCCGGGTATTCCGTTTCATTGGACATGGCTACACCGGCCAGCCCGGCAGTCACAGGGCGAGTCTGGTCGTATGTCTTCACCACGTTGGCAAGCCGTTTGGCAATGGCTCCCAGGCGCATGGCATCGGGTGCATCCGGTTTATAACCGCCGAAGATGGGTTGGGTGAAGCCGGTGGCAGCACCGCCATCGAGTACCGGGTGCGAGTAAGGATCGTTCGGATAGTCCACCTCGTTGCCGATGCTCCAGGCGAAGATGGAAATGTGGTTCCGGTCGCGCTGCACCATGTCGGCCAGGTCGCGCTCGCCCCACTCTTCGAAGAAGTCGAATGCTCCCTGGAATCCCGGCGTGCCTACATTCCATCCTTCTATCCACTTGCGTTTAGGGAATTCCCATTCGTCGAACGCTTCGTTCATCACCAGCAGGCCTAGTTCGTCGCAGAGTTCGTACATGTCGGGGGCCTGCGGATTGTGCGTGGCGCGGATGGCGTTACAGCCCAAAGACTTCAATATCTCCAGGCGACGCTTCCATACATCGCGCGGAACAGCCGCCCCGAGCACGCCGGCATCGTGGTGCAGGCAGACGCCTTTGACTTTCATCCAACGGCCATTCAAGGCAAAGCCTTTGTTCGGGTCGAAGGTAAAAGAGCGGAAGCCGGTCACCGTCTCCGAACGGTCGATGATCTTTCCTTGCTGACGCACAACGGTTTGCAAGCGATACAATTGTGGATTGTCCAAGTCCCACAGTTGCGGGTTCTTTACTTTCAGATCGGCAACCAGCGTATTCTTTCCATTCGGGGCTACTTGCAATTTGCCCTGATGTTTGGCCACTGTTTGTCCGGCGGGATTCAGCAAGATGCTTTCCACCGTCAGGGCAGACGAAGCGGCCGACTGGTTCACCAGTTCTACTTCGACGTGCAACGTGGCCTGTTTGCCAGTCACATTCTCAGGATAGACGTACGGTCCCCATTGGGCAATATGTACCGGATTAGCATACACCATCCACACATCGCGGTAGATGCCCGAGCCAGTGTACCAACGTGAATCTGCGCTCTGGCTGTGATCCACCCGGACGGCCACCACATTCTTCTGCCCGTAGCGGATCAGAGGGGTGATGTCATACATAAACGAAACGTAGCCGTTGGGACGCTTCCCTGCCAGTTGCCCGTTCACGTATACTTCGCTCCGGTTGTAAACTCCTTCGAAATAGAGGTAGACCAACTCGCCTTGTTTGTCGGCAGGTATGTTCAGTTCCTTGCGGTACCAACCTATTCCGCCCGGCAGGTAGCCTGTGGCACTGGCCAGGGTAGGGCTTAGTTGCGCCTGTACGCTCCAGTCGTGCGGTACGTCCAGTGTTTTCCACTTGCTGTCATCATACGCCGGTGCCTGTGCTTCGGGCACATCGGATAATGTAAACTTCCAACCTTTGTTTATGCTTTCGGATTGTCCGAAGGGGGCCTGTGCCCAGGCCGACAGGCAACTGATGGCTGCCCATAATACAAGTAGTGCTTTCTTCATGATCTTATTTTAATAATACTATTATTCACCTCTTCGCCGTGAATATAATGCTTTCTTTGCTTTTGTTAAATTCTTCGGGCGAAGAAAATGCCCTTGTTTCCCGCAAATCGGTATTTATCGACCAGAATAAACCATAATTCCTCCTGACGAGCGGAAATACGAGGACATTTCAGGTTCATCCAGCCAATGAGTAGTATCCTGAAACCGTTTCCCAAGACCTTAATGCGATACTAAACGGGCAAAGCAGATTAACTCGAGGAAAGTATATTAGCTCGCCGGGGAACGATGTACGAGATGTACATCTGATACATGCTATCCCGGTGAGGTAAATAAACTTGGTCGGTGAGTAAAGCCAGCTCGCCCTACGAAAGAAAAGTATTCAATGCTTAAACATCACTTTTTTTACTTCACAAACGGCATATTTTCATAAAATCAAGGAAGTAAAGATAAAGAGGTACGCAGAAATCATTATCTTTGCAGAAGGCTTAGTGTATAAGCACGCAATACAGAACGAATGAAAGTAATAGATTTAATACATAGCAACCAACAAACGGCATTCTCCTTCGAAATACTCCCTCCGCTGAAAGGCACGGGAATCGAGAAGCTGTACCAGGACATCGACCAACTCCGGGAATTCGACCCGAAATACATCAACATCACCACACACCGCAGCGAGTACGTGTACCAGGATCTGGGCAACGGGCTCTTCCAACGCAACCGGTTGCGCCGCCGCCCGGGAACAGTTGCCGTGGCAGCTGCTATCCAAAACAAGTACAACATCACCGTAGTGCCACATATTCTGTGCAGCGGGTTCTCCCGTGAAGAAACAGAATACGTGCTGCTCGACCTGCAATTCCTCAACATCACCGAACTTCTGGTGCTGCGGGGCGACAAGGCGAAGCACGAATCGGTCTTCACCCCCGAAGGCGACGGTTATCACCACGCCCTCGAACTGCAGGAACAGATCAATCAATTCAACAAGGGAATATTCGTGGACGGCTCGGAGATGAAAGTCACCAGCACGCCTTTCTCGTACGGCGTAGCCTGCTACCCCGAGAAGCACGAAGAAGCACCCAACCTCGATACGGACATCTACTGGCTGAAGAAGAAAGTAGAGGCCGGAGCTGAATATGCCGTGACGCAGCTCTTCTACGACAACCGGAAGTACTTCGAGTTCGTAGGCCGGTGCCGGGAAGCGGGCATAACGATCCCCATCATCCCGGGCATCAAACCTTTCAAGCGGACTTCGCAACTGAGCATGATCCCCAAGACATTCAAGGTGGACTTGCCCGAGGAACTGACGCGCGAAGTATTGAAGTGCAAGAACGAAGCCGAAGTGCAGCAGGTGGGCATCGAATGGTGCGTGGCTCAATGCCGGGAGTTGATGGAGCACGGGCTGCCCAGCATCCACTTCTACTCCATCGGCGCAGTGGACAGCATCCAGGCGGTGGCTAAAGAAACTTATTAAAAGAGTATGTTTTTCAGAGACGTCATAGGGCAAGAAGAGATCAAGCAACGGCTGATACAGGACGTGAGCGAGGGACGCATCCCGCACGCTCAGCTTCTGTGCGGGGCGGAAGGTGTCGGTGCTTTCCCGCTGGCGTTGGCTTACACCCGCTATATCTGCTGTACCAACCGTACGGAGACGGATGCTTGTGGCGTTTGCCCTTCGTGCGTGAAGCTGAACAAGCTGGTACACCCGGACGTGCACTTCGTTTTCCCGGTGGTGAAGACGGCCCGGTGCGACGATTACATCAAACAATGGCGCACATTGGTACTGGGCAATCCGTATTTCAACCTCAACCACTGGCTCAGCGAAATCGACGCAGAGAACTCTCAGGCGGTGATCTACACCAAGGAGAGCGACGAGATTATGAAGAAGCTCAGCCTCAAGTCGAGCGAAGGCGGATACAAAGTCACCCTCATCTGGCTGCCCGAGAAGATGCAGCTCCCTTGTGCCAACAAACTGTTGAAGCTACTCGAAGAGCCGCCTGCACAGACGCTCTTCCTCTTGATATCCGAACAGCCGGAGATGATCCTGCAAACCATCCTGAGCCGTACGCAACGTATCAACGTGCGTCCGCTCGACGAAATCAGCATCGCCCGCACACTGGAACTAAGGTACGGTGTACTGCCTGCCGACAGTGCTTCCATCGCCCACCTGGCCAACGGAAACTTTATCAAAGCCCTCGAAACCATCCACCTGAACGAGGAGAACCGGCTCTTCTTCGACCTCTTCGTAAACCTGATGCGCCTCTCCTACCAACGTAAGATCAAGGAGATGAAGCAGTGGAGTGAACAGGTGGCCGCCCTGGGACGCGAACGACAGAAAAGTCTGCTGGAATATTGCCAGCGGATGGTACGCGAGAATTTTATCTATAACCTGCACCGCAAGGAACTCAACTACATGACCGGCGACGAACAAGGCTTCGCCGTACGCTTCGCCCCGTTCATCAACGAACGGAACGTGATGGGGCTCATGGACGAGCTAAGCGAGGCGCAGGCACACATTGAACAAAACGTCAACGCCAAAATGGTATTCTTCGACTTCGCCCTGAAGACGATCGTACTGCTGAAACAATGACGCTCACTATATAATACATTAAGACGCATGAGTGATTCAAACTTCAAGCTGCATAGTGGGAGCAACGGACTTTGCTGCAAAGGCTGCTCCCGGCAAGATAACAAATTGAACACGTACGACTGGTTGGCCGACATTCCCGGCAATGCCGAGGAAAGCGACATGGTTGAAGTTCAGTTCAAAAACACCCGCAAGGGATACTTCAAGAACAGCAACAAGCTGAAACTGGAGAAAGGCGACATCGTGGCCGTAGAGGCCAGTCCCGGACATGACATCGGTACGGTGACACTGACCGGACGACTCGTGCCGCTACAGATGAGGAAGGCGAACTTCAAAGCGGAGCCGGAGGTAAAGCGGGTGTACCGCAAAGCCAAACCGGTGGACATGGAGAAGTACGACGAGGCGAAAGGCAAGGAGCATGCCACCATGATCCGCGCCCGGCAGATAGCCATCGACCTGAGCCTGAATATGAAGATAGGCGACGTGGAGTATCAGGGCGACGGCAACAAAGCCATCTTCTACTACATTGCCGATGAGCGGGTGGACTTCCGGCAACTCATCAAGGTATTGGCCGAAGTATTCCGCATACGTATCGAGATGAAACAAATCGGTGCCCGCCAGGAAGCCGGTCGCATCGGTGGTATCGGTCCCTGCGGACGTGAATTGTGCTGCGCCACGTGGATGACGAGTTTTATCTCGGTATCGACCAGTGCCGCCCGCTTCCAGGATATCTCCCTGAACCCGCAGAAACTAGCCGGACAGTGTGCCAAGCTGAAATGCTGCCTCAACTACGAGGTAGACTGCTACGTGGAAGCGCAGAAACGATTGCCTTCGCGCGAAATCGAATTGGAGACCAAGGATTCTACTTACTATTTCTTCAAAGCGGATATCCTGAGCAACCAGATCTCTTATTCAACGGGTAAGGGCATACCTGCCAATCTGGTGACCATCAGCGGCAAGCGCGCCTTCGAGATCATCGGCCTGAACAAGAAAGGTATCAAGCCGGATAGCTTGTCGGAAGAGCAACATAAAACGGAGATCGCCAAACCGGTCGACCTGGTAGAACAGGAAAGCCTGACCCGCTTCGACCGTACCCGCAAAGACAAGAACGGTGGCGGAAATAATAACGGGAAGAAAAAGCGGAGGAACGGTCCGGAAGGTCAGCGCACCGAAGGAAGAGGTAACGGGCAAGCTAACTACCCGAATGATAGACAGCCGCGCCCACAAGGCGACCATCCGCAAGGCGATAGGCCACCCCGCCAGGGACAGCCCCGTCATCCACAGGGTGACAGACCTCAGGGTGACAGGCCGCAACGTCCGCAAGGACAGCAGCGTCCGCAGGGAGACAGACCGCTGCGCCCACAGGGGCAGCAGCGTCAAGGGCAACCGAGACAAGGCAACGAACAACGTCCGCGCCCCCATAATGAAAATCGCCCTGACAACGCACAGGAGTAATAAAACTGCCCGATGAAAAGACTACTCAGGCACAGCTTCCTGGCATTGGCAACCGCCTGGCTGGCAACCGCCTGCAATGAACATACCGTGTATCACTCGTTCCAAACCATCTCTTCCAAGGGGTGGGGGAAGAGTGATACACTCTTTTTCCAGGTATCTGTCAACGACTCATTACACCCCTACCGGCTGACTACCGAAGTGCGCAACCTGAACAACTATGCCTACAAGGATCTGTACCTGTTTGTCAGCCATAACTTTGCCGACTCTACCGTCTGGAAAACAGATACGATCGCTTTCGTACTGGCCGACGAGGAAGGAAGATGGCAAGGCAATGGCACAGGCTACCTGTACCAATCGGGCGTACCGTTCTGTACTGTACAACCGGCCCATCCGGGCAATTACACCATCAAGGTATCACAGGGAATGAAAGATGAAACGCTGACCGGCATCCATGATGTCGGGGTTCGCGTAGAGAAATAAACCACGTGCTAAAGCCGGCGCGTCCGCCCGGCATCGATCCGAAGGAAGATAAACAACAGGATGGTAAATCCCCACAAGGAAGAACCGCCGTAGCTAAAGAACGGCAACGGGATACCGATAACCGGGGTCAACCCCAGCACCATACCTATATTTATAAAGAGGTGGAAAAAGAAGATACTCACCACCGAATAGCCGTACACCCGCCCGAAAGGTGAGATCTGCCGCTCGGACACATGCATCAACCGGAATATCAGCAGCACAAAAAGAACCAGTACGGTAGCAGAACCCACAAAGCCCTTCTCCTCGCCCACCGTACAGAAGATAAAGTCCGTATCCTGCTCAGGTACATATTTCAGCTTGGTCTGTGTACCGTTCAGGAATCCTTTTCCTGCAAATCCACCCGAGCCAATGGCTATCTTGGACTGATTGACATTGTACCCTGCACCAGCCAGATCTTCCTCCATACCCAACACGACTTTAATACGTATCTGCTGATGACGTTCCAACACATTGTCGAACACGTAATCACTGGAATAAAGGAACCCGATGGAACAAAACGAAAACAAGGCAATGAGCAGGTAGGAATATTGCCGCTCGCGCAACCACAGATAAAGCAGGTAGACAATTGCCGCCGCACACAGTCCCCACAGCACCCACATCAGATTGAAGGGAGTAATGTATTTGAATACGGCCCAAGCCACCAAAAGCCCTAACAGGGATACCCCTAATATATTACGCACCGGAGGCCATCGCCGGGTATACACCCCTACCATACCGGCAGAGAACAGCAGTATCATGGACAGTACGGCAAACTCACCGACAGAAGCCGTCGTTTCGCCTATAAATTCTTCGCCGAAACGAATACCCACCACAAAATACAGCACGGCACAAAAACCGGAAAACAGAATCACACCCGACATTCCTTCCCGGTACAGCATCAGGAAGAATGCCAGATAAACCAAGGCCGAGCCCGTCTCCTTCTGCATGATAATCAGAAACATAGGGAGAAGAATGAGTGCTATGGTTGTAGAAGCGTATTTAAACTTCTGTATGCTGAAAGTATAAGAGCTCATATACTTGGCCAGAGCCAGAGCCGTGGCAAACTTGGCAAACTCGGCAGGTTGCAGGCTGACCGGTCCCATCTGCAACCAGGAACGCGATCCTTTTACATCGGGCGCGATAAAGATGGTGACAATCAGCAGCAGGATCATACCTATATATATAAGGTACGCGAACGTATCATACATCCGATCCTCCAACATCAGCAATATAAAAGCCAAACCAAAAGAGCAGACTATCCAGACAGCCTGTTTACCGGAGCGGGTTGCAAAGTCGAAAAACTCCTGACTTCCATACTCATAACTGGCCCCGCAGACGCTGAACCATCCGCAGATCACCAGAATCAGGTAAAGCATGATCGTTACCCAATCCAGAGATTTCCATATACTAGCGTTCCTGGCTACCATACTGAATGATCCGGTTACTAAACTCTTCGGCACGTGCTTCGCTTTCGGGCGACAGCTTGCCATTCAAATATTGCTCCATGATCAGCGAGCCGTAAGGTACACCGTATGTGGCTCCCCAACCTCCATTCTCTACATACACAAGGACAGCGATTTTAGGTTTGTCCATCGGGGCGAATCCCATAAATACAGAGTGGTCATGTCCACGGTTCTGAGCCGTTCCCGTCTTACCGCACACTTCGATACCGGGAATAGCCCCCGAGCGGCAGGTTCCTCCTGTGACAGCCGCCCGCATACCCGTCACGATCTCTTCGTAATGTCTACGCTCGATGGTGGTATAGTGACGCGTCTGATAAAGGCTATCCAGTTCGACTCCCTGAATCTGCTTGACGACATGAGGAGCTACATAATATCCCCGGTTGGCTATTGTCGAAGCCAGATTGGCTATTTGCAAAGGAGTAGCTGTGATTTCACCTTGTCCGATGGCGATACTGATGACAGTAAGTCCGTTCCAACGGCCATTGTAAGGTTTGTTATAGTACTCGGCATTGGGAATTAAGCCGCGCTTCTCACTGGGTAGATCGACTCCTAGTTTATTTCCGAACCCTTGTGATACCATGTGATCCTTCCACACGGTAATGGCTTTTTGTGGCGACCCGTACTTACGGTCGCCAAACATGCGGAACAACCCCCAACAGAAATAAGAGTTACACGAAGTAGCTACCGCCGGGATCAAGGATAATGGTGCAGGATGCGCGTGACAGCCTACATGCAGGCTCCCGTAATTAAATCCGTGTGAACATGGATAGGAGGTAGAAGGCTGAATGATATCTTCCTGCAAGAATGTTAACGCTTGCGCCGTTTTGAAGGTAGACCCAGGCGGGAAAGCTCCCATAATAGCACGATTCAGTAAAGGCTTCTGCGGGTCCATTTGCAGAATCTGGTGATTCTTTCCCCGTTGCCGCCCTATCATCAGGCGCGGGTCAAAGTTAGGAGCTGAGACCATACACAATATCTCACCCGTTTCGGGTTCAATGGCTACAATACTGCCAATTTTGTTCTGCATCAATCGCTCGCCCAGCATCTGCAATTCGATGTCCAGGCTCAACGTCAGGTTCTTACCCGGAACAGGGCTCTTGTCATACTGTCCATCCATATACCGCCCTTGAATACGTCCATGTGCATCACGTAGAAGTATCTCTACCCCTTTCTCGCCGCGCAGGTATTCCTCGTACGATTTCTCGATGCCCTGCTTACCGACAAAGTCGCCACGGATATAATAATCGTCCGCCTCAATGTCTCTCATTGATACTTCGCCGATGTCGCCCAGCACATGGGCTGCCGAGTTATAGTTGTATTGCCGGATGGTACGCCGTTGGATATAGAAGCCGGGGAATTTGAACAGTTTCTCCTGGAATACGCCACATTCCTCGGCCGAGAGTTGCGACATGAACAATTGGTTGGTATAACGGGAATAGCCCGGGTTACGGCGTCGGTCCCTCATATCGTTCATTATTTTCAGGAATTGCGTCCGGGTGATGTTCAACGTTTGACACAAATCGAGTGTATCCAGGCGGGTCACTTCCTTGGGTACAATCGTAATATCGTAAGCCGGTTGGTTGAACACGAGCAGTTTGCCGGCACGATCGTACATGGCACCTCGCGAAGGATATTGAATCTTATTCAGAAAAGCATTGCTATCGGCATTCTTCTTGTAATCGTCCGTCAGGAGCTGTAAAGAGAAGAGTCGAATCAGATATATCACCACCACGACAATCACCATGCCGCCGATGACAAACTTGCGCCGTTCCAATGAATAATCTTTTGCCATGCGTTATTTTCTTATTCCTTCAACGGATAAAACACAAATGATGGTAAACAAGGAGCAAGCCACTACCCTCAACAACAAGAGCCAGATGCTGGTGAACGAGAAGTATTCGATTGTTCCCAGTATCAGGTGGTGAATGCTGACAGTTGCCACCACATATTTTATGAAGTTACTGGTACCCAGTTCCTTGAATGATGGGACTATGCTTTCGAGCAAGTCACGCGGTGTAAACAGACGAAGGATGAACGGCCGGAAAAAGGCCAGTGCTACCGTAGCCGCCGCATTCATTCCCGGCGTATTAGAGAACATGTCCACAGTCAGTCCCAGAAAGAAAGCCCAAAGCATAAGTCCGTTACGGGAAATCCCCGATTCGATTTTCAAGATAAGGTAGACATACAAAAAAGGCGTGGCATATCCGAAAAGGTGAATATGATTCAGGATTAATACCTGAATCAGCACCAGTCCGACAAACCAGCCCAGCTTATGCAAATAGTTTATGATCATTCCTGCTTCGTTGCCTTAAGTTCCAACTCTTTCTGCTCCTCTCGCCCGTCTCTGGCAATCACATACACATCACTTATCTTTCCGAAATCACTGGCCAGCCTCACTTTCAGTTGATAAGAGAGCCCGTCTTTAGAGTCTTTCATGTCATCTACTGTTCCCACGATGATGCCTGCCGGGAAAACGGTAGAATACCCACTGGTCACCACCGTATCGCCCAGGTTGAATTCCGCGTGACGGGGCAAGTCCTTCAGGTAAGCATACCGGGGATCGCTCTGCTCCCATTTCAGGTAACCGAAATACTCGCTTCCCACGATCTTGCAACTGATACTGGACTTACTGTTCAGCACAGAGATAACCAGGGCGTAAGAAGGCGAAACCTCATAAACGATACCTACCACTCCGTTACCGTCGACCACCCCCATTTCGGGTTGGATGCCGGAAGAGCTTCCCTTATCGAGCGTGATGTAATTGTCCGCCCTGTTCAGGCTGTTATTAATCACTTGTGCTTTCATGACATGGAAGTCTGTTTGCGACAAGTCCCGGATACTATTGATTGCTGCTGAATCCATGGAACGTTCCAGCAACGCCTTCTCCATATTGACCACCTGTTGTTCCAAAGCCATGTTTCGATCCAACAGATCGGCATTGATAGCCTTCAGGTGAAAATAAGAAGTCACGTTGCCCGATACTTCATAAATATTACCCGCCACAGCATTGGCCGAAGTGAAATAAACACTTTCCTGGTAATTATTGAACCGAAATAACAAAACAAAACTGGTTACCTCTAAAATAATAAAGAGGAACCAGTAGTTGTATTTCACTAAAAAGTTCAGTAGATTCCGCATAGATATACCCTGAATCCGTTATCTCATCAGGAAAGAGAAACGATCTACGTTCTTCAATGCTATCCCCGTACCTTTGGCCACTGCATGAAGCGGATCTTCGGCTATATGGAATGGGATATTAATCTTATCAGTCAGACGCTTGTCAAGTCCGCGCAACAAAGCGCCACCACCTGCCAGATAGATTCCGTTGTGAACGATATCGGCATACAGTTCAGGAGGTGTATTCTCCAATGCACTCAGGATAGCCGTCTCAATCTTTGAGATCGATTTCTCCAGGCAATGAGCCACTTCCTGATAACAAACAGGCACTTCCATCGGCAACGCCGTAATACGGTTCGGACCGTGTACAATATAATCTTCGGGAGCATCGTCACCCAGTTCGGTCAACGCTGCGCCTACATTAATCTTGATACGTTCGGCCATACGTTCGCTGACCTTCACATTGTGCTGACGGCTCATGTACTCCTGGATATCGGCTGTCAAGTCATCGCCGGCAATACGGATCGAGTTGTTCGAGACGATACCACCCAACGAAATCACAGCGATCTCAGTCGATCCACCACCTATATCAACAATCATGTTTCCTTCAGGAGCTTCTACATCAATACCGATACCGATAGCCGCAGCCATTGGTTCGAAGAGCAAGTACACGTCACGTCCGCCGGCATGCTCGGCAGAGTCGCGTACGGCACGGAGTTCTACTTCCGTACTTCCCGACGGTACTCCTATTACCATACGGAGTGACGGAGAGAAGAGGCGGTTTTTATTGTTTACCTGCTTGATCAATCCGCGCATCATCTGCTCGCAAGCATAGAAGTCGGCAATAACGCCGTCGCGCAACGGGCGGATGGTGCGTATGTTCTCGTGGGTCTTTTCGTGCATCAGCTTAGCCTTCTCACCCACAGCTATCATCTTGTCCGTACGACGGTCGAGCGCTACTACCGAAGGCTCATCTACCACAATCTTACCATTCGTTATGATAATGGTATTGGCGGTACCTAAGTCCATCGCGATTTCTTGCGTAAAAGAGAATAATCCCATATCTAATTCTTTGTTTAATGTTTAAAGTGACGAATACCAGTTGTTACCATGGCAATACCATGCTCGTTGCAATAGTCGAATGTCAGCTGGTCTTTCACCGAGCCACCCGGCTGAATCACTGCAGCCACACCCTCGTTGCCAGCTATCTCCACACAGTCAGGGAAAGGGAAGAAAGCATCCGAAGCCATGACAGCACCCTGCAACTCAAAGTTGAACGATTTGGCCTTCTCGATGGCTTGCTTCAAGGCATCCACGCGCGAAGTCTGTCCCACCCCGCTGGCCAGCAACTGCTTGCCTTTAGCCAACACGATGGCGTTCGACTTGCTGTTCTTCACGATCTTGTTGGCAAACAGCATATCCTCGATTTCTGCCTGCGTCGGAGCCTTGTCCGTAGCTTGTTTCAAGTCGGCAGGCGTTTCGATATTCAAGTCTTTATCCTGTACCAGTACGCCGTTGAGCAACGAGCGGAACTGTTTTTTAGGCTGTTTAGCCTCCTTACGTACCAGGATGATACGGTTTTTCTTTTGTCCCAGGATTTCCAGTGCATCTACATCATAATCCGGTGCGATGATCACTTCGAAAAAGATCTCGTTGATAGCCTCTGCCGTCGGCTTGTCAATCACAGCATTTGTAATCAGTACGCCACCGAAGGCAGATACCGGATCACCAGCCAATGCATCCTGCCAGGCATCCAGTAGCACCGGACGCGAAGCCAGCCCACAGGCGTTATTATGTTTCAGGATGGCAAACGTTACCTCGTCGAACTCATCGATCAGTTCTACGGCAGCGTTGATATCGAGCAGGTTATTGTAAGAGATTTCTTTTCCGTGGATCTGGTCGAACATCGCATCGAGGTTGCCATAGAAGTATCCTTTCTGGTGCGGATTCTCACCGTAGCGAAGCGGTTTCTGGTCGTTGGCCGTACAGCGGAAAGCCGAACCATCTTCGCCATCGAAGTAATTAAAGATAGCCGAATCGTAGTGCGAAGATACGGCAAAAGCCTCTTTCGCCATCCAGCGACGTTCTTCGAGTGAAGAAGTTGCCCCGTGCTCCATCAGCATGTCGAGCAGCGGTTTGTATTGTAATTGAGATGCTACAATGATCACATCGTTGTAATTCTTGGCAGCTGCACGGATCAGCGAGATACCACCTATATCGATCTTCTCGATGATAGAAGCCTCATCGGCTCCCGAAGCCACCGTGGCTTCGAACGGATATAAGTCCACAATGACAAGGTCGATTTCCGGAATATCGTATTTTTCGATCTGTTGCAAATCCTGTTCCAGGTTGCGACGGCACAGGATTCCTCCGAAAATTTTAGGGTGCAATGTCTTCACGCGACCGCCCAATATAGAAGGATAGCTTGTCAGGTCCTCAACAGCCTTGCAAGGATATCCCAGCGATTCAATAAACTGACGTGTTCCACCGGTTGATAAGAACTCAACTCCTTCTTCATACAGTTTGGTAATAATTTCGTCCAAACCTTCCTTGTGGTAAACCGATACTAATGCGGTTTTTATTCTTTTAGAATCAGACATTTAATTGCTCTTTTATATTTGGTGGGCAAAGTTACGAAATATTGTTCATCACGCATAATAAATAAGAAGTGAAATAACAATAAAAATAAGTTTCTTTGTTATCAACCAGCACTCATCCATGAAAATTAGTATCACAATGGAGATAAACAGATTACAGGAAGTAAAATATTTTACTTCTCTCAGGAAGCTCGTTTTACACTTGACGGGGGCTTGTACCATATGTACATCTCGTACATTGTATCCCGGTGAGAAATGCAACGATAGTCTAAAAGTATAGCAATATAGGCTAAGAATACAACAAAACACACAAAGGATACACTTTCGCTATACAAAAATCAAAAAATATCACTACCTTTGAATGACTTTTTTATTTAAATACTAGAAAGACATGAGGACTCAACAAATCAAATGTTATCGGATGATTCTCTTAGGACTGCTTCTGAGCAGTTTCCTCACAGGGTATTCGCAAAATTCTATTGAAAAGAAGTACTTAGATAGGGCCGGTGACAATGCTTTGGCTTACAGTGGCGAGGTAGGAACTATTTACAATCCCTTCCTCTATTCCAATGAGCCCTTCTACGAATCGCCGGAGTACCACGTCGGAAATCTGTATTTCGAGCGTACCTCCTATCAGGCTCAGCAACTAAAAATAGACCTGTATAAAGATCAACTCATTATCCTTACCCCGGAAGCTCACCACGGGATTGTGGTGAACCCACGCTCCATAAAAAAGATAGAGCTCCACGGGAGGACATTTATCTGGCACACCCCTCCCGCCAGGAGCGGTTTGCCGACAGGGTATTATATCGCCATGTCCGGTGGCGACCATGTGCAACTGCTATGCCGGTACAGCTTCCAGATGCTCAGTCCGAGCGACAGGGTACAACGAGAGTTCTCCCCCATCCGGAAATATTACATCCTGTATCAAGGAAAGTATCACCAGGTTAACAAACGACGCTCCTTCAACAAAATATTCCCTGCTCTAAAGAAGCAGATGAAAGCTTTCGAAAAAACGAATAAGAACGTTTATTCGTCCACTCACACAGCAGATAAAAAGGAGCAACGCTTCGTGCGGCTGGCTACTTTCTGTGAAGAGACAATCAACAAACAAGAAAAGCAATGAAACGACACACACTTATCTTAGCCATTCTGACACTGGGCTTACTCCCCATCGGCCTGCAGGCACAGACATCACATACTGTGTCCGGAGACAGTGTATCTATTGAGGTACTGTTGAACCATATTCGCCAGAGTGGCAGTTGGCAGGTATATGCTATCATCGAACAACCGTTCCAGATCCCTGCTTCTGCACTTCAGGAAACATCACCTGCCGCGCAGTTGGGAAAAGCTCTTGCCGGTACCCCCTACCGCCTCTCTACCTACGGACAAATACTCTTTGTACTGAAAGACACCCAATTGATCACCACGTTCCATCCGGGACTGGCCGGCGAACAGCGATCCACCTACGGAGAGGATCTGTACACCCGGTTCACCGGTGTGAAGGAGAAAGCCACTTCAGAAAACAAAGTCTATTCCATCGGCGACCCGTATGTAAAGAAGTTGCCCAAGCAGGTAGAACTTACCGGACAAATTACTGATTTCAAATCCGGCGATCCTCTGACAAGCATCAACGTGGTACTGAGAAGTCCCTGGACTGCAGCTACCACCGATAAGAACGGCAACTTTTCCATCACGCTACCTAATGGTCGCATACAGCTGGAGATCAGCGGATTAAACATCAAGAATACCCGCCGTCAGCTGATGCTCTATGGCGACGGTTCTTTGGACATTGAAATAGAAGAAGAACAATACATGCTCGACGAAGTATCCGTTGTTTCCGGTCGCATCCAGAACGTCAAAGGCACTCAGATAGGCATGGAGAAACTTCAAATGGCTAAGATTAAGAATATCCCGATGGCGCTGGGAGAAGTCGACGTATTGAAAGCCATTCAGGCATTACCGGGCGTGAAGACAGTAGGCGAAGCATCGAGCGGGTTCAACGTACGTGGAGGAGCTACCGACCAGAACCTTATCCTGCTCAACGACGGTACCATATATAACCCCAATCACTTGTTCGGTTTCTTCGCAGCATTCAGCTCGGACATGGTAAAAGATGCGGAAATCTACAAGAGCAGTATTCCTTCCCGCTACGGAGGGCGTATCTCCTCCGTGCTCGACATCACCGGCAAAGAGGCCAATAAGGAAAAGTTCACCGGTTCGGCCGGACTGGGCTTGGTAACGAGCAAACTGAATCTGGAAATACCTATCATCAAAGAGCGCTCGTCGCTCTTGCTGAGTGGACGTACCACGTATTCGGACTGGATCCTGAAAACGCTTCCCAAGAAGAGTGGATATAATGATGGAAAAGCTGGGTTCTATGACCTGGGGCTTGTCTACTCACATCGTATCAATGAGAAGAACAACCTGAACGTCTACGGGTACTACAGCCATGACCGCTTCTCCTTCAATGAAAACGAGAAGTATGGCTATAACAATATGAATGCTTCTGTCAAATGGAGAACAGTGTTCAACGAAAAACTCGCGGGATACTTCACAGCTGGTATGGATCACTACGATTACGAGAATACAGAAACCATCGAGGAAGCCACAGCGTTCAAACTATCGTTCAACATCAACCAGTTCTTCATCAAAGCCGACTTTACCTACCCGCTGGCCGAAAAGCACAAACTGGAATACGGTTTCAAGTCTATGCTTTATGACATCAACTCGGGCAGATACGAACCGGCAGGCGAAAAATCCTTAGTAAAGCCCGACATCCTGCAAAAAGACAAAGCACTTGAATCGGCTGTTTACTTAGGCGATGAATGGGAAGTCAACCCCAAGCTATCAGTGAATGCCGGCATACGCCTCTCCCTGTTCAATGCCCTGGGTCCGCGTCAATACTTTAAGTACCAATCGGATGTATTGCCGCACGAGTCGACCGTCACCGATACGGTACAAGCCGGGGCGGGCAGTATTCTGAAGACCTATATGGGACCGGAATTCCGCCTCTCGGCCCGTTATGCTTTCACTGATAACCTGTCCGCAAAGGTAGGTTTCAACTCCATGCGCCAGTATATACACAAATTGTCCAATACCGCTATCATGTCGCCCACCGACACCTGGAAGCTGAGCGACTACAACGTGAAGCCCCAACGCGGATGGCAAGTAGCCGGAGGGCTCTACCTCAACTCCCCGAGCGATGTATGGGAATACTCCGTCGAAGGCTATTACAAGCGGATGAACGATTATCTGGACTACCGCAATAAAGCCCAGCTGCTGATGAATCACCACATAGAAACCGACGTCATCAACACCGAAGGACATGCGTACGGTGTGGAATTCTCCGTGAAGAAAGTCACCGGCAAGCTGAACGGATGGGTAAGCTACACTTACTCGCGCACTTTCCTGCGCCAGAGTGACAAGCTGATCTCCAATCCGGTGAACAATGGCGACTGGTATCCTACCGAGTATGACAAGCCGCATGATTTCAAGTTCGTGGGCAATTATAAATTCACCGAACGCTACAGCGTTTCCGTGAACACGGATTACAGCACAGGCCGCCCCGTCACCATCCCGGCCGGACAGTATTACGACCGTACCCTGCAAGCCATGCGCGTGTATTATATGGACCGTAACTCTTATCGTATACCCAACTATTTCCGTACGGATATCTCTTTCAACATCGAACCCAGTCATAAGCTGACGCTGCTGACTCACAGTTCTATTTCCATCGGAGTGTACAATGTTACCGCCCGGAAGAACGTATACTCAATTTATTATGTCTCGCAAGAAGGAAAGATCCAAGGTTACCAGATGTCCATCTTCGGTGCCCCGATACCATTTGTAACTTATAATATCCGATTCTAAGCATGAAAAAATTAAAATACCCGCTTTATATACTGTTGCTGCTCGCAGCAGGAGCCTGCATTTCCGAGTTCAACGCCAATCTCCCCAGCAGCGACATCGACCTGTTGGTCGTGGAAGGAAACATTGTGAGCGACTCCGTCATGAATTTCTATTTCAGCAAAAGCTTTTCATTGAATGACGATACCCCTCCTTCCGAATACGACAATGTTCAGGTCAAGCTTCGCATCATCGGGAGCGATGGTTCGCAAAGTGCATACGCTACATATTCCGGTAACGGCATACATACGCTACCCGTCGGAACGCTGAATCCGGAAGTAGCTTACGGTATCGAGTTCGAGTACGATGGAGACACCTACCAGTCCGAACTTGCCCGTCCGCTCCGCACTCCTGCCATCGATAGTGTATCCTGGATCCAACCCGTCGAAGAAGGTGATGTTTCCATCCGTGTATCTACACACAACCAAGGCTCGGAAGCCTCGTATTTCATCTGGCACTATATGGAAGATTGGGAGATAACAGCACAGTACGTTGCCTATGCATTCTTTAATACGGATGCGTTCACCGAAGAAGGAGGATACGATATTTACACAGATTTCTCGAGACCCGTTTATTATTGCTGGCGAAAGAACAATAGTCATGACATCCTGATAGGCAGTACGGAGAAGCTGACCGAGAACCGGATTATCAATCACACCTTGTATAAAAAGACACCGAACGACGACCGCTTCACTTATTTATACTCTACACTCGTCACCCAACAAGCCATCAGCAAGGGAGCATACGAATACTATCTGGACAAAAACAAGGGAAATGAAGGAATGGGTGGTCTGTTCACTCCGCAGCCATCGAAGATAGAAGGCAATATCAGTTGCACCACCGACCCGGACAAACAAGTCATCGGGTACATCGATGTAGCCCAGAACGCCACGACTTACCGGATATTCATCGACGCCGCACGCATCAGTTCCTCCTACAGGGAGATGTGCATTGCTATCGATAAAGATTCCATCAAAGCCTTGTTAAACGATAATACGATGGAGGTCCTTTACAACATAGGGCTGCGTCCATTGGACTACGTGAAAGTGCCAGCACCTATGGGGGTCATGTATGAATTGGAAAGCATGGTAACCAGAAGATGCTTAGACTGTACCTACCGGGGTGGCAAGAACAAACCGGAGTTTTGGCCCAATGATCATAAATAAGTAAATAGTAAACCATGAAACAGATATATTTTTCCCTTTTTGTATTCGTCTCTGCGTTGTCTGCACAAGCACAGGAGACTTTGAACGAACGTGTATTTGTACACCTCGACAAGGCTTGCTACGTAGCCGGAGAGGACATGTGGGTAAAGTTCTTTGTTACCGACAGCCAGTTCCGCCCCTCTTCATTCAGTAAAGTAGGGTATGTGGAGATTTGTAATACAGAACGTCCGCAACTGCAAATAAAACTGGCTCTGGAAGAAGGACAGGGTGCAGGCAAAATCTCTATCCCACTCACTATCCCATCGGGCACGTATGAACTGTCAGGTTATACGCGGTACATGCGCAACGAGAGCACACCTGTAGCATTTAAAAGACAGATTGCCATTATCAATCTGGCTATACCGTCGGAAGCCGACCGCCTGCAACTGGTCGAATCGGAAGAGGCATTGTACACACCCGATGCTCCCTCGTCCGGTATACGGGTGACGACCGACAAGCAGCAATACAGCAACCGCCAACCGGTTGCCCTCTCCCTGGAAGGTATCCCTGCCAATGCTACCGACCTTGTGGTAAGTGTTTCCCGGAACGACTCCATCGCCGCGCTACCGGCAGTCGACCCCGAAGCCTGGCTGAAGCAGGTTCCCATTACCACTCCTATCACCGACTGGCGTTGGCAACCCGAATACGAAGGACACATCATCCTGGGCCAAACCACTGAACCTGCCTTTGCTCACGGGCAACCTGTCTACCACTCCGGCATCGGGTTCGTAGGTACTGATATCCATTACATACACGGACGACTCGAGAACGACGGCACCACCCTCTTCTATACCGACAGGGTTTACGGAACTCAGGACGTAGTCACCTCCGTCGCTTCGTTCGACAACAAGACGTACCGGATGAACATCGTCTCTCCGTTCGAAGAAGCACGCCCTGCCTCATTGCCTCCCCTACGGGTACATGCCGAAGACTCACTACTCATGGACCGTTTCATCGGCGCACAACTGAAGCAGGTAATGGGAGTGGATTCGCTCGGTCAAGAAGTTCCGTTGGGTAATTATTACCATTTCAAGAAGCCCATCGTGTACGACCTCGACGAATACACCCGTTTCAGCACGTTGCAGGAAACCATCATTGAGTTTGTTGTCTACCTGGCTGTTCGTAAGACAGACGGGAAGAAATATATCCGTGTATTGATGCCATCTGTGAACCGGTTCAACAGCGGAAACACCTTACTTCTGCTGGATGGTGTTCCTATCCGTGACCACGAGCACATGCTTACCTACAACCCCCGAAACATTCGATACATAGAAATATACGACGAGAAATATTATTATGGAGGCGAACTCTTTGAGTGTATGGTGTCGTTTGTCAGCCACCGGGAGAATCTTTCGGCCATCCAGTTGGACGAAGGCTCGCAACTCATGACTTATGACTGCCCGTCACTGCCTATTGAGTTCCCGTCGCCCGAGTATCCGGATGCTGTTTCCCGCCAATCGTTGAAGCCCGACTTCCGGCATACTTTGTACTGGAATCCCTGCATCAAGCAGCTTCCGACACCCGGAACCCTCTCCTTCTACACGTCTGACCTTTGTGGCGAATTCAAGGTCACCGTCGAAGGATTCACCAGCGATGGGAAAGCCATACATGGTACTACCCTCTTCCGGGTAACGCCTTAAAGTTTATAGTATCTGATTCTAAAATGAAAAAACTTAGATACCCTATCTATACACTGCTACTGTGTGCAATAGTTGCCTGTGTGTCAGAATTCAACGCCAATCTGCCTAAAAGCGATATAGGTCTGTTGGTTGTGGAAGGAAATATTGTGAGTGACTCGGTTATGAATTTCTACTTCAGCAAAAGCTTTTCATTGAATGACGGCAGCCCTCCTTCCGGATATGACAATGTCCAGGTGCAACTTCGCATCATCGGGAGCGACGGTTCTCAAAGCCCGTACGCCACTTATGGAGGCAATGGAATACATACACTAACCATCGGGACATTAAATCCGGAAGTATCCTACGGCATCGAGTTCGAGTATGATGGAGAGTCTTATCGGTCGGAACTCACCCAACCGCTCCATACGCCTGCCATCGACAGTATCTCCTGGGTGCAGCCTGAGTACAGAAGTGACGTTACTTTCCGCGTATCCACGTACAACGAAAGTACGAAAACCTCTTATTATATATGGAAATACAAGGAAGATTGGGAAATAACCGCCGCCAACCTTGCTTTTGCATTCTTTGACTTAGATGCGTTCACCGAATCGGGAGGATATAAGATCTACGTTGACTTCTCAGCTCCTTTATACTTCTGCTGGCGAGTGAACTACGGCAATGACATTCTGGTAGGCAGTACCGAGAAACTGACCGAGAACAGGATCATCAATCACAACCTGTACAAGAGGACACCGACCGATGATCACTTCACGGTCCTTTACTCTACCCTCGTCACCCAACAAACCATCAGCAAGGCAGGGTATGAATATTTTCTGGACAAAGCCAAAACCAACGAAGGAATGGGTGGCCTGTTCACCCCACAACCGTCAAAAATAGAAGGCAACATCCACTGCATCACCAACCCGGCCAGGAAGGTCATCGGGCAGATCGAGGTGGCCCAAAATGCCACAAGCTACCGTATATTTGTCAATGCCGCTCAAATCAGTAACAACTACAGGGAGATTTGCGAAGAAGTCGACACGGACTCTATTAATGGCATGCTAGAAAAAGGCAAAACGATGCTAGACCTTTACTACATGGGGCTCCGCCCCTTGCAGTACTCGGAGATGAAAGGTTTGGAAAGCCTGGTTAGTGCCAGATGTCTGGACTGCATCTACCGGGGTAGTAAGAACAAACCGGAATTCTGGCCCAATGATCATAAATAAAAATAAACAGAAAAGGCATCCTCAATGGGGGATGCCTTTTCTGTTTTAGGATAGTCCGGTTACCAGATCGAAACCCGCTTGTCCGCCGGCAGGTACATCGGATCGTTTTCCGTGATGCCGAAGGCCTCGTACCAGGCAGCAATCTGCGGCAGAGCACCGTCCACACGCCACTTGCCTAAGGAGTGTTCATCGGTCTTCGTCAGACGAAGCACTTCTTCCGGACGGATATTTCCGGCCCACACATTGGCATACGAAAGGAAGAAACGCTGATTGGCCGTAAAGCCATCCTTTTCCCCCAACGGAGCAGCAGCCGTGGCATTCTTGTAGGCCTGGTAAGACACCTGCAAACCACCATGGTCGGCAATGTTCTCACCCAATGTGAATTTACCGTTGGCATGTACACCCGGAGCTACTTGGATGCTGTCGAAGAAAGCAGCCATCACCGCAGCACGTTCGTCGAACTTCTTTCCGTCTTCTTCCGTCCACCAGTCTTTCAGGTTACCGTCCTTGTCGTACTTGCGCCCCTGGTCGTCAAAGCCGTGTGTCATTTCGTGACCGATCACCACGCCGATGGCACCATAGTTGAAAGCATCGTCGGCATTCATGTCGAAGAACGGGTATTGCAGGATACCGGCCGGGAAGCAAATCTCATTGGTGGTAGGCTGGTAGTAAGCATTCACGGTTTGCGGAGTCATCAACCACTCGTTAGGATCTACCGGTTTGCCGGCTTTAGCCACCATTTCGTTGTGCTGCCATTCGCTGGCCCGCTTTATGTTGGCCCAGTACGAGTCGTTCTTCACTTCCAGGTTGCTGTAATCTTTCCACTTGTCGGGATAACCTATCTTGATACGGAACGTACCCAGTTTCTCCTGCGCTTTTACCTTGGTGGTGTCTCCCATCCAAGCCAGTTCGTTGATACGTTCGCCCAGAGCTTTCTGCAAGTTCTTCACCAACGCAAGCATACGTTCTTTGGCAGCGGCAGGGAAATACTTCTCTACATACATCTGTCCCACTGCTTCACCCAGCGAACCGTTCACTGCATTTACCGCACGTTTCCAGCGGGGCTGTTGTTCCTTCTTACCCGACATCGTTTTGCCGTAGAAGTCAAAGTCCTGTGCCGAGATCACATCGCTCAGGCAAGAAGCCGATGAGTTGATGAGGTTCCATTGCAGGTAATACTTCAAATCGTCCATCGACATCGTATTGATCACAGCACTCACCTCCTTGATGGCACCAGGCTGACCGATGTTCACACTCGCCAGGTTGGGAAGTCCGGCTGCTGTCAGGAAAGCATCCCAGTCGAAGGGAGCGAAATCCTTTTTCAACTGATCCATCGTCAGGTTGTTGTAGTTGGCATGCGGATCGCGCAGTTCCACTTGCGAACGGGCAGCTTTGGCCAGACGGTTTTCCACCGCCATAACTGCTTGCGCTGCCTTATCGGCTGTAGCTGCATCATATCCAACCAACTGGAACATCTTACCGATGTGCAGCACGTACTGGTCGCGAATGTTCTTGGTATCGGCATCTTCCTCCAGGTAATAATCACGTTCGTCCATGCCCAGTCCACCCTGATACGTGTGTACTATGTTCATGGAACTGTTCATATCGTCCGCTCCTACATAAAGATAGAAGAAAGGAGAAGCACCTTCTTTCTGCATCCGGGCAATGAGTGGATAGATCTCCGCTTTGTCTTTCAGCGCAGCGATTTGTTCCAGTTCTGCCTGTATGGGCGTAGCACCATCGGCATTCAGCTTCACGCTGTCCATGGCAATGTTGTACAAGCCACCTACTTTCTGTGCTATGGTACCTGCATCGTAGGTTCCCGCTGCCAGTTCCTCGATCAGTCCGCGGAGCTGTTCACGGTTGTTCTCGGCCAACATGTCGAAGGAGCCGAAACGAGAGTATTCGCCCGTCAGCGGATGGTTCTTCATCCAGCCTCCACAGGCAAATTGGTAGAAGTCAGTGCCCGGAAGGGCTGTCGTGTCGAGATTGGCACGGTCGATTCCCGATGTGAGTGTCGCTTCCTTCGGGCCGTTGCATCCGGTAGCCAGGAGGCAGAATGCAAAAACTGGTAAGTAATTTCTTCCTTTCATCTTATAAATATGGTTTATTGATCGTTCGGCGAATAAATATTCGCCAAATATAGTTTGCGAAGATAAAAACAAATTTGCGTATATAAAGGTTTTCTAACAATATATTTATGGTGTTTTATTTACCACAGAGTCACACAGAGTTCCACAGAGTAAGAGAATAAAAAACTCTGTGGAACTCTGTGTGACTCTGTGGTGAACTACAAATCATCCTTTCAGTTCTTCCAGCTCTGTCAACGCTGCTTCCCAGGTCTCCTCGGCACGGGCCAGTTGCTGCTTCAATTTCTGGTGACGCTCATACAGCGTCATATCGGCAGCCCCTTCGGGAGTAGCCATTTGCTCTTCCAGGATGGCGATGGCCGATTCCGTCTGTTCTATTTCCGCCTCGCAGTCAGCCACTTGTTTCTCTATCTTCTTGAGTTTCTTGTTCAGCTCCTTCTGTGCTTCGTAAGAGAGTTTGTTTTCCGATGCCTGGGTGGGTTCGGCACTCTTCGAAGCTGCATCGGCGGTGGGCGATGCCGACAGTGACGGTCCTTTCTGCAATTCGTTCAGGCTCTCTATCTTCTTTTTCTGCAGGAAGTCATAGATGCCGCCCATGTGTTCGCGTACCAGGCCACTGCCGAACTCGTAGACCTTCGTCACCAGCCCGTCCAGGAATTCCCGGTCGTGGCTCACCACGACCACCGTCCCGTCGAACTCGCGTATGGCATCCTTCAGCACATCCTTGGAGCGCATATCGAGGTGATTGGTCGGTTCGTCGAGGATGAGGAAGTTTACCGGCTCCAGCAACAGCTTGATCATGGCCAGACGGGTACGTTCACCGCCCGAGAGCACTTTCACCTTCTTGTCCGACGCTTCACCGCCAAACATGAAAGCACCGAGAATGTCGCGTATCTTCAACCGGATGTCGCCCACGGCTACCCGGTCGATGGTGTCGAACACTGTCAAACCCTCGTCCAGCATCTGTGCCTGGTTCTGGGCGAAGTAGCCTATCTGCACGTTGTGCCCGATGGTGAGCTTGCCGCCGAACGGTATCTCGTTCATGATGCACTTTACCAGGGTGGACTTACCTTCGCCGTTCTTGCCCACAAAGGCCACCTTCTCGCCCCGGTTGATGGTGAGGTTCACGTCGTGGAACACCACATGCTGTCCGTATACCTTCTCCGTATCTTCGCAGATCACCGGGTAACTGCCGCTGCGGCTGGCAGGCGGGAACTTGAGGCGAAGCGACGAGTTGTCCTCATCGTCCACCTCGATACGGTCTATCTTTTCCAGTTGCTTGATGCGGCTTTGTACCTGCACCGCCTTGGTGGCTTTGTAGCGGAAGCGTTCGATGAAGTCCTCCGTGTCCTGTATCTGTTTCTGTTGATTCTCGTAGGCACGCATCTGTTGCTCGCGACGTTCCCGGCGCAGCTCCACGAAGTCGTCATACTTTACCTTGTAGTCATAGATCTGTCCGCAACTGATTTCGATGGTGCGGGTGGTGACATTGTTCAGGAAGGCGCGGTCGTGACTCACCAGCACCACCGCATTGGCGCGGGTGGCGAGGAAGGTTTCGAGCCACTGAATACTTTCGATGTCGAGGTGGTTGGTAGGCTCATCGAGCAACAGCACATCGGGACGGCGCAGCAGGAGCTTGGCCAACTCGATACGCATCCGCCATCCACCGCTGAACTCCGAGGTAGGGCGGTCGAAATCCTTCCGGTCGAACCCGAGTCCCATCAGCGTACGCTCTATCTCGGCCTGGAAGTTGGTGCCACCCATCATCAGGAAGCGGTCGTTCTCATGCGTAAAGCGGTCTATCAATTTGTGGTACTCCTCCGAGTCGTAGTCGGTACGCTCGGCAAGCTGCCGGTTCATCCGTTCCAGGTCGGCCTGCAGGTCGAAGATATGGTCGAAAGCCTGTTCGGCTTCCTGCATCACCGTGCGGTTGTCGGTCAGGATCATCACCTGTGGCAGGTAGCCAATGGTGGTGTCGCGCGGAACGGCTACCGTACCCGATGTGGGTGTCTGCATCCCGGCCAGTATCTTCAGCATGGTCGATTTGCCTGCGCCGTTCTTGCCCACCAGGGCGATGCGGTCCTTCTTATTAATGATGTACGATACCTCTTCGAAGAGCGGCGTCGCATTGAATTCCACTTTGAGTTGTTCTACAGAAATCACTTTCGTTGTCTTTTTTGATTTTTCGGTGCAAAGGTAGTGATTTAGGAGCACTTATACGCCGATAAGAAAAGAGAAGTACGTGCCGAAAAGGAGATGATTGAAAATAAATCCCATGTTTTGAGCAACTTATCCGAATAATGTTTATTTTTGTAATGTCCATTAAGATAATCTTCATTAAAATAACTACGATATGAAGTTCTACAATCGAGAAAAAGAATTAGAGTTACTTCAGCTACACTCGGAACAATCCAAAAAGAGCGCCTGCTTTACCGTCATGGTAGGGCGTCGACGTATCGGCAAGACCTCTCTCCTGCTTGAGTCCGTGCAAAACGAGCGATACCTGTATCTATTCGTTTCGCGCAAAAGCGAATCTTTGTTGTGCGCCCAATTCCAGCAAGACGTCACCGAAGCTTTGGGCATACAGATATTCGGCACCATCACCCGATTCAGGGATTTGTTTGAGCAACTACTCATTTTTGCCACCCGCGAGCATTACACACTTATCATCGACGAATTCCAGGAGTTCGCCAATATCAATTCATCTATTTTCAGCGATGCACAAAACCTCTGGGATCAATATAAGAACAAGATCAACCTGCATTTTATCGTCTGCGGCTCCATCTACTCCATGATGATGAAGATATTCGAGGACCGGAAAGAGCCCTTGTTCGGCCGCCTTACCTCGAAGATGGTGTTGCGCCCTTTCGCTATAAGTGTTATCAAAAAGATACTGACCGACTTCCACCCTAAACATACTCCGGAAGATCTTCTCTGTCTGTATATGCTTACCGGCGGAGTGCCTAAGTACATTGATCTGCTGATGGAAGCAGGAGCAGTAACCCGTGACGGTATGCTCGACCTATTTGTACGCCCCGACTCTCCTTTCATCAGTGAGGGAAAAGACTTTCTTATCTCAGAATTCGGCAAGGAGTACGGTACCTATTTCTCTATCCTGCAGCTGATAGCTTCGGGTAAAACTACCCAAAGCGAGATCGATTCCATCATCGGCAAGAACACAGGTGCTTACTTAGTAAATCTGGAAAAGGAATATTCGCTTATTACCCGAACCAAGCCTATGTTCTCCAAACCCGAAAGCAGGAAAGCGCGCTGGAGTCTGAGCGACAACTACCTGCACTTCTGGTTTCGCTTTGTTTATCCCAACCAATCGCTACTAGAAATGGGGAAGAACGATATGCTTCGGGAATACATCGATAAGCATTACGAACAATATAGCGGCCTGATACTGGAGAAGTATTTTCGCGAGAAGATAGCCGAGAGCGAGAGGGTGACACGTATAGGCAGCTATTGGAATAGCAAAGGAGAGAATGAAATCGACCTGATAGCCCTCAATGAACTGGACAAAACAGCCATTGTGGCAGAGGTGAAACGCAACCCTAAGAAGATAGATATGACCGTGCTTCACACGAAAGCGGATACTATCCGAAAAGAATTCTCCGGATACCGGATCGATTTCAGAAGCTTGTCCATGAATGACATGTAAATACGTACATCTATGAATACCATTAGAATCTTTCTACTGCTCATCGTACTCTGCTTCTCCACCCTGTCTATGGCGGCAGAGAAACCACACATCCACCTACTTGCCACCGGCGGTACCATTGCCGGTAGCGGACAGTCGGCCACCGGCAGCCGGTACACTCCCAGCCAGCTCGGCATAGAGACGGTACTGGAAAGCGTACCGCAACTGCAAGACGTGGCCCACGTCACCGGTGAGCAACTGATGAAGGTCAGCTCGCAGGATATGACGGACTCACTCTGGCTCGTCCTCTCCCACCGGGTGAATGAGTTGCTTGCCCGTGCCGATGTCCAGGGCGTCGTCATCACCCATGGAACGGATACCATGGAGGAGACAGCTTACTTCCTGCACCTCACCGTGCAGAGCCCTAAGCCAGTGGTGTTGACCGGTGCCATGCGTGCTTCCACTGCCCTGAGTGCCGACGGGCCACTGAATCTGTACAACGCCGTTGTTACCGCCGCCGCACCGGAATCGACTGGTAGAGGGGTATTGGTGGTGATGAACAGCCTCATCCTCGGCGCGGACGATGTAACGAAAACCAATACCATTCAGGTACAAGCCTTCCAGTCGCCTAACGCTGGTCCGCTGGGTTATGTGTTCAACAATCGCGCCACGTACTACCACCCTGCCCCTGCCGAGCCGCATACCTTTTTCGACGTCAACCGCTTGCAGCAACTCCCCCGGGTAGGCATCGTGTACGGGTATGCCGGTATGGAAGCCGATATGCTGGCTCCGCTACTGGCTAACAAGTATCAGGGAATAGTCTACGCAGGCGTGGGCAACGGGAATATCCACCAACGGGCATTCCCGTTATTGATTCAGGCACGCGAACGGGGAATACAAGTAGTACGTTCCGCCCGGATACCTACCGGGCCTACCACCCTGGAAGCCGAAGTGGACGATACCCGTTATGGCTTCATCGCTTCCGGGGAGTTGAATCCGCAGAAAGCGCGGGTGCTCTTGATGCTTGCCCTCACCCGGACGAGCGACTGGAAAGATATCCAACCATTCTTTTTCAACACGAACTATTGAGATACAGTCTTTCGAAGCACACTACAATAAAACACGGAGTAAATCAACTATAAAATACGGAGTAAAAACACACTATTTTACGGAGTATCAGTTGTAAATCAGACAAAATCAGTTATATTTGCACCAAACAACAGTTAAGACTATGGCTGATAAAAAATACCTACCTCGCATAAACGACCGAATGCTGCGTACCCTGCTGGAATCTTCGGGTGCCGTTCTGGTGGAAGGTGCCAAATGGTGTGGAAAAACAACCACAGGGCACCAGGCTTCAAAGAGTGCTGTATACCTTCAGGATCCCGACAACGCTGCCGCATACCGGGCGATGGCTGATACAAAGCCGTCGTTACTACTTAAAGGAGAGAAGCCACGTTTGCTTGATGAGTGGCAAACAGTTCCGGTATTGTGGGATGCTGTACGTTATGATGTAGACCGGAGCGGAGATGTCGGCCAATACATCCTGACCGGATCGGCAGTGCCTCAAGACAATCAAACGGAACATACCGGGACCGGGCGAATATCCCGAATAACCATGCGCCCGATGTCACTCTTCGAATCACTGGAATCTAACGGAACCCTCTCACTTGCTTCATTATTTGCCGGGAACCGGGATATTGAAGGCGTAAGCAGCTTCACAATCAAAGATATAGCCTACGCTATCTGCCGGGGCGGCTGGCCCAATTCTATCCGAATGAAGAACCCGGCTGCCTTACAAGTATCCAGAAACTATGTAGAATCGGTCATCCAGATGGATATCAGCCGCGTGGATGGAGTAGAGAAGAATCCGGAAAGGGTTCGTGTGCTGCTACGTTCACTGGCGCGTAACATTGCTACGCTCACCACGCAACAAACCATTCTGGCGGATGTAGAAGCTAACGACGCAAGTCTGTCGGATAAGACGCTGGCGATATATCTCAATGCACTACGCCGCATCTTTGTGGTAGAAGATGTGCCTGCCTGGCAACCGTCGTTGCGCTCCAAAACCGCCATAAGGACTTCGGCCAAACGGTGCTTCGTTGACCCGTCCATTGCTACTGCTGTTCTGCGAGCCAACCCCGATAGCATCCTGGACGATTTCAACTTGTTCGGCTTTTTGTTCGAAGCACTATGCATTCGTGACATGCGCATCTATGCCGATGCCAATGACGGCGATGTCTTTCATTACCGGGATCAAAGCGGGCTGGAATGTGATATGATTGTTCGTTTGCGCAATGGTAAATGGGGAGCAGTAGAAGTCAAATTAGGAAACAAACAAATAGAGGATGCTGCCAAAAATCTAATCACATTGGCAGATAAAATCAATAGCGATAAAATGGGGAGTCCTTCTTTCCTTATGGTGCTTACCGGTGGAGAATATGCCTACCGACGGGAAGATGGGGTTTTAGTGGTTCCCATTGGGTGTATGCGGGATTAAAATATCTCCTGGACGGAACAGCAAACATGCCGGATGACATTTAGCTTACAAAATCCTATTTCAGATTTCTAAAATACACAATACGTGCCTCTTTACTAACGCATATTTTCGAAGCTTTTACCTTTCTACGAGATTTTACGTATAAATATGCCGTATAAAGATTCATTTGACCCATCTTACAGGTTGACTTTTGGTTAAATATTCAGTTTTACTCGCTAACAAAAAGAGAATTGGCAGTAAAGATACAGCTCGAATGTTTAAAACATACGGGTCGAATGTTTTAAACATACCCCCCGGATGTTTTAAACATTCGACCCGAACCTTTTAAACCTTCTGAATTTAACTTTTATTTACTATTCTTCTTCCGAATTCCCATTCAATACAACGATAGCATATTGAAACAATATTCCGAATTTACCAGAGCACAGAACTACAAATGAAGCAATCAGGCATCAATTTAACAGCAAAAGCACAAATACAAGAAACACCTCGAAAACGCAAAACCCCAAATGCGGCGATTCTTTATCGACACAGAGTACTTTGATGCGAACGAAGCGATTGTAGAGGGTATAGGATTATCAAAATGTCAGAAGTTACATTTTGACAATCCTATTACCTTAGTTCCGGATAAGCTTTCTTTGCCGCTCCTCTATAGCGAGAATGCTCCCAGTTATACTCCAACTAATTTTAATGCAAATAAAAGCCCGGTTAAGAACCTTTACGGACCTCTTTTATTATTTTTTTGTGATATGCCTTGGTCAAGGAACAAAGGCTATCCGGAATCCAGACTGGGGGAAGACATCGTTAGGGTCTAGTACAGTCATGTAAAAGGCCGATCTGCACGCATCATCGTTGGCGTAACAGCCACTTTGACGAAGTATGATGGGTGTCCCATTACCCACCGGATCGGTCACTGCTGCAGGGGTGTAATTTCTAGATTTGTCGTCACACCATTCTTCTGCATTACCAATCATGTCATACAAGTTCCATAAATTGGGATTTTTCGTTTTTACCGGATGCGTTGAAAGCCCACTATTAGAAATCCACCAAGCATATGTACCCAAATCAGTACTGGTGCCAGTCGCTGTAGCCCATGGAGTGGTTGTTCCTGCCCGGCAAGCATATTCCCATTGTGCACTAGTAGGTACCTTTCCCTTCGCCCAACTGGCAAAAGCCTTGGCTCCATACCAGGTTACATAGCCCACAGGATAATTCCCTTTTCCAGATGTGGCTTCCCATTGGGATGTGACTGTGTTATAGGTTACTCCCCACGGACTGCGCGTTCCCGTCATGCAATCAAAAACCAGCTTTTGTGATGAGCCAAGTACGTTAGCACTTGCATATATTCCATCAGTTTCATCACCTTGGGTAAGGCTAATTGTGCCAGAGACGGTGCCCGCATTTAGAAAGTCAGCATATTGCGTATTTGTCACTTCACATTCCCCCATATAGAACCCCCGTGTCAAAGTAACAGAATGCGCAGGAGATGAAGATGGTACCTCGTTATCCCCCATAATAAACGTGCCTGCGGGAATAAACACTGTATTCATCTGTATGGGAGATGTTGCAAGCGTGGCGGTAGCTGTGTAACGTTTACCAGGGGCGTATTGCTTACCTCCCGGAATGGTAATAGTAGCTGTATGAGAATAGACTCTTTGGTTAGTCTGTACCATGAATGTAAGTTTGTCATTTTCAGCCAAGTTAAATGTATACATCATCATATAAGCAGTTAGTTTGTGGTCGCTATCCAATGGCACACCGTTAAGTATCAGTTCCTGTGTGTTGGCCTTTACATCCAGATCGGCGTCCTCTATTCCTTTCTTTATATAAAAAGCGGGAGTTGTTTTATCGGCCTTCTCAGCCCCGATGGATAGTCTTTGAAGAGACTCGCCAGAGGCAAGGGCTGCCGGGAAGGTAAGTACAAACTTCATCATCAGCATTTCGTGGGTAAAGTTCACGGTGGGTTCGTCACCATTGAATGTAACGGCCCCCGTCATATAATCATAGTCGGACAAGTGATCCATGTCGTCATTAATGGTTTGGGTTTGCCCGGTAAGGTCCATCACACACTCGTTATAAGAGGCGGCTGTAGTTTTGGGGAAGAAAGCTTTGTAATCACCTGAGGGGTTAGTGTCGGTGCTGGTAAAGGTTCCGGACGACTGACCGGCATCTTCCTCCTTCAATGTAAAATCCGCCTTACCGCTTGTGCTGCCAAAAACCGTAAAAGCATCGTCTTTTGCCCATTTCACTGTAACACTGCCATCGAATTCTTCGGTATATCCCAGCCTTGTACCGGCGTCGGCACCTTGTGTAGCGGTTATCGTCCATGGCTCGCCTTTGCTCTTAGTAGCTTCTGTAATTATCTCCTCGTTGGTACAAGACATGCTACCCAACGCCCAGACTGCCATAACTATGAACCCCGTCCATCTGTACTTTATTGTTCTCATGGCATTACTCTTTAATGGTTAAAATATCATTGATTAACTCTTCCAGGTCGGTAGCACTGCTGCTGTTGTACCTGATTCCTCCCCCCTGATAAGGATTAATCATCGTGGCACTGCCACCCTCTTCAAAAGGCTTTAAACTGCTGTTCATCACGCCTCCTTCATGTTCCATCTCAAGCACCTCGATAGAAGGTGCCACGTAAATGGCTCTTTCTTTTAACTTTTCCATTTTTTGCATTTTAGTTAGTATTTTGTGAGTTCCTGCCCTACTTGTTATCTGCCAAAGTACGCATCTACCCTTGCCTGAGCATTTGCCCGTAGGTTGAAGTAGTAAAAAGGAAAATCCTGTCCGTGGTACACACCTCTGGGAAAGGGCATATCAGGGTTAAAGTAATCGTCGGGATTTACAGTAGAGCAGCCTATGGTGCCGCGGTCGGTAATCTGGGCATCAGCGAAACCGGGACCAGCCACATAGCCGCCTTTGCCATCCTCACAATAGGTGCCAAGGTTGAGAGAAGCGGGTGCGGTAACCTTATCGCAACTCCACGATAGAGGATTAATGCACACGCCCACACCATCGGCCATTAAGGGGTTGGGGCCGTCAATAACCGGCGCTTCGGTATTGTACGAGATAATCACCTGGGTGTCGTTGGCAGAGGTAGCAAACTTCAGGTGTTTGTTGGCCAGTAAATAATCGTTGGTAACATTGTAGCCTATAAGATAAGCAGCCACCAGGCGGTTGTACGCATCCTTGTATTTCCCATTCGAGAAATATTCGCTCATAAAGTACATCATAATATTGCTTCCCTGCGAGTGCGCCGCCAGTATAAAGGGGCGGCCGTTGTTATAATGGTCGATGAAGTACTCAAAGGCTGCTATCAAATCGGTAAGCGGCTCCCGGTGAAATGCCGCCGCTTTTTCCTCCGTGGTTTTCTCCATGATGGCAATACTGGTTTGACGGTAGTAGGGGGCGTACATGTTACCCACGGTTTCAAAAGCTGTGGCTTGCCCGTCGTACATGTAGCGGGCACGGTCGCGCACCTCGGGATCGGTTACATCAGCGAACATGTTGGGGCCAAGGTACACAGTGGGATATACGTAAAACACGTCAACCTCCTTGGTGGGCATTGCATCCGCATGAATCCAGTAGTAGGAATCGCTGTAGTTAAGTGGTTGTACCGGCGGCTCGTTGTAGCTGTCGTCCTTGCTGCAACTTGCAAAAAATACCAACGTAAATACCACTGCTGGGAGAGCTAAGCATGATTGTAATGAATTGAATTTTCTTCCTAACATAATTGTTTGTTTTTACTGTTATTATTATTATTCGGTAATGTAAATATAGATAACCTCTTTAGCCCGTTCTAAAACGGGCTTTTTTACTGAAATTCGGTACAGACAAAATTAATCCGCACACCGTCTATCACCAAATAAAAAGATTACGGGATTGTACAAAACATGCTGGATTGTAAAAATCTGCATATCTGCCCGATTGTAGCTGGCATCTGCAACCACATTTATACAATAAAAAGCTGCATATTGCAAGTTTCTCCTAAGAACGCCCACATCCACCCTCTCGACGTCCAAAAGTCTCATCCACGATCAACAAGTAAACTGTTTTCAACGCCAATCTGCATACATTCAGAGATTACGCAAACACCCACTGCATGTAGTCTGAAGTTTTTTATTACTTTTGCAGGTAACTAAAACACCTGTATGGAACAACTCATTCTTGTATTAAACACGCTTTCATCCGCCTTATTCTTGCTTGGAGCTGTTTTCATGTTTCTGCGCGCCAACGGCAGCCGGTCCCGGCTGATACTTGCCGCTACCTTCCTGTGGTGGTTTCTTGATTACCTGAACCGGCTGATACAGACGTATGTAGGTGGAGCCCCCATACTGGTGCAGGAGTTCTTCTCTCCTTTTTTCCTGATATTCGGCACCATGCTGGTGATTACGTTGCTTCCTTTCTCCATCGAAACCATTCGTCCGGGGTGGATCAATTGGAAGCGGGGTGTCCTGCTTTTTGTTCCCTGGTTTTGCATCTCAGCCTTTTACTTCATTGTACTGGCCATCAGGAAGGAACCCGTTGCTGTGCTGGACAACTTTGCCGACTTTCGGGAGCAGATAGGTTCGTTCAATGTTTGGTTCCGCATTCCGTTGTTCGGCATGATCTTCGGCTACCTGTACGGGCTGTTATCAGTAGTGACGCGGCACAAGTTTTATTACGACCGCTGGTGCCGGGATAACTTCTCCGATACCTGGCTGATGAACATCGGTTGGCTGAAATACTTTGCCCTGGGCAACTGGGGGATAAGCATCTTCTTTGTGTGCATGTTGTTCAATATGGGTTACTGGCCGTACGTTGTCCACCAGCTTGTGATACAGTTCTGCTTTGCGATGGTGTTTTACAAAGGGTTGTTTCAGGAGAACCCGTACTCAGATCACTTCTTTAAGGAAACCATGAACGAGGAAGCGGCTTTACAGCTATACGAAACGGGCGAAAACGCCCAGTTGAAGAGCGTATATGCCGACCATGTAGAGGAATACAAACAGATTTTCGAGCAATGGATGAAGGAGCATTCGCCGTATACGCACCAGGATTTCAAGCTGATGGATGTAGCCGAGGTGCTGCCGCTGAACCGCACGTACCTGTCGCGCTTCTTTAACGACGAGTACAATGCCTCTTTCAGTCAGGTGGTGCAGGACTATCGCATCAGGAAAGCACAGGAGATCATCAGGCAGGACCGGAACGCCACGGTGAAGGATGTTGCCAAGAATTGTGGGTTTATCTCCTTGTCTTCTTTCCATGCAGCTTTCATGAAGAAAATAGGCATGACTCCCCGGCAGTATAAGAACTCCGCAGCTACTGGACAGTAGTCGAGCCTCAAAAAGCCAAACGGCTGAACAAAACGCGTCCAAATTACTGAATAAGACACATCCACATCCTCGCCACCGGCGGCACCATTGCCGGTAGCGGACAATCGACTACTTCCAGCCGGTACAAGAACGCACCAATTATTAAAATGAAAGCAAAAACCAATATTTAGCTTACCATATTATCTGATATCGGACTGATTGCTTACGCACATTTTCTCTTCCGACACACTTCTACGAGATACGACGCATAAATATACCGCATTAACATACAGAAACAGCTTGTTTTCGAGATGATTTCCGGTTAAACATACGGTTTCCCTCGTAGAGCAACGCCCCCTTGTTCTACGAGGAAAGAACCGTTGGTCGTAGAGCAACGGACCTTTGGCCCTAACTCAACGATCTGCAGGTCTTTAGACAACGAGATTCTACTTCCCACTCATCCCCTTTTAACTTCTATTTACAGTTTTTTCTTTGCTTTTTCAAGCAAGAAAACAGTATCAAATCAATGCATTCCTTTCGATTACTTAAACGCCAGTCATTACAAAAAGCCCAATCAAACATCTATTTGATAGAAAATCAGAAAACAAACAATCATACTGAAAAAACAAAGGGCAAAATGCTGCGATTTTTTCCCCTCACGAGCTATCGGGATACGAACGCCGCGAATGTAGAGGGCATAGGATTATCAAAATGTCACTCCTGACATTTTGATAATCCTATTAAGTTTAGCCTATGGCTGCAGATGCGGATGTATACCCGGACTGGGACATGTAGGTAGAGGATCTTCAATATCACCACCTCCAATAAGCGGAAGGGCGGTAGCTGCGCCGGTACTTTAGTTACAAGAATATACCCGCCCATATATGCCTTGATCGAGGATATTATACCCAACTATGGAACCTGCATATTTTGTAGCACCGGTGGGAGCCGAGATATTGGAGTTACTAATAAAAATTCCCTTCTCCGGCAGGGAGAAGGGAATATAGAGTCGCGAGAGAGTGTTATCTTAGAATAACTTGGCAGGATACTCGCCGGCATCTACCAGTGCTTGTATCTTGGCTACCACGTCGGGGCGGTCTTCGGCATACGTTACGCCGAACCATTTGCTGGTGGTATCGAGCACCTTCACACGGGCGGTGTTCTCTACGATGAGCTTGTTCACCATCAAGGGGATGAAGAACTCAGCTTTCAGGTTCTCCATGTTGGCTGCCAGGAATTCTTTGAAGTATTCTTCCGAATGGGCGAAGTAGTCGGGAGTGAAGCCCCACATGTTCATCGATACCGGGGTGTTGTCGGCGATGGTTACCATCTGGTCGTTCTCGTCTTTGAACGAAACTTTACCGTCGATACGTTCAATGGCGGTGCGCTCTACGACCGTGGTCAGGTAACCGTCAGCATCCGTTTCGCATACGCCACGGGCTACAGAGCCGCTTTCGCTCAGGGTATTGCCCACGCGATAGCCTACCATGCAGTAGTCGTTAGCCTTGCCTTCCATCTCGGTGAGTTGCTTGCCCAGAACGGCGAAGCTGTCACGTCCGTAGAAGTCGTCGGCATTGATCACCGCAAACGGTTCGTTGATCACGCCCTTACCCATCAGCACAGCATGGTTGGTTCCCCACGGTTTCACGCGGTCGGCCGGACAGGTGAAGCCTGCGGGCAGGTTGTCCAACGCCTGAAAGGTAAGCTCTACCGGGATGTGGTTAGTGTATTTGCTCAGAATTTTCTCACGGAAATCTTGTTCGAAATCTTTACGGATCACAAAAACTACTTTGCCGAATCCTCCGCGGATAGCATCGTAGATAGAGTAGTCCATAATTGTTTCTCCATTGGGTCCCAGACCATCCATCTGTTTCAGACCCCCGTAACGGCTGCCCATACCGGCAGCGAGTACAAATAAAGTAGGTTTCATAAGATTGTTATTAATTAGTGGGTTAGTGATGTCTTTCACGAAATCGCTGCAAAGATAGGCAAAATTGTTAATTAGAAGGGATATCCGATGGCAAAATGATAACCTAAACTTTTCCCGAATGACCCGGTGATATTGTAATATCCCTTTCGTCCGGTATCGTATGGAAGATGAAGGGCCACACCGCAGTCGAAACGGAACACCAGAAAACCGAGGTCATAACGAATACCGGCACCGGTATTGACGGCGATCTGCTTGGCGAAGTCCTTGAACGAGAACTTGGCGTTGGGACGGTCGGCATCTTCGCGCAGCAGCCACACATTGCCGGCATCGACGAAGACAGCTCCGTGCAAGTCGCCCAGGATGCGGAAACGGTACTCAGCGTTGGCTTCGAGACGGATGTCGCCCGTCTGGTCTATGTAGGCACTATCGGCAGGTTGGTAACCGCCGGGACCGATGCTACGTACGGTGAAAGCACGCAAGCTGTTGGACCCTCCCACGTAGAACTGCTCGCTGTAAGGAGCCACATCGACATTGCCGTAGGCGCAGACCACTCCGGCAGTGAAGCGGGTGGCGATGCTCTGGTTCTTGTCTATCTTCCACAGGTAACGGAACTCGGTATTGAGTTTCAGGAACTGGGCGAAAGGGGTGCCGATGAATTCTTTGTTCTTCTCATTGAAGTCGCGGCCTGCCAGCTTGTAGATGACCGAGGTGATGTTACCTGCCGAGGTGGCATCGGCCTGGAACCAGATGGGATTGTTCACGCCACGCACCGTGGAGTTATCATACGTATAGATGTACTCTACGGCCGGAATGAACTGGTTGCGCAGACTGCTGTAGAGCGACGGGTTATCCTTGACTTTCTCCTTGAACGCATCGGTTTCGTTCTGCAATACGTTGAACGACAGGCGGAACGGGAGCACACTGTGCCGGCTCACCCGCTTGGGCTGGAAGTTGTACGCCACGCTACCGCCGAAGCTGAGCAACTCGTAGTACTTGGCCCGGTTCAACTGGTCGGCATACACGCGGAAGGTGGTCGTGGCAGGGAAGTCGTACTCATGCTTGCCGAACCGGGGAAGAAGCACCCGCGGGAAGGTAAGCGAGGACGATATTCCGTATTCCCAACTGTTCATCAGCGAGCTGTTATCGCCTCCGCCGGTTTGCCACTCGTAGGAACCTTTGAGCTTGATGTCCCACGTTTCACCACCACCAAAGACATTGTTCTTGGCAAGGGTGAAGGCAGCACCGGGACCGGTCTGGTCGTTGCTCTTCGTCACCACGTTGAGTTCCAGCTGGGCGTTGTAGGGTTTATCGAAGGTAGCGTGCACGTTCAGGTCGAGCGTATCGGAGACGTTGGTCGTATCGCGCGGTACGTACTGCATGTCGATATACCGGAAGATGCCGAGTTGGGCGATACGTTCCTGGATACGCTTCTGGCGGTACTCACTGTAGAGCCCGGTCTGCTGATCGGCACGGACGGAGTCGTTCCGCGCATAGGCCTGGAAGTGTAGCCAGCGATACATCATCTTAGGGCGGACTTCCAGCTTATTATAATAATGTATGGTAATGTCCTTGTAGTGCAGGCTGTCGTTGGTAGCTTCGCCGCCCTTGCCCATAAGGTAAACATCCGTATTGCCCACGTAGTAAGGCTTCTTTGCAGCATCCGGCAAACCGGGCACAGGGATAAGCCGCAGGCTGATGTGCCCGCCGGGGACAAGGGTGGTATCGGCCTGGTAGGTAAAGTAATCGGGGCGGAAATAATAATACCCCCGGTTGCGAAGCTGGGTGCTGATGCGGGAGCGTTCCTCGTCGAGCAGGGTGACATTGAACTGGTCGCCGGGCTTGATCAGGGTGCGTCGTCGGCCACGTTCCATCAAAGTGAGCATCCGCCGGTTGAAGTTCTCGTAATAGACGGTGTCCACGTGATACGGATTGCGCATATCGACGGTGTACGCCACGGAGGCTTTCTTCAGGCTGTCCTTCCCATCGTCCGGGATAACAGCCGACTTCACTGTTCCGTTAAAGTAGCCGTAATCGCGCAGGATGTTGGTGGCTACCTTGGCACGCACTTCGGGGTTGACGGCAGAGATGAAGACGGGCGGATCGGCTGCAAAACGGTTGTACATCCACCGGCCGAAGCCTTTGTCGTAACGGACGAAGCGGTTGTACGCCCACACTTTAATAGGTATGGGAAGCACGCCGAACATCTTTGTGCTGGGATCTTTATCCAAGGCAGCGTCGACCTCGTCCATCGCCGTGACTCCCGTCTTGGTTTCGGAGCGGTCGTTCACGGTGGTCTTGTAGCCGGTATAAAGCACTTCGCCCTCGGGCAGATGCTTGGTGGTGGAGCAGCCCGAAAGGCCGCACATCACCGCCAGCCAGCCGATGACCGCACCGGCTATGGCCGTTGTCTGTATCTTTCTGCGTATGTATTCCCGTTTCTTCTTCATGTCGGTATATCTGTCTTAGCTTCGGCGAAGCTACTTCTTCTTTTTAAAGATAAACAATTCGCTCAGGCGGTCGAGCTTCTTGCGGAGCACCAGGCCGACGCCTGTCTCGGTGATCTCGCCGTCGAGGTTATCGTACGTCTTGTCATGGAACACGCGTATGTACCGGGTTCCGGCAGCATCGAGGCGATATTCCACGGAGATGTTGTCGATGAAGGACTCGGTATCGTTCTGGGCATTGCTTCCGGTGGATACCCGGCCTCCGAGCACCACCTGCACACGGTCGCTGAAGAGGCGTTGGGAGTACTTGAAGGTGAAGTCGGTCTGCCGTCCGTCCGAGCCGTCGCGTCCTTCCATTCCGAGGGCGATACTGCCCCCTTTGATGGTATTGCTCATCATCGAGTTGAACTGGCTGAACAGCGCACTGCCCACGATGTTGTCCGCATTGATTCCACCACCGCTGGTCTTCCCCACATCGGGCATATAAATCCCGGAGACAAGCATCATGACCGCCAGTTTATTCCGTTCGTCGGCTCCTTTCGAAGCGAGTTCGGACTGAATTCCTGTATCGTCGGGGGCTTCGATCTCGAAGGCCAGCGAGAGGTTATCGAGCCGGTTCTTCACCACCACAGAGAGGTCGAAGTTGACCATGCGTGACGAGCCGTCGTCATTGGCCACGGAAGCGCGTGTCCGTTCGGTGGCGCGGAAGTTAAGCATCGGGTCCATCAGGTCGCCTGTCCACTCCACGTAACTGTCGCTCTTGATCTGGAACTCTTTCAGCGGGATAACGGGCAGGGCGTATTTCATCATCCCCCCGCTCAGGGTGTACCGTCCGATGAGGGTCATGTCGCCGCGTGGAGAGTATTTCAGTGAGAGGTCGCCACCACCCATCAGTTCTACCCGGCTGCTGCGGTCGGCACTGAGGTCGGCCTTGAGGCGTACGGCGGGCTCCACGTGTATGGTCATCATCAGGTCCATGCCGCCGAGTGATATTTGCTGTTCTTCGGCTTTCCGGAGTGAAGTGGTATCGCTGAACGAGACAAAGGTGACGAGGTCGCCCAGACGGTCCTGCACGGAGAGGGGCGAGTCGGTAAGTACATAGGTCACATCGGTATTGCCCAGCAGGTTCATGTTGCCCCGCATCACCAGCGCATTGAGCGGGCCGCGCAGGGTGGAGTTGAAGTCTACATACACCCGGCCGTACACCAGACTCTCGCGGGTACGGGGGGCATTGAGCAGGGTATAGTTCTTGGCGTCCAGCTTCAGATTGGCCGTGGGCTTGTTCAGGTCGCGGAAGTCTACATAACCGTCGATGGTAAACGGGTTCTTGCTGGTGGTATAGATGGCAAACTTATCGAACACGGCGCGACTGTTCTCCACCTTCATCGGGCGGTCGTCGAACGTGAAGCGGGCACCTGCCTGGCGGGCATAGACGGATACACTGTCCAGTAGCAACTGCCCGTTGAGCAACGGCTTGGCACTGCTTCCGGTGAGGTGCAGTTCGCCGTCCAGGTCGCCGCTGAGCTTCACCACCTGGTCGGGCACGAAGGCATTGGCTATGCTCAGCGGGAAGTGTTCCACGTTGGCGTTTACCACAATGCTGTCCCGGGTGATTCCGACAGGATACAGTGCCCCGTCGGCCGTCAGTATCTCTTCGTCCTCGTGCGTGAGGTAGGTATTGATGTGCTGCTTCCCACCTTCGCCGGGCAGCCAGGTGGCACCCAGGGTGACATCGCCGATGCGTTGCTTCTCGTACGTCAGCTCGTCGATGGTAGCCTCGGCCGATATCTCGAACGGAGAGGCGGGCTTCTGCACGTAATGCACCTCGGCAGAGAACAGACCGGATATATCGGGGAGGTAAGGTAAGAGCTCGCTCAACTCACTCAGCCGGATGCGGGTGATCTCGACGTTCATATTCTGGAGCGAAACGGTATCTTCGCGGACCGACTGCATCTTGAAGCCGGTACCTTCCGTGCCCTCCATATCAATGCTGGCATAAACGCGCATATTGTTATGCAGGTAGAGCCAATTGTTATTCTCCTTGAACTTGAATTTACGGAAAGCCACGATGGGATTGTCCGGGATGACGTTGATCACCAACCCGTCGCCACTGCGGCGCGGACGGGCGCGCACGCCGAGCAGCAAGCCTGTTTCGCCCTTGGCATTCTCAAAGTCTACCGTCAATTCAGCATCGCCGGTACGTATCTCGCCCGTGACACCAGCCTTGAAGGAGATGTGCGGGTTCTTCGCAGTATTGATCACCGCACCGCGAATACGGACATGCGAGGTATCCTGCCGGGCGGCAATGTAAACCGTATCGAGTTGCAGGGTGTCAATCTTCAGGGAGTTGACCGTGGCCCGCCCGTTGATGCCTCGTTGGGGCGAGGTGTTAAAGCGAACCGACGTATTGTTATAGCTAATCTTACTGTCGGCCAGGTACCAGGCCAGCGGATTCTCCTTTCCGGCAGTAAAAGTGAGGCGGGTAGTAGGCAGCTCGCGGCGCAAGGCGGCGTGATCGAGGAGCTTGTTCTTCACCTGTGCCAGGAGCAGAGCTACGAACTTCTCACTTTGCTTCATGAGCGGATTAACTCCGGAGCCGGCCTTGAAGTCGAGCGATAGGTCGCCCGAAGTGAGCTTGGCGGCAATGGAATCCTTGCGGGCTTCGGCTTCGAGCCGGAATACCAACGGGCGTCTCTTTAGTTCGGGGAGTAAGCCTATCTCGTACAGGTTGATCCGGGTGGCATCTATCTTGACCTTCCCGTCGGGATATGTGTGGCCCAGGTTGTATTCGCCATCGACGGTGAGCTGCATCAATGCGTTGTCGGACACTAAGTGGGCGGTGGCAACGGCGTTCTTCAGCGTGCCGTCCAACTGCACATTGGCCAGGTGGTAACGGTCGTAATGCAGGGTGTCGACCGTGGCCTGGACGGTGGCCTGGGAGCGTGGCGAGGTGACATCCACTCCCTGCCCTTTCACCGAAGCGGATGCGGCAAACTCATAAATGGAGTCCTGAGGGAGGAAGTGGTGCAGCTGAAAATCGGTCACTTTCAGGTCGGCCTGGTAAGCTTCGGTAGCCCCGTCAAAACGCCCGTCGAGCAGCATGGCTCCACGGCCCTCTTGCAGTTCCACGTTGGCCTGATAGGTTTTCCCTTCCATGCCTAAGCGGGCTTTCAGCCGGATGCTGTCAGGGATCGCCAGTCGTGCTCCCATTCCGGTGAGCGACGTGAGGAAGTGCAGATTGCCCGTCACGGCATTGATATCCACCTGTACCCGGCGGTTCACACTGTCGGTGATGTGCAGCAGTTCGCCACCGCCACGCAGGGAGAACGCTCCCGGCAAGTCGGCCCGAAGCTGGGAGATACGCATGCGGTCAAGGCTTCCCTCTACCCCGGCCTGGACAACTAACGGGCGGAAGGGATATTCGGTTTGGAAGGCTTCGGGCATGGTACCGGCCAGCAGCATCACATCCTGCTTACCTATATACGCATTGAATTGAGTGGAGAGTTCGCCCGAGGTAAGGATATGAGCCAGGTCCCACCCGGTTTTCATGGAGAAGTTCATCTCGGAATGGTTCGTCTTGAACCGGATGTAGGGTATTTCTATGCCTTTCTCGTCGGAGCGGATGCGCCCGGTCAGGGTGTCGATGCTCAGCCCGGAGCGTTCGTTGAGCGAACATTCGCGGATCAGGGCGTTGACATGGGTTCCTTGATAGAAGATGGAGTCGAGTGCCAGACGGAAATCACGCACTTGTATGTGCGACGGATCAAACCCTTTGACCGCACCGTCTGCTTTTCCTACATTGTACGAGGCAGAGGCCCCGCTGAGCAGGAATTGTTGCCAACCGTACACCTGCCGCCCCAGGTCGGCATCGGCATTCTTCAGCATAGCTTCGCCGATATGAGCTCCTACGTTTACGGAGTCATCGGGTTGCTGCATCTGGAAGGAGACATTTTTCAGGTTCAGCTCACGCAAGGCGATGTTCCAGCGGAGAGCTGTCTGGGTGGAGTCTTTCGGTGTAGTGGTGGTATCGGTGCCCATCGTCAGCCGGATGTGGGTGTCGGATAGTTCTATCTGGCGGATTACCGCTACCTCTTCGCCCAGGTCGGCATTGGCATAGAGGGAAAATCGCCCCAGTACGCCTTGTATCTGCATGCCCTTTATCAGTTGGGCAGAGTTAACTGTGCCTTTCCGGAGCGTCACCCCATCGACTTCGACCTTTCCTTTGAACAGAGGCCAGGGCTTGACGCGTACGTTCAGGCTCTCGAGGGTAAGGAGAGTATCGGGTGCCTGCACCACTTGCACACCGCTGACCAACAGGTTGAGCGGGAAACGGAGGTCGATACGACGCACTTCTATCTGCATGCCGGTAGCCTGGGATGCATAAGCCGTGGCCTCCTTTCGCAACAGATTCTGCACAGGAGGTACGTAGAGAAGTATCATCAGTATGATAAAAAGCAGTACAGGAGTGGCCAGTATCCATCCTATACGCTTTAGCCATTTTCGTTTCATGAGGATGCTGCTACGATATTTTGATACAAAGTAAACAATTATAATCGAAAAAAGATTCGTCTGTACCAAAAATGACTATGGAAAAAGGAGAAACGGATAACAAAGGGAGAAAACAAATTATCTCGGTGTGGGAGCAATCACTAGACGGTGTGATAATAGGTACAAGAAAGAGAGAGGTCAACAGCCTCCAAGCAATAGCGTAGGACTGTTGACCTCAATTTTTGGTAAGAATGTATTCGTTATGACAGTTTCGCAGCGTATGCCTCCGCTTCTTCAACTACTCGTTTCAGGATAGTCAGTGTCTCGCCCGTGCGGCTCTTCAGTTCGTCGGAGTACTCCTTGCCGCGCTGCATCTCCAGCCACCGCAGCGTAGAAATGGTACGGGTGGCACCAATCATGGTAAGCAGCGGGAGCAACTTATGCGCCATAGCAGCCACGCCGCCGGTATCGGATTGGGCATCGGCTTCTTCCATCCGCGCGATGTTCTTACCGGTTTCGCCGATGAACGACGACATGATGGCACGCGAAGCATCGGCATCGCCCTCGGAGAAAGTGAGCAGGGCAGAGAAGTCGAGCCCCTTCGCCTGGTTGCTGATAACAGCCAGCAGCTCTTTTATGGAGAACGGCTTACGCAGACAACCGGCAAAGCCATGACGGACGAACTCCATGTCGTCGGTTTCGCTACGGGCGGTAACAGCAATCACCGGAATGGTTTGGGCGAGCGGAATGTTGGAAGCACGAAGCAGGTTCAAGAGATCGAACCCGTTCATGGCAGGCATTTGTACATCGGTAAAGAGGAAGTCGAACGTCTCTGTACGCAGGTGGTCGAAGAGTTCTTCGGGCTGCTCGCAACAAACCGCCTCAATGCCTTGCCGTTGCAGCATGGCCGAGGTAAGTTGAAGTTGTATCTTGTCGTCATCGATGAGCAGGATGCGGATACCTGTAACTAAAGGTTGGACGCTTGCTGCCTCAACAACTTCTCCCGGCTGCGCCTCGGCGGCTTCTACCGGCGATAGCGGCAGGACGACGGTGAAGCGACTGCCCACACCCGGGGTACTTTCTACTTCGACCCGGCCGGACAATAACTGCACCAGCTTCTTGACAATGGAGAGTCCCAGCCCGAAACCTTCTTCGCCCTGAGCTCCCGACAAGCGGGTGAACTCCTGGAAGATACGTTCCTGATCGGCAGGTTCCATTCCCTTTCCGGTATCGCCCACTCCGATGCGGAGCATGGACTCTTCGTAACGAACATCGAGGGTGACTTCGCCCTCCGAAGTAAACTTGATGGCATTGGAAAGCAAGTTGTCGGTAATCTGCCGGATGCGGAGCGGGTCGCCGACATAGCAACCGGTAAGTTCGGAATCCAGGCGATAGCACAGCTTCAGGCCTTTCCGCCCGGCTAATGGTTCGAAGCAAACGCGTATTTCTTCAAACAGTTGCAACGGATAGAAGGAAATAGAATTCACCTCCGCCTTGTTCAGGTCGAGGCGATGGAATTCGAGTAGGTCGCCCACCAGCTTGAGCAGGTGCTCGGAGGAAATCTTCATGTTCCCCAGGTAGAAGCGTTGCCGTTCATCGGTGACCAGCCCGGACAGCAGTTCGGAGTAGCCCATGATGGAGCCGAGGGGTGCTTTAAAGTCGTGCGTGATGGCCAGCATCATCTTCTCACGGGCTACCAACAACTCCTCGTTGCGCAGGTTGGCCTTTTCCAACTGCCGGCGGTAGCGGTTGCTCCGGGTGATGTCTCGCCAAATGAGTGTCAGGAAGATGGCCGAAAGTACGATGGCTATCATGGAAACCCGCCCGATAGTCTCGGTAGAGCGTTGGCGTATCTCTATTCCCGCCAGGGTGTTTTCGTGAATACGCTCCAATGCTTCGTTTTCATAGCCCTGAAGCATGGTGTCGATGCGCGCGACGAGCTCGGCATTCAGTTCACGGAAATATTCGTTATCCCATTGGAGCTTTTTTCCTTTATAGCTTACCGGGGTGGCAACTTCGGTTACCTGGATGACCGGTTTTACTTCTGCATTTTTCAGCAGCGTAGTATCCCGTGCCACCTGAGTGGACTTATTGACCACCACAGCCGAGTCGGCCTTGGAAGGAACGAACACTTCGCCCAACCGCCGGAAGAATCCTTTCTTCTGGGGAGTGGTAATAATGGAGTCGCTCCGGGTCACCACCCGTTCCTGCACCACGCTGCTCTTGGGCACGGGTATGTTCTGGGCAGCAATCATCTCGTTCCTTTCGCTGACTATCAACATACTGTCATTGGCTTGCGTCAGCTTTTGAAACATATCGAGCGCATTCTGGTCTTTTTGGTTCAACCAGTAATAGATGCTATCGGTCTGCAAGGATTGCATATCGTTTGAGTCCGACAGTTTTTTCAGCTCCCGACGAATGAACATCAGGGAGAACAACACCGCCAACAAAAGCAGGAGGTAGCCAAGGGCGATCTTTACTTTAGTGAATCGAGATGGTTTCATTTAGTTTGGTTTCTAAACCGGAACCACAACATGAGTCCGGCACTTGTTAATCCGAAGGGAAAAGCCATCCATACTCCCATAGCCCCCCAGCCCAGTGTGAATCCGCAAAAATAGCCCACGGGCAGGGAAATGAGAAAGTATGCAATAAAAGCGATCAGCATCATCGGCTTTACGTCCGAGATACCGCGAAGAGCATTGGCGAAGTTGATCTGCAAACCGTCGCCAAACTGGTAAATAAGCATCAGGATAATAAGTTGGGCCGTCAGAGCAGATACTTCTTCACTATCGGTGAACCATCCGCCCACATGGTTGCGGAACAGAAAGACAATGGTGGAGAGTATCGCAGCCGTCAGCATAATGAGGTGGAAACCGGCGTAGGCCGAACGGCGGACATTGACGATGTCGCCCCGTCCTTTGAAGTTGCTCACACGCACGGCCACAGCGGCCCCCATGCCGTAGAAGACCATGAAGGTGACTTGCGAAATGGTGGTCATAATCTGGTGGGAAGCCAGGGCAATGGTACCTATCCACCCCATCATCACGGCACTAAGACTGAAGGAAGCGGCTTCCATGCCCATTTGCAAGGCAATGGGCCAGCCCAATGCGTTGAGACGGCGGAACATGGTGCGCGACCAGCCCAACCGGAAGAACCCGGTACGGTATCGTTCAAAGCGGTTGCTCCGGAAAAAGACGGCAGCAAAGACCACCACCATCACGATCCGGGAAAACAGTGTACTGAAACCTGCGCCGAGCAATCCCCATTCAGGAAGGCCGAGCTTACCATAGATAAGCAGGTAGTTGCCAAAGATATTGAGCAAGTTCCCGAACAGGAGTATCCACATGGCCGTCTTCGTGTCGGTAATGCCGTCGGTGAATTGCTTGAAGCCATTGAACAGCAGCACGAACAGGAGCGACGCCAACTGGGTGAGATAATAGGGTTTAATCAGGGGAATCAACTCTTCGGGCTGTCCCAGATGCTCCAGGTTGAAGTAGAGCATCGTCATGAGCACCGTCAGCAAGAGGGCCACCAGCCCGTTGGCCAGCAAGCTGTTGCGCAAGGCTTGCCCGGCCTCAGGCAACTGCCGGTTGCCGAACAGCCCTCCTACCACAGGAGTGAGCCCATACGAGAAACCGGTACTGAAGATAATCAGCAGCGCGAACAGGTTGTTGACGAACGAGGCCGCACCCAGTTCCAGGGTACTGTGATGCCCCACCATCATGGTATCGGCAAATCCAAGGATGATAATCCCCAATTGCCCGATAACGATGGGAAGCCCCAGGTGGAACAGGGCTTTGTAGTGTTCTTTATACGTGGCCAACAACTTCTTCATTTATACAGCTTTATAGTGCAACACCACTCCATTCGCGGGCTGGAACAGACGCTGCGCCACCTCGGTGAGGTGCGAAGCCGTCACCGAACGGTAGCGTTCTACTTCCAGTTCCAACGCTTCGGCCCGGTCTATCAGTTCGAACCAGGCCAAGTTGGTGGCTACGTTGAGATAATTGATGTTTCCGAAAATCTGGGTCGACTCGAATTTATTCTTCACTTTGTCCAACTCCTGCTCGCCCACCGGTTCCTCCTGCAGACGTTGCAACTCTTCGCGCACGGCAGCCTCGGCCTGATCCAGCGTCACTCCCGTGGCCGGCTTGCCCGACACGTGGAACAACCCGGCATCGATACTGCCCGAAATGGAGGCGTCGATGCTGGCAAAGACTTTCCGCTCCTGCACCAACCGCCGGTTGAGCCGGCAGGAACGCCCGTTGCTGAGCACATCGGACAGGATATCGTAAGCGTAGTAGTCGGGATGCCGGCGCGGGCTCATGTGGAAAGCCATGTAGAGCGCATCGATGGGCACGTTCCGTTCTACTTCCAACCGCCGTTCGGCCGTCTGTACCGGTTCCTGGGGCAGGTTGCGGAGGGGGACTTCCCGCCGGGGGATGGGGCCGAACCACTTCTGCGTCAGCCTCAATGTTTCTTCCCAGGTGATGTTGCCCGTGACGGACAGGATGGCATTGTTCGGTGCATAGAATCGGAAGAAGAACGCCTTGACCTCGTCCAGCGTGGCTTGCGAGATGTGCGACAGCTCCTTGCCGATGGTGGGCCAACGGTACGGATGCACCTCGTATGCCAGCGGACGGAGCAAGTGCCCGATGTCGCCATACGGCTGGTTGAGGCAGCGTTGCTTGAACTCTTCCATCACCACCCCACGCTGCACGTCGAGCGACCGTTCGCTGAAGTCGAGGCTCAGCATCCGGTCGGACTCCAGCCAGAAGGCGGTCTCCACATTGGGGCGCGGCACGGTGAGGTAATAGTTGGTGATGTCGTTATTCGTCCAGGCATTGTTCTCCCCGCCGGCCAACTGCAGCGGCGCATCGTAATCGGGGATGTGCACGGAGCCGCCGAACATCAGGTGCTCGAACAGATGGGCAAAGCCCGTATGATCGGGGTGCTCATCGCGTGCACCGACATCGTACAGGATGTTGAGTGCCACCATTTGGGTGCTCTCATCCTGCGAATGAATCAGCCGCAGTCCGTTGTCAAGGACGAATTTATTGATTTGCATACGCGTTTACTCCAAGATAGTCATCCGGACGATACGTACATCCTCTTCCGGGCGGTCGCTGCGGTTGGTGGCTACCTTCTGGATCTTGTCCACTACGTCCATGCCTTCCAGCACTTCGCCGAATACGGTGTACTCACCATCCAGATGCGGGGTGCCCCCCACGGTGCTGTACGCTGTAATCTGTTCGGGCGTGAAATGAAAGTCGGGTTGCTTGGCAGCCTCGGCTTCGGCCTGTGCCAACAAAGAATCCTGCAGCGTATAGAGTCCCTCTTCGTCGTTGTCCTTACGCATCTTGTAGATCTCTTTCATGTGCTTCTGAGCCAGCGTGTTGAAGATGACATTCAACTTACCCTGATTTTTCTGTTGCTCCATATTTAATAAGGTGGAATCATTGAACACCTTACCGGTAACGATGTAGAACTGGCAACCGGACGAAGCCTTCTTCGGGTTGGTCTCATCGCCCTGGCGTGCTGCCGAGAGGGCACCTTTCTTATGGAAATACTTCGGATAAACAAACTCGGCCGGTATGGTGTAACCTACATCGCCGGCACCCAGTGCCTTGCCCTTGGGAGCATCCTTCGAGTCCGGATCGCCGGCCTGAATCATAAAGTCCTTGATGACCCGGTGGAAGAGTGTACCTTCGTAAGTACCTTGTTTCACCAGCTTCACGAAGTTATCACGGTGTAAAGGCGTTTCATCATACAGCTTCACCTGGATGTCGCCCATAGTGGTTTCAATCTTAACTAATGTTCCTTCTTGTCCCATGTTTACATTGTTTTTTTGTCCCGGTTTGCAGGCTATTCCTACACACACAAGCCCTGTTAATAGTATCAAATACAGCTTTTTCATTAGCATTTATTTAATTTAAGTACGCAAATATACTATTTTCAAGTAAAACCTGTTACCTTTGTCATATAAAAAGAGGAAAACCAAGCAACATGAAATCCATACTTATCATCGAAGACGATATTACTTTTGGAATGATGCTGAAAACCTGGCTAAGTAAGAAGGGGTTTGACGTGTTGTCCGCAAGCACTATTGCCCGTGCCGTGAAGCAACTGGAATCGAGTCCTGTCGACTTGATTTTGTCTGATTTACGTCTGCCCGACAATGATGGAATCTTCCTGCTGAAATGGATGAATGAAAAAAGGCTGACCACCCCTCTGATTATTATGACAGGCTATGCTGACATACAGACGGCTGTACAGGCCATCAAGCTCGGTGCCATCGACTACGTGGCCAAACCCGTCAACCCCGACGAACTTCTGAAAAAGATGTCGGCTGCTTTCTCGGATGAGGAAACGGCCCGACCCGCCGCACCCGCTGCAGCAAGTACGAAAGCTTCTACTCCCTCGCAATCGCCTTTCCTGGAAGGGAATAGCGACGTGGCCCGCCAACTCTTCAAATACATCGAACTGGTGGCTCCTACCAACATGTCGGTGCTGATCAATGGTGCCAGCGGCACGGGGAAAGAGTTCGTGGCTCATCGCATCCACCAGTTGAGCAAACGTCACAACCAGCCGTTCATCGCCATCGACTGCGGAGCTATGCCCAAGGAACTGGCTGCATCCGAGTTCTTCGGACATGTCAAAGGTTCTTTCACCGGGGCACTGAACGACACGACGGGAGCTTTCGTGGCAGCCAATGGAGGAACGATCTTCCTGGACGAAATAGGGAATCTGAGCTACGAAGTACAGATACAACTTCTCCGCACCCTGCAGGAACGAAAGGTGCGTCCGGTAGGCTCCAACAAGGAAATAGCGGTCGACATCCGTCTGCTCACGGCTACCAACGAGAACCTGGAACTGGCCATCGAAAAAGGAACGTTCCGTGAGGACTTGTACCACCGCATCAATGAATTCACCCTCCGCATACCTTGCCTGAAAGATCGCCGGGAGGACATCCTGCTCTTCGCCAACTTCTTCCTGGACCAGGCCAACAAGGAACTCGGCAAACAATTGACGGGCTTCGAGCCCGAGGCTTGCCAGGCATTACTGGACTACCATTGGCCGGGCAATCTGCGGCAGATGAAGAACATCATCAAACGGGCCACCTTACTGGCCCAGGGCAACTTCATCACCACCTTCGAACTGGGCGATGAGCTCAATCAACCGTCGGCCCCGGCAAGCGGCAACCTGGCTCTCCGGAATGAGAAAGCCGAGAAAGAACAAATCCTGGAAGTATTGCGACAGACCGGCAACAACAAAAGCAAAGCCGCCCAGCTACTGAATATTGACCGCAAAACGCTGTACAATAAACTGAAGCTATACGAGATAGAACTGTAGCATTTGTGTGGAAAATCTCCACACTTTTCTCCACGTTCCTCTACATATTTCCACACTTTCCACAATCTCCTCACGCCCAAAAAGCCCTCATTATCACATTTTTAGGGAATGGTCCATGTTTGGCACGCCATTTGGATTATATATAAAGCAAGCACTCAAAGTGCTTTATATATGATTTTACGCATTTAACACTAACTGAACTCTGAAAGGATAAGAAAAAAACGATGAATTGAGAATAAAAAGTAGTAGTAGTAGTATTGTTCATGTTTGCATGTGGGGGTATCTTCAGTTTATAGAATCCATTACCCAATAATAAGAAAATACAACTGAAGGCCTGCCACATAGGAAGAGACCCTCAAGTACCGCAGATGAGGAGACTAAATCTCTAGGCCTAAGCCAAGACTTTGAGTTCATGCACTTCCGTAGCACATGGTTTCCCGCAAAGAAGCCTGTGGTTATGGAAGGTGCTTAAAATAAAAAACCATCCCACTTGTCTATTCAAGGGATGGTTTTTTATTTTATAACTTTTCGAAGCCGTTCCACAGGTTACCCTCCGGAACCGGAGCCTCTTGCACAATCAGATTTTTCGATACAGGATGTATGAACTCGATGTGGTGGGCATGCAGGCAGATGCTGCCATCGGGATTGGAGCGTGGGAAACCGTACTTCAAATCGCCTTTGATGGGGCAACCCATTTTGGCCAACTGGCAACGTATCTGATGGTGACGTCCGGTCTTGAGGTCAACTTCAAGCAGATAGTAGTTGTCCGAACGGCCTATTACGCGGTAATGCAGGATGGCTTTTTTGCTGTTGGGTACTTCCCGGTCGTACGCATAGCTCTTGTTCTGCCTCTCGTTGCGCACCAGGTAATGTACCAGTTCACCCTCCGACTCCTGCGGAGCCTCTTTCACAATGGCCCAGTAGGTTTTCTTCACCTCTCCGTTGCGAAACATTTCGTTCAGCCGGGGAAGAGCCTTGCTGGTACGGGCGAAAAGAACAAGCCCGCTCACGGGGCGGTCCAGGCGGTGCACAACACCGATAAAGACATTGCCGGGCTTGTTGTACTTCTCCTTGAGGTATTGTTTCACCATTTCGGAAAGGGGTACATCGCCCGTCTTGTCGGCCTGGACTATCTCGGAGCAGGTCTTGTTGACTATAATAACGTGGTTGTCTTCGTAAACTACGGTCATCCGCGCTGATTACATATTCATACCACCATCTACCTGGATCACTTGTCCGGATACGTAGGCAGACATGTCCGAAGCAAGGAATACAGCCACATCGGCTACATCTTCGGGCGTACCGCCACGACGCAACGGAATCTTCTTAGCCCACTCGGTCCGCACTTCTTCCGACAAAGCAGCTGTCATGTCAGTGATGATGAAGCCCGGAGCGATGGCGTTGGCACGTACACCGCGTGAACCCAGTTCCTGAGCGATAGACTTGGCCAGACCGATCATACCGGCCTTCGAAGCCGAGTAGTTGGCCTGTCCGGCGTTGCCATGAACACCTACTACAGAAGCCATATTGATGATGCTACCTGCTTTCTGGCGCATCATGATGGGCGTGCAGGCATGTATAAAGTTGAACGCTGATTTCAGGTTCACATTGATCACCATATCCCATTGTTGCTCGCTCATACGCATCATCAGTCCGTCGCGGGTGATACCGGCATTGTTTACCAGCACATCGATGCGTCCGAAATCTTTATGAATCTCAGCCACTACCTTTTCAGTATCTTCGAAATTAGCTGCATTCGATGCATATCCTTTGGCTTTCACGCCGAGGGCTTCTATTTCTTTGGCTGTATTTTCAGCATTTTCGTCGATCACCAGGTCGGTAAATGCGATGTTAGCTCCTTCCGAGGCAAACTTTAAAGCGATAGCCTTACCGATACCGCGTGCAGCACCGGTTACAATGGCTGTTTTTCCATCTAATAATCCCATGTTCTAAATATAATTAAATTAAATGTTAGTTCTCTTCAATGCGCCGAACACAATGTTGGCCACATATCGTTTGCGGGTTTCCATGTCGAGGTTGGCACCCACCTGCCCCCGTATGTAAGGAACTTCGATTCCTTTGACACAGTAATGCACCAGCTTCGCCGTCATTTCCACGTCGTCGATCTGGAACACACCTTTATCTTTTCCTTCCTGCAACACTCCTCTGAAAAGCATGATCTCCTTCGAGTCGAACTTCTTGCGGACTTTCTCCACCCGCCAAATGTCACGGAAGAACACAGCACGGAGCGTACCATTCCGATAAACGACTTCCTTGATGGCATCGAGCCGTGTGTAAATCATCTCCAGTATTTTCTGGTCGGGCGATATATTCTTTTCAGCTACACGCTTCATCATATCCGACAGAATTTCCAGTTCCGATTCTACAACAGCCAGGTAAATCTCTTCTTTGCTTTTAAAATACGTATAGAGCGTACGCCTACCTTTTTTCGAAGCAAGAGCGATATCGTTCATCGTGGTATTCTCCACTCCCATCTTTGCAAATAGCTGACGGGCCACATCTACCAATTTTGCTTTTGTCTTTGATATGGTCATAGGTTACATGAATTGCACATTGCTTATTAATGTGTGCAAAAGTAATTCTTTTCTACCTACCATACAAGAAATAGCACGTAAAATTAACAGTTTATATACAGTAACCGGCAACATCCAGAGTGTCTATAACGGTAACTAAACTACGAAATATACTTTTTATTGAAAATAATCCCCAAATAATTTGTTTTCTCAATTAAAAGCACTACTTTTGCACCCACAAACATCGCGGAGTGGAGCAGTTGGTAGCTCGTTGGGCTCATAACCCAAAGGTCGTCTGTTCGAGTCAGGCCTCCGCAACTACCTGAAAGGCAATAAATTGGAAACAATTTGTTGCCTTTCTTTCTTTTTGTAGATCGGGATAAAGTGCTGAATTGCCGGCGAAATTTCGTCAAGTGTTATGCGCGCTTCATCAAGTATTCTGAGCGTTTGGTCAAGTGTCCCGGCGCGTTTGATCAAGTGTTCCGGTGATAACTCTTCACGAAAAAACGGAATGCCCCGATCGTTGCCGAACGGAGCACCCCGTTTTTCATTCACCAAGGGTACTTACTGTACAATGACCATCGACGGCTCTTTCAGCGTCACCTGAAGGGTGGATTCCTCGTCGCCCGGCTGCCAGAACATCTGCTTGCATTCGCCTTTTTCCAGGACACAGTCGAAGTGTCGACCTTGTCCGCTCAGGTATTCCGTATCTACGTCGCAATCCTCTAACTTCCAATTATACATGCCATTCAGGTTCAGATAGAGGTTTCCTATCCGGCTGGCCTTTGCCTTAAAAGACACATTACCTTCACTAACCCGGAATGAGCGCAGCGAACATGAGTCCACCTGCAAATCAGTTATAGAATTGTACCCATATTGCATAGACAGCATATTGCTGTCTATGGTCAAACTATCTAACGTAAGATGTTTCAATATCGGAGCAAAACTCACTCCCTGGCTAGCAATAGATACCAAAGAAGGCTCGGCTTGTAGGGTCATTTGTATATTGCCCATCATGAATTGGCCTCGTTCTTTGACCTCGTCGCTCAACTTCATAGCATCCAGCCGAATTCTGACCAACAAGGTATCGGCCATGCGGGAAACTTGCAGGTACTCAGCTTCCGGATAAGTAAATGAGCCTTTTTCGCCGGATTGGGCATTTGTCACCAAAAGAGCAGTCGAGAAAAGAGCTTCCACGCCGTCATGGTGGTTATCGCCTATTATCCGAATGGCTTTTACGCCAGCTGCATCCATAGTGACCGGATCGCCCAAACACATTTCGGGACTCAATCCTTCTCTTTCTCCACCAATAGTGAGCATCAGCACCGCCAAGCCCACGAAACTGGCCAGCAGCATACCTATCATTATATATGTTGTACGTTTCATGTTTTTCTTTGTTTTATTGTTACGTTATGACTCCTTCGCGCAGAACTCCTGGTACATCCGGCTGATTTCCTCCATAGGAATATTCAGCGTACGTATCTGATGGAAAAATAGATTCATCTCCTCTTCCAGAAAGAGAGTCCGACGCAGCTTAAGGATCTCCTCCGGTGCGCCCGGCGAGACGAAATAGCCGATGCCGCGCTTGTTATAGATGATGTTGATGGATTGCAGATAGTCGTACGACCGCATCACGGTGTTGGCATTCACCTCCACCACGGCCGCATACTCCCGTACCGAAGGCACCCGTTCTTCTTCGGGGTACTGCTCCAGAAGAATCTCGTCGCATATTCTGTCTGCTATTTGCAGATAGATAGCTTTGCTTTCTTTAAAATTCATATACTTACGACTTTAGAAACGGTTAATAATCTCCGACTCCTTGAATCGGTAGTAAGCAAGCGCCCAGTTGGCCAATATGAAGCCACCCATAATGAGCCCTGCTATCAGGTTTCCAACCTCTGACGTCATCTCCACATTGGCGGATCTGACTCCACCAAGCGCATAGCATGCTTGTCCTATCAATGCAAAAACGATAATTAGCAGAATACCTGCTGCAAAGGTTTTCAGGAACGAATTCTTGGGCCAGATGGAACTTCCCAACACAAAGAAAGATTGCAGGAAGAAGTAGCCCATTATAAACCCTGCGACTCGGGAGGCACCATCTTCGTCTTTAAATATGCCAAACGGATTGACTGAAACGATGTGATGCAGGCTGGCCGGTTCGACAATCATGCCCTCGGGGGCTTTCATGAGGAAGAAGAGCACGCGTGTCCAGTCGGCCAACGTATAAGCCACGAGATACACGGCGAGGAAACCTGCCGTAAATACGATCCAACGGGAGAAGAAGTACTCGAAGGGAGTTACCGGAGTCAACAACACAGACAGGCTACTGGTTTTGGTCTTCATCCTATCCATGATCAGCGAAGCACTGATGCAACTGAAGATAAATAAGCCGATTATCATAATGTGGAAGATGGAATCCCAAGCCGGGTCGGTAGTGAGTCCACGTTGCACATACCAGGAAGAACGACTTTCATTGTATACCGAAAACCCATTTATGACAAAAGCAATGACCAATACGCCATACATCAACACGAAGCGAAGCACGTACGTTTTCCAACTCTCGACCATTTCTTTCTGGCACAGGTTCCAGAAACGGTGCCAACTGAAGCATGTATTTTTCATCATTGTACGTCTTTTTTAGGGTTAAACATTCCGGCTACTTCCTGTGGTTTTGTCAAGGTGGCATTGAACAGGAGTTCCAGGTTTACTTCGGACTCTCCGCCATCCGTATTGGGCAGCATCAGCATATTACCTTGAACCGATGGCCAGGCGTATAATGCCTTCTGGGCCAGGTCGCGGTCGTCGCTCTCGGTAAAGAAGATTTTCTCGCTGATACGCGCCATCGGCTCGTCGAGCAGTACCCGGTTATTGTCCATGATCAGTACATGGTCCAGTGCCTTGTCAATGTCGCGCACCTGATGGGTGGAGATCAGAATGGTCTTGTCGTCCGTCATACCCGAAGCGATAAATTTGCGGAATTGGCTCTTGCCCGGGATATCGAGGCCATTGGTGGGCTCGTCCATAAGCAGCAGCGAGGTGTTGGTGGCCAAGGCAAAGCTCATAAACGCTTTTTTCTTCTGCCCCATGGAGAGTGCACCGAGGTTCACATCCATCTCCATATCGAAGCAGTGCAGGTACTTCACCATTTCTTCCTTACTGAAACGAGGATAGAACGGGCTGTTCAGCTCCACGTAGGTAATCAGGGATACCGGAGGCAATTCGAACTCTTCAGGTACCAGGAACATGTCGTTCAGTGTCACCGGCAACCGACGACGCACGTTGACGCCGTGATACATCACTCGCCCACTCTTGGGAGTAAGCAGCCCAGTCATCAGGTAAAGCAGCGTGGACTTGCCCGCACCGTTCTTACCCAGCAAACCGTAAACCCGTCCTTTTTCCAGCGTGAGCGAGAAGTTGTTCAGCACCGCCGGTTTTGATCTACGGTAAGTAAAAAGAAGATTCTCTACTGTGATCATCATACATTGAATATTTGAATTTTAGTGTATTAGTTTATTAGTACACCACAAACATAGAGTATCTTCCTGAGATAACCAAATAAAAGAGGAAAAAAGATTGAAAAAGGCATAAAAAAAGGGAGGAGCTAAGATCACTCTCCGCTCCTCCCAACGACAAACAACTAAAATTATTACTATTTGATGCCATCCAACGCTCTTTTGGCAGTAGCATTGGCGGGGTCTATAGCCAGAATTTTGTTCCAGTAGTCTTTCGATTCAGTCATCTTGTTAGCCACCAGGTAGTAGTAACCCAGGTAGCTGTAGCACTCTACCAACGCCGGATTGTATCGCGGGTCGTTCTTGCTAATCAGCAACTCGGCCACTTGTTCGTAGAACGGTTTGGCCAGTCCTTGGGTAGTTTCAGGGTCGAGTACCGAGTTGGTACGTGCACGCCAGAGGTTACCCAGGTAGCTATCCGGAGCCACATTGGCTAGCACTGTAAATACTGAATCGGCAGAAGTTAAAGCAGTCAACCGCATCTCGGGAGTAACAGCCACTGAGTCAGTGCTGGTGGCTTCCGAGTAATACAGTTTTCCTAATTGCAGCTGCAAGTCGGGTGTTTGCTTGTCAGCAGGCAGTGAACTGTAATATTGGTTGAATGTACTGATGGCATCTACAAACTGGTTTCCACGCTCATAAGCGTCGGATACCAAGAGCCACAAATCGGTTTGATTCGGATCCAGGTCGATGGCTTTCTTGAAAGCATCAATAGCTCCATTATAGTTTTCAGTAGCCAACAACAAGTGTCCGTAATACTTATAGTCCAAGCTCGAGTAGTCGGCTTTGTCAGATGCGTTGAAGAAAGCATCGGCAGCTTTCAAAGCTTCGTCATAGTTTTTCAAATCGGTATAGTTGTACATAACCAACCGGTTGAAAGCAGCTTTACGAGGATTGCGCTGCAACCCCATCTGGGCCACTTCGAGTGACTTGGTAAAATCTTTGTTCAAAAACAACGTGAACGAATACTTCATGATGTCGTCTTCGGTTGCTTCGGGTTTATTAATGAAACTGGCATAAGCTTCAGCGGCTTGACCGAATTTATTGTACCGATAATAGATTTCGGCCAGTTTCTTGTCGGCAACAACACTCTGAGGGTTCATTGCTTTCAGCTGTTCCAGCTTTTCAATGGCCATCTGTGAGCTTGCGCCCTTGTACACATCGGCGAATTTGACGTATGCTTCTTCGCACGTTGCATCGTAATAGATCGCTTGTTCGTATGCCTGGCAAGCGATGCCCGGTTCTTTCTTGGCAACGGCTATATCACCAGCCAATACCGACAACAGGGCCGATTTATTATTCACTTTCTGTCCCATGGCGAGGTACTTTTCGGCCTCGACGATCTTTCCGTTTTCCAGGAAAGAATAAGAGATAGCGGCATACAAGTCCAGATTCTTTTTGTTTTTTCCTTTGACCAGCTGGTCGGCTTCTTGCACAGCCTGCACCGTATTCGTTGCAATCATTCCTTTGATTTTAGCAATTTCAGCTTGCCAGTCTTCGGTTTGAGCGCAAAGTGAGCTTACAGCTACAAATACTCCTGCTAAAAATAATTGAATGCGTCTCATTGTAAAGTAATTTTAGTTATTTTTTGTCCCTAATATTGACTATGCGCACAGGCTGGGTAGCGGGCACAAGTCCTGATTTTAAAATTATCCGCTGCCCTTTGTCGGATGTAATGAATGAAGCGAGCCCCCAGGGCAATGCATTGCGAGGGTCGTTCAATAAAGCGTAGATAGGTCTCGCCAACGGATAGTCTCCATAGTACAGATAAGCCTGATACGGTTTGAAACTATTTTCCACCGTAGGCATATCTTCTGCACTTACCGCCATCACCCGAACTTCATCACGGAAAGAAAGCTTGGTAGAGTCATTGCGGTTGCCCAACCAGTTCACCCCGATCACCCCGATGGCACCGGGAGTCTGAGCTACATAGTCGATCACCTGCGGATTGGTCTGCACGGCTTTCACCTCGGTAGCCGACAGCGGCGTCCCTTTGCAAATCGAATCAATAGCGAAACGAACCGTACTGGAGTTCTTATTGTCAAACACCACAGTAATATCCTTCAACTTGGAAGTAGGATAGATTTCTTTCCAACTCTTCACTTCGCCACCCAGGATCCGGCGAATGTCGCGCACGCTGATCAATGAATCCGGATTTTGCCGGTTCACGATCAATGCCAGTCCGTCTGTTGCAATCTTGATGGCTCTCGGTTCAAATTTCCGGCTGTGAAAAGACTCCAACTCTTCAGGAGTGAGCATGCGGGTAGCAATAGCCAGTCGCACACTGTCTTTCAGCAGCAGGTTGATGGCATCCACCTCCGTTGTGTAACGAGAAACAATTTCGGTTAAGGGATAAAGTGCTTCGAACACATCCACTTCCTCCTGAATGATCGGGCGAAAACTCTCGTCCACAGCAACCATGATGGTTCCCGATGAATTCGTATCCGTGTGTCCGTCCTTATTAGGCCTTGGTTTACAGGCTACCGCGAGTACTACCAAAGCAGCCATTCCCATTATCCGAAATTGTTCCTTCATTAACATACCTGTATTAGCTTAATTTAAACACAATAGGTACTGTGTACTTCACAGCTACCGCCTTACCATTCTGCTTTCCGGGGATCCATTTCGGCATCGATTGGATAACACGGATGGCTTCCTTATCACAGTAAGGGTCTACTGAACGAACCACAGTCACGTCGCGCACCTGTCCGTCGCGACCTACCACAAACTGGCAGATAACACGTCCTTGCGTTCCGTTTTCCTGAGCGATGGTAGGGTATTTCAGGTTTTTACCGATAAACGCCATCAATTCAGCATTGCCGCCAGGGAAGGTAGGCATCTGCTCCACCATATCGAAGACTTCTTCTTTGGCCGGTTCCGCCTGGGTCACCACTTGTTTGAGGTCGGCAATATCCTTTCCTCCTACTTCGTCGTTACCTTTCACGTCGGCAATGGAGATGGCCACTTTCGTATTGGTCAGTTCTTGCTGGCTCTTGATTTCGTCTTCCTCACGCACTTCTTCGTCTTTCTTGATGACCGGTGCGGTAAACTTGATCGAACTCTTCAAAGCGGGAGGAGGCGGTGCCACCGGTTCTACTTTCTTCATTTCGTCTTGTTTCACCTCCGGTTCGTCCAGTTGCGAGAGTGTCGTAACTTCGGTCATTACTTCTTTTTGCTTGGGTGTAGCCCACTTCACCAAAGTAGGGATACACAGGGCAACAGCCGCAATGATCACCACTATCAACATTGCCAGATTGTGTCTCTTCGCTGAATCTTCGCGCATTTTATATGCGCCATACTCATGATTTTTGCCTTGAAATATCAGTTCGCACCATTCATGAGATGTCAAATCTAATTTTGCCATTTTTTTACTCTTTTATTAGTGGAACTTTATTCTGCAATATTGGCTGAGAGCTGCCCTTGCGTTTCGTAGTTCTTCAGCAAGAACTCGTCGGCATCGGCAATCTGTGCAATCACATATTTACCTATATCGCATATCTGCATTTCATCCAGCGCATCGATCAGATTCATATAAGTAGCATCGTCTGTAGCCTTGATGATGACAACAGGCGTATCTTTTCCGTTTTTAATTTCGGCAACTTGCGTCTTAAAATCCTCTTCCGATATTTCCAGGTTAGCTTTCTTCGCTTTCAGTTCTCTCACTTCGCGCACGGCCGGAGCATTCTTCTTCAAAAGAAGTGCGCGCAGTCCATCGGCATCATAAGAAGATTCCTTCAGGGAAGAATAGTCCTTATAGTTGGGCTCACCCTCGTAATAATACAGCTTATTATCTTTTCCCAGCAGTAAAGTAAGTGCTTGTGAAGCTTTTACTTTAGTTTGCTGTTCTTCGGTGAGGTCCTTTTCATTACTGGGCATGCTTATCTCCATCGTTTGCGGTTTGCTCAACGAGGTACAAAGCATAAAGAAGGTGATTAGCAACATGTTCATGTCCACCATCGGCGTAAAGTCTACGCGAACACTCATTTTCTTTTGCTTGGTCTTCTTGCCTTTTTTGTCATTATCACTTTGTTGTACTTCTGCACTCATAGTTCCATACGTTTTTATTCTTCAGAAGTAGTTTTCAGAGAAGTGATCAGGTTGTACCTGTTCTCTCTGAGGTCCTGAAGTGAATTCATAACATTCTTTATTACAGAGTAGGGTGTAGAAGCGTCGGCCTTAATAGCAATACGCAGTTCACTATTTGTTGCGCGTGCATTACGTACCCAAGCTTTGAACTGATTGTCGATGCTATCGCAGGGAATGCCTTCATTTTTCAGAACAGCATCCTGCTTTTCGCCGGGCAGGTTCAAATAGGTCTTCATACTTTTCATTGGTACACCGAATGTAGGCAACAGCGAAAAGGCTTTTTCCTCCTTCGGATCGAAACTCACACCATACTCTTGTCCCATAGCTTCCAGAGTGGCCTTCATGTCACTCTGTTTGTCCATACTCATAAATATCTTCCCCTGGGGATCCACCAGAATCTGGAGGATATTCGTTTCGGGGATTTTTATTTCAGAGACCGAGGCGGGTGTCGCTACCACAATTGGTTCCTTTTTTACGAAGGTCGAAGTCAACATAAAAAAGGTAAGCAAAAGTACGGTAACGTCACTCATGGCCGTCATGTCAATGAACGTATCTTTCTTTTTAATTTTTGCTCTACCCATGATTTTTTATTTTAGAAGGGTTCGCACAATTACTTATGAGTAGCAGCGTATGTCTGCACGATTGAGAAACCTACCTCGTCGAGGCAATACGTCAACTTGTCAATCTTGTTAGTGAAATAGTTATAAGAGATAACGGCCAAAGCACCAGTCAAGATACCGAAAGCAGTGTTGATCAAAGCTTCAGAGATACCTTGTGACAGAGCCAGAGAGTCGCCCGAACCACCAGATGCCAAAGCAGCAAATGAACGGATCATACCGATTACAGTTCCGAGAAGCCCCATCAACGTACCCAGTGTAGTGATCGTAGCGATAATCGGAAGATTCTGTTGCATCATCGGCATTTCGAGGGCAGTAGCTTCTTCCAGCTCTTTCTGGATAGCCAGCAGTTTCTGGTCTTTCGCCAAAATTGCATCTTTTTCCATTTCATCGTACTTCTTTAAAGTAGCTGTTACTACGTTAGCTACACAGCCTTTTTGCTTGTCGCAGATTTCCTGCGCTTTCTTCAAGTCGCCTGCATTCAAGGCAGCTTTGATGTTTGCTACAAACTTCGTCAATGAACCTTTACCGTAAGCTGTACGCAGAGCGAAATAGCGTTCGATACTCAATGCCAATACAGTAAGCAACAAAGTCTGGATGACAGGTACGATGACACCCCCTTTATAGATTGTTCCCAAGAAGTTACCTTGGAGCGGGTGATTATTCGGGTCATTGTTCACAAAGTTACCCGGGTTACCATACAAGAACTCGTAGATGCAGATTGCAAGCACGAAGCAGCAAACAATTACTAACCCAGCAGCTTTAATACCGCTAAAACCAGAAGTCTTTTTTTGTACTTTTTGAGTAGTTTCCATAATAATTTTAGTTTTTAAATTGATTGAATATAAAATTTAATAGTAATTCTTGGGTAATAAGGATGTGGCACAACACTACAATAGAGTGATGTACAAGGGTATTTTATGAAATGCCCGGGCACAACGATTGTATTACAACCCGGTTATGGGTCGCAGCATAAAAAGAGAAATGAAGATTAAATGAGAATACGCCTTAGCGCGAAGATGTAATAATCAGAGCCGAATAGAACAACAGGAGTAGTCACGAAAAGCCTTCTGCCATCTGGTAACAAACCATCCTTTAGAAGGGTTTCATATAGTCCTGTAAACAGTACTATTTGTTCTAGCAAACGTCGGTTTCGTTGATTATTTGTATTGGCGTTTTGAAATTCGTTAGCTAGTTTTGCTCCCAGCTCAATGTCCGATGTAGAAAGAGAGTGCCAGATGTTGGCATCGAAAGCTTTCTCCTGACCGAGCGTGTGACATTCTTCTGTTCCTTTCACAAATTGACAAGCAGTAGTAGAAACTCCGGATACTTCCATAGCCCTCCCGTTTACGTTGAATATCAACATAAATAAAAGACAAATTCCTATGAACTTTACAGTAGCCTTCATTGTTCTATTACTCTTAAAATTTCAGTCGCAAATGTAATGCTAAAAACTGGAATATAGACGCCTATTTACATCTTTTAAATAGACTTTTTTCCGGCTTTACAATAACAACAAAAAGCATGTTACATTTGTTTAAAAGACATAGATATAAATTTAACTTAACAACATAAAAACGGGAATAAACAGCTGAAACATCGAGAAGAAAAGGGTATTAAAAGAACACCCATACGTAGTCACGCCCAAAAACATAGACACAAGAATAGCTATTCGTAAACAAACGAGAATATAAGCTTTGCCTGACGCATTTCCAGAAAGATTAAAATCTGTAAACTGACAGTTGTAAGGTTCGGGAATGTATATAAACAAGTAAGCCCTTCCGTACGTATTTGTACGAAAGGGCTTCTGTTATAAGTGGCGGCTACCTACTCTCCCACTGTTACGCAGTACCATCGGCGTGACAAGGCTTAACTTCTCTGTTCGGAATGGGAAGAG